>NZ_JSBW02000075.1 GCF_000772705.2 Xanthomonas vasicola
CGCTGGCTGCTGCGCTGGATCGCGTTTTTGCGTGCCTGGATGCGGGCGATGGAATGGCCATCCTTTAGCCACGTGCCGCTGTCACAGACGGCACGGGGCGCTTGAAGGGGATTTTTCAGGGACAACTAAGGAAGCTCTGAACAACTCCTCCATCGGGTTTTGATCGACGCCTGAGCTTGTAGGCATTACGTAAGTGATTCCGCAAGTTGCGAGTGTTGCGATTAGGTCAGATTGCTAGCGTTCTCGCTGGTCCGGCAATTGTTCAGAGGTTCCCTAAGCGATTGCTAGAAATCTATTCGCACACTTCACATCAATGACGATGCGTTTGCTCTTGGCATGCATCGCGCGCCACCCGTCGGGGCTCCTTCTCCAAAGTAGCGCGGCAGAACATTCCACTCCCGTCAGAAAGTGGCTGAATGTTCTTATTCCTAGAATTGATCAGTACTGCTCACGCGAAGGCCTTGTGGCCTGCGCCAATAGTGAAAGCTTTATGGCTGCCCGTCCACCACCTTGCATGGTCATGGTGAATGGCTCGCACTTTTTTATTGATGAGAGCAATAATTGCGCTCATATGCAAAGACCGGCGATTAGCCGGTCTTTGCATTACTTGTGTGGTTATAATCGATTACACCGACAACTCCAGCAACAACTTATTCAACCGCCGCACGTAGCCAGCCGGATCCTTCAGGCTATCCCCCGCCGCTAGCGCAGCTTGGTCAAACAACACGCGACTCAAGTCGCCAAACCGGTCCATATCCTGTTCGGCATCCAGTTTCTCGATCAGGGGGTGGGCCGGGTTGAATTCGAATACCGGCTTGCTTTCCGGTACGGCCTGGCCGCTGGCTTCCAGCAGCTGGCGCATCTGCAGGCCCAGGTCGCCTTGGCCGATGGCCAAGATCGCGGGGGAGTCGGTCAGGCGATGCGAGACGCGTACTTCGGCCACGTCGTCGCCCAGCGCTGCCTTGATGCGCGAGGCCAGGCCTTCCTTGGATTTAGCGACTTCTTCCTGCGCCTTCTTGTCTTCTTCTGAATCCAGCTTGCCCAGGTCCAGGTCGCCGCGGGCCACGTCCACGAACGACTTGCCGTCGAATTCGGTGAGGTAGCTCATCAGCCATTCGTCGATGCGGTCGGTGAGCAGCAGCACTTCGATGCCCTTCTTGCGGAACACCTCAAGATGCGGGCTGTCCTTGATCTGCGCGTAGCTTTCGCCGGTGAGGTAATACAGCTTGTCCTGGCCTTCGGCGAGGCGACCAACATAATCGGCCAGGCCCACGCTCTGCGCGCCGCTGGTGTCGTGCGTGGACGAGAATCGCAGCAGGCCGGCGATCTTTTCGCGGTTTGCGTAATCCTCGGCCGGGCCTTCCTTCAATGCCTGGCCGAAGTTGCGCCAGAACGTGGCGTAGTCGTCCGGCTTGTCCTTGGCCAGCTTTTCCAGCATGTCCAGCGAGCGCTTAGTCAGCGCCGACTTCATCGAATCGACCACCGGGCCGGACTGCAGGATTTCGCGCGAGACATTGAGCGAGAGGTCCGACGAATCCACCACGCCCTTGATGAAGCGCAGGTACAGCGGCAGGAACTGTTCGGCCTGGTCCATGATGAAAACGCGCTGCACGTAGAGCTTCAGGCCCTTGGCCGAATCGCGGTGATACAGGTCGAACGGCGCGCGGCCGGGCACGAACAGCAGCGAGGTGTATTCCAGCTTGCCTTCGACCTTGTTATGGCTCCACGCCAGCGGGTTGCCCACGTCGTGGGCGACGTGTTTATAGAACTCCTGATATTCCTCGTCCTTGATTTCGGACTTGGGGCGCGTCCACAAGGCGCTAGCGCGGTTGACCGCTTCCCACTCCGGCTCTGCTGGCTTGTCGGCGTCTTCGCCGTAATGTTCCTTGCGCATCTCGATCGGCAGGCCGATATGGTCGGAGTATTTCTTGAGGATGCCGCGCAGCGTCCAGCCATCGGCGAAGCTGTCTTCGCCGTCCTTCAGGTGCAACACGATGCGGGTACCGCGCTCGGGCTTGTCGACGCTGGCAACTTCGAATTCGCCTTCACCACGCGAAGACCAATGCACGCCTTCGCTGGCCGGAAGACCGGCGCGACGCGAGTACACATCGACCTGGTCGGCGACGATGAACGCGCTATAGAAGCCCACGCCGAACTGGCCGATCAGGTTGGCGTCCTTCTTCTGGTCGCCACTGAGGTGCTTGAGGAAATCGGCGGTGCCGGACTTGGCAATCGTGCCCAGGTGCGAGACCGCATCTTCGCGGCTCATGCCGATGCCGTTGTCGTCGATGGTGACGGTGCGCGCGTCCTTGTCGTAGTCGACGCGGATGCGCAACTCGCCACTGCCTTCCAGCAGCTCGGGCTTGACCAAGGCTTCGAAGCGCAGCTTATCGGCGGCGTCGGCAGCATTGGAGACCAGCTCGCGCAGGAAGATTTCCTTGTTCGAGTACAACGAATGGATCATCAGCTGCAGCAGCTGCTTGACCTCGGTTTGGAAGCCAAGTGTCTGCTTGTCGGTATCAACGGTCATTGGGGTCGTGCTCCGTGGTGGTCCAGGCCGCAATGCGGCCGATGGCCTGGGGGATGCGGCCGTCTGCCGATTTTTCAAGGCAGGCCTGCGCGATCGAGGTGTGCATCGCCGCCGGCGCGGGGCAGGGTGGCTGTAGCGATGCGGGCGCTATCATGGCCGGCCATTCGTCTTGCTTCGAACCATGTCGCCAACTGCGCTACTGCCATGCTGCACCCGCTTGCCGTCGATAGGCGCCTGGCGATGAACCGCCCGCAGCGGCCGGTACCGCGGGCCGCGGAAGGGCAGGTGCGCATTGTTGGCGGGCGCTGGCGCAATACGCGTCTGGCGGTGCCCAGCTTGCCCGGCCTGCGCCCCAGCAGCGACCGTGTGCGCGAAACGGTGTTCAACTGGCTGATGCCGCGTCTGCCCGGTGCGCGCGTGCTGGATCTGTTCGCGGGGTCCGGCGCGCTGGGCCTGGAGGCGGTGTCGCGCGGCGCCGCGCATGCCACCCTGATCGAACGCGACCCCGGCCTGGCGCAGCGGCTGCGCGAGCACGTGATCCGGCTGGACGCCGCCACGCAGGTGCAGGTGCTGCAGGAGGACGCAGTGCGCTGGCTGGAGCGTGCGCCCGCAGCGCTGGCCGACATCGTGTTCGTCGACCCGCCGTTCGCCGCTTGCCTGTGGCCGGCAGTGCTGGAACGCCTGCCCGCGCATGTGGCCGCCGATGCCTGGCTGTACCTGGAAGCGCCCGCCGATGCGCCGCTGCTGCCGGCCGGCTGGCACCTGCACCGCGAGGGCGCCACCCGTGAGGTGCGCTATGCGCTGTACCGCCGGGCCGCTGCTACACTGAAGAGCGATCCGACCCCGGTAGTCTCCGTATGAGCGTTGCCAATAGCCGCACTGCGGTCTATCCCGGTACCTTCGACCCGATCACCAACGGTCATATCGACCTGGTGAATCGCGCCGCGCCATTGTTCGAGCGTGTGGTGGTGGGCGTGGCGTACAGCCCGTCCAAGGGCCCGGCGCTGTCGCTGGAACGCCGCGTGGCGCTGGCCCAGGAAGCGCTTGCGGCACATACCAATGTGGAAGTGCGCGGCTTCGATACCCTGCTTGCCCATTTCGTGCGCGAGATGGGCGCCGGCGTGCTGCTGCGCGGCCTGCGCGCGGTGTCCGACTTCGAATACGAATTCCAGATGGCCAGCATGAACCGCCATCTGATTCCGGAAGTGGAAACGCTGTTTCTCACCCCTGCCGAGCAGTACAGCTTCATTTCGTCTTCGCTGGTGCGCGAAATCGCGCGGCTGGGCGGGGATGTTTCCGGCTTCGTGCCGGCATCGGTTGTCGAGGCCTTGCGGCAGGTGCGCGAATCCCGCGCGCAGGCTTGATCAGTTGCAGTTACATCACCACACGCCTTTCAAAGGGAGGAGTTTCATGAAACACACCATGCGCGCTCTGGCGCTCGCTTCGATCGCCGCTCTGGCGGTCACCGCCTGCAAGAAGGAAGCGCCGGCGCCGACCGCTGCCGCCGCTCCGGCTGCGTTGACCGCACCGGCCAAGGACGACAACGCCGGCTGGAAGAAGTACCTGCAGGAAGTGGTTGGCCAGAACCTGGGCACCACCACCAACAGCCCGTTCCTGTACTACTTGCCGCCGGAGTCGGATGCCGAATTTGCCGGCAGCTACGAGCGTCAGCTGGAAAGCGTCAAGACCGCACTTGCCCGCGGCGTGCAGCCGGGCAACATGCTGGCCTTCGGTTCGTCCGCGTCTAGCAAGATGGCCGACCTGATCGATGCAGCGTTCAAGGACGTGGCACCGGACTCGATGAAGGGTGTGCGCGTGCTGTTCATCGGCAATGCGGTCGACAACGCGCGTGTGCAGACCATCGTCCAGCCCAAGGGCGCGGAATACATCTTCGTTGAAGCCAAGTAATGCCGTACCAGGCCGGATGCGCGGGAGGGCGTATCCGGCTGCGGCGTGGAAACGCACCATGCTGCTGAGTTCGCACTCCACCGGAGCCGGCCGTGTCAGGCCGGTCTCCGACAGCGCCCACGGCGTTGTCCACCTGTCGCTACGCGCCATCTGCGCTCGGCTGCAGCAGTACATTGCGTTCCAGCGCTTGCGATTGCAGCGCGCTGTGTCACGTCGCATCGTAGTGCCGATATGTCTCTGAAAATCAACGAGCTCTGCGTCAATTGCGACGTCTGCGAGCCGGCGTGCCCGAATCAGGCCATCTCGATGGGCGAAACCATCTACGTCATCGACCCGGCGCGTTGCACCGAGTGCGTGGGCCATTTCGACGAAGCGCAATGCGTGGTGGTGTGCCCGGTCGAATGCATCGACCCGGATCCGGCCATTCCGGAAACCCATGATCAATTGCTGGCCAAGCTGATGCAGCTGCAGCGCGATCATCCCGAACTGTACGAACAGGAGCCTCCCGCCCCGTGAGCACTTTGTCCCGAGCTTTCTCCGCACGTGGCCTGTTGTTGCTGGCCTTGGTACTGGCGCCTACCGCCTGGTGCGCCGATGCCGCCAAGCCAGCAGCGGTCACTACTGCAGCGGTTGCCGCGCATCCGCCCGGCGCGGCGATTGCCAGCGGCCATGCCCTGGCCACCGATGCCGGCCTGCAGATCCTGCGCGAAGGCGGCAATGCCTTCGATGCCGCGGTGGCGGTGTCGTCCACGCTGGCGGTGGTTGAGCCGATCAGCTCAGGGCTTGGCGGCGGTGGCTTCTTCCTGCTGCACGATGCCAAGACCGGCAAGGATGTGATGCTGGACGCGCGCGAAACTGCGCCTGAGTCGGCCACCGAAGCGCAATTTCTCGACAAGAAAGGCGAGCTGGACCGCGATCGGTCGGTCAACGGCCCATGGTCGGCCGGCATCCCGGGCCTGCCCGCGGCACTGGTGGAACTGGCTGCCAAACATGGCCGCCTGCCACTGAAGCAGTCGCTGGCGCCTTCGATTCGCATTGCCAGCGAGGGCTTCCCCGTATACGCGCGCATGGCCAAGGGTTATGCCTCGCGGCGCGAGGTGATGGAGCGCTACCCCGGCACGCGCGAGGTGTATCTGCGCGGCGGCAAACCCATCGCCGAAGGCGAAACCTTCAAGCAGCCGGAGCTGGCGCACACGCTGCAGCTGCTCGGCGACGAGGGCTTCGACGGGTTCTACAAGGGCGAAACTGCCAAGAAGCTGCTGGCCGGCGTGAAGCAGGCGGGCGGCCAGTGGAAGGCGGCCGAGCTGGCCGGGTACCGGGTCAAGGAGCGCACGCCGATCCAGTTCGATTACCGCGGCTGGAAGATCACCACCGCGCCGCCGCCGTCGTCCGGTGGTATTGCGCTGGCGGCGATGCTGCAGATTCTGGAAGGCTGGGACTTGAACACACTCGATGACCTGCATCGCACCCATCTGGTGGTGGAGTCGATGCGCCGCGCTTACCGCGACCGTACCTTCTTCCTGGGCGACCCGGACTTTGTGGACGTGCCGCAGCGCGTGCTGACCAGCAAGGATTACGCGCAAGGCCTGCGTGCCACCATCAACCCGGACAAGGCCACGCCCAGCGATCTGCTGTCGGGCAACCCCACGCCTTTGGAAGACGACGAGACCACGCACTTTTCCATCATCGATGGGGAAGGCAACCGCGTCGGCGCCACCCAGACGGTCAACCTGCTGTACGGCTCGGGGCTAATTCCCAAGGGCACCGGCGTGCTGCTCAACAACGAGATGGACGACTTCGCGCTCAAGCCCGGCACCCCGAATGCGTTCGGCGTGATGGGCTACGCCGCCAACGCGCCGAAGCCGGGCAAGCGCATGCTCAGCTCGATGACGCCGACCTTCATGGAATCGGCCGACAAGGCGATCGTGCTCGGCACCCCGGGCGGTAGCCGCATCATCACCATGGTGCTGCTCGGTATCCTGGGGTACGACGCCGGCCTGGATGCGCAAGCAGTCAGCGCGTTGCCGCGCTATCACCACCAATGGCTTCCGGACGTGATCGAGGCCGAAACCGACGCGTTCTCCCCGCAGACTGTCAAGGGCCTGCAAGCGATGGGACACGCACTCAAACTGCCCGGCGACACCGCCGAAGGCGGCCGCGGCTCCAGCCACGTGTGGGGCAACCTGCAAACAGTGGAATGGGACAAGCGCCGCAACGTGCTCAGCGGCGGCAGCGACCCGCGCAACCCGGTGGGCAAGGCGCAAGTGCAGTTGGATGCAGCGGCGCGCTGAGTGAGAGACGACGTCGCAGACTTGCGTCTGCGATGGACAAACAGCGAGGTGCACACCGGTGTGCCTCGCTTTTTTTACGCGATCACGCGAGCGATGCCTGCGTTGACCCGAATGTTTTTGCGTTCAAACCGGTGGTCTGCCCATGGAGATCGAATGTCAGGCGCATGCCTGATCGAAATATCAGGCAATGGGTCGATCCGCCGAAGTGGAACATGCCGAGCGGATCGCCTTTTCTGACGTAGTGCCCCTTGTAGACGCCGAGCTCGCACGTGGGGACCTCGGCCATGCCCACCGCCATGAAGCACATCACGCCGATGGCCGGATTGTCGGCCTGGATGTAGATCATCGCGCGCGTGGCGATCTCGATGATGTAGGCCTGCGCGGAGTTGGGCCCGGCCGAATCGAAACCTTCGGCAAGCGCTTGTGCGTAGTAGGTTCCAGGTTGTAGATGCGTCTTGACGATGCGACCGGACACCGGACTATGCTAGCGGTGATAGCTGAGTGCATCCAAAAAATGCCTGATAGACGCTGCCCCCCCCCCACAAACTGTTCGACATATGCATCGTGCGCAAGCATGTGGTCGAGCGAGTATGGCTGCGCCTTGATCCAGAAACGGTCGCGCAATTGCACGCCGTGTGCCAGCCGGTAGGGCGCGGATTCGCAAGCGTTGACGATGACCGCATCGTCGTCGGGCGCGTCGAACGGACGGACGCCGGGCCGAAAGCGGCGGGTAAAGAAATCGTCCCAGGAGGTGAATCCGTAATGGGGCGCAGTGGGCTCGCAGATGAGGTTGGTTGCGAAGTCAGGCATGGCAGTCTTTGCAGCGCGGCCGAACCAGCCGCTGACCGGATCGCTGTTGAGCACGTAGGTTGAATCCGGCGAGGCCAGAAAACGTGCCCACTCGTTGAGCATCGCGCGAAATGCCGCGTTGACCTTTTCGTTCAAGAACGCGCTGGCGCCGCTCCCGGTGCCCATCGGCCAATCGAGATTGCATTGATCGGGAAACCCACAAGGCCGGTCTGATTGAACTCCGGCGCACGCGTCATGATGGCGTCGAACAATTTCAGCATCAGGTGATAATCGCGGACCTGCGGCTTGCCGGTTGGATACCGGTTGCAGGGCTGTCTGTGCGGTACCTGCTCGAACATCTGATGGAACAGCATGTAGATCTGCGCATCGCCTTCGATCAGTGCCTTGAAATCCTCGATGACCGGATGCAACGGCCGCGGAGAGGCTTTTCAGCGTGTCGGCGTCGACCTCGCGTACCAGCGCGTTCAGCCAGTCATCCAGAACGCGCTGATCGCTGGGCAGCCACTGGCCGACCCGGTGGGCGATATGGCAATGCAAGTTGGTTGTCGTAGGTCTCTCACAGCTGCGGCGGGTCGGTGGCGTCAGGCCACGGCTGCCAGGTCGAGCCGGGCTTGGCGGCGTGCCCAGAACGCAGAGTCCGGCCAACGGCGTTCGAGGTCGTCGAAATGATTGCGGTTGATCAGATATTCGGAAAAACGCGCCTGCACCGCAGTGGCGTAGTCATCGGACAGATCGCGATCGGTGGTCAATGCCGCATGAGGTTTGTCGATGCTGGGGTTGCGGATCGGCGGCAGGTGACCGTCGCTATAGCTTGCGATGCGCTGGCGCCCGGCTTCGGGGAGGATGAAGGTAGTGGTTTTTTTTGTTGGCCACGTGCACGGTCCACACGATATCGATGACGGTGTTGTCGCCGACCGTCGAGCCGATGACGATTTCCTGGCCGCCGCCCCGCGGCCAGCGTTTTTCGGCCAGGTCCGGATACGCAAAGATGCGGAAACGGGCGGCATGTCGTTTGAGTGCGCCGTGGATATCGCGCAGATCGGAACTGCGCACCGGTTCCGACTCGGTCCCGGCCCGGATCGGCAGGCCTCCGGTCACATCCGATGCGCCGGAAAGCGGAGCGCCGGTCATGCTCTCTGGCGCGATGACATGCTCGTTACTATTGCCCACCCGCGCGATGCCGATGGCGGCATGGATACGAAAGTTTTCCATTAGGGATGGTCTGATCAACGCGACCGGAAAACGAAGCAACCGCATCCGCCGCGCTGAGGGCGCTCAAATCGCCGATTTTTTGCCGGTTTCGGCCGTTTGCGGGGTGTTGCCTGGGTTACAGGGTGGGCGG
>NZ_JSBW02000076.1 GCF_000772705.2 Xanthomonas vasicola
CTGTGCCTGTAACCCAGGCAACACCCCGCAAACGGCCGAAACCGGCAAAAAATCGGCGATTTGAGCGCCCTCAGCGCGGCGGATGCGGTTGCTTCGTTTTCCGGTCGCGTTGATCAGACCATCCTTAGCACCGGTCAGCGCGAAGAACGAATAATCGTGCCAGCTGAAGTCGTATTCCGAACGCAGCACCTGCGTGTAAATCTCGACCGCATCGTTCGGGCGCCACTGCATCGCAAACGCGCCGGTCTTGCGCTCGCGTTCGCCGACGGTGGTGTTGATGCCGGCGCCATGCGGAACGAAGACCTGCTGGCCTTCGTAGCCGGGGATATCCTCGGTCTGTCCGTACCACGGCTCGATCGAAATGGTGTCCTGACGGAACGGGCTGGTCTGCTGCGAGTAGTTCACCAGGATGCCGATCTCGCCGATACCGGTCTGCCAGCGATTGCTAAACAAGCCCGAGAACGCCGGCTTGCCCTCGTCGGCGAGGTCGTAATAGTTGTACTGCACGCTGCCGGCGATCTTGCGGCCGTCGTAGTCGAACGGCAGGCGCGTGCGCAGGTCGACGGTGCCGCCCAGGCCACCTTCGATCATGTCGGCAGACGGATTCTTGTAGACGTTGACGCCGCCGAGCAATTCGGCCGACACGTCTTCGAAGCTCAGGCCACGGCCATCGTTGGCGGTAAAGATGTCACGGCCATTGAGTTCGGTACGCACCTGGGTCAGGCCGCGAATGGCGATCGAGCTGCCTTCGCCGTAGTTACGCGAAATCTGGATGCCGGAGATGCGCTGCAACGCCTCGGCCACGTTGTTGTCGGGCAGCTTGCCGATGTCTTCGGCAACGATGGAATCGACGATCTGCTCAGCGTTCTGCTTGACCAGCTGCGCCTTGGTGACGCTGCTGCGGGTACCGGTGACCTGCACGGTGTCCAGCTGTTGCGTCGTCGCATCCGATGCCGGGGTAGCAGTGGTGGTCGCATCCTGCGCATAGGCCTGCGCGCTCAGCAGCGTGGCCACACTGATGGCTATCACGGAGCGGCGGAAATCACGGGTCGAACGCTGACCCACAGTCCGGCCTGCCGGAATGTGGCGATGTTGCACTGACATGGTGCTCCCTCCCAGGACGCATGTACTTCTAGTTTTAGCGGACCGGTGCGCGAACGCCCTACCCGTCGTTGGTGCTGGCTTGGCATCCGCCTCCGACAAGGGCCGGGGCTGCGTGGATGCGGTGTAATCCCGAGCGGGCTTACCTCGTAGCTTCGGCGGAGCATAGGGTGCGACCGTCGTGCCAGACCAATGAAATATTCCTGGAAAGGTATTCGCTAAACCTATAACAACGCCAGAAAACCCGCCGACTCCGGCATCACAAGGCCAGAGCGCCGGGCTAGGCGTGCGGGCTCAACTCTGAGAGCCCGCACACGTTGACGGCGTGATTGCGCGCACTTACCAGTTCATGCGCAACACCAGCGAGTAGCGCCGGTCGTTGACGAACCAGCTGCGCGTGTACAGATGGTTGTCCACATCACCACCGGTGTAGGACGTCGGCCCCATCAACACCTTGGTCACGGTGTTGGTCAGATTGTTGGCCTGCACGCCAAGCTGCACATGCGGGTTGAAGCGATAGAACGCCGAAGCATCGAGTTGGCCGTAATCGTCCGACCAGGTCGGCAACTTGGTCGACACGTCGCTGGCGGTGAGCAGGTAACGCGAACGCCAGTTGTAGGCTAGGCGCAGTGAAAGTGGTCCCTTCTCGTAGATGCCGGCCAGGTTGTAACTACGCCGCGACAGACCTTCCAGCGGCAGGCTCACACCCGTGACGGTGGTCTGCGTGTACGGGTCGGTGGCGGTGTTGACGCCGCCGCTGCTGTCGACGAAGGTGAAGTTGGCATTGACGCCGAAGCCGCTCAGCCAACCCGGCCAGGAATCGAAGAACTGCGTATAGCCGTATTCGAAACCGCGGATGCGCCCCTTGTCCATGTTGTACGGACGCGTCACCAACCAGTCCTGGCCACCGTAGTTTTCGGTGACCGTCTGGTTGGAGAAGTAATCCTTGACGCTTTTGTAGAATAGCGTCAGGTACATCATGTCGCTGGTGTCGAAGTACCACTCCAGCGCGGTGTCGTACTGGTTGGCCTTCATCGGCTGGAGGTTCGGATTACCGGCGGTCCCGGTCCACCTGGACACCGTGCCGTTGGACTCGGTGTTTGCGGCCAACAACAAGTACGGCTGCAATTGCGTGTAGTCCGGGCGTGCCATCGCCTTGGACGCAGCAATGCGCCACTGCAGCGCGTCGGAGAACTTGAAGCGCATGTTGAAGCTCGGCAGCACGTTGGTATAACTGCCCTTGGCATTGTTGGCGAAGTACTGCCCGGTGTACTGCTCCCGCAGCGCTTCCAAACCCGCGCTTCCCGACAGGTCGGGGAACTGGCCGTAGCCATTTGCCTCGGTCCTGGTCTGCACGATGCGCACGCCGATGTTGCCGTCTACCGGCACGCCCAGCGCTTCGTCGTTGCCGAAGTACAGCACCGCGTAGGCGGCCTGGGTGCGTTCGAACTGGCGATTGATGTCCTGCAGCTGGTACTTGTCCGGCGCCCAGCCCGACCCGCGCAGCGCCACAATCTGCTCGATCATCTTCGAGGTGCCGGCGTAATCCTTGACCGCGGCAGTGCTCGGAAAGTACAGGCTGTTGGGCACATCGATCTTGCCGCGGAACAAATCGGAGTACGAATACAGCTGCGAGGTGCCGGTCATGTAGGTGGCCAGATCGGCCAGGCCGGTCCCATTTGCGGTCCCGGGAATCTGCGCCCAGTTATCGCTGATCACGCCCCAGTTGTAGCCGGAGTTCTTGTTGATCTGGGTGCGGTCGGTGGCGCGGATGCCGGCACGGAACGTGCGCAGCCAGGAGCTGTCGTCGAAGGCGTATTCCAGGTCGAAGCGCGTGGCCAACTCGCGGCCGCGATTCTTCGCCAGATGGTCCATCGCCGCACTCCAGAAATAATTGGAGGGGTTGCTGGTGTAGGTGCTGTCGGCAATCGCCACCGACGGATATTTGCCGCTCAGATCGACATTCAGGCCCGGCAGATAGATCGAGTCGAACAGAGTGAAGTCCAGCGAATCACTCTCCGAGCGCACCAGCTGCATGTCGCCGCGCACGGTGAGGTTGCTGGTGAGCTTGTGGGTGAAGCCGCCGGACAAATCCGAGGTGGTCGTGGTCTGCTGCGAGTAGCGGTTGTTGGTGTAGAAGCGCACGCCATCGTTGCCGGTGACGTTGCCGCGCCAGGAACTGGACGTCGGCGAGCCGCTGACGAAGCGGCCGTCGGCATCGTAGGTAAATTGGCTACCGGGCGCCGGCGCAATCGCGTTGGTGTCGTCGTTGAAAAATGCTGCGCGCTCCTGCCAGTTCATGTCGTAGCTGGAACGCATGTACTGCACATAGATCTCGGTGTCGTCGCTGGGGCGCCACTGGAACGCGCCGGCCACGCCGTTGCGCTTGCGCTCGAAATCAAGCTGCCGCCAGTTGACGCCGCCGGGCACATAGACCTTGTCGAAATTGGTGCCTTCCAGCAGCGCCGCATCGGTGCGCCGCACGAACGGCTCGACCTGGATGCCATCGCTGCGGGTGGCCAGTTCCGAATGCGCCACATCCACCATCACGCCCATCTCGCCGAGGCCGGTATTCCAGCGATCACTGAAGAGAAACGAGCCCGATGGTTTGTAGGTCTTGCTGAAATCGCCGTAGTTCACGTCAGCGGTCGCGCCGATGATCCGGCCAGGTTGGTCGAACGGCATGCGCGTGCGCAGGTTGACCGTACCGCCAAGACCGCCTTCGATGATCTCGGCCGACGGGTTCTTGTAGACGTCCACGCCCGCCATCAGTTCGGCAGGCACATCCTCGAAACTCAGACCACGGCCACTGGCGGCGCTGAAGCTGTCGCGGCCATTGAGTTCGCCGCGCACCTGGGTCATGCCGCGGATCATCACGCCGCTGCCTTCGGCAGAAAAATGGTCCGGATCGTTACGCGCCATGAAGTGATCGATGGTCACGCCGCTCACCCGTTGCAGGGTTTCGGTGACGCTACGGTCCGGCAGTGCGCCGATATCCTCGGCGCTGACCGAATCAACGATCTGTTCGGCATCGTGCTTGATCGACTGCGATTTGATCAGGCTGGCGCGCACGCCGCGCACTTCGACCGCGTCCAGGTCGGTGGCCTTGCTCGCACTGCTCGAGGAGGCAATCTGGGACGACTGCGCCTGCTGCGCATAGACCGGCGCAGCGAGCAATAACCCGATGCTGATGGCCATGGCGGAGTAACGCAACGAAGGCAAACCGCGGGCGAGCACGCCCGTACCTGCCGAGGCATGGCTGGAACACTGGTACATCTAAATCCCTCCCAGGACGCAAGACGATTGAAACGGGTTGTCGCAGCGCAGACGCGCGGCGTGATCACGCAAAAAACGGGCGATGCCGCCCGTCATTTCTCCCCAGCAGGCAGCTTGGCCGCCGATCGCGTGCCCGACGTTACGTGCGCTTCAGCGTGCGATCTGGTCGACAGGTATAGGCGAGTCCTTCTGCGCCAGCCAATGAAGAATTTATGTACTGGTATATCGAAATGAAATGGAACGATCGATCCGCGCGCAAGGAGATGGGCCGATGTCATGGAGCTTGGCGGACGACTGAGAAAGCGCTCGCTGACCACGAACGCAGCGTCAAGCATTGCTGCAGTCCAAGCTTTGCCACCAGTCGGTCGGCAGCATCGGCACACCCGCTACGCTCTCGCCCCCGCCGCCGCGGTAGCAACGGGACACCGCACGCATGGGCGAAGGGAGAAAAACGTCCACATCGCCGACGAAGCGACCACGGCGCAGACGCGGATGACAATGCAGGACGACGCTGCTACGAACAGGAGATGGCGCGCGCACGCGAGCCGCGCCAGCACCGCGTTACGATGACCGCATCGATCGGTAGCAGACGTCCCCTCTACTTTTCCCAGGTGGCCCCATGGCTGTGCGACTTCCTTGCATCCCGCAGCACCGCGCAGCGCTTCCCCTGCTGCTGTGCGCCGTCTTCGTTCTCCCTCTGAGTGGATGTTCGCGCATGAATACACCGACCAACGACCATCCGGTATTCACCTGATCGGCAATATTCCCGTCGATGCCCATAACACCGTGCATATCGATACCAGCAAACCAATTCCGTTCGCCGACCATGCGTTCGGGGCGATGTGTTACGACACCTATGGCTGCAAGGTGCTGTACGACGGCAGGTACGAGGCCCACGATCCCGATGATGTCAAACAGATCTCGTCAGCGTCGCTAGGCGATGGTTACCCAGGTAACCTTGACTCAGGCACGATCGGCATCCGCAACTTCCCACACCTCCCGCCCCCTGCCGAGGTGACGTGGCGCTCCAAGGATGGCCAGCCGCACCATGCGCTGGTCGACCTTGATACAATCTTCAAGGACAAGGTGGTGCTGCACCATGTGCCGCAGGAACAGCTGCCGCCGATCCTGCAGGCCGATATCTCTCCGGATATCATCCTGGAAGTGAACGACCGCACCATCAATGTGTATATGAAAGCGATGGTGCAGACGACCGTGCTGCAAAAGCCGGGCAACCCAGACAGCGATTTCCGCAACGACCTGATCCTCGCCTACAGCAAGACCTATTGATGGCGTATTCGCCAGGGAGCATGTAATGGCTAACGAGCGTCACGACGAGAAGAAATGGGCCGATGGTGTGGAAACCTATCCGGCGACTGCACAGGATTTGGCTGCTTATCAACGGAGCCGCCATGCGCTGACTCAGTTCCAAGCGCCCTTGCTTGTCAGCCAGAAGAATCCGCATACCCGTTTGTTTGTTGCCTGCTTCGACGGCACCGGCAACGATAAGTACAAGGATCCTGAGCACATCACCAATATCGGTATTTTGAATAATCATGTGCAAACGGCGAAAACTGATAATGTCAAAAATATCGGCGGCTACTACGTCCCAGGCGTAGGCACTCAGGACGATTCCTTCACTCGCAACCTCGACGGTGGCCCGGGCTATAGCGATGGGCCACGGATGGAAGCGAGGGCGCGCTGCCACGTATCGCTTTGCAGGTCACAGGACAACAAGGGCAATTGCGTGCGCTGAGCATATTCCGGGAAGCAGGCTGTAGTAGGCTAGCATTCCCTTCCAGCAGGTGGCCCCATGGCTGTGCGACCGCATTGCTTCCCGCAGCACCGCGCAGCGCTTCCCCTGCTGCTGTGCGCCGTCTTCGTTCCCCCTCTGAGTGGATGTTCGCGCATGAATACACCGACCAACGATCCATCCGGTATTCACCTGATCGGCAATATTCCCGTCGATGCCCATAACACCGTGCATATCGATACCAGCAAGCCGATTCCGTTCAGTAAACATGCGTTTGGGGCGGGCTGCTACGATACGTATGGCTGCAAGGTGTTTTACAACGGAAGATACGAGGCAAATTATCCCGAGGATGTCAAACAGATTTCCTCTGCCTCCCTCGGCGATATCTACCCTGACAATATGCACGCTGGTACGATCGGCATCCGCAATTTCCCGCACTTCCCGCCCCCTGCCGAGGTAACGTGGCGTTCCAAGGACGGCCAGCCGCATCATGCGCTAGTCGACCTTGATACCATATTTAAGGACAAGGTGGTGCTGCACCATGTGCCACAGGAACAGCTGCCGCCGATCCTGCAGGCCGATATCTCTCCCGATATCATTTTGGAAGTAAACGACCGCACTATCAATGTGTATATGAAGGCGATGGTGCAGACGACTGTCCAGCAGAAGCCGGGCAACGAATATAGTTATTTTCGCAACGACCTGATCCTCGCCTACACCAAGACCTACTGATGGCGGATTCGCCAAGGGGCGTGCAATGGATAATGAGCGTAACGATACGAGGACATGGGCCGACGGTGTGGAAACCTTTCCGGCGACTGCACAGGATCTGGCTGTCTATCAACAAAGCCGCCATGCGCTGGCGCAGTTCCAGGCACCGCAGTTGGTCAGTCAGAACAATCCGCACACCCGTTTGTTCGTCGCCTGCTTCGATGGCACCGGCAATGACAAGAACAAGGATCCCGAGCACATCACCAATATCGGCATCATGTACGATCAAGTGCAAGCAGCCAACTTCGCTGGTTTCCGCAATATCAATGGCTACTACGTCCCAGGCGTAGGCACCCAGGACGATGCCTTTACCCGCAACCTCGACGGTGGCCTGGGCTACAGCTATGGGCCACGGATGGAAGAGATGTACTTGAAGTTCATCAACCAAGCCAACGACTGGAAGATCGAAGATCCCAAAGCCGAGATAAGCATCGCCTCCACCGGCTTCAGCCGTGGCGCGGTCACCGCAGCAATGTTCACTCGTATGGTCCACGAGCGCGGCATCCAAAATCCCAAAGACATGAAGATCGACCGTGGCCCAGACGGCGAAATCCTCAAACTCACCCCCACCCACCCGCCGCTGGTGCCATCGGGGCGTACCGCGCAGGCGGTGGGCTTGCTGGACCCGGTGGCCACCGGCGACATGAACCTGCGCGACACGCGCCTGCCGCCGTCGGTGGTGTCGGGCCTGCAACTCACCGCCCGCGACGAGCGCCGCGATCTGT
>NZ_JSBW02000077.1 GCF_000772705.2 Xanthomonas vasicola
ACGCATGGGCGGAAATTGCAAGAAACCAGCCTTCAGCGTAGCGAACACTGGTAGTTTTAGCACGCCGGTGCAGACATCAAGGCCTTGCGGTCGTTGGGTGGTTGGGGTTTTTCAGGGGCGACTAATTAACTTACCCACAGTAGAAGAGGTCTTTTATGGCAGAACTTGCAGTGGTGACCGGTGGCAGTCGCGGTATCGGCGCTGCCATTGCCTTGAAGCTTGGGGGGCTCGGTTATCACGTGGTCCTGACATACACCCGGGACGCCACCGCCGCCGAGCGAGTCATCCAAACCATCGTTGCGGCAGGCGGTAAGGCGCAGGCAATGCAACTGGACATCGCCTGCGAACAACAGGTACTTACCCTGTTCAATATGCTGGATCAACAGGGCGAGCAGTTGACGCTGCTGGTCAACAACGCTGGAATCACTGAAGGCTTTTGCCGGCTCGAAGCGCTGACCTTCGAACAGTTGCAGCGGGTTTTCCAGGTGAATGTGTTTGGCGCGTTCCTGTGTGCACGTGAAGCCGTCCGGCGCATGGGCTATTCCCGAGGCGGGCATGGGGGGTCAATCATCAACGTTTCTTCGCGTGCTGCACAGTTGGGTGGCGGCGGCGAGTGGATCCATTACGCCGCCACCAAGGGCGCGATCGATAGCCTCACCCATGGCTTGGCTAAAGAAGTAGCCGGCGATGGTATTCGAGTCAACGCCGTGGCGCCGGGGCTCATTGAGACAGACCTGCACGCCGCCGCCGGCAAGCCCGACCGGGCGGCCACCCTGGCGACGGCGGTGCCCATGGAGAGGGCCGGTCAACCCGAAGAGGTTGCAGACTGCGTTGCCTGGCTTGCCTCATCTGCAGCAACTTACGTAACCGGCGCTATTGTTCCCGTTGCTGGGGGGCGTTGAGCCTGCAGCCATGTACCGGCCAGGTCGAGCATCGGTAACAAATTGTGTACCGCAGCCGTGCAGTTTTCGGTTAGCCAGGCGGCGCTCATTGGCGAGCGCAGTAGATCCCCCTCAATGGGCAAGAACACAATGCCTTGGCGCTGCTCGGCGCCCACACTCTGAGGCACGAATGTCAACCCCACGCCGGCTCGCGTAAGCCCCAGGGCCGCTTGCAGGTTCTCGATCGGCTGCACGATGTGCACCCTGACCGACGCTGCGTCGAGCGTGTTCAGGATCAGATCGGTCAGGCTGGGAAGAGGATAACGGGGGTAGAGCACGACTTTTTCGCCGTGCAGGTCCGTCACGCTGATGCGCTCGCGCCCGGCCAGTCGGTGCCATGCCGGGACGGCCGCGACCAAAGGTTCGTTCAACAGCAGTTTTTGATGGATCGCCGGGTTCTCGTTAATAGGGGGGCGGGCGAAGCCTATGTCGATGCTGCGCGTCAGGAGCGCAGGGGATATCTCTGCGGCGAGCATTTCTTTGAATGCCAACTCCACCCCCGGACAGCATTGCTGAAACAGACCCAGCACTTCGGGTAAACCGTTGTACATGGCCGAGCCCGCGAACCCTATCACCAGACGCCCACTGCGCCCTTCGGCAATGCCCTTTACGTCGCGAATGCTGTTATGGATATCCGCCAGAATGGAATTGACCCTGAGCAGAAACTGCTCCCCCGCTTCGGTCAGACGGATGGGCCGAGTGTCGCGCTCAAGCAGTTTCACATTCAGCTCATCTTCGAGTTGTTTGATCTGCTGACTCAACGGTGGCTGGGCCATATGCAGCTTTTCGGCTGCACGGGTAAAACTCAACTCTTCTGCGACCGCCTTGAAATATCGTAAATGGCGAATTTCCAGTCGATGTTCAGAGATAGGCAGGGTTGACACGGCTTTGAGGGAATGACGACTAGGCTCTGACATATAAAAACATCCTTTTTTATTAGTTCTTAATTCATATTTTTTAGCAATTATAAATTCCACCTAATTATTACCATACGCAACAATCCACATCGGAGTGCTTGCCTAAAAGTAGACAACTTGCCTCCCTGCGACCACGTCATTCGGACACTCGGCAGTCGTTACGTCTGCGCGATAGTCCAGCGTGGTCTCGCAAACCCGGTTTCTTCCTGATCGTAGCTCATGCAAACACGCCTCTTGAACTCTATGTCCTTGAGCTACGCAGCACTGAATCGCTCCGGGGCTATTCATCTTGCCGAACATCGTGACGCGCGCGGCAGGCGACATGGGAATGGCCGTTGGAAACTCGCAATATCCCCCGCCATGCACGTAGCGCGCCTGGCCCTACCCATGGTGCTCGTGCTGCTCCAGATGGCGTTGGTGATTGCATTTCGCTGGTATTGGTCGTCGGCACCTACGACCTCAAGACAGTCGTCACCGTCAGCGTGGCGCAGTTCGGGTTGTTCCTCTTGGATTTCTAGTTCCAGTTGGCCCGTTGGATCGACAGCACTATCTTGGACGCGCTCTACGATGGGGCTGGAACCGGCCACACAACAATTTCAATCCGATGATCGGCTTGAACAACGCATTCGGCGACATGCTGCTGAACTTCGTCACGGGAAGATGTTCTTGATCCTACCGACCTTTGGGTCGCGCCCTTGGGGTGGCCGAGTCAAGGTTGGAGTGATAGCGCAGAACTTTGTGCCGTCGGCTTCAAGGAAGCGCGTGATACCGCAGGGGCAGGCGTAAACAAGGTAGCCGGAAGGCGCTGTGACGGGCCGGCCAAACCTCAGCCATCAAACGGGTCGTTCGGGTCGTGAGGGTCGATCCTTTGACCGGAGGACGAATACAGTCCGAAGCCCGCCTCCCCATTGCGCAGTTCGTCCTGTTGTGCCCAGCGGTCGTCCCTTCTAGCCAAACTACCTGCCATCCATGCCGCCGCAACTCCCAACAGCAGCAAAACCGCCAGCCAGGAAGCAACGTAGAACAGCAGTCCCAGCACAGCCAGCTTGACCACCCACAACGCCAACGCGGCACCAACGACAGGCACCCCTTTAGAGGCTAGCCAGCTCGACAACCTTCGCTCGCCGCGCGCATAGGCGCGCCATCCACGGCCAACGCTGCGGCCGAGACGTTCTGCGGTACTGATGCGGGTTGTCGTGTTCATGATCGTCTCCTGCTACACGAGGAATTCCTATTCCAGTCTGGTCCAATTCACTCTGCTTGGGGCCTCAATGTACTCTTTTGCTGCTTTAGGACGCTTCGTCATCCGGTTCCACCGGCCCAGGGTCGGGCTCCACACCGATGCGATAGGTAGCAACGAAACCCGGCCAGTCCACGTGGTCAACCAGGTCGATGTCCTTGATGACCCTGACTTTCGCTTCTGCACGCTCGAACAGGGCAATGCTCTTGGCGGGATAGTTGTTGCGCGACGGATAGAGCACCCCGTCGAACAGCGGCAGGCCGTCGTCGCCGAGCATCGCATGCACCTGGGTGGATACCTGCTGTGTGTGCGTGTAGTCGCGGCTGGCCAATTGCTCCAGGTTCAAGCCGAAGTAGCCCGCCATGACGCCCGGTGCCGTGAGATCGGCTAGGCGCAAGTCGCACAAAACGCCCACGGCGCGCACCATCCGACCCTGGACTTCTTGCAGCGTGATCGAGCGCGTGGTGTCCGCAAGCCACTGGTGCTTGTGAAACACCGATTCCATCAGCGCCGTAGGTAGGTCGGGGCCCAGGTAGAGCACGCCGTAGGACCTCGTCGGGTCGTCGTAGCGGTTGGTGCTGCTGCGGCCATAGTGCAGCGGGCTGCCCCGATAGACGATGCGGCTCACATGCTGGAGCAGTTCACCGGCATCGATCAGGAACAACGGCAACTCACGACTCATGGCAGTCTCACCTCAATGCACCTGAACGCCCAGCACGTTGAACACGGCCTCGCTTACCTTGTCGATCGAGTCTGGCGTCACCGCATCTACCGGCGAACGCCCGCCCAAGCCTTCGAGCGGTTCGGAAAGCGCACCGTAAATCGTCCAGTTGTCGATGCCCTCGACCTCCTGGAGGACGGCTTGGGTCAACTGCTGTTTCACCGGGTCGAGTTGCCAGTCGGGTAGCTTCTGGCCGCGCGGCCCTACGTTCAGTGCCAGCAACCGACGGGCGAGGATGTCCTTGTAGATCTGCTGACGCGACTTGTCCGCCAACTTGGCGAATTCGGGGATCGGCAGGTTATGCGGCTGGTTAAAGGTTTTCAGCAACGCGGTGCGGCCACGCTGGACTTCGGTTTCATTCGGTGCCCAGCGCGTCTCGGCGCGCAGCGCGGCCGCCTTGCGTGCCAAAGTCTGCTCCATCGTCTCCATTTCCAGGCGAGCGGGAAGCTCCACCGCCTCTACACGCTCGTGAACGAATGCCTGCAGTTCGGCCGCGAAAGCCCCAGCATCTCGGATATCAACAATGGCGGCGAAGCGACGCACATCCTCCACCGTGACGCGCGGCAAACGGTCGGCAATTAATTCAATGGAATTGGACATGATCATCTCCCAGGCAGGTTTAAGACAGGAATCACCCTAGTCTCTCCTGTCGCCTTTGTCAACTTTGTCGCCCGATAAAACCCTCTTGGCTGAAACGGCGTCCGCGCAGCATAGGCAGAGCTAGCACAGAGGGTCGCCGCCCAATCCACACAAGCGGATTCCACATTGACGCTGGAACCGCAATCTGCGCCTCGCTATACCGAAACGGTTAAAGACCAAAGGGCAGAAATGGCAAGTGAATGGGGTGCAAGGGGAAAGGCCCTACCCCGAAAAGGCTAAAAGGCTTCCCGCACGGCCCGCTATCAGGACACCTACATGCTCTCCCTGTTCCAGCGAAAAAGGGCTTCGGTCGCTGCCGCTGCGTCGCCAGGACCCACCACCGACCTCCCGAAAGGGCTGACGCGGCCGGAGACGGCCGCGTCCTTGCTCGCCACCCCGCGCCGTCAGAAGCTGCTGGAACACATTTGGCAGCGCACGTCGCTGTCTCGCCAGCAGTTCGACACGCTGTACCGCACGCCCTTGGAGCGCTACGCCGCGCTTGTGCAGCAATTTCCCGCCTCAGAGAGCCACCACCATGCCTACCACGGCGGCATGCTCGACCATGGTCTTGAAATCGTTGCCTACGCGCTCAAGCTGAGGCAGTCCTATCTCCTGCCCGCTGGCGCAACACCCGAAGACCAGGCCGCACAAGCCGAAGCCTGGACCGCCGCCACCGCCTACGCCGCCCTGCTTCACGACATCGGCAAGATCGCTGTTGATCTGCATGTCGAGCAGGCCGACGGCAGTGTCTGGCACCCCTGGCATGGCCCGCTGAAGCAACCCTACCGATTCCGCTATCGAGAGGATCGCGAGTACCGCCTGCACAGTGCAGCTACCAGCCTGCTGTACCACCAGGTGATCGATCGCTTCATCCTTGACTGGCTCAGCGGCTTCCCATCGCTGTGGGCGGCGCTGCTGTGCATCATGGCAGGACAGTACGAGCATGCCGGGGTGCTCGGGGAACTGGTGATCAAGGCCGACCGTGCGTCTGTCGCCCAAGAACTGGGAGGAGATCCGGCAAAGGCGATGGCCGCACCGAAGCATGCTCTGCAGCGCAAGCTGCTTGACGGCCTGCGCTATCTGCTCAAGGAAGAGTTGAAACTAAATCAGCCCCAGGCGTCCGATGGCTGGCTGACGCACGATGCGCTCTGGCTCGTCAGCAAGACCGTCTCGGACAAGTTGCGTGCCCACCTGTTATCGCAAGGCATAGACGGCATCCCAGCGAACAACTCAGCTGTGTTCAACGTTCTTCAAGAGCACAGCATGCTCCAGCCCGCACCGGACGGTAAAGCGATCTGGCGTGCAACGGTGACCAGCTCAAGCGGCTGGTCACATGCCTTTACGTTACTGCGGCTCTCGCCCGCCCTGATCTGGGAGGCTGGTGAGCGGCCGGCCGCCTACGCGGGGACGGTGCTTGTTGAAACAGGCCAAGGTGCCGAGGCAACCGGCGAGAGTGCGCCGGACTTGCTTGACTCTTCCATGCAGGACACCGCCGAAGATCGAGCCAATCCGCCGTTGAAATCGAAGCCTTCTTTGAGCACACAACCCGTAGCGAGAAACGCCCCGGATATGATGGATGAATTGCTGGCAATGATTGGGGAACCAGATCAACCGAAGGCCGATGACCAAGGAAACTCATCGGTTCAGCCAACGCCTGAAGCTCCCGCAAAGCCACACCAGGTGAGCGAATCCGTCCTAGCGAACAAAAATCCAATGTCGACCAGTACCCAACCATCCAGGGATGAGTCGAATAGCATCTCAACTCAAATGTCAGCCGATCATTTCGTGACATGGCTACAGCAGGCGATTGCATCGCGCCGACTCGTCATCAACGACGCTAAGGCGCTGGTGCATATCGTGGCGGATGCCGTCTATCTGGTAAGCCCAGGTGTGTTTCAACGCTATGCGCAAGAACATCCTCAAATCGCTGACTATGCCAAGCGTGAAGAGATGACAGATTGGCAGTGGGCGCAAAAGAGATTTGAGAAATTGCATCTACACCGTAAGCAAGCCAATGGCCTGAACATCTGGACGTGCGAAGTAACCGGACCTCGCAAATCGCGCCGGCTCCACGGCTACCTGCTTGAGCGTTGGCAGGGTGTATTCGGGGAGCTTCCGCCAAACAACCCATACCTGAAACTTCGGAAAGTCTCCTCCGACGCCACCATTGAGGCGGATGATCATCCGCGCGCAAGGCGTAACTGAGTCAAACAGGGGTAATTAGTCGCCCCTGAAAAACCCCAACCACCCAACGACCGCAAGGCCTTGATGTCTGCACCGGCGTGCTAAAACTACCAGTGTTCGCTACGCTGAAGGCTGGTTTCTTGCAATTTCCGCCCATGCGTACACGCCGTCCTGCTGCCGAAGACAGACCCGCCGACGAGTTGTTCCGTTCGCGTCTGGAGAATCAGATCGATCTGCAGCATCCGCTGGCGCAGCTGAGCCAACGGATGCCGTGGACGGCGTTGGAGCAAGCACTTTCATCGCGCTTGCCGGCCACCCCGGCCGGTGGCGGTCGGCCGGCATTGCCGGTGCGGCTGATCGCTGGTTTGCTCTACCTCAAGCACGCCTACGACCTGTCCGATGAAGCGGTGTGCGAGCGTTGGCTGGAAAATCCGTACTGGCAGTTTTTCACTGGCGAGGTCGTGTTCCAGACGCGCTTGCCGTGCGATGCCAGCTCGCTGACGCGTTGGCGGCAGCGGCTTGGCGAAGCGGGGATGGAAGAGTTGCTGGCGCACACCATCAACGCCGCGCATGCCATGCAGGCGGTGGACA
>NZ_JSBW02000078.1 GCF_000772705.2 Xanthomonas vasicola
CCTCACGCCGCGTCCGCTTGCGCTTGCCGTTGTACTCCGCATCGCCGAAGGTCAGTTGCATCGTCGTTGTCCGTTGCGTCTGTGTGATTGTCGCAGGATCAAGGGGAGTTGTTCAGAGTTTCCCTAGGCTTGGCGGCTCTAGCCGATTGCCTTGCGCCTCGCTCAACGCCTGCCGGATGTCCTCGCTGCTGGTGACGGCCACCACGCGAGTCACCCCATCGCTGCCGAGCTGGAGGTGTGCGATGGGGCTGTCGTAGCCGTATTGCCCCAACGCATTGCGCTGCAACTGCTGCATCGTCGGCCCAGCGATGCCGTTGGCCTCTATGGTCCGCTGCGAGGCCAACTTCACGGCCTGTTGGGTTTCCGGATTAACGTTCAAATCAACGCCTGCGGCCCGGTAACGATGCAGCAATTCGTTGCGCTCCATCTGCGCAGCGGTTGGCGCAGGAAGCGCCTGAATCGCTGCCAGGGTCTCATGGGCACGCTCCAACGACGGCTGGCGCACCTGATTCGTCAGCTCCAGTTCGACCGCCAGATTGCCAGTGGCCGCCCCATCTCTGCCGGCCCACTGCCCAGCCTCGTTCCGCTGGTAGACCTGCCCGTCGTGTCCCAGCACGAGACTTTGCTTGGCGAGGGCGTTTTCCACGGCTGCCTGCACCTCCACTCCATAGGCCTGGGCGCGCTGAGCAGCATGGTTTTCCAAGTAGGCGGCCGCGATGGCTTCGCGCCCGGTGGCAATGTTGCTTTCGATGCGGCCAAGGGCTTCCTGGTTGAGCTGCTGCGCGCGCTCCGGGGAGGCGATCTGGTGCTCGTAGCTGCCCCGGTCGTTGGCACCGGACACGGCGGTTTTGACTTGGCGCTCCCATGCTTGGCTCTCGGGATTGCGGTGCCAGTTCTGGTTGTCCAACCCGACTTGGTCACTGGCCCGTGCAGGGAGGTTAAACGGGTCCTGGGGCGGCGGGGCCTTGCCCAGCGCCAACTCCACTGCCTTGGCGTTGGCAAGCGCGCCCAGTTCCCGCGATTTCTCGTAGCTGGCCACCACGGGCTGCTCGCCGCTCGTGCGCCGGCCATCCGGAGCGAGGTCGATGGCCGCTTCGCGCTGCCAATTGCGACCGTTGAACTGCCACTCCACGCCCGCTTTGTCGGTCTGGTGGTAGATGGCGCGGTTGTCCAGCAGATCCGCGCCTTTGTCGAACGTCTTGCTCATCAACAGCGCATCGCCGACCACCAACGCCGCAGGCACGAAGCCGCTGCCGCCCAGCGCTGCTGCCGTGGATGCACCTCCAGCCCAGCCGCCGACGTTACGGGCCAATGCATGGGTGACCTCGGACTGCGCGGCCGTGGCATTGCCCTGTTCCAGCAACTCGGCCGAGCGGCGGGCGGTCAGCACTGCGTCTGCCCCCGTCGCCAACAAGCCGCCCGAGCGCACCAAGGTGCTGGCCGACGCCGTGCCGAGCAGCACTTCCATGGAAGCGGCGCCGCTTTGACCGCGAGGAACTCGCAAAGGCCTGGCGGCTTCCTTGCCCAAGGTGTTCTCAACCAGGGCCACGCCCCTCGGCGATATGGTCAAGCGTCCGCCGTGGTAAGCGTTTGAGATGGCTTGAGACAGACCATGTCGCTGAAGCTCGGCCGCGCCACCACGGGTCAGAGGGTTGGGGACACTCTGGATATGCTGGAGCGTACTCGCCACACGGGCTTCGGTATGCGTCACTGCCGCCCAGCCGTTATCCACCGCCGCATAGCCCTTCAGACTATGAAGTTGCACGGCATGGGCTTGCCCATAAGCGACTTCGTTGCGAAAGAAGTTCTGGACGCCTGGACGAATGTCGTCAGGCCTCAACCCCAATGGAGCGTTGGTGTGCAGGTCGCCTCGAATGAGGCCCACACGGACGGTATCGCGCAGCGTTTCCACACGCCCGGCGATGCGCTCCAGAGCATCCGCATCGCCCGCTAGCGCTCCCACTCCGTCAGGGGTCTGCTCCAAGCGCCATAACCTCTGCCGTAGCCCGACTTGGTAGTCAGCGATAGGCCCCCCGCTATGCGGGGTGATGCCCAGGGTCTGCGCAAACGCGGGGTTCGATGGCAGGAACAGTCGGTTCTCCGGCGCGTGAATATCGAAATGCCCCGCGTTCGACAACGCTTTGAGCAAGGGGCTTCGATCCAGCGTCTGTTGCTCGATGGCGTGGTGGTCTTGGAAAACAGGCCTGCTGCGAGGCATGGGTCGGGTTCCTTCCTAAACCGTCGGGCTTGCGCGACTAGATATCCGAAGCGTCGATCAGCCAAAGGCCGTCGGCGTCAGTATCGGTCGCCATTCCGGCCGCCGTCACGGCGTCCTTGAACACCTGATCGCAGAAGACTGCACCGGTGTAAGGGGTCTTGAACACGTGAGCGTCGCCCAAACGCTGGCGGTCAAAGGTAACGCTGGCCCCGCCCGTCAGATCGTAGAACTTGCCGTTAACGAACGGCTCTGTGGTGTCAACAAAGAGTTGTGAGGCCACTTCATCCAACGCGTCGATTTGTTGGACCACGTCGCAAAGGAAATGTCGCGGACCAGCACTACCGTCGGCAAGGCGGTAGTCCACTTCTGCGAATGCAAACGCGTGGGGATCGACCGTTGCCATGACTTGCTGGAGCCGCTCAGACACCAGCCAGTAGCCGCTGAACCCAGGTTCTAGGTCCAAAGGTGGCGGGCCTTTGCTGGGGTTGTAGACCAAGCGCGGGGTCTCGCGAAGGGGTGGGAAGCCGCCGCCTTCGGGGAGCAGAATCAACCGCGGTGGCGAAAGCAGCCGGTCTAAATTTTCGAAGACCACGCCGTTGGTCGGCCCGTTTATCTTGCCCGCCTCAAGGATGAAAAACTCGCCGGACTTTGGACGACCGGAGGTTGTCGATTCCATATGCAACATTCCACTACCTCTCAGCTGACCAAGAATCTTACCGCCACGTCTTCATTACGCCAATACGCCTGCTGAAAAGAGCACCTCGCTAGAGAAGCCACGTAGAATTTCCCAACCATCAAACGCGATTATTTCAATCCAGCTCGAACCATCAGATCCAAAACCTTTCCTCCAGGGGATAGGCTAATCGAGGCGTGACGATGCGCTAGTGCAACGGGAACGATTGCACTTTCATACAAATCCATCTCGAAATGCCTAATGAGGTCGCAGGCCTGCTGGATCAAGGTCCCATAACGCACCGACTCGACCTTAGCCTTGGAAAACCCCGATCCACCTTTAGCACAGGTCTTGTCTTGAAACGGATAGGGTATTGCAAAGTTGAAAATCCGCCCACTTTCAGTTCGAAATAGAAAGTCCTGCCCGTAATAAGTCTCATTGCCGAAGTTATCAGACGGTGATTCAGCACCAGTGATGTATTGATTTCGATACTCATCGTCAACCACCCGCAACGATCCAGGTCTAATATGCTCTTCAATCAACTTTGCGTGATCCATCAAACCCCCAGTCTTCTGAAGACCCAAGACAAGCATGGGCCGAAGATTCCGACACGCAAGCTCTTCGTTGACTTGGTATATCAAACGTTGAAGGCGCTGGGAAAGTTTTGCGGGCTCACCGAATATTGCCAGAGGCCCATCCACCACAAAAGAAAGATCAGAAAGACGAGAAACGTCTTCTATCTGGACTTGCTTGACGAAAGAAGCAAGCATCAGATGCTCGACTGCATTCATCATGCGGGTCATCGCTGAACTATTGTCGCCAAAATCGCTGATCCCTTCGTGTAGGCGGAGGGAATCACTAATATAGATCGGAGCCGAGCAGAGCGGACAGGAAAGCTCGTTGGCAGCACCATCAAATACTAGAGAAATTCCTTCCTGGCAACTTGGACACTTGGATAAACTAATGTGACCTACTTCTAGGTCACGCAAGGTTTTTAGCAGGGTCTGACCACGGTGACTTTCACTCCCCACTCTCTGCAGATGATCGAAAAGTGCATGCCGGAAGCCGTCTTTAACACCCTTGCTTCCCTTATAACGAACATTGCTTCCTGGCATTGTAAAAGTAACTGGGTGCGCCTCCCTGTGGATCTCAGCAGCACGAAAAGGGTCAACGAAGCGGCCTCCGGCGGGGACCAGACCAGCATACTTCTCCATATTCACAAGAACGTGGCTAACCTTTAAGAATCCGATCTGCGTGCTGGGCAGCCGCTCACTTATCGGCGTGTCACTTTTACTGGCATCTGAGGCGATGACCATGCGTGGTAGCAATGGCTCCGGGCTACTGGGGGCTGTAGTAAATAAAGCCCCAATTTTTGCGGCTTCCTGTTCGGAAGGTTGTCGAAGGTAAGCACAGCTTTTCAAAAATGTGTTCACATCGGGGTTGCGAACAAAGTCCGCATGCCCGCCTTTACCTGCCGGTTCACCTGGGTAGGGCATCGTCAAACAACTCCAAGTCCAAGCTGACCAGCATCCACACCGAGCTGCCGCATTTCTTCGCGAACCTGCTCAGGCGTAAAGCGATTGATCTGCGTAGGAATCACAAAGGGCGCTGAGAGGGTTTTAATCCGGGCAAAGCCTACATCTTGAGCAGACTTCAACGACGGCAGAAAATCACCGAAGTCGTAAAATTTCCCGAGCGTTCGCAGCTCGTCATCGTTGTTTAGGTGCGTAACGAACCAGTTCTCTGTATTTGCCAGAATGTTCGGATGGACAGAGGATGGTTCTTGAGTTGCATAGACAAATGCGATCTTTGCTTTCGCACCCTCCTTGGCAATGCGCGGCCAGGTGGCAGTGAGTTCGGATTTCTTGCCAATCAAGTTGTGAGCTTCTTCAACATAAAGCACAACATTTTGTGGAACTTTCCCTTGATTGAGTTCGCTCATCTGACGCTCGAAGAGCTGACGCGCAATGCGCTCAGACAAAACTTCGCGAATTTCAACCGGCCCAACCGACAAATCAAGTATAACAATCTTACCCTTTGATAGATGGGCAATGATTTCCACAGTTACATCGGCGCTACGGCGTTCAGAGTGGTATGGGGTATACGCTTGAACAGCCCTGTAGCCTCCGAATGGTTGGCCGCGCGTGTTCTCACGCGCAAGCATGTTTAAAAGAGCCTCAAGCGTGGGATCTACCCAAGACTTTCCTTTGGTCGAGGACTCCAAACCAATCGTGGGTTTACTTTCTTCCTTTTGCCGTTCTTTCAGGGTTCGATTAGCCAAACGTATGGCCTCAAACCAGACGCAAGCATCTTCAAGAGAAGATTTCTCGGAAGACGGGGCATGAACTCCATCGATTGTGTCAGTTACCTGCTTGACCAAGGCCTTGCTAAGCGGGACTTTGACGACGAAGTTTGATGGCGCTCGATAACCTGCCTTTGAGAGAATGCATTGAAAGACCGCGACGTGCCTCTCCCATCGCACGTGATCTCCTTTGTCCTGTGCGCTCGGCTCTTCCAAAGATGTGCCCATAAAGGCTTCCAGATCTTGGCCAGAGTAGGACGAGGGAGTCGCTCGAAAGAGCGATTGAATCAAACCAATTGCCTGCGCGGGCTCCTGATAGAAGTTGGTCCGGAGATCCTCGAAGCCCTGGGTGGTCATGGCTCGGTAACGGACCACGCGCTCCTGGCCAAAAACCGCTGCGATAGAGCTCCCGTCGTCCTGATGATTAGCATTTGCGTATTCACCATTGACATCGAAGATCAACTGACCCACATGAATATTCGATTTTAAAGCGGCCAATGCGACGGCAGAAACAGTCGTTTTTACCGTATTGGACTTACCAGTTCTGGTCATTCCCAATACTGCTGTTCGCCGCGCCAAGAAGTCTGCGGGCTGGATACGCACTGGGACACGCACCTCGTCTTTGCCTCTATGCAACCGATCGGTTGAGGTGTAACGAACTTGACCAATGTCAATCGGTCGGGGCGCTTCTTCAAATCCTGATTTCTTAGCCTCTTCCTGTGCCTTGGCTTTGACTTCCGGATTCATGTGATTGACGATCATTTCCAAGGCTTCGGCGCGCGGCTTGTAAGCGCGCATCCTTGACAAGCTCATGAAGTTTTCCAGATCACTCCCCAGGCGTAGTTGTCCGTCAGGACCGGTATAGAAGGTTCCGAGCACTCGACAGCGCATGCCACCCCATTGCAACTCGTTGGCTGTCATGGGGTCAAGACCATCATTTTTATCGCCCGGGTAACGCTCATTTTCCAAACGTCGCTGGTGATGCTCGATGCGTGTTCGAACCATATCTCCGTCCTGAGGTAACGGCGATGGGCCGAGCACACGCAACAACACCACCTCCCGGTCAACCTCAAAAGACTCGGAAAATTTTTCTGGATCGAACCCAGCGGCAACAAGAAATGAATTGTGAGGCAAGCCGTTGACTTCATGCTTGAACTTGTCGTTTGTCTGAATCAAACACTCGTCGTAAGACATACGATAGACGTAGCCAACGAAAGATTGGCTAGGCTTTCCGATCAGCCGTGACAGCGGAGTATTCGACAAAACTTGAGTAAGAAGTCCGTTCATGCCTATTTCCTTCTTAAGCGCATTCACTCAGGGCCATGCGACGCGTAAGCGTAGGGGGCATTGGAAGAGTGAGATTGTTGTAGAAAAGCACCTCGCTCGCCAATGGGCGGGCCAGATGCGTTGAGTAGGTAAGCGAGAAAAGCGTCGACTTCATCCCCTTGTAAATCTTACGGATCTCAGAAGTGTCGTCGTAGGTGATCACAAGAGGCTGCTCCAGCCGCTTGGCTGCCTGGGCAACCAAAGCATGGTCATCATGCCCATAGCAATTTCGGTAAAGCTGAGACCCTTTAACGTAATAAGGTGGATCCATGTAAATCAGCGTTTTCTTGGGAAGCTTGCTTCTTATTTTTGAGAATAGCTTTAGCGCATCAAGGCCATGCACTTGGATGCGGTCCGAATAAGCCGCAACCGCTTCAATGCGCGCGACCAATCTCTGACGGTTATAGCGCGCGTCCAACTTGTAAGGGCCGGCTTGCTCTTTCCCCCCAATAACGCCCCCATTTAGTTGTCCCTGAAAAATCCCCTTCAAGCGCCCCGTGCCGTCTGTGACAGCGGCACGTGGCTAAAGGATGGCCATTCCATCGCCCGCATCCAGGCACGCAAAAACGCGATCCAGCGCAGCAGCCAGCG
>NZ_JSBW02000079.1 GCF_000772705.2 Xanthomonas vasicola
AATCGCTGCCATCTCAAAGGCGCCCAAGGCGATGCACTGCACGTGCTCGGCTGCGCCGCTGGCTACAACCTGCGCTGGCTGCTGCGCTGGATCGCATTTTTGCGTGCTTGGTTGCAGGTGGTGCGGGTGCGTTCCTCAACGTGCTCAAAATCATGTGGCCGGCAAACATGCCATTTGGTGCTTGAGAGGGTTTTTCAGGGGTGACTCATGAGTCTGCTGGCCACTGCAAAAGCCAACGGTATCGAACCGCATCCCTGGCTGCACGATACCCTGGCACGGCTGCCAACCACACTGGATCGGGACATCGACCACGCTGCACGCTGGGTGAGCTTTGGGTAGGCGTGGTTGGCGGACGCTTACCACCGAGTAGCGATGCTGATCGCCGTCGCGGCGCGTCAGCGCCACGGTATGCAGTGGAAAGTGGGGCAATTACGGCCCCACTAGTCACACATCAATCATGGTGGCGGCCGCGATGTGCGCGGCTATGAGACGCTACATCGTTAAGGTCTTACAAAAAGTGCAGCAACAGCGCAGCGAGTCCGCTGCCTACCGTTAGCAGGCTAATAAACAATAAAAACTTGGCGTAGCTATAATTTACGAAGGGCTTTAGCTTGTCCAAAGATTTTAGATAAAAAATCACACATGCGGAATACGTGATGACCATGCAGGAATATACCGCGAATTTCTGCCAATCGATCTGACCGTTTGACTGCCATCCAATCCACGCTAGAACTGTGGAAAACAAAAAAAACAAGAGTGATCGGAATAAAGGTGTGTTGCCAGTAGGAATTGTACTCATCGTATAAGGGTCTCAATTGTGCATCGAACGCCGGAGGGGGTAGATACACATGCGATTATAAATCCATTGTTGACTGGAGTGCCTGGCGGTGCGGTCCAGCCCACGTTTAGTCCGGTTAAGTGATCAACCATTTCTCCACCTGCTGCCATCCCCTTTGCGGTGTTCGGGTAAACATAGTTGATCTTTCCCGTAGCGCCCCCGCCCGCGTCATTAGTGGTCTCAGGTATCAAGTTGCCGGCGGCATCAGTGGCAGATCCCTTTACGTACCTGTACTGCCTGGACTGGTAATCCCAGCCGACCATAAAGGAGGATCCATCAGGAAACTGAATGGTATTAAACAATGTAAAGGGGGTTTTATGAGAGATATTGATACAAAGTTAGTGAAGGTAGCCAGGGCTACGCGCGCTCTATCCTGTAGCCAGTAAAAAGGCCCTAAGTTATTTTGATTGAAGACCAAGTCAATAACCGCTTTCTGATAAACTGGTGTGTTTACCATGTCAAATGCTGTGGCTTGGTGGGTCGTAGCAGCAGCCATCACGAAATTTGCTTGCGCTGCGTTCGCAGGAATGGTGTAGTCGGTTTGGAAAGTGTTAGTTATTCGAGTGGTTCCGGTTGAATCGTAAAGATCCAGCCCGTAGCTAAAAAGTTGCATTTCGTCAGATGTCAGCGGTATTAGCTGAATTGACCCTCTGGCCGAGGAGGCGCTGTCTGTCTTGAAACTGGCGGGCGGGACAGTTTGTCCCTGTGTGAGGTAGTGCGTCAGCCGGCGGGTGGTGAAGTCCCAAAAATAGTGGTGTCCATTGCCCAAGTCACGAGCCCTGAACCTCATAGCTTGGTCGGCGCATCCGTTACAAACAGTTTCGGTGTCCTCGGCGCTAGCTTTAAAGGAGAGGGCGATGAGTAGTAAAGCTGCACATCCAAGTGATCTATTCATTATGTGTCCGTTTTCCTTAATGGTTTTTTGATTGGTTTATGGCGTACCCAGGCTCGCGCTCATAGACTGGCTTCCGCCGGTATTAGGCTAGTTGCGCGTCATCCAAAGCGTCAACATTTTCTTATTGAAGGACCTGATTAGCCCTGACTCTCAGCCGGCAGTCGCAGGATCTGCGCCGGCCTGGGGAGATGCTGTTGTCACCTGAAGCCAACGAGGTGGGGCGATGAGCATCAATGCCGTGCAATTCCAGGCTGGCGTGTCGATGCCGGAGTTCTTCAAGCGAGAGCAACGCTAAGTGGATATCGATGCGGCGTTCGAAGCGGAGACGCAGCTTGCCCATCCCGGCGAACCAAGCGTGGGTACGCTCCACGCCCCAGCGGTGCTGGCCCAGACGGTCGTTGCGTTCGATGCCCTTGCGAGCAATCGGCGCAATGATGCCGCGTTGCTTGAGGGCATTGCGGCAACGGGCGATGTCGTAAGCCGTGTCAGCATGCAGTTTGCCTGGCCAGCGTCGCGCACGCCCTGGTTTTCCGCCGATTTCAGCCAATGCATCAAGCAACTCCTCAAAGACAACCGAGTCGTGTCGATTGGCACCGGTGACGCACACAGCCAGCGGCACGCCGTTGCGATCGACGATCAGATGCCGTTTGCTGCCGAGTTTGCCGCGATCGGTTGGGTTTGGCCCTGTATACGAGCCCCCCGGGGGGAGGCCACGCTGGCCGCGTCCAGACTTGCTCGGCGCATATCCAGCTTGTCGGCGCGACGTCGCTCGGCCAGCAACACCTGATGGAGACGATGCCACACCCCGCTGACTTGCCAATCACGCAACCGCCGCCAGCAGGTCATGCCGCTCCCATCGCCAAGTTCCCCAGGCAGTTCTTCCCAAGCAATACCTGTGCGCAACACATAGATGATTCCATTGAGCGCCTGCTGATCACTGATACGAGGTCGTCCACCTTGTGTGGAAGGCTTGACCTGCGGAATCAGTGCCTCGATTCGCTTCCACAGCGCAATTGGGATCTCGTTGCGACGTGTCATGCCGGCCATGATGCCGCCGGTTCGACAGAATTCAAGGGTTTTGTTAGCCGCTCTAAGTTGCTATGCAAGGAACCGCCGTATGGCGGCATCCGCGCCATCGACCTGGCCAGTGGCAAGACGCTGTGGGACCGCCCGTTCGGAAGTGCGCGCGGCAATGGCCCTTTCGGCATTCGCTCCGGTCTGCCGATCGAGATCGGCACGCCGAACAATGGCGGCGCGGTGGTGACGGCAGGCGGCTTGATCTTTATCGCAGCAGCCACTGACGACCTGATCCGCGCCATCGATCTGGCTACCGGCAAGGAGCTGTGGCACGCCAAGTTGCCGGCCGGCGGCCAAGCCAACCCGATGGTGTACGCGTATGGTGGCCGCGAATATTTGGTCATCATGGCCGGCGGGCATCACTTCATGGAAACCCCGGCGGGCGATGCGTTGATCGCTTATGCGTTACCGCAGAAGGCGCCGTGATTTTGGGAGTGGATGAAGATCGGCGGCTAGTCAGTTAGCGATACGGCCGTGCAGCGTGCCGAGCTGCGCGGCCGTGTTCGAATCGGAACGCAAAAATGCGTGCGTTCCGATGTCTGCAGCGCCGTCCGCTTATGTTGGCTGCCGCTAGCATCATCGTCAGCTACCCAAGAATGTCGAAGCATGAGATAGAAAAAGCGCACCGCAAGGTGCGCTTTTTTCTTTGCAGCAAATCGGAAGGCAAGGGGCTTAGCTATCTTTGTACGATGTTGTAGGCCTAACGCAACGCGTCAGCGATGTATCAGGCCGCACGCTCTTGCGATTTCCAATTCCCGATTCCCGATTCCCGATTCCCGATTCCCGATTCACCCAACGTTCGCCACCACCTCATCCTCCTGCACCGCATCTTGCACATCCTGCGCCAGCGTCGCCTTGACGATGATCGAGCGGATCGCGTCCGTGGCTTCGGAGAGCGGCACATCGTTGCTCAATCGCTGGAAGGTATCGCGGCTGTTGTAGCCGGAGCCATCCTTCAAGTAATGCTCGTACATCGACAGCAGATCCTGGCACGCCGTGATCAGTGCAGCGACATTGCCGCGCACCAGTGCGTGACCCAGCTGATCGAAGCTATGCAGGCAATCGGCAAGCCAGTGCAGGTCGTAGCGCGCTGTAGCCGGCTCGGGTGCATTGTGGCCGCGGCTGTAGGCGCTGTAGCGACGCAGGCTGCGGGCCACGCGCGCCACATGCTCGAACAGCGTGCCAATCTCGTTGGCGATATCCAGTCGCTGCACCAGCACCATCGGAATCACCTGGCCGGCAGTGGCCGCCTGCTGCTCCGAGGCGTTCTGCTCCTGCTGCTCCAGCGATTGCTTGAGCACGGCATAGCTGCGCTGCAACGATTCCAGTTCCAGCGTGGTGGCCGCCGCACGCGCCTTCAGTTGCGACAGCGCCGCCTGATAGTGGCCGAGGCTGTCCTGCGTGCTGGCAAGCTCGCCGGATTCGGCACGCAACTGGCGACCGCGCATGAATGCCAGTCCGGTGGCGATCAGCGCCCAGAGTGCGAATGCAGGCACCAGGTAGATCAGGATGCCCATGGGAGATTCCTCGAAACGTTGCATACCTTGTCGGCCCGAGGGTTACATTCTTGAGGACGTGTCTTTTCAGATGTGACCAAGTGCCGCCCTTCAGCTTGAAGTCGAGGCCCGTACAGCAAGCATGATGGCGTCAACTGCAAGGCGTCGCTCTTCACTTATTTATTAATTTTTTTATAAAAAAATATAGTTAAATAGAAAATTAATATAACAATAGATTGTTTATTGACGGTGCACTGGGTTCAATTTTTTGAACCATAGGTATCAATATTTTGTAAAATTCTTTACTGATTTTGTGATGTATGTCAAAAAAGTGTTAATGGAGTAAGTTACAGTCATGTTCAGAAATTAAACCGTGCTGGAGGATCAAATGAAATCATCTTGTTTGTTTTTTTACTGGTGGTGACGTCTTTTGGTGCAACTCAGTTGCAAGCGGCAGATGTGGAGGACTCGGCTGTGAGTGCTGCCGCGAAGCAAATCGTTGATGCTGAACGTATTTCTCTGCAAATGGCTCCCATAAAGACAAGGCACGCCTTGGATTTATACATTGAATCAATGCCTCAGGAGATATCGGCGTTCAAAGATATCTCGCCAATGCTAAGAGATGAGTTCATTAATAGCCTGAAATTCAATGAGAAGGGTTTGACGGAATTTGATACATCGTCTTTGAAGAAGCTCTCGCCAACACAGGTGTATAGCGTTCTCGCTCTATTTGGATTGGAAGGGGGGGCTTATAAGATCAACGCGGCACCTCGTACGCGTTTAGACAAGGATGTGAATGCCGAGCCTCTTATGCAAAATGGGGGTTTTTTGGAAGGATATCGTTGTGAGGAGCGAGCAACCTGTGGCGAAAGCCAGAGGTCGGCATGTACTTCAAACTGCTAGTCTTTACGAACCAAGAGCGGCAGCATTTGCCGCTCGCTTCCAATCCGGTCAAAATGAAATATTTCCTCATCATAATCGGGCTCGTAACTTTATTGATCATGCCTGAGGTTCAGTCGGCACCTGTCATAGGTCCATCGGTAAAAATCGAGCAGTTGGCAGGCATTGTGCGAACACTGCCCCCAAATATTCAGCATCAGATGCTTGTCGATTCTTACAGGAATTTTTATCCTCAAAAGTTAGGTTCGCATGATCTGCCAGAGACGAGGGCGCGCTTCGATGCTGCGGTAACGACCGCTTTCTATTCGAAGGATCAGGCTATTTCGCTAGAGGCCGCCAGTCTTTACGATTTTCTTGATGAGCGGCATGTGGCCACTGAGCGTGACCTGCACGATGTCGTCGGAGTATTGGTTAAATCCCGGCAGTTCAAGATCGCCAAGGACTTTTCGAAGTTGCACGGTATTGAGCCCGCGACTCCACCGGTTCTGGATGGGCGAGGCGCTGCAACGAATGCGCCGGCGATAATCAGGCATGTCGGCAATTCGCTTATCATTGAGTCTGTTGATCAAGGAATGCTCGATTTTGGGATCGTCATTGTCGCTAGTCCTTTATGCCATTTTACGCGCACTGCCAGCGACGCTATTGTCCGTGATACCGGTTTGAGTGGCGACTTGAAGGACGGGCTTTGGCTTGTCCCCCCTGAGTCTGGTCTTCATCTCGAAGAAATTGATGAGTGGAATTCGACTCATGCGAAGCAAAAAATGGCGATGGTGTATGACTGGCTTGCTTGGAGCCGGATAACGGATTGGTCGACCCCGGGCTTTTACTTCTTTCGTGACAAGAAAATAGTGGCTGAAATTCATGGGTGGCCGATCGATGGAAGTAAAAAAGAAGAGTTGATCGCCGCAGTGAAAAAGTGGAAAAGCGGACCTAATTAGCCTCGACCCCCAGCCAGCAGTCGCAGGATCTTCGCCAGCCCGGGGTGATGCTGTTGCCACCTGAGGGTTTTTGCATAGGGATTAACCTTTGGTAAGTAGTCGCCCCTGAAAAACCCCAACCACCCAACGACCGCAAGGCCTTGATGTCTGCACCGGCGTGCTAAAACTACCAGTGTTCGCTACGCTGAAGGCTGGTTTCTTGCAATTTCCGCCCATGCGTACA
>NZ_JSBW02000080.1 GCF_000772705.2 Xanthomonas vasicola
AAGCTGTGCCTGTAACCCAGGCAACACCCCGCAAACGGCCGAAACCGGCAAAAAATCGGCGATTTGAGCGCCCTCAGCGCGGCGGATGCGGTTGCTTCGTTTTCCGGTCGCGTTGATCAGACCATCCCTAGTGTCGCGTTCCGTTGATAACTTTGCAGAGCCGTTCGATCTTGGCCAGGATCGAGTCAGCGGTCGCAGTCCATTTGAACGGTCGCGGGTTTTGGTTGTAGTGCTCCACGAAGGCATTGATGTTGCGCGTTAGATCGGCCACCGACTCGAAGGAGCCCGGCCTGATCGCCCGCTGGGTGATCAGGCCGAACCAACGCTCGACCTGATTGAGCCAGGAGCTGCAGGTCGGCGTGTAGTGGATGTGGTAGCGCGGTCGTTTGGCCAGCCATGCCTTGATCCTGGCGTGCTTGTGAGTGGCGTAGTTGTCGCAGATCAGATGGACGTCCAGATCCTGCGGCACCTGCGCGTCCACGTGCCGCAGGAACGGGAGAAACTCCTGATGTCAGTGCTGGGGTTTGCACTGGGTAATGACACTGCCGTTGGCGATGTCCAGCGCGGCAAACAGGGTCCTCGTGCCGTGGCGTACAGAGTCATGCGTGATGCCTTCGACGTACCCCAGCCCCATCGGCAGCAGCGGCTGGGTGCGCTCCACAGCCTGTACTTGGCTCTTCTCGTCCACGCACAGCACCAGCGCATGATCCGATGGATTCAGCGACAGGCCGACGATGTCGCGCACCTGGCGACGGGTCCCGGCGCGGACATCGTCTTCAACATCCATGCCGCGCACACCGGGGGGCAGAAGGTCATGGAAGAAAACCTGGAGATCAGCCAGCCGGACGCGTTGCCGCGACTGCATACCGATCCCGCCACCGGCACGCGCTGCATGCGGATGCACGCCGCCCCGGGGCCGCTCACCGTCGCCTACGCGGCCACGGTGGACATGCACCACCACGCCGCCGATCCGGCGCGCATTCCCGAAGTGCCGGTGCGCGACCTGCCGCCCGAGGCCGTCGGCTACATCCTGCCCAGTCGCTACTGCCAGTCCGACCGCCTAGGCACGCTGGCCATGCGCGAATTCGGCCACCTGTGGCAGGGCTACAGCCGCGTGCAGGCCATCTGCGATTGGGTGCGCGGCCACGTCGCCTTCCGCTCCAATACCTCCAACTCCACCACCTCGGCCATCGACACTTTCGTGGAGCGCGTCGGGGTGTGCCGCGATTCCACGCGCTGAACATCCCGGCCCGCATCGCGACCGGCGCCGACTACGGCGCCGATCCCGCGCTGGGGCCGCCCGATTTCCACGCCTACGTGGAGGTCTTCCTCGGGACCGCTGGTACGTGTTCGATCCGTCCGGCACGGCCATCCCCATGGGCATGGTGCGGCTGGCGCCGCGCCGCGATGCCGCCGGCGTGGCCTTCGCCACGATCTTCGGCAGCGTGCAGTCGTCCGCCCCCAAGATCCGGGCCTGGGCGGTGCAGGACCCGGCCCGCGGCTTCGAGCTGCCCCACCATTCCTCACTGGCGCTGTCTACCGATTTCCCGGACGGCCACGGCGCGCCGCGTGCTCCGGCAAGCCAGGGCCGCAGGGGGGCACGTGGGCTCGGGACGCATGCCCGCACTGCAGGCGGCCGGCGCCTGAGGCGTTTCCCCCGGCGGGTGCCGCCGGGGCCGCAGGTTCGCGCATGCGCCTGCCGGTTCGCATGCCGGCTCCGCCGGCGATGCCCGTGCGGCTTCAATGGGCCAGGGGGATCAACGCATCCCGTACGCAGGGCCAGGCGCCGCCGCGCCGTGCCCGCTTTATTCGAGCGCTCCGATGCCTTCCACGCCTTCTGCCACATCGCCACGAACGTCCTTCTGCCAGGCCAGCCCCGCGTACCCCGAACCAGCCACGGTGCCCGACGCGCATGCGGCCGCCCCACCGCAGGAGGCCGGGCCGCGGTTGCACGCCCATGCGGGCCCGTTGCTGCCTCGCTCCCGTTCCCTGCCTGCACGTGCCGGGCTGCCTGGAACCACCGGCCGTCCGCCGCGTGCCGCGGGCACGTCTTCCCCCCGTTCCGCACCCCGCGCACCGTCTCCGCACGGGCCTGGGCTGCAAAGTCCGCCAGGCCCGCCAGGCCACGGTGGCGCGGGCGCGCGGTGGGCTCTGTTCCCGCGCGACCTTCCCACGCTGCAGCCCCTGTGGCGCAACCTGCTCCGGCAGGCGGCATGGCTGACCGAAGAGATGCGCGCCCATCCCGCGTGGACCGCCGTCGCCCTGGACACCCTGCGGCAGCCCGAACTCGTCGGTGCCATGGCAGCGCAACTGGCCACGGCTGCGCAATGGTTCTCCGCCGGGGCGGCCGCGCTGCCAGGGCAGCTTGCGGAGCGCGACGACCAGGAAACGGCCTGGCGCATCGCGCAGGCCCTGGTGCGGCTCGATGGAGCGCAACTGGCCGAGGACCTGATCGGCGAGGTGGTGTACGGCACGCTCCGGCACCTGCCGGACCGCCAACTGGCGGGCCTGCAACTGCTCGCGGGCCTGGGCATGCTGCTGGCCTACTGGCAGAGGATGGCCCGCCAGCGCGACGCCCTGGCCGCGGCGCAAGCGCCGGACCAGCCGCCGGTGCAGGCCTGCACGCCGGCGGGGCCGGTCGCAGGCACCCTCCAGCGATCCCTGAGCGAAAGCCGCGCCGCGCTGCCGCACAGCGTGGCAGGCGCGGTGGCAGGCGCGGTGGCGCTTGCCGCCCAGGGCGTGATCGATGGCGAATATGCGGTGGGCGTGGCCCAGTGGATGGCGGACGAGGCCCGCCAGGCGGCCAGCCGCTGGTTCAGCCGCAGCCGGAGTTTCAGCTAGGGCGTGTCATCAATCCCCGAGCATGCCGCGCGCAACCGCGGCCCTTCGGGTTGGGCCTGCCAGACCCAACGCGGCATACGCAGGAATTGGTGACACGCCCTAGGGCTCTGCCCGCCTTGCCCAGGGCGGCCAGCCGCGGGAGGTGTACGAGCTGGCCCTGCGGGAGATCGCCACGCAGGGGTGAGGCGGCTGGCGCTACTGTTCCGTTCCGTTGATAACTTTGCAGAGCCGTTCGATCTTGGCCAGGATCGAGTCAGCGGTCGCAGTCCATGCAAACAGGGTCCTCGTGCCGTGGCGCACAGCGTCATGCGTGATGCCTTCGACGTACCCCAGCCCCATCGGCAGCAGCGGCTGGGTGCGCTCCACAGCCTGTACCTGGCTCTTCTCGTCCATGCACAGCACCAGCGCATGATCCGGTGGATTCAGAGACAGGCCGACGATCCAGCATGCGCTCCATATCGCGGCGTCTTGGCCGTAGCGCATCGACCCTATCGCGGGAGCTCAGCCGGGAGCAGCGCCCGGCCTACGTCGCCACCAAGGCGGCAATGGGCTATCGGCTGCGTCGGCAGCGCAGCATTGGCAAACGGCGCCTTGTCCAGGGCAGTGCCCTGTTCCAGAGTCTCCGCGACGATCTTGTCTTTCAGCGCTGGTCGCCCCAGCAGATTGCTGCCAAGCTCAAGGTCCTGCACCCAGACGATCCCGCCCAGCGCGTGAGCCACGAAACGATCTATGCCGCGATCTACACCTATCCGCGCGGCGGCTTGAAAAGGAGCTTGTCGAGGCATTGCGACAGCACAAGCCGGCGCGAGGGCGGCGCCGTACGACGGCAACCAAGCGCAGTTGGGTGCCTGAGGAGTTGCGCATCATCCATCGTCCTGAACAGATCGAGCAGCGCCTGATTCCCTGACACTGGGAGGGCGATCTGATCAAGGGAGCGTTTAACCGTTCCTGCGTGGGTACGCTGGTTGAGCGCAAGACGCGCTACGTTGTGCTGTGCTAGATGGACGGCTGCACTGCGCAGGCTGCGTTGGAAGTGTTTACCCGCCACACGAAGAAGCTACCGCGGTTTCCGCTCGGCAGTTTGACTTATGATCGCGCCACGGAAATGACGTGCCATCCAGAGCTGATGCGCCGGCTGAACATTGACCTATGGCTCGCCGATCCGCACGCCCCCTGGCAGCGCGGAAGCAATGAGAATACCAATGGGTTGCTGCGCCAGTTCATGCCCAGGGGCGGGGACCTGTCAAAGGCGAGCCGGGAATACCTCAATGACGTCGCAGACTTGATGAACGCCCGGCCTCGCCAGCCTCTTGGCTGGAAAACACCGAGTGAGGCACTAGCATTAGCGTTGGAAATTGATCAGTTCAATTCACGTGTTGCGCGTGCAAGTTGAGACCGCCAGGGTCTTGAGTGTCTACGGAACCCTGGGCGTATTAAGTCGATATTTTCTAGTCATGCAAAGCAGACGGCGGGATGACAAGGGGGCAGTGCCAGTTCGCATGCCGGCACTGCCGCCCGCGGCGATCAGCGGTATGAAAATCCCGAATTACTCAGACCGATAGTAATCGTCGCTGACTTTTCTCCCTGAAAGCCGAGCGTGGTGTAGAATCCAGACATGGCTGTACCAGGCTGACAGGTCGCTGTGGACATCGCGTAGAACTGGTAGTTAGTCGCCCCTGAAAAACCCCAACCACCCAACGACCGCAAGGCCTTGATGTCTGCACCGGCGTGCTAAAACTACCAGTGTTCGCTACGCTGAAGGCTGGTTTCTTGCAATTTCCGCCCATGCGTAC
>NZ_JSBW02000081.1 GCF_000772705.2 Xanthomonas vasicola
GGAGGTGTTCGACTACATCGAGATGTTCTACAACCCACAACGCCGTCATGGTTCAACCGGCGACCTGTCGCCTGTAGAGTTTGAACGGCGCTACGCGCAACGAGGGTCTTGAGTGTCTACGGAACCCTGGGCGTATCATATCTCTCCGCATGACAAGCTAGCCTTTTAAGCTACCAAGACAGTCTCTGGTGCGGTGTCCTTGCCGCTTGCGGCATGGATACCACCATTGAGGCCCCACGGGTTCGCGGTGTGTCCCGCAAGCGGCGAGAGCACCGCACGCTCGAGCAGTCAAGCTTTTCGCTCTCTGAGCGCTATCGGAAGCGCACACGCGGTGCAGCTAGGCTTCGTCGATTTCGCCGATCAGTGACAAGTAATTTGCTCAGCATTTTCCGCAAGTGGCGGGGGCATCACGCCCTAGACTCACTGAGCGTTCCACCATCTCAGCCCTGTAGTAAGTAAAAGCCATCGATGCAGGCAAGCATCCTCAATGTGCCGATCGGTGACCAAGTCATCGACCAAGCACGCTGCGGCGCTATTCCACCGCATCCCGCGCCGCACGCGTCGGCAAGATCAAACGTTCGATCAGATCGACCAGGCCGGGCGGTTCCACTGGCTTACCCATGTGCGCGTCGAAGCCGGCCACCACCGCGCGGTCGCGGTCTTCTTCGCGGACATACGCGGTGAGTGCGATGGCCGGAATGTGCCGCGGTAGATCGGCGCTGCCCGAACGTACCGTGCGGATCAGGTCGTAACCATCGCGCAATGGCATTGCGATATCGCTTACCAAGACATCGAAGTGCGCATTTGCCAAACACTGCTCAGCCGCATCCACCGAGCCGGCAGCCTGCACCTGCGCGCCGGCCAGCATCAGGAACTGCATCACTGCTTCGCGCGAATCCTGATCGTCGTCGACCAGCAACAGGCGCACGCCAGCCAGACGGTGACGGCAGTCGTCCGGCAACGTGCCCGCGTGTGCGGTGTCTGCCGACGCAGGGCGCAAGTCGCTGACCCCGTTCCGGAACGGCAACACGATGGTGAACAGCGCGCCCTGGCCTTCGCCCGCGCTCGATGCACCCAGGCTGCCGCCATGCAGATCCACCAACTGACGTGAGATCGACAAGCCCAATCCTAGGCCGCCGACACGGCGTGTCGTGCCGGCATCGGCCTGCCGAAAACGGTCGAAGACATGCGGCAGAAACTCGGCCGCAATGCCGATGCCGGTGTCCTGTACGCACAGGCGCAGGCGCTCGTCTTCGATGTCCATCGCCACTCGCACGGTGCCGCCGGTCGGGGTGAACTTGAGCGCATTGCTGAGCAGATTGGTGAGCACCTGCTGCAGTCGCCCGGCATCGCCGAAGAACCACAATTCGCCATCGCAAGGCGCGTCCAGTTCCAGCGCAATTCCGCGTGCTAACGCGGTCGGCTGCATCAGTTCCAGCGTGCTGCGCACCAGCCCGGCGATGTCGAAATGCTCAGCCTGCAGGCGGATCTTGCCGGACATGATCGCGCTCATGTCCAGCAGGTCGTCGATGATCTGCTTCTGCGCACGCGCACTGCGCTCGATGATCACCAGACCCCGGCCCAGATTGGCAGATTCCGCCACGTCGGATTGCATCAACCGCGACCAACCCAGAATCGCATTGAGCGGCGTGCGCAACTCGTGGCTAAGCGTGGCCAGGAATTCGTCCTTGACCCGGCTGGCATGCTCGGCTTGGCCGCGTGCGGCGGTTTCTGCCTGCAACGACAACTTGAGCTTGGCATCCACGCGGGTGCGTTCGATCACGATGCCGGCCAGATGCGAGGCCGAGCGCGCCATTGCTTGTTCGCGTAACGAAGGCAGGTGCGGGCGGTCGTAATAAATGTTGAGCGTGCCCAGCACCTGCCCGTTGCTGGCCAGGATCGGAGTGACGCAACACGCTGCGATGCCCATCGCCGCCGAGATCGCATGATGGCTGGCGAAGCTGGCATCAGCCTGGATGTCCGCACAGATCACCTGACGGCCCAGATGTGCCGAACGCGCGCAGGGCGGCCCATCCGGACCGATCGGCGATGGTTCGAAGTGCCCGCGGTATTCGATTGGAAAATGGGCTGCCGAGCCGAAGCTCAAGGTGTGGCTGATCTCATCGCGTACCATCACCGAGCAGTACAGCGGGATTTCGCCGCGCGCCTCCACGCTCAACGCAATCGCGTCCAGCACCACCGGCAATGGCGCGCCGGTGGTGATCAAACTCAGGATTGCCCGGTCCGATGCAGTGGCATCTTCGATATGTTTGCGTTCGGAAATATCGGTGAGCGAGCCGATGTGCCCGAGAAAGCGTCCATCGCTGGCGAAGTGCGGCGATGCGGTATCGATACACCAACGGTATTGCCCATCGTGGCGGCGCACGCGGTATTCGGCGAGGAATTCGCCGCGTTGATTGAGTGCCTGTTCGAAGGCATATCGCACGCGGGCCGCGTCGTCGGGATGCATCACATCCCACCAGCCCTGGTCCAGCGCCTGATCTTCGCCCTGTCCGGTGAAGTCGTACCAGCGTGGATTCCAGTACACGCAATCCCCTTGCGCGTCGGACATCCAAATCATTGCCGGCACGGTTTCGCAGAGCGCACGGAAGCGCACCTCACTCTCGCGCAATTGCTGTTCGAACGCGCGCCGGTCATGGATATCGGTATAGGTGCCGATCCACTCGCTGATGCTGCCATCGTCGCCGCGCACCGGCAGGGCGCGCGCCAGGTGCCAGCGCGACTGCCCATCGTGACGCAGCAGTTCGCATTCCACCTCGAATGCGCGTTCGCCGCTCAACGCCAGTGTCCAGGCCTGCGCGGACAGGCGTAGGCCGTCGGCAGTGTGCGCGCGGTGCCACGTGGCATCTTCGCTGTTAGAAGGATACAGGCCGGTGTACTCGTACCAGCGTTGGTTGAAGTAGTGCGGTCGCCCGTCTGGATCGGCAATGAAGATAATCTGCGGCAGCGTGTTGGCGAGGCGACGCAGGCGCGCTTCGTTCGCGGCCAGTTGCTGCTGCGCCATGGCCCGTTGCATTGACTCCCAGCAGCGTGCCGCCACCAACCGCACCAGTTCGATCTCGGTTGACAGCCACTGCCGCGGTGCGCGCTGATGCACGCCGATCGCTGCCACCAGGCGGCCGTGTTTGTGCAATGGAATGGCCAGCGAGGCACGCAAGCCGGAGCGTCGGTACTGCTCGGCCACATAGTCCGGTGCGCCCGGTGCCATGGCATCGGTGGTGAACCAGGGACGATTTTGCAGCAACGCATCGCGCAGGCCCTGCGCCACTTCCAAGGGGAAGTCACCTTGCAGGCTCGGCATGTCCTGCACATGGTCGCTGATCACATGCATGGTGCTGCCATCGGCGGCTGCCAGGCCGAACGCGCAACGGTTCGCGTGCAGGTGTTCACCGAGCAAGCGCACGCTGGTGTCGATGATCTGTCGCGGATCGGATACGTGCTGTAGCGCGTCCTCCAGCATCAATAAAAAGCTGTCGCGACAGTCGCTGTGGCGTTGTTCGCTGACGTCAGTAGTTGAAGCCGCAACGCCGACGTACAAGGCACCCAACCGCTCGCCGGCTTGCAGCACCGGGCTGCATGACCAGGTCGCCAGATCCAGGGTTGTTGTGGTCACTTGCTCGCCATCGCCATCGCCATCGCCATCGCCATCGCCATCGCCATCGCCATCGCCATCGCCACCGACTGCGTTCGTCAGCGCCGCAAGCGGCTGCCCGAACGCCGCCGGATGGCGCGGCCCAAGCACTGCAATGCAGGCGTCGTTGTAGATGCAGCGAGCGTCGGAGCCCCATACCAACAGCATCGGAGCTTGCGCATGCAAGCAGACCGACACCGCTGTGCGCAGTGCGGGGCTTTCGCGCAGCAGGGCGTCCGCAGCGTGCGCGGATGCGGTCAGCAATGCTGCAGTTTCGCTCGTCTCCGGCAGCAAGCCGGCCAACGGCGACACGGCGATATCCATCCAACGACCCGCCCGACATTCTTCGATGCCAGATTCTAGTAGCAACCGGGACGGCAACGGCGGCGTCGAGGAGGCCACGATTCAGCCAAGCGGCTTGCTGCGCAGGCCATCAAGCACGCTGTAGGCGCGAGGGTAGGGTGGTAAAGAGGTGGCATGCCGCCGGCCCAGGCACTCGTACATTAGCGGGCTAGCGTCGCAGCAGGTCGCGCAGCTCAGCCATTGGCGCCACTCAACTCGCGCGCCCTGGACAATGCGCCAACCAGTTCTTCGGACAGGTAAGGCTTGGTCAGAACGACCCCGCGCTCGAAACCGCTCGGAATGCTGCCTGTGGCAACGCCAGTCGCCAGCACGAACGGGATACCGCGCTCGGACAACAGGCGTGCAACCGGTTCGCTGGTTTCGCCGTTGCCCAGGCGATAGTCCAGCACTGCGATGTCCGGAGCGTCGGCGCTGATCAGCTGCAAGGCATCGTGCACTTCGCCGACCGGCCCCATGACGATGGCACCCGCCTGGACAAGCTGCAGGTCGAGCAGCATGGCATTCATGTCATCGTTTTCGACCACGAGTACCCGAACTCCACGCAACACCGACATTGCTTACTCCTTCACCAAGTTCGCCAGTATATCGAGACTGCTTCCCCCCAGCGCTGCAGACCCCGCTTGCACCTGAATTCGTCAGGCGCGAACTGACACTGTTCGTTTCACCAACAAGTCGCTATACTGCGTGGCCATGCCGAAGTGGCGGAATCGGTAGACGCAGCGGACTCAAAATCCGCCGCCATTAAAAGCGTGTGGGTTCGAGTCCCACCTTCGGCACCAAGTTGTTGCAGTATCAGCGAAAGCCCCTCTGGAGAAATCTGGCGGGGCTTTTTGCTGTGTATCGTTTTGGCAGATGCAGGCCGCGATTAGCGCGATGCAATCCGCGACGCTGAAGACCGTCAGTCTTTTGGATAAGGGCAGAGTGCAGATCGTGGTATGCACTCGTGGTCGTCAGGAATGCAGCGCCTAGCGAACCTGTCTGCAGGATGCGAATGCTTGTGTACCGAGTTCCTCCATTGCCGCGCAAGTGCATCAGGAACACAACTGCTTCTGTGCACACGTGCGATGCAGTGCACAGTCAATGGATGACGTTGCAGGCACGCAACCATCACGCTGCGCGCGTACCTTGGACGTCTCTTTCGAGTAGGTGGCCTCCATGGACTTTGATTCTTCGCAACAGCTGCGCATCCTGCGTGACATCCACGACACCAAGCCGGTGGCCGACGAAGAGGGGAATTGGGCGGTACGCGCCGGCTATGCCACGCAGGCCGAAGATGGCGACATCGATCTGACCCACGAAGGCCGCAAGGCACTGGATAGCGGGCAGGTCTGAAGCGTTGCGTGCGGTACGCCACTCAGTCGGCGTACAAATCGAGCAGAGCTTTGATGCAGCGCGATGGTTGGTGGTGGGGTTGGAGTCGCAGTTGTGCGTATCGAGTGGGAATTAGCTGATATCGCGCCGACGGTGCGAACGCGTGTGGCTGTAGCGGCGTTATTGCAGACGAGCCGCAACAATGGGTCGCGGCTATGTGCGACTGGTCTGATCTCGCAATCGCCGCATATCCGCCTGATGCCCAGGCCAAGCACAGGCAAAAAAAAGCCCCGGCAGTGCCGGGGCTTTCAGATGATTGGCGTCCCCACGGGGATTCGAACCCCGGTGTCCACCGTGAAAGGGTGGTGTCCTAGGCCTCTAGACGATGGGGACGCGTATCAAAACCTCGTTGTCCATTTTCAGACGGCCTAATGTCTGAAATGGTGGAGCCAGGCGGGATCGAACCGCCGACCTCCTGCATGCCATGCAGGCGCTCTCCCAGCTGAGCTATGGCCCCGCGTTGCTGCGAGCCGGCAATCATAGCGATATCTTTACGTCATGGGAAGTGGTCTATGCAAAAGTTGTACTGAGCAAGCGATGTCATCTGTCAGGCGAGCTGCAAGGCCGTACCCGTGGAGTGCGAAGATCGAACCGCAGGGCAGCGCCCCCGCAGTGCGTCTAGATCAACCGTAGTTTCTCAGTGTCCTTTGCGCAGCGGATTGCGGTCATGGTGTGATCGACACATGGGCTTCAACGTGAGTGCGCGTTTGTTTCGACATCTATTAATGTAGCGCGCCGCCAGCTGTTTGCCGTGCAGCGCAGCGGGTGGCGTCCGATGCATCTTGTTTGCGAACGCCGATGGATGTCGCGTTCTGTGCTCGCTGCCATTCACTGCATGCGTGCAGCATCGCCATCGCGCACGTTGCCTTTCTGGCGGCGCGATCATTCGCAATGATGACGTCAACGCAGCAGCGGCAATGCGCTGGAAGAAACCTTAGACGCGAAAACGCCGGCGAGTGAATGCTTGTGCGTTTGAGTGATGTGGCGAAGTCGTCGCGCTTGAATGGAGAGGTCGGTTGGCAGAGTGAAAGCGATGGCTCGCACACGTGCCGGCGAGCCGATATTGCACCAAGGCGCTGTGCCATCCAAGCAAGGAGATTTAACTCTCTATCTATCGCGTCACGCGCATGCATGCATGCGGGCGCGCCCGACGCTGCGCCGCAGTCGATTACGCCACCAAAACACGCAAAAAAAAGCCCCGGCAGTGCCAGGGCTTTCAGATGATTGGCGTCCCCACGGGGATTCGAACCCCGGTGTCCACCGTGAAAGGGTGGTGTCCTAGGCCTCTAGACGATGGGGACGCGTATCAAAACCTCGTTGTCCATTCCAGACGGCCTAATGTCTGGAGTGGTGGAGCCAGGCGGGATCGAACCGCCGACCTCCTGCATGCCATGCAGGCGCTCTCCCAGCTGAGCTATGGCCCCACGAAACTGAGAACGAAATGATAGCGGCCTGTTAATGTGCGCGCAAGCGCTTTTTCATTCCGAATAAGACCGGGCGGCGTGCGCGATGGGCTCAGTTGACGCCGTGCAGATCGCGTAACTGCGTCTGGCGTGCGCCGAAATACGCGGCCAGGTCGGCGATATCCTGATCGCTCAGCGCAGTGGCCTGCGCCGTCATCAACGGATGCTGACGGTCGCCGCTGCGGTACGCCTGCAGCGCATGCGCCAGGTAGTCGCCATATTGGCCGCCCAGTTTAGGGTAGCTGGGATCGATCGGCGCATTACCGTCGGCACCGTGGCAGTCCACGCAACTTTGGCCGGTGGCCTTGCCCTTGGCATGCGCGAGTTTGTCGCCGGCTTCGGCGCGGCCGGTGGGCAGGCCTGCCGAAGAGCCGGAGCCGTGCTCACCGCTGGCGTGGCCGGCATCGCCAGCGGAATGGTCGGTGGATTCGACCTGGGATTGGGAACAGGCCGCCATCATCAGGGCAGCGACCAGAGCGATGGCTAGACGCGGAGCGTTTAGGGCGTTCGGCATGTGGGCGCTTATTTGAGGGTGGACAGGTAGGCGGAGATGTCGGCGATGTCCTGCTCGGAGAAGCTTTGCGCCTGTGCCTGCATGGTCGGATGTTTGCGCTTGCCCTGACGATATTCGGTCAGTGCCTGGGTCAAATACTGGCTGGTCTGGCCGCCGATCTTGGGCACGCGATAACTGGGATACGCGTTCTTATAGCCGGTGACGCCGTGGCAGCCCTGGCAGGTGTAGGCCAGCAGGCGTCCATTTGACGGATTGCCGGTCGGCGGCGCGGCGGCGGGTGTCGCCGCCACGGCAGCGGGCGCCGGCGTGGCAGGAGTTACAGGTGTGACTGACGGTGTTGCTGATGCGCCCCCGAACGGCAGGAAGACGACCAGAGCGAGACAAGCGGCGAGCGGCTGCGGGCGCATGGTTTCGTATCCGGAAGACTGATTGAGCGTCCGCACGTGGGGGCGTGACGGGACCGGACCGAGTATGCCTGCGATTTGGCGCGGCGCAAACCGGGTGAATAGGCCAACTTGAACGGACCATGACCTTTGGCGCATTGGCGGCATGTGCATTTGGGTGGTCTACTTGCCTACAACACCTGTTCACGCATCCACTAGGACACGACGATGTCGCCACTCTCCGTTTTGCCGGGCCGCAGCGGAACCTGCGCCGCCGCATTGTTGCTCACCACGAGCCTGCTGCTGGGCGGTTGCAAGGCAGGGGAGGGCGATGCCAAGGCCGCCGAGGAAAAGAAGGCGGTGGATGCGGTGCCGGTGGAAATTGCCAAGGCCGCGCGCCGCGCGGTGGCCGCCAGTTACACCGGCACCGCCGCGCTGGAGCCGCGCGCCGAGGCGCAGGTGGTGGCCAAGACCTCGGGGGTTGCATTGTCGGTGATGGTGGAAGAAGGGCAGAAGGTCTCGGCAGGCCAGGCACTGGTGCGGCTGGATCCGGATCGCGCGCATCTGGCGGTGGCGCAGAGCGAAGCGCAACTGCGCAAGCTGGAAAATAGCTATCGCCGCGCCACGCAATTGGTGGGCCAGCAGTTGGTCAGCGCCGCAGATGTAGACCAGCTCAAATTCGATGTCGAAAACAGCCGTGCGCAGCATCGGCTTGCGTCGCTGGAGCTCTCGTACACCACGGTGCAGGCGCCGATTTCTGGCGTGATCGCATCGCGCTCGATCAAGACCGGCAACTTCGTGCAGATCAACACACCGATCTTCCGCATCGTCGACGATTCGCAGTTAGAAGCCACGCTCAATGTGCCCGAGCGCGAACTGGCCACGCTTAAATCCGGCCAGCCGGTGACTCTGCTGGCCGATGCGCTGCCGGGTCAGCAATTCGTCGGCAAGGTGGATCGCATTGCGCCGGTGGTGGATTCGGGCAGCGGTACATTTCGTGTGGTGTGCGCGTTCGGGAAGGGTGCCGAAGCGCTGCAGCCCGGCATGTTTGGGCGCATCCGCATCGATTACGACCAGCGCAAGGATGCCTTGGTGATCCCGCGCCTGGCATTGTTGGACGATGGCGAGCCGGCGGTGTTCGTGGTGCGCAATGGCAAGGCCAGCCGGGTACCGGTGAAGCTGGGCTATGCCGAAGGCCCGTGGCTGGAAGTGCGTCAGGGTCTGAAGGAAGGCGATCAGGTGGTAACGGCCGGCAAGGTGGCGCTGCGCGATGGCACTGCTGTGCAAGTGATCGGTCAGCCTGATCGCAAGCCGGTCGCGACCAAGGCTGCTGCGCACGCGCACGACGAGACGCACGCATGAGCGACCACGGCAAGCCGCACGGACCCGTGCATGATCCGCACGCGCCACTGCCTGACGGTGGTGGCGGCCTGGTGGCCTTCGCCACGCGGCGGCGGGTGACCATCGCCATGATCACCGTGACCATGCTGCTGTTCGGCCTGATCGCGCTGCGCAGCCTCAAGGTCAATCTGCTCCCGGATCTGAGCTACCCCACGCTCACCGTGCGCACCGAATACACCGGTGCGGCACCGGCAGAAATCGAAACGCTGGTGACCGAGCCGGTGGAAGAAGCCGTCGGTGTGGTCAAGAACCTGCGCAAGCTCAAGTCGATCTCGCGCACCGGTCAGAGCGACGTGGTGCTGGAGTTCGCCTGGGGAACCAACATGGACCAGGCCAGCCTGGAGGTGCGCGACAAGATGGAAGCCTTGTCGCTGCCGCTGGAAACCAAGCCGCCGGTGCTGCTGCGCTTCAATCCCTCCACCGAGCCGATCATGCGGCTGGCGTTGTCACCCAAGCAGGCTCCGGCTTCTGATACCGATGCGATCCGCCAACTCACCGGCTTGCGTCGTTATGCCGACGAAGACCTGAAAAAGAAGCTTGAACCGGTGGCCGGCGTGGCGGCGGTGAAGGTGGGTGGCGGACTGGAAGACGAGATCCAGGTCGATATCGATCAGCAGAAGCTGGCCCAGCTCAACCTGCCGATCGACAACGTGATCACCCGGCTCAAGGAAGAGAACGTCAATATCTCTGGCGGCCGTCTGGAAGAAGGCTCGCAGCGCTATTTGGTGCGCACGGTCAATCAGTTCGTGGATCTGGACGAGATCCGCAACATGCTGGTGACCACGCAGAGCAGCAGCGGCAGCGCTGCGGAAGCGGCGATGCAGCAGATGTATGCCATTGCGGCGTCCACTGGCTCGCAGGCGGCGTTGGCGGCAGCGGCCGAAGTGCAAAGCACGTCCTCGTCGTCCAGTAGCAGCATCGCCGGCGGCATGCCGGTGCGGCTGAAAGACGTGGCGCAGGTGCGCCAAGGCTACAAGGAGCGCGAGGCCATCATCCGCCTGGGCGGCAAGGAAGCGGTGGAACTGGCGATCTACAAGGAAGGCGATGCCAACACCGTGTCCACCGCGGCGGCGCTGCGCAAGCGCCTGGAGCAACTCAAGGCGACGGTGCCGGGCGATGTGGAAATCACCACCATCGAAGACCGATCGCACTTCATCGAACATGCGATCAGCGATGTCAAAAAAGATGCGGTGATCGGCGGCGTGCTGGCGATCCTGATCATCTTCCTGTTCCTGCGCGATGGCTGGAGCACGTTCGTGATCAGCCTGTCGTTGCCGGTGTCGATCATCACTACGTTTTTCTTCATGGGCCAGCTGGGACTGAGCCTTAACGTGATGTCGCTGGGCGGGTTGGCATTGGCCACCGGCTTGGTGGTGGACGATTCGATCGTGGTGCTGGAAAGCATCGCCAAGGCGCGCGAGCGGGGCTTGAGCGTGTTGGATGCGGCGATTGCCGGCACCCGTGAAGTGAGCATGGCGGTGATGGCCTCCACGTTGACCACGATTGCGGTGTTCCTGCCGCTAGTGTTCGTCGAAGGCATCGCCGGGCAGTTGTTCCGCGACCAGGCATTGACGGTGGCGATTGCGATTGCGATCTCGCTGGTGGTATCGATGACCCTGATCCCGATGCTGAGCTCGCTCAAGGGTGCGCCACCGATGGCGTTCCCGGACGAGCCGAGCCATCCGGATTGGCGTCCCGAGCAGCGTTGGCTCAAGCCGGTGGCGGCCGGGCGGCGCGGTGCAGGTGAGAGCGTGCGCTACGCATTCTTCGGTGCGGCGTGGGCGATGGTGAAGGTGTGGCGTGGCATCGCGCGGGTGGTGGGGCCGGTGATGCGCAAGGCCAGCGACCTGGCGATGGCACCGTATGCTCGCGCCGAGCGTGGCTACCTGGCGATGTTGCCAGCGGCGCTGCGGCGTCCTGGATTGGTGCTGGGACTGGCGGCAGCGGCGTTTATCGGAACTTTTTTTCTGGTGCCGATGTTGGGTGCGGATCTGATTCCGCAGCTTGCGCAGGATCGCTTCGAAATGACCGTCAAACTGCCTTCCGGCACGCCGCTGGCGCAGACCGATGCAGTGGTACGTGAACTGCAGCTGGCGCACGACAAGGACCCGGGCATCGCGTCGCTGTACGGCGTCAGCGGCAGCGGCACGCGGCTGGATGCCAACCCCACCGAGAGCGGCGAGAACATCGGCAAGCTCACCGTAGCGATGGCCGGTGGCGGAAGCCCGGCAGTGGAAGCGGCAGCGACCGAGCGGCTGCGCAGCAGCATGGTCGCGCATCCGGGCGCGCAGGTGGATTTCGCGCGACCGGCATTGTTTAGTTTTTCGACGCCGCTGGAAGTGGAACTGCGCGGGCAGGATCTGGGCGAGCTGGAACGCGCCGGGCAGAAGTTGGCGGCCATGCTGCGTGCCAACGGCCACTACGCCGACGTCAAATCGACGGTGGAAGAAGGCTTCCCGGAGATCCAGATCCGTTTCGATCAGGAGCGTGCCGGTGCGCTGGGGCTGACCACACGGCAGATCGCCGATGTCATCGTCAAGAAGGTGCGCGGCGATGTGGCCACGCGTTACAGCTTCCGTGATCGCAAGATCGATGTGCTGGTGCGTGCGCAGCACAGCGACCGCGCCAGTGTCGATGCGATCCGTCAGTTGATCGTTAACCCGGGCAGCAGCCGGCCGGTGCGTTTGGCTGCGGTTGCCGAGGTACTGGCGACGACGGGGCCGAGCGAGATCCATCGTGCTGATCAGACCCGTGTGGCGATCGTGTCGGCCAGCCTGAAGGACATCGATCTGGGCGGCGCGGTGCGCGAAGTGGAGACGATGGTGCGCGAGGACCCGCTCGCTGCCGGCGTGGGCATGCATATCGGCGGGCAGGGCGAGGAACTGGCGCAATCGGTGAAGTCGCTGCTATTCGCGTTCGGGCTGGCGATCTTCCTGGTCTATCTGGTGATGGCTTCGCAGTTCGAATCGCTGCTGCATCCGTTCGTCATCCTGTTCACCATTCCGCTGGCGATGGTGGGTGCGGTGTTGGCCCTGCTGATGACCGGAAAACCAATCTCGGTGGTGGTATTTATCGGCCTGATTTTGCTGGTGGGCCTGGTGACCAAGAACGCGATCATCCTGATCGACAAGGTCAACCAGCTGCGCGAAGACGGCGTGCCCAAGCGCGAGGCATTGATTGAGGGCGCACGCTCGCGCCTGCGGCCGATCATCATGACCACCTTGTGCACCCTGTTCGGCTTTCTGCCGCTGGCGGTGGCGATGGGCGAGGGCGCGGAAGTGCGTGCACCGATGGCGATTACAGTGATCGGAGGCTTGCTGGTCTCGACCTTGCTGACCCTGCTGGTGATCCCGGTGGTGTACGACCTGCTGGATCGTCGCGCCGATGCGTACTACCTGGAGCGCGGCCGGCGCATGGCCGGGCAGCGTGCACAGGCGGCGAGCAATGCCGACGGACTGGGGGCGCTATGAGCGTTGCCGCCTTCAGCATCCATCGCCCGGTCACCACCATCATGTGCTTCGTGTCGCTGGTGGTGGTGGGCTTGATCGCCGCGTTCCGGCTGCCGTTGGAGGCGCTGCCGGATATTTCCGCGCCGTTCCTGTTCGTGCAATTGCCGTACACCGGCTCCACGCCGGACGAGGTGGAACGCAACCTGGTGCGGCCGGCCGAAGAAGCGCTGGCAACGATGACCGGCATCAAACGCATGCGCTCGACCGCCACTGCCGACGGCGCGAATATCTTCATCGAGTTCTCCGACTGGGACCGCGACATCGCCATTGCCGCATCCGATGCACGCGAGCGACTGGATGCCGTACGCGACGATTTTCCGGAGGATCTGCAGCGTTTCCATGTCTTCAAATGGTCCAGCAGCGACGAGCCGGTACTCAAGGTGCGCCTGGCGAGCCAGACCGATCTAACCGGCGCATACGACATGCTCGACCGCGAGTTCAAGCGGCGCATCGAACGCATCCCCGGCGTGGCTAAGGTAGAGATTTCCGGTGCGCCGCCGAACGAAGTCGAGATCGCGATCGCACCGGACCGGCTCACCGCGCACGACCTCAGCCTCAATGACTTGAGCGAGCGTTTGGGCAAGCTCAATTTCTCCGTCTCTGCGGGCCAGATCGACGACAACGGCCAGCGTATCCGGGTGCAGCCGATTGGCGAACTGCGCGACCTGCAGGAATTGCGCGAGTTGGTGCTCAATGCCAAAGGCGTGCGGTTGGGCGACATTGCCGAGGTGCGGCTCAAGCCGACGCGCATGAATTACGGGCGGCGCCTGGATGGGCGACCGGCGATCGGTCTGGATGTCTACAAGGAGCGCAGCGCCAATCTGGTGGAAGTCTCCAAAGCGGCGTTGAAAGAGGTTGAAGACATCCGTGCCCAGCCATCGATGCGCGATGTGCAGGTCAAGGTGATCGACAACCAAGGCAAGGCGGTGACCTCGTCGCTGGCAGAACTGGCCGAAGCTGGCGCGGTGGGTCTGTTGTTGTCGATCACGGTGTTGTTCTTCTTCCTGCGGCATTGGCCATCGACGTTGATGGTCACGTTGGCCATCCCGATCTGTTTCGCCATCACCTTGGGCTTCATGTATTTCGTGGGGGTCACGCTCAATATTCTGACCATGATGGGGCTGCTGCTGGCGGTCGGCATGCTGGTGGATAACGCGGTGGTGGTGGTAGAGAGCATTTACCAGGAACGCGAGCGCATGCCTGATCAGCCGCAGCTTGCGGCGCTGCTAGGGACACGCAGCGTGGCGATCGCGCTCAGCGCCGGCACCTTGTGCCATTGCATCGTGTTTGTGCCGAACCTGTTCGGCGAAACCAACAACATCAGCATTTTCATGGCGCAGATTGCGATCGCCATTTCGGTGTCGTTGCTGGCGTCGTGGTTGGTGGCGATCAGCCTGATTCCGATGTTGTCGGCACGCATGAAAACGCCGCCGATGGTGACGTCCGAGCGCGGCGTGATCGCGCGGCTGCAGCGCCGTTACGCCAAGGTGCTGGCGTGGACGTTGGCCCACCGCGGCTGGAGCGTGGCCGGCATCATCCTGGTCAGCGCAATCAGCCTGGTGCCGATGAAGCTGACCAAGATCGACATGTTCGGCGGCGATGGTGGCAACGAGGCCTTTATCCAGTATCAGTGGAAAGGCTCGTACACGCGCGAGCAGCTGGGCGAAGAGATCGGCCGTGTCGAGAACTATCTGGAAGCCAATCGCGCCAAGTACCACATCACGCAGATCTATTCGTGGTTCAGTGAGGTGGAAGGCAGCAATACGGTGGTGACCTTCGATGCGAGCAAGGTCAAGGATCTGCCGCCGCTGCTGGAAAAAATCCGCGAGGAACTGCCGCGTTCCGCGCGCGCCGATTACAGCATCGGCAATCAGGGCGATGGCGGTAATGGCAATCAAGGCGTGCAGGTGCAATTGGTCGGCGATTCGACCGACGCACTGAAAGCGCTGGCCGACGATGTGATTCCATTGCTGGCGCAGCGCAAAGAGCTGCGCGACGTGCACGTGGACACGGGCGACCGCACCAGCGAGCTGGCGATTCGCGTCGATCGCGAGCGCGCAGCTGCCTTCGGGTTCAGTGCGGAGCAGGTGGCCAGCTTCGTAGGGTTGGCCTTGCGCGGTACGCCGCTGCGCGAGTTCCGCCGCGGCGACAACGAGGTGCCGGTGTGGGTGCGGTTCGCGGGTGCCGAGCAGAGCAAGCCGGAAGACCTGGCCAGCTTCAGCGTGCGTACCAAGGATGGCCGCAGCGTGCCGTTGCTGAGTCTGGTGAAGGTGCAGATCCGTCCGGCCGCCACGCAAATCGGGCGCACCAATCGGCAGACCACGCTGACGATCAAAGCCAATCTCGCCGAGAAGGTCACTGTGCCGGAGGCGCGCGCGGCGATGGAGTCACCACTCAAGGCGATGCGTTTCCCGGCCGGTTGCAGCTACACCTTCGACGGCGGCGACTACCAAAACGACGGCGAGGCAATGAACCAGATGGTGTTCAACCTGGTGATCGCACTGGTGATGATTTACGTGGTGATGGCGGCGGTGTTCGAATCTCTGCTGTTCCCGGCGGCGATCATGAGCGGGGTGCTGTTTTCGATCTTCGGGGTGTTCTGGCTGTTCTGGATCACCGGCACCTCGTTCGGCATCATGTCCTTCATCGGCATCCTGGTGCTGATGGGCGTGGTGGTGAACAACGGCATCGTGATGATCGAGCACATCAACAATCTGCGCCGCCGCGGCATGGGGCGCACGCAGGCGTTGGTCGAAGGCTCACGCGAACGTTTGCGCCCGATCATGATGACGATGGGTACCGCGATCCTGGCAATGGTGCCGATCTCGCTCACCAGCACCACGATGTTCAGCGACGGCCCGCCGTACTTCCCGATGGCACGCGCCATCGCAGGCGGGCTGGCGTTTTCCACGGTAGTGAGCCTGCTGTTCCTGCCGACGATCTACGCGATCCTCGACGACATGAGCAGCGGTGCTGCTGCGCTGGTAAAACGTGCGCGTGGTGTGCCGAAGGCGGTGCCGTCAAGCGCTGCGTTGGAATCGTGAACGAGGTAAGGCGGGTTGCGCCCCTCTCCCCCTCGGGAGAGGGGTTGGGGTGAGGGTACGGTTCCTTCCTTCGGCTCGTACGACGACCAAAGCACCTGACCTCCAATCAGCGGCTCCGTTAAGGGGCGACAGCGCGGCCGAGGAGCCGCTCTTTGGCTCGACAGACATCCTGTCTGACGCGCCGTCGCGGCATCCGTGTGCCGCTTTCCGCCGATCCCCGGCCACGCTGCCGCCCCGGTATGTCGTCGCCGTTGCTTCGAGCAGATCGGTATGCCATCGCCATGGCCTCAAGCAGAAAAGCTGCGTGCCCAAGGATGCTTGGACAGTTTTTTTCTCCGGCCTACGAGCGAACACTGCAGTGTTCGCCGTCATGCAGGATTACTCGATCTCCGATGCCGTCCCTAGCGAACCCGCACATCTGTATCGACGTGCAGATTCAAACTCATCCAACGATCAACCCGCCGGATATGGCGCCCAGCAAATCAACCCGCACGCACCTGCCGCACGATCGCAGCCGCCTTGGCAGAGCCTTCCTTGACCTTGTCCCACTGGCCCTGTGCCAGCCAATCCTTGGGCACCATCCACGAACCGCCGATGCACAACACGTTCGGCTGCGCCAGGAACTCGGCCGCGTTGGTCTCGCTGATGCCGCCGGTGGGGCAGAGCTTGAGTTCGGACAGCGGACCGGCCAGGCCCTTGAGCATCTGCAGACCGCCGACGGCGGTGGCCGGGAACAGCTTGCACACGCGGAAGCCGAGGCCCATCAGGGTCAGCAACTCGGTCGGGGTGGCCGCGCCAGGTACCGCGGGAATCGGCGCGTCGGCCAGCAGGCGTGCCAGTGGTGCGGGCGTGCCCGGGGTGACCAGGAAGTCTGCACCGGCATCCACCGACTGACGCAGCTGCAATTCGCTCAGCACGGTGCCGGCGCCGATCACGATGTTGGGCAGCTCGCGCTTGAGCATCGCCAGCGCATCAATCGCGACCGGCGTGCGCAGGGTCAGCTCGATCGCAGGCAGGCCGCCTTCGAGCAGCGCATCGGCGACGCGGCGCGCCTGGTCCAGCGTGTCCACGGTAACCACCGGCAGGATGCCGGCGTCGCGCAGCAGCTGTTCGGCGGTGTTCTGGGTCTGGGCAATCGTCATTGCAACTCCGGGTGACGGCGACCGCCGGGGCGGCCGCAGAGAGGGAAGGAATCAGGCGTCCTTGGACTCGTGCGGCGCGGCGGCTGCAGCTGCATCGGCACCGAGTTCGTACTCGGCGTCGTAGCTCCACAGCGCACCGTCCGGATGGGTCGGGCCGCAGGAAATGGAAATCGCGCCCTGGTCGGCCGGGCCAACCACCTGGCGGTTGATGGCGAACAGGTTGCGGCCCAGGTCGTTGCCGGCCAACGCAGTGTTCGGTGCGACCTCGCGCGATGCCCATTCTTCGGCCGAAACCAGCACTTCCAAGGTGCCGGCTTCGCCGTCCAGTCGCACGATGTCGCCTTCGCGCACGCGCCCGATCGGGCCGCCGCGTGCGGCTTCCGGGGTCATGTGGATCGCAGCCGGGAACTTGCCCGAGGCGCCGGACAGACGGCCGTCGGTGACTAACGCCACGCGCCGGCCCTGGTTCTGCAGCAGGCCCAGCAGTGGCGCCATCGAATGCAGCTCCGGCATGCCGTTGGCGCGTGGGCCCTGATAGCGCAGCACCACCACGAAATCGTGTGGCAGTACGCCCGCCGCATGCAGTTTGTTGAGCACTTGCGGGGTGTCGATCACCACCGCTGGCGCTTGGATGCTGCGGTGCTGCGGCTTGACCGCCGACAGCTTGATCAACGAGCGGCCGAGGTTGCCGCGCAGCAGGCGCAGGCCGCCTTGTGATTCGAATGCATCGCTGACCGGACGCGCGACGCTGTCGTCGGCAGTGGTCGCGGTGCCGGGCACGTAGGTCACCTTGCCGTCCTGCAGACGCGGTTCGTTGACGTACGCGCGCATGCCGCCTTCGACGATGGTCGGCAGGTCGTCGTGCATGTAGCCGGCGTCCATCAATTCGCGGAACACGAACGCCGTGCCGCCCGCGGCCTGGAAGCGGTTCACGTCGGCTTCGCCGTTCGGGTAGATGCGTGTCAACAGCGGCACGGTCTGCGAGATCAGATCCATGTCGTCCCAGGTCAACACGATGCCGGCCGCACGCGCCACTGCGATCCAGTGGATGGTGTGGTTGGTCGAACCGCCGGTCGCCATCAGCGCGACCACGGCATTGACGATGGCCCGCTCGTCGATCAAACGACCGAACGGGCGGAAGTCATCGCCCAGCGCGGAGATCGCCAATGCGCGTGCGGTGCCTACGCGGGTCAGTGCATCGCGCAGCGGCAGCTCCGGATTGACGAACGAGGCGCCGGGCAACTGCACGCCCATCGCTTCGAGCAACACCTGGTTGGAGTTCGCCGTGCCGTAAAAGGTGCAGGTGCCGGGCGAGTGATAAGACGAGGATTCGGCCTCCAGCAATTCGGCGCGGGTGGCTTCGCCAGCGGCGTAGCGTTCGCGGACTTCGGCTTTCTGCTTGTTCGGGATGCCCGGGGTCATCGGACCAGCCGGCATGAAGATCGCCGGCAAATGGCCAAACGCCAGCGCACCGATCAGCAGACCCGGCACGATCTTGTCGCACACCCCCAGGTACACCACGCTGTCGAACATGTCATGGCTCAGGCCAATGGCCGCAGCCTGAGCGATGTTGTCGCGCGAGAACAGCGACAGCTCCATGCCGGCGCGGCCCTGGGTCACGCCGTCACACATCGCCGGCACGCCGCCGGCCACCTGCGCAGTGGCGCCAAGTGAGCGCGCGGTTTCGCGGATCAGCTGCGGGTAATGCTCGAACGGCTGATGCGCCGACAGCATGTCGTTGTAGGCAGTGATGATGCCCAGATTCGGCGTGGCCGCACCGCGCAGACGCGATTTATCGGTCGGCTCGGACGCAGCGAAGCCATGCGCAAGATTGCCGCAGCTCAACCGGCTACGGAACGGGCCCTCACGCAGGGCGGCATCGATACCGGCCAGATACGCCGCGCGCGAGGGAGCGCTGCGCTTGCGGATACGGTCGGTGACAGCTTGGATATTCGGATGCAGGCTCATTGGCTACCGGCTATGAGAAACGGGGAAGGAAATGCACTTTTATTCCCCGCACATGAATGTGCGGGTTCTTGCGAGGGACTCGCATCACATCGGCTTTTGCGAGGATTCGCATCAAACCACTCGCACTCAATTACACCAATGTACCCGCAACCGCGGACCCGGCTGCTGCAGTGCCACGCGAATCGGATATTGGTTGACATCGTCGCCGGCCAGCGCGGCCTGCAGCACGTCCAGCTTCTGCTTGCCACGCAACAGCAGCAGGCGCGTCGGAATGCTGGCGAGCCCTGCGGGCGTCAGGGTGATGCGCAACGGCCATTGGTTCGAACCCGGGCAGCCGGTGGCATCCAGCGACGCATACGGCTGTGGGCTGGCGAGCGCCTTCGGCAGGTCGGTGGCACCGGGGAACAACGAGGCGGTATGTCCATCGCCGCCCATGCCCAGCACCGCCAGACAGGCCGGTTCGGCATGGGTGGCCTGCAGATTTGCGGTATGCACGCATTCGGGCAATTGCTTGCCTGGGCGGACCAGTGGGATGAAGGTGGCGGCCGGCGCGTGGGTCAGGAAGCTGTCATTCACCAGCCAGGCATTGCTGTCCTGATCCTGCGGCGACAACCAGCGCTCATCGACCAGGCCCACTTCCACCCGCGACCACTCCAGCGGCCGGTGGGCGAGGGACTCGTACACCGATGCCGGGGTGGTGCCGCCGGACAGCAGCATGCGTGCCTGGCCGCGACGCGAGATTTCCTGTTCCAGCAGGTCGGCCATTTCGCTGGCAACCGCTTCGGTCCACTCGGCCGGGTCGTCGTAGCGCAACAGGGTAATGCGCGGGTTGTCCTGCAAGTTCATCGCTGTTCCCCGGGGTGCTGACGTTGTGCATCCACTGCATAGGCGGCGGCGCCGAGCAGGCCGGCATGCGGGTGCATGACCGCCAGTGATGGCACCCGCGACATGATCGCGGAGAAGCGGCCCTTGTGTTCAAAGCGCTGGCGAAAGCCTGAATGCTGCAGCGAATCCAGCACCTTGGGCACCAACCCGCCGGTGAGGAACACGCCGTCCCAGGCGCCCTGCATCAGCACCATGTCGCCGGCGATTGCGCCGAAGATGGCACAGAACAGATCGATGGTGCGCGACGAACGCGGGTCGCCTGCCGCAGCACGGGCAGTGATGTCCTTGGGTTGCAGCGGGCCCGGATCGATGCCGGCGATTTCGCTCAACGCGCGATGGATATTGACCAGGCCGGGGCCGCAGATCAGGCGCTCGTTGGAGACCCGGCCGAACTGTTCGGAGAGGATTTCCAGGATGCGGATTTCTTCCGGCGTGCCGGGCGGGAAGCTGACATGGCCGCCTTCGGTTTCCAGCGGGAAGCAGCGCCCGTTGCGGATGATCAGGCCGCCCACACCCAAACCGGTGCCGGGGCCGATGACACCGTAGTTGCGCGGTTGGTCGATCGGCGCCGGACGCCAGCTGGCGCCGCCCACCTGCACCACGTCCTGCGGACGCAGCAGGCTGATCGCCATTGCTTGCGCGGCGAAGTCGTTGATCAGGTGCAAGCTGCTGAAACCCAGCATGCTGGCGGTGCGCGAGCGCGAGATCACCCAGGGGTGGTTGGTGATGCGTGCTTCGTCGCCATCCACGCGGCCGGCCACGGCGAACACGCCTTGGGTGGCCTGCACGCCGATCTGGTCGAGGTAGTAGCGCGCGGCTTCGCCGAGCGAACCGAAGTCCACCACGGCAAATTCGCGCGAGGTGTCATCCAGCAACGGCACCGAAGCGTCGACATCGGCCAGCGCGAAGCGCGCATTGGTTCCGCCGATATCGGCAACCAGCACCGGCTTGGAAGGAGCGGTCATGCGTTGTTTCCCTGTGCGTCGGTGGCCGGTGGCAGGAAGTGGGTCGCCGATTCGGGGCCCCAGCTGCCGGCCGGGTAGTGCTGCAGCGGCAGCGCGGCGTCTTTCCAGGCGTCGCTGACGCTGTCGATCCACGACCACGCCGCCTTGACCTCGTCGTCGCGCACGAACAGCGCCGGGTTGCCGTTGAAGGCGTCCACGAACAGGCGCTCATAGGCAATGCGGCGGTGCAGACCGGTCGGTACCGACAGTTCCAGTTCCAGCGGCTGCAGTTCGATCGCACCCCATTCCGGGCCGGCCAGGCTGCTCATCAGGCCGAGCTCGATGTTTTCCTGCGGCTGCAATTGGAAGGTCAAGCGGTTGGGTACCGCGTTCTGACGGTCCGGACGCTCGAACAGCCAATGCGTCACCGGCTTGAGTGTGACCACGATGCGCGTAGAGCGTTCGGCCAGGCGCTTGCCGGTGCACAGATGGAACGGCACGCCGGCCCAACGCCAATTGTCGATATGCGCCGTCACTGCGACGAAGGTTTCCACGTCGCTGCCTTCCGGCGGGTGATAGGCCTGCGCCGGCTGCCCGTTGATGCTGCCGGCGGTGTAGCTGCCGCGCACGCTGTCATGCGCGGCTTGTTCGGCGGTCATCGGGCGCAGTGCACGCAGCACCTTGACCTTCTCGTCGCGGATGCGGTCGGCTTCCAGCGAGGCAGGCGGCTCCATCGCCACCAGGCACAACAGCTGCAGGATATGGCTCTGCACCATGTCGCGCAGCGCGCCGGAGCGGGCGTAGTAGGCATCGCGCCCGTCCACGCCTTCGCTTTCGGCGACCAGGATCTGCACCGACTCGATGTAGATGCGGTTCCAGACCGCCTCCAGCAGCGTGTTGCCGAAGCGCAGCGCGATCAGGTTCTGCACCGCCGCCTTGCCCAAGTAATGGTCGAGGCGGAACACGCGGTCTTCGTCGACCAGCGCGCCGATTGACTGCAGGATTTCGCGGGCGCTGTCCGAGTCGTGGCCGATCGGCTTTTCCAGCATCAAGCGATGCGGTGCTGCCAACGCGCCACCTAGCGCCAGACCTTGGCAGGTGCTGATGTACAGGCCCGGCGGGATCGCCAGATAGCTCACGCAGCGGCGGCTCGCCAGCTCGCGCACCGCGTCAGCCACCGATTCGGCATCGCGCAGATCCACCGAGCGGTAGTCGACCCGCTGCAGCAGCGCCTGGATCTGTTCGGGCGTGGCGATCGGCAGCGCTTCGGTCAGACGCGGCCGCAGCACTTCACGAAACGCATCGGTGTCGTGCGGTGAGAGTGCTAGCGCGCGGATGCGAAAGTCCTCCGGCAGCAGGCCATCGATGAACAGACGCAGTAAGGAGGGAAACAGGTAGCGCTGGGCAAGATCGCCGGTGGCGCCAAACAGGATCAGGGTGTTATGCATGGACCGCGTTTCAGATTCTGGAGACATCGTTATCAGCAACTAGTCGGAAAGGCGCCGGACGGCCGGCGGTCGGTACGTCTGTTCCTGCGCGACACTTGCGTGCGCGCAGCGGTGGGGATGGACGCTGACGCCCAATCCCCGATTGTTGCAGCAACTTGCGATCAGCGGTTAGCACCGTGGTGGAATATCTGCACCTGCGCGCTGGCATGCATGCCAGCGCGCAGCGAGCTGCACCGTCGACAATGGCGTTGAACGGCGTGGCGGCATGGTCACTCCCCAGATCGATGTTGCCATGTGAAAACGATTACATGTCAGAATAAACCAATGCATTCGTTTGCAGGAAACTTCCTTGCAAGCGCATGCCGCGTCACCGCCATCGGGAGGGCCGAGGGCAGGGCGCACAACTTACGTTGAGGCCGAACGATGGCGAAAGTGCAGTTGGAAGGTGTCCGCAAGGTCTACGAAAACGGCCAGGTGGCAGTGCAGGGCGCGAGCTTCGAAGTCGCCGACGGCGAGTTGATGGTGCTGGTCGGGCCGTCCGGCTGCGGCAAATCGACGCTGCTGCGCATGATTGCCGGCCTTGAAGACATCAGCGCCGGCACGCTGAAGATCGGCGAGCGCGTGGTCAACGACGTGGCGCCCAAGGACCGCGACATCGCCATGGTGTTCCAGAGCTACGCGCTGTATCCGCACATGACTGTGGCCGAGAACCTGGCGTTCGGGCTCAAGCTGCGCGGGCACCCCAAGCAGGTCATCGCCGAGCGCGTCAACAACGCCGCCGAGCTGCTGGGCCTGACTCCGATGCTGGATAAGTTGCCCAAGGCGATGTCCGGCGGTCAGCGCCAGCGCGTGGCGCTCGGTCGGGCGATGGTGCGTGAATCGTCGGTGTTTCTGCTCGACGAGCCGCTGTCCAACCTGGACGCCAAATTGCGCCACAGCGTACGCACCGAGATCGCGCAGCTGCACCGCAAGCTCGGCACCACCATGATCTACGTCACCCACGACCAGGTCGAAGCGATGACGCTCGGCCAGCGCATCGTGGTGCTCAAAGACGGCGTGATCCAGCAGATCGATAGCCCCATCGCGCTGTACGACCGCCCGGCCAATCTGTTCGTCGCCGGTTTCCTCGGCAGCCCGGCAATGAATGTGTTGCAGGGACATTTGGACGCGCAGGACGGCCTGCATCTGGTCATGGCCGATGGTTGGCGCGTGCCGCTGGGCGCGGCACGGGTGGATGCAGCCTGGTTCGGCCAGGACGTAATTGTCGGCGTGCGCCCGGAACATTTGCAGCCCTCCGAGGACGCAGTGCTGGGTTTCGATGCGCGGGTCGATGTGATCGAACCGGTCGGCAACGAGATCTTCCTCAATCTCGACCGTGGCGGTCAGCCGCTGGTGATCCGCGTCCCGCCGCAGAGCTTGCCAGCGGTGGGCCAGTCGCTGCGTCTGGCGCTGCGCAGCGATGCCTTGCACTTCTTCGACCCGGCCACCGGGCAGCGGCTGGAAGCGGCGCAGGGCAGCTAACTAACAACTGTGCAGCCACCCGATGGGCGCGGCGGGTGCTTGGGGCAGCGTGTACCGCGCGTACATTGCAGTTCCTGCGTGCCGTCCACGCCCACCTAACGACTGCTCGCGACGTTTTTTGCTCTTACCGCTCCAGCCCTGGCATGATCGCGCGCGGCCGTGCGCCGTAGGCACCAGCCTGCAAGGTGGCGTCGGCGTCCAGCGTCAGCTCCAGCGGCAACACCGCCAGCGCTAGGGTGCCAGCTACGCTCACCACCGTGCCGATCGTAGTGCCGTCCATTGCGACGGCATCGCCTGCCTCTACCGCACTATCGGTGTCCAGCAGCTGCAAGGCGCGCTTGGCTTTGCCGAGGAAATGCGTGCGCGCCACGATCTCCTGACCCGGGTAGCAGCCTTTTTTGACGCTGTAGGCCTGCAGGCGGTCGAGTGCCAACTGCTGCGGCGTCCACTGTTCGCGCTGGCCCTCGACCAGGCGAGCGAGCCCCAGCTGCAGATCGGCATGGCGCCACTGCGCATCTACGCTTGGCACTTCGATAGGCGCTGCCAATGCATCTTCGGCGTACAGCAACAAGGTGCGCGGAAACGCAGCGCTCCCCAGATCCAGCTCGATACGCTGCGTTCTGATATCGGCGTGCGCGGCGTGTGCGTGTTCCGGTGCTGCGAAGCCGCCGAAGGCAAACAGCGCGGCAGTGGTGATTTTCAGCTTGCGGCGGAATACGAACCGGCCGAGTTGCACGGCGATCTCGGCCGCGTTGCCGTCGGGCAATACCATTAGTAAGTGTGCGTCGTCCTCACGCAGGAGTGCGAAGATGGCAATTACGCGCCCCTTTGCCGTCAACCACGCATTCCACTGCCACTGCCCAATCGCCAGCGCCTGTACGTCATTGGCAAATTGGGCATGCGCGAACGCCACTGCATCCGCACCGACCAATCGGACGTATTGCATGTCGTGCAGGGAGCCAAAACACTGCGGAATAAGATTCAGGTTGTCAGCCACGGAAGGGGAGGACTAAAATCGCAAAGTTGTGAGAGCACTATGATAGGCCATCCAACCCCCACCCCAGCGCAGGATTCCGAGACGCAGCCTTCCTCTCAGGAGCATATTCCCGAGAAAAAGCCACTGCCGAAGGAGATTGGTGGGCGCGACGGCCCTGAGCCAACGCGCTACGGCGACTGGGAAAAAAATGGACGCTGCATCGATTTTTGAGCAGCTTTTAGCCACAGCGGCCTAGTGCCGCCCAGCCGAGAAAACGAGCCCAGCGAATGGCGATCCGCGAACGTCCTCTCTCCCCGCATCTCCAGGTGTACCGCTGGCAGATACAGATGGTGACCTCGATTCTGAATCGAGCCACCGGCATCGTACTGTCCGTCGGCGCACTGGTGATTGCCGCCGCCTTGCTGACCTTGATGCTTGGCCCCGACCACTGGAATTGTTTCCGCGATCAGGCGGCAACCTGGTATGGACAGGTGTTCCTGTTTGGCTGGACCTGGTCCTTTGCCTTCCACCTGTTCGGTGGGCTGCGCCACATGCTGCAGGATTTCGGCCAAGGCTATGCCGTGCGCTCGTTCATTAGCATGGGTTGGCTGTCGGTGATTCTGAGCTTCGTGCTCACCGGCGCTGTCTGGGCCTATGTGCTGTTGTCTGGAGGTGCCGTATGAGTCGTTACCGTACTCCGTTGAAAAACGTGCGCGGCCTGGGCGCCGCCAAGACCGGTACCGAACATTTCGTGATCCAGCGTCTTACCGCGGCCGCATTGGTGCCGTTGTCGATCTGGTTCCTGATCTTCGTGCTGAGCCTCATGGGTGCCGATCACGCTGCCGCAACCGCCGCAGTGGCCAAGCCATGGAATGCGATTCTGCTTGTCGCTTTCCTCATTGCCTCGTTCTGGCACGCGCAACTGGGCATGCAGGTGGTGCTGGAAGATTACGTACACGACTCGCTGCTCGCACTGATGGCGCAGACACTCGTGCGTTTCGTTGCCGTGCTGGGCGCCATCGTCAGCGTGTTTGCCGTGGCGCGTATCGCGCTGGGCATGAGCTGAGTCGTCAGCGACCAAACAGGAATCCATAATTCGATGTCCGCTTACAAGATCACAGAACACAAGTACGACATGGTCGTGGTAGGCGCCGGCGGCGCTGGCCTGCGCGCCACGTTCGGCCTGGCTCAGAAGGGCCTGCAGACGGTCTGTCTGACCAAGGTCTTCCCGACCCGTTCGCACACCGTCGCAGCGCAGGGCGGTATCTCCGCAGCGCTGGGCAACATGGGCGAAGATGACTGGCGTTATCACTTCTACGACACCATCAAGGGCTCCGATTGGCTGGGCGACCAGGACGCGATCGAGTACATGTGTCGCGAAGCGATTCCGGCCATCATCGAACTCGAACACTACGGTGTGCCGTTCTCGCGTACTGAAGACGGCAAGATCTACCAGCGCCCGTTCGGCGGCATGACCACCAAGTACGGCGAAGGCCCGTCCGCGCAGCGCACCTGCGCCGCAGCCGACCGTACCGGCCACGCGATGTTGCATACGCTTTATCAGCAGTCGCTGGCACACAACGCCCGTTTCATGATCGAGTACTTCGCACTCGATCTGATCTTCGACGAAGAAGGTGTCTGCCGTGGCGTGCTCGCGCTGGACATGGCCGAAGGCTCGCTGCATCTGTTCCGCGCGCACGGCGTGGTGCTGGCAACAGGCGGTTACGGCCGCGCCTACTTCAGCGCCACCTCCGCACATACCTGTACGGGTGATGGCGGCGGTTTGGTGATGCGTGCCGGTTTGCCTGTGCAGGATATGGAGTTCGTGCAATTCCATCCCACCGGCATCTACGGTGCGGGCTGCCTGATCACTGAAGGCGTACGCGGCGAAGGCGGCATTCTGCGCAACAGCAACGGCGAGCGCTTTATGGAGCGCTACGCACCGCACTACAAGGATTTGGCGTCGCGCGACGTGGTGTCGCGCTCGATGACGGTTGAAATCCGCGAAGGTCGTGGCGTTGGCGAGCACAAGGATCACATCCTGCTCGACCTGACCCACCTCGGCCCGGAAGTCATCAACGAAAAGCTGCCGGGCATTGCCGAAAGCGCGCACATCTTTGCCGGTGTGGACGTGACCAAGCAGCCGATTCCGGTGCTGCCGACCGTGCACTACAACATGGGCGGCATTCCGACCAACTTCTACGGCGAAGTCGTGCGCAAGCAGGGCGACGATCCGGATGCGGTGGTGCCGGGCCTGTACGCCATTGGCGAAGCGGCATGCGTCTCCGTGCATGGTGCAAACCGTCTGGGTTCGAATTCGTTGCTGGACCTGGTGGTGTTCGGCCGTGCGGTGGCCAACCGCTGCGCCGAGACGGTCAAGCCCAATCAGCCGCACAAGACCTTGCCGTCGGATGCCTGTGACAAGGCGCTGGGCTTGCTAGACAAGTTGCGTCATGCCAACGGCTCCACGCCGACCTCGGTGATCCGCGACAACATGCAGCGGACCATGCAGTCGGATGCGGCCGTGTTTCGCACCAGCAAGACGCTGAAAGAGGGCGTGGACAAGATGGCCGAGATCTTCGCCACCTTCGAAGACGTCAAGGTGTCGGATCGCTCGCTGGTGTGGAACTCGGACCTGATCGAGACCTACGAGTTGAACAACCTGCTGCTCAATGCAGTGGCGACGATCAATTCGGCCGAACAGCGCAAGGAAAGCCGTGGTGCGCATTCGCACGAGGACTTCCCGGACCGCGACGACGTCAACTGGCAGAAGCACACGCTGGTGACCGTCGACGACAAGGGCAAGTGCGAGTTCGATTACCGCCCTGTACACATGTATACGCTGAGCAAGGATGTGGACGTGGTCCCGCCGAAGCCGCGCGTTTACTGATCGATGCGCATGCAGCGACCCACTGTTGCCCTGTCATTGCTCGCCAACGCGTCCGCGCGTAGCGGTAATGCATCGCTGCAAAGGTGTCGCCACATGACGCTTGGGCAGCGCCGGCAAATGGCCGGCCGCTGCGCAACTGCTTCGGCAGTGGCATCCGTCATCTTTACCTTCATGCGCACGGTGCGGTTGTCGTTTGCACCGCGCATCGCCTGAGCCAACGAGAGCAGCTATGGCAGAGTTCACCCTCCCCAAGAATTCAAAGATCGGCAAGGGCAGGCATTACCCTGCACAGGGCGCCAAGAACACGCGCACCTTCAAGGTCTACCGCTGGGATCCGGATGTCGACGCCAATCCGCGTACCGACAGCTATGAGATCGACCTGGATAAGTGCGGCCCGATGGTGTTGGACGCGCTGATCAAGATCAAGAACGAGATCGACCCGACGTTGGCGTTCCGTCGTTCCTGCCGCGAGGGCATTTGCGGCTCGTGCGCGATGAACATCGACGGCACCAATACGCTGGCCTGCACCAAGGCGATTGCCGCGTGCGGCAAATCGGAAGTGCCGATCTATCCGCTGCCGCATATGAGCGTGATCAAGGACCTGGTGCCGGATCTGACGCATTTCTACGCGCAGTACGCGTCGATCAAACCGTGGATCCGCACCCAGACCCCGCCGCCGCCGGATCGCGAGCGCCTGCAATCGCCGGAAGACCGCCGCAAGCTCGATGGCTTATACGAGTGCATCCTGTGTGCCTGCTGCTCGACCAGCTGCCCCAGCTACTGGTGGAACGGGGAGCGTTACTTGGGCCCGGCGATCCTGCTGCAGGCATACCGCTGGATCATCGATTCGCGCGACGAAGACACCGGTGCGCGTTTGGACGATCTGGAAGACCCGTTCAAGCTGTATCGCTGCCACACCATCATGAACTGCGCACGGACCTGCCCGAAGGGCTTGAACCCGGCGCTGGCGATCGCCGAAATCAAGAAGTTGATGATGGCGCGTCGCGCCTGATCGCACGACATTGAGTCCCCGCGAGGGGATCTGGTTCGCAGCGGCACCGCCCCTTGGGTCAGGTGCCGCTGTCGTTTTCGGCCCGCCACGCGGCGCGGTGGAGAGATGAGATGGACGAGCAAACCCTGCTGAAAAAACTGCGCTGGCGCTGCCGGCGCGGCATGCGCGAACTGGATCAATTGTTCGGGCGCTATCTGGATCAACGCTGGGCGCGGGCGCCTGAAGCCGAGCGCGCGGTTTTCCTACAGCTACTGGATTGCGAAGACGATAAGTTGTGGCGCTGGTTCATGGGTTACGAGGCTTGCCCCGATGCTGCCAACGCCGCACTCATCGCCGATATCCGCGCCTTGCCGGCTTGAGTGGCGACCTTCGCGCTGGTTGATTTGCGCATTAGGCGTGTTGGCGATGCTCGCGTTGTATGCGGTGTGGCGCAGCGGTGTACCGCTGTGGCTGGCCGTGGTGCTGTCAGCGTATGCGCTGCTTGCAGGCGGAAAAGCATTGCGTCAGCTGTTGCGTCCGCCAGTGCGGCAGTTGCTGGTGCCTTGGACGGAGACGCCCGCCAGCATTGACGGTGTGCAGATAGAAGGGCTGCAGGTGCGCTGGCGTGGGCCGCTGGCAGTAGTGTGGTGGACATGGGCGGATGGTCGGTGCGAGCGCCTGCATTTCTGGCCCGATACCTTGCCGCCGCCGCAACGACGTGAACTGCGTCTGGCCGCTCAAGCCCATGCCATTTCGTCCCGGCGGCCGCTAGTGGCACCATAGCGTCCCTTTCCTGGTTGAACCGCATGTTCAAACCTATCCCGGTTGCCATCGGCTTGCGCTACCTGCGTGCCAAGCGGCGCAATGGCTTCATTTCGTTTATCTCGATGGCGTCGATCCTGGGCATTGCCCTGGGCGTGACCGTGCTGATCACCACGCTGGCAGTGATGAGCGGTTTCCAGAAGGAAATCCGCGACCGCCTGCTGCAGATGGCCGCACATGCCACCGTCAGCGCAGAAGGCGCGCCGATGCGCGATTGGCAGCATGCGGTCGAGGTCGCCATGTCCGATCCGCGCGTGGCCGGTGCCGCACCGTACATCGAAACCGAATCCTTGTTGCAGGGCCCGCGCAAGCAGCCGGCGATCGTGCGCGGCGTGATTCCTGCCGAAGAAGGCAAGGTGTCGGTGCTGGCCAAGAAGATGCAGCAGGGCTCGGTCGACAGCCTGACCCCTGGTTCGTACAACATCGTCATCGGCAAGGAGCTGGCGTTGTGGCTGGGCGTGGATGTCGGCGACAGCGTCGTCGTGTTGCTGAGCGACACCCAGGCCACTCCGCTGGGCGCGATGCCGCGGCTCAAGCGTTTCACCGTCAGCGGTATTTTCGAAGCCGGCTACAACGAAATTGATCGCGGCTTGGCCGTGGTCAACATGCAGGATCTGGCGCGCGTGCTGCGCATGGATGGCGTCACCGGTGTGCGTCTGCGCCTGCACGACATGGATCAGGCCTGGCCGGTGGCGCGCGATCTGGCGGTGAAGTTGCATGGTCCGTATCGGGTCAGCGACTGGACCCAGGAAAACGCCAACCTCTACCACTCGTTGAAGATGGAAAAGACCGTGATGGGCATCCTGCTGTCGCTGATCGTGGCGATGGGGGCGTTCAACCTGGTGTCGTCGCAGGTGATGCTGGTGACCGATAAGCAGGCCGATATCGCCATCTTGCGCACGCTCGGGTTGTCGCCGGGCGGGGTGATGCAGGTGTTCATGGTACAAGGCTCGCTGATCGGCTTCATGGGTACTTTCATGGGCGTGATCGGCGGCATCGTGCTGACGCTCAACCTTGAACGCATCCTCGGCGTGATCGAAGCGATTTTCAGCGTCAAATTGCTGCCCGAAGACGTGTACTACATCACCGGCCTGCCCACCGATATGCAGGCCCAGGACGTGGTGGTGATCACCGTGGTGGCGTTGGTGATGAGTTTCCTGGCGACCCTGTACCCGGCATGGCGCGCTTCGCGCACCCAGCCGGCGGAGGCGCTGCGTTATGAATGAGTTTCGCGGAGCTGTTGTGCAAAAACCAGAACAGGCAACTGCGGTCATTCGCGCCGAGGCGTTAGCCAAGACCTACGCCGAAGGCAAGATGCGCACGCCAGTGTTCGATGGCCTGGATCTGTCGGTGGCCACCGGCGAAACCGTGGCGATCGTCGGCGCTTCCGGTGCAGGCAAGAGCACCTTGCTGCATCTGCTCGGCGGGTTGGATATTCCGACCTCCGGCGAGGTGTATGTGGCGGGCGAGCGCATGTCGGCGCTGTCCGACGCGCAGCGCGGCAGGCTACGCAATCAGTCGCTTGGCTTTGTGTATCAATTCCATCATCTCTTGCCCGAATTCACCGCGCTGGAAAACGTGATGATGCCGGTGCTGCTTTCTGGCAAGGATGTGGCGGTGGCCAAAGGGCAGGCGTTGCAATTGCTGGAATCGGTCGGGCTCGGGCATCGCATCGAGCACAAGCCCAGCGAACTGTCCGGCGGTGAGCGTCAACGCTGCGCCGTTGCGCGTGCTCTAGTGAATAAGCCGGGCTGCGTGCTGGGCGATGAACCCACCGGAAACCTCGACGACAAGACCGCGGGCACCGTGTTCGAGCTGATGCTGGAGCTCAACCGCGCGCAGCGCACTAGCCTGGTGTTGGTGACGCACGACCGCAGCCTGGCGCGGCGTCTGGATCGTGTGCTGGAACTGCATCAGGGCAAGCTGCGCGAATTGGCGCCGTCTGCGGTGTAAGCGCGGGCAATGTGATCGGTTAGCAGCCTGATCGCATTGCGTTTAAACGTGGAATGATTAGTAGAACCTGACGCTGTGCCCGCTAGATGAAGCGCGGTCGCATTTGCAGTGCAGGCGCAGCGCATTAGTGAGCAAAGGCCTGATACCTAAGCCCACGCCTGTCTACATCATCGCAGGCCGTTGGGCCTGCGATGATGCCAATGCATCGGTCAAGGAATGATGCGCAATGCCCGTAGGCGGGTGAATAGTTCGAAGAACGAGGCACGGCTGTCGTAGAAGTCCATAAAGCCCAGTTCGCGGCTCTTGGTCATGTCGTTGACGCACTCGATCTCGCGCCCGAGGTCGGCGTCGGTGTGCCACCACGACGCCAGTCGATTGACGTCCGCTTCCACCAGGCCGTGTTGCGCGGCCAACTCCGCCCACAGGCCAGGTGCAGTCTGGCTCATGCGTGGCTCCAGCGGTTCCGGCGTCGCCGGGCACGGCGCAGCGTCGAGTTCGAAGAACTTCGCGATTTCGCCCCACATCCAGCGCCAGCGGAACACATCGCCATTGACGGTATTGAACGCCTGATTGCGCGCCGCAGGGCTTAGCCCGGCCCAGGCCAGTTGGCGGCCAAGCAGGCCGGCATCGGTAAGGTCGGTGAGGCTATTCCATTGTGCTTGCGAGCCTGGAAACACGAACGGTTGCCCGGTGTGCTTGCACAGCGATGCATACACTGCCAGCGTCACGCCCATGTTCATGGCGTTGCTGCCGTTTGCTATGCCGATCATGGTGTGCGAGCGATGCACGCTCCAGCCGAAACCGTGCTGCTGCGCATGTGCGAACAACAAGTCCTCCAGCGTGTAGTAGAAGTTTTCGCCCGGCTGGCGTGGCTCGCTTTCGCGGAACGGCGTCTCCGCCTTGCCGCTGCCGTAATTTTCGAACGCACCCAGATAGTGCTTGGTCCCGGTGACCAACGCCATGTGCTGCAGCGGCGCATCACTGAGCGCATCGCACAGGTGCCGCATCATGGCGCCGTTGGCTTCGACGTTCTCGCGTTCGGTATCGCGGCGCGTCCAGGTGCAGAAGAACACATGGGTGATCGGCAAGCCGCGTAGTGCGTTGCTGGTGCTTTCGGCATCCAGCAGGTCTGCCGCGACCGGAATGACGCCGTCATGGGGGAGGGGGCGACGTGCAAGGCCGTACACGGTCCAGCCGTCGGCGAGCAGCACGTTGGCAAGGTTGTAACCGGAAATGCCGGTCACACCGACGATCAATGCAATGCCTTTACGCATGGGGGAGGCTCCTGGAAAACAACGGTGACCATAGCGCCGGCACCATGAAATCGAGGCGAATGCGAGCGAAAGGGGCGGCTGACATCGCTGGTCGGCCGATCTGCTGTGGAACATGCACCTCCATCTACGCACTGTCCTATGCATCGCATGAGGGGATTACTGCGTGCTGTGGCGCGGTTGTTGCGTGGTCGCAATCAGCGACCGCAACGACAGTGGTCTTCCTACCCGTGCGCAGGCGGACCTCCGCTGTGCGTGAAACGCGTTGCGACCTAAGCTGAAGGCGTTGATTGATAGGGGCCAGGATGGCGACCGGCAGCATGGAGGTGTCAGTGCACGAAGCCCCACCGCAGGTGGGGTCGGCCGTTGCCATAGCTGCGGCCTTGTTGCTTGGCGTGGTGGCATGCGCTTGGTCGCCCGCACTGCTGCCGCGAATGTTGTATGCCAGCTGCGTATGCGTGGCGCTGCTAGGCATCGGCATGACGATGTGGCGGGGCCCGCGTTGGAGAGCGCGGCTGGTGTTGCTGACCACTGTGTTGCTCGGATTCGGCTTGATGGGATGGCAGGTGGGCGGTGCCCTCCAGGCGCAACTACTCCCGCAGGACGAAGCACGTGAGATGGCCGTGCGCGGACGGATCGTTGGGCTGCCAATCGCCGAGCAACGCCGCACCCGCTTTCAGCTGCGCGTCGATGAAGATCAGGCACAGCCTGCAGCTCTACGTGGAAAGCTCGTGCAGCTGGCCTGGTACGACGATTTCGGCGCCGAGCGCATCGGCCCGCGCGCAGCGCTGCATGCCGGCGCGCATTGGCAACTGCGACTGAAGCTGCGCGCGCCACGCGGCTTGCGCAATCCCGGTGGCTTGGATGCGGAGCGCCAGGCGCTGGCGCAGCGCATCGCCGCAACCGGCTATGTGCGCGTGCCTGCCGCCGCACACCAGACTGCAACACCGCACGGCGTGGATGCCTGGCGCGAACGCATGTCGCAACGTATTGCCGAGCGCGTCGGTGGCCCCTCTGGGCCGTACCTGCGCGCGCTCGCGCTGGGTGATACGCGTGGGCTCGACGATGCGGCATGGGCGACGTTGCGCGCGACTGGGCTGAGTCATCTGATCGCGATCTCGGGATTTCATGTCGGGCTGGTCGCGGCATTCTTCGCATTGTTGGTCGCGGGCGTGTGGCGTTGGCAGCCGCGACTTGGCACCTTGCTGCCCCGTCTGCATGCGGCATCAATTGCTGCGTTACTTGGCGCTGCCGCCTACGCGGCAGTGGCAGGCCTGGCGCTGCCGACGGTACGCACCGTACTGATGATTGCGGTGGTGGCCCTGGTGAGAGTGCTACGGCGACGCGCCTCGACCGCCCACATCCTCGCGCTCGCCTTGTTGGCGGTGTTGCTGTGGGACCCGCTCAGCGTGCTGGTGGCTGGCTTCTGGCTCAGCTTCGCCGGCGTGGCATGGTTGGTGTGGTGCCTGCCGTCGGACGATCGCGCCATCATGCGCGGCTTTCTGTCCGCGCAGACCGTGGCCACCGTCGGCCTGCTGCCGTTGACGGTCAGCCTGTTCGGGCAGGCATCGCTGGTCGGGCCGTTCGCCAATCTGGTCGCCATTCCGTGGTGGACCTTCGTGGTAGTGCCGCTGTGCCTGGTGGGGACCGCGCTGGAAGCGATCTACCCAGGTGCGGGCGTGTGGGCGTGGCAGCTTGCCGGTTGGTGTTTCGAGCTGACCTGGCCGGGGTTCGTCTGGCTCGGGCAAACAACGGCGGCATTGTGGTGGGTACCCGAGTCCGATGGGCTTGCCCTGATTGCGGCCTTGCTCGGTGCGTTCTGGCTGTTGCTGCCGCGCGGGACGCCGGGTAAATCGTTGGCGGCGCTGCTGTGGTTGCCGTTGCTTTGGCCGGATCGCGAACTGCCGGCCCAAGGCGAGGCGGAAGTGCAGGTGCTGGATGTAGGGCAGGGCTTGGCAGTGCTGGTGCGCACGCACCGGCATGCGCTGCTTTTCGATACCGGCCCGGCGGTGCGCGATGGCTTCGATTCCGGCGAGCGCGTGGTGCTGCCGGCATTGCGTGCGCTTGGCGTGCGCCGGTTGGACGCCATCGTGCTCAGCCATGCAGACGCCGATCATGCCGGTGGCTATGTCGCGGTGCGCACGGGGCTGCCGGTCGCATTCACCGCTGCACCACCGGATGCAGCGCTGGACGTCAGCACACGCTGCCGCGCCGGACAACAGTGGGAATGGGACGGCGTGCGCTTTCGCTTCCTGCATCCCAGCGCTGGGTTTCCGTATCTGCGTAATCAATCCAGCTGTGTGCTGCGGGTCGAAACCCGGCACGCGAGCGCGCTATTGCCGGGCGACATCGACGAAATCATCGAACGCCGCCTGCTACGCGGAAAAGTCTCAGACCTGCATGCGGATCTGGTGATCGTCCCGCACCATGGCAGCGCTGATGGCTCGGATGCCAACTTCATCGCTGCGACCGGCGCACGCCTGGCGCTGGTGTCGTCCGGCCACGGCAACCGCTTCGGGCATCCGCGCGCCGAGGTCGTGCAACGCTGGCAGGCGGGCGGGGCGGAAGTGCTGGACACCGCGCAGACCGGCGCGCTCCGGGTCTGGCTGGGCGCCGATGGCCTGCAACTGCGCGAGCGACGGCACTGGCAGCCACGGCTATGGGATGCTGCGGAACGGCGGCGGTCGGCTGCTATCCTATCGGCCAGCGAATAGGCGGCGCGTTGCCGGAGGAATCGAATCGTGTTGGAGCTGGTCAAGGCAGGCGGTTGGCCGATGGTGCCGTTGCTGTTGCTGGGCGTAATTGCCCTGGCAATCGTGCTGGAGCGTTTGTGGAGCCTGCGCCGCAACGAGGTGACGCCGCCGGGCCTGGGCGAAGAGGTTCGCAACTGGGCCGCGCGCGGCAAGCTGGACCCCACCCATATCGAATCGCTGCGCCGCAATTCGCCATTGGGCGCCTTGCTGGCCGCCGCGCTGGACGTGCGTGGCCGCCCGCGTGAGTTGATCCGCGAACGTATCGAAGACACCGGCCGGCATGTCGTGCACAGGATGGAGCGCTATCTGAACGCGTTGGGCACCATCGCATCGGCCGGGCCATTGTTGGGCCTGCTAGGCACCGTGGTCGGCATGATCCAGATGTTTTTGGGCATCCTCGACCATGGCGTGGGCGATGTGAATCAGCTGGCCGGCGGCATCGGCAAGGCGCTGGTGTGCACCGCTACCGGCATGATCATTGCCGTGCCGGCATTGATGGCGCATCGTTTCTTCAAGGGGCGCATCGCCGGTTACATCATCGAGATGGAACAGGAAGCCACCTTGTTGCTGGACACCATGGATGGCCGCCTGGTGCCAGCCGCCGTGGCGCCGGCTGCAGCGGGCGCCAAGCCCGTCACGGCAAAGGGCTGACGGATGCGCATCGGCAGCGACCGAAGCCAGGATGAACCACATATCGACCTGGTGCCATTGATTGACGTCATCCTCGTCCTCATCATCTTTTTCGTGGTGACCACGACCTTCGACGCACGCTCCACGCTGCAATTACAGCTGCCGACCGCCAGCGACCAACACACCAGCACGCCGCCGCGTTCGTTGAGCGTGCTGGTCAACGCCGATGGGCGTTATTTCATCAACGACCAGGAAGTGCTGCGCTCGGACGTGGATTCGCTCAAGCAGACCATCGCGCAGATTGCCGGCGACGATCGCCAACAGACCGTGTTGATGCGCGCCGATGCACGCACGCCGTATCAGGCTGTAGTTACCGCGCAGGATGCGCTGGGCCAGCTCGGCTTTCGACGTATCGCGATTGCCACCGCGCCCCCGGCCGGCGCCACCAGCACGACCGGAAAGACAAGCAGCAACGGAACCCGCCAGTGACCAACTCCACCGACCGCCCGGCGCCAGTCTCACCCTGGCGCACGTACCGTCGCCTGTTGGCATTCGCCAAGCCGTATCGGCTGCTGCTGGTCGCCGCATTGATCGCCGCATTGATCGAAGCGGCCGGTACCACCGGTTTTCTGGCATTGATGAAGCCGATCACCGACGAGACCTTCATCTACAAGAACGCCGAAGTCAGTCGTTGGCTGCCGGTGCAGATCATCCTGTTGTTCGTGGTGCGTGGCATCGCTGGCTACATCACCGACATGGCGATGGGAAAATCCGCGCGCAGCATCGCGCGCGATCTGCGCATCAAGGTAATGGCGAAGTATCTACGTCTGCCCGGGTCGCGCTTCGATTCCGAGCCGGTGCCGTCGATGCTGATACGGTTGGGTTCGGATTCTGACCAGGTGGCGCAGGCTGCGGTGGATGCGGTCAAAGTGATGATCCAACAGTCGCTGCAAGTCATCGGCGCCTTGGCGCTGATGCTGTGGCATAGCTGGCAGGTGACGTTGACCATTCTGGTGCTGGCCCCGGTGCTGGCCTGGGTAATGGACAAGGTCGCGCGGCGTTATCGGCGTATCAGCCACAGCATCCAGGAAAGCGGCGCGCAGCTGTTGCAGGCCGCCGACCAGACCTTGTCCAGCCATCAGGAGGTCAAGATCTACGGCGCCCAGCAGACCGAGATGGAGCGCTACGGCGCGCTAGCCGATCGCAATCTGCGCCTGGCAATGAAGGTCGAATCCACGCGCGGCATTTCCACCGCCACGGTGCAGATGATCGGCGCGATTGGCTTGTCGGCATTGTTGTTCGTGGCCGGTGCACAGGCACTGGCCGGGCGCCTGACGGCCGGCGATTTCGTCGTGCTGATGACTTCGATGCTGACGATTATTCCCGGCCTCAAGCAGCTCACCAATGTGCAGAACATGGTGCAGCGTGGCCTGGCATCGGCGGAGCGTCTGTTCTCGGTGCTTGATAGCCCGGACGAGCCGGATCAAGGCACCGTGCCGCTGACGCGTGCCAAGGGCTTGATCGAATTTCGCGACGTCACCGCGCGTTACCCGGGCCAGGTTAATCCGGCCTTGGCCGATGTCAGCTTCATCGCGCAGCCGGGCACGGTCACCGCGATCGTTGGGCGCTCGGGCAGCGGCAAATCCAGCCTGATCAAGTTGATTCCACGATTTTACGAAGCCGAGGCCGGGCATATCCTGCTCGACGGCCACCCGGTGCAGGCATACGCATTGGCGGATCTGCGCCGGCAGATAGCACTCGTCGGCCAGCAGGTGATGCTGTTCGATGGCAGCATCGCCGACAACGTGGCGTTCGGCGAAATGCGCAATGCCGATGCCAGCCAGCTGGAACGCGCGATTCTGGGCGCCAACGCGATGGAATTTGTGGCGCAACTGCCCGAAGGCTTGCAGTCACACGTCGGCACTAAGGGTGGGCGCCTGTCCGGCGGCCAGCGCCAGCGTCTGGCGATCGCACGCGCAATGCTCAAGGACGCGCCGATCCTGATTCTGGACGAAGCCACCGCCGCGCTGGACAACGAATCCGAACGTTTGGTGCAGGACGCCTTGCACAAACTGATGCCGGACCGCACCACGCTGGTGATCGCGCATCGTCTGTCCACCATCGAGCATGCCGATCAGGTACTGGTGATGGACCAGGGCCGGATCGTCGAGCGCGGCACCCATGACGAATTGCTGGCGCAGGGCGGCTTGTATTCGCACCTGCACGGCATGCAGTTCCGCGAACGGCAAGCATGAGCAAGCGCGGCACTCGCACCCCGGGTTACTGGTACGACAACACGCCGATCCCCTTGCCGGCGCGCATCCTGGCGCCGGTCTATGGCGCTGCAATCGCGTTGCGACGGGCGCTGTATCGCCGCGGTTGGCGCAAGCGCCACGGCGTTCCGGTGCCGGTGATCGTGGTCGGCAACGTGACTGCCGGCGGCACCGGCAAGACACCGCTGACGATTGCTTTGGTTTCGAAGCTGCAGGAAGCCGGCTGGACGCCTGGTGTGGCCAGCCGTGGCTACGGCCGCGATGACGCTGGTACCGCGCGATGGGTCGAGGCAGACACGCCGGTGGCGCTTGGCGGCGATGAGCCGGTGCTGATCGCCTGGAAAACTGGTGCACGCGTACGCGTCGATAGCGACCGGCTTGCTGCTGCACGCGCACTGGTCGAGGCGGGCTGCGACATCGTGATCTGCGATGACGGCTTGCAGCACTACCGTCTGGCGCGTGATGTCGAGATCGAAGTGGTTGATGGCCAGAGACGTTATGGCAACGGACGTTTGTTGCCTGCCGGGCCGCTGCGCGAACCGGTTGCGCGCGCGCGCGATTGCGACTTCCGCGTGGTCAATCTCGGTCAGGCCAGTGCCACCGCAGTGCCGCAGGCGCCGGATGATGCGGGGTTCGGCGAGTGGCAGATGCGCTTGAGCATCGACAGCGTGCAGCCGATGGACGGCAAACGTGCGCAGCCGCTGAGCATGCTTGCCGGACAACGCGTGCATGCGGTGGCAGGTATCGCGCACCCGGAACGCTTCTTCGCGATGTTGCGTGCGCGTGGCATCGGCGTGGTGCCGCATGCCTTTCCGGATCATCACGTCTATCACGCTGCAGATTTCAGCTTCGGCAGCCGCCTGCCGGTGCTGATGACGGAAAAAGATGCAGTGAAATGTCGTCCGTTTGCGGACGAGTGGTTGTACAGCGTGCCGCTCAAGGCGGAGCTGCCGGCCGCGTTCTGGGTGAGCCTGTTGGACCGGCTGAACAAATTGGCGAGCCGGCAGGGCGTGTGAGGGCTGCGCGTGCAATGGTGAGCTTTGGCTTGGCTGCACTAGGTTCTTGCCCGCCTACCTTCGAAGGCCCGGCTTTGATTACGTTCCTGCGGGCTCTGATGCAGAGCCGTGCTGCACAAAATTTTGCAGCGCTCAGGCAACGGCCCACTTAGGAATTTCGGTGCGCATGGTTGCGAGCAACGCATACAACGGCGCTTCAGTCCCGACGTAGCACATCGCGGCTCCAACTGACTACCGCGACTTCGCTCAATCACACGGAGACAGCCGGCGATTCGGTTCTCTCGCTTCTCCACTTTCTACTGCACACCAGAGCGCGCACGTATGACACCCACAACACCTGCTAATTTCGTCGTCGCCATTCCGGCTCGTTACGCCTCCACGCGTCTGCCGGGTAAGCCGCTGCAACGGATCGGCGATCGCCCGATGATCCAGCACGTTGCCGAGCGCGCATTGCTGGCGGGCGCGCACGCGGTGTGGGTGGCCACTGACGATGCGCGCATCGCCGAAGCGATCGAACATCTGCCCGGCGTGCATGTAGCGATGACCGGCACGACGCATCTCTCCGGCACTGACCGCCTTGCCGAATGCGCACGCATTGCCGGTTGGGATGAACAGACCTGCGTAGTCAATCTGCAAGGCGACGAACCGTTCGCGCCGGCTGCCGGTATTCGCGCGGTTGCCGATCTGCTGCAGCACTCCGGTGCCGAGATGGCCACGCTGGCCGCGCCGGTGGATAACGCGCACGACCTGTTCGATCCCAACGTGGTGAAGCTGGTGCGTACGGCCGCCGGCGATGCGCTGTATTTCAGCCGCGCGCCGATTCCCTGGCACCGCGACAGCTTCGCCAGCCAGCGCGACAGCGTGCCTGCAGCAGGTCAGTGGCTGCGCCACATCGGCATCTACGCCTATCGCGCCGGCTTCCTGCATCGCTTTGCGGCAATGCCGCCCGGCATGCTGGAGCGCATCGAATCGCTGGAACAATTGCGCGTGATGGAAGCCGGCTATCGCATTGCCGTGGCAGTGACGCCCGAGCCGTTTCCGCCGGGCATCGACACCCCGGACGACCTCGTCCGTGCACAGACGCGGGTGGCGTCGGCATGAAGCTGCTGATCGTCTGTCTGGGCAATATCTGCCGCTCGCCGATGGGCGAGGGCGCCTTGCGTGCGCAACTGGATCAGGCGCGGCTGTCGCGGCGCATCGAGGTCGATTCGGCCGGCACCGGCGACTGGCATGCCGGCGATCCGCCGGATCCGCGCGCAATCCGCTGCGCGCGTGGCCATGGCGTGGATATTTCGGGTCTTCGCGCACGTCAGGTGACGCGTTCGGATTTCGAGCATTTCGATTGGCTGTTGTGCGCAGATGGCAACAATCTGCGCGATCTGCAGCGGCTCGCCCCGGCAGCGCAGCGCGACAAGGTGGCCCTGTGGCTGCCCTGGGCCGGCATCGACGAGCGCGATGACATCCCCGACCCGTATACCGGCAGCATGGATGACTTCGAGCAGGGATGGCAGCTGGTCGATGCTGCCGCGCGCCTGACCGTGGCCAGGCTCACCCGCGGCTAATCGCGCTTGGGCATAATTAACGCATGAATGCCCAGCTCACCCAGGAACTGCCGGAATTTCCCACTTGGCTCAATGCCAGGCCATCCACACTGCAGGAGCACCGCGGCCGTGCGCTGGTGCTGGCGTTCGTCAATGCCAGTTCGGTGTGGTGCGCCGAGCGCCTGGCCGAGCTGGCGCACTGGCAGGCGCGAAGCCCTGGCCGGCTGCAGGTGATCGTGGTGCAGGTGCCGCGTTTCGACAGCGAACGCGTGCCGCAACGCGCGTTGAAACAACTGCGCGGGCATGGCGTGAGTGCGCCGATCCTGCTCGACAAGGACTGGGAAACCTGGCGCCGCTTCGGTATTGAATCCTGGCCTACGCTGGTGCTGCTAGATGCCTACGGCCGCGAACGGCAGCGCCTGGTAGGCGTCACCGGCGATCTGGACAAGGCGCTGACATCGCTGTGCGAAGGCCAGCAGCCGCCATCGGATGCCGACCTGCACGGCGTGGCCGAGCGCGGTCCCGAGCCGCATCTGGCGTTGCGTTTTCCGACCGGACTGGCCGCGACGGAAGACCGCTTGTATGTCGCCGATACCGGCCACCACCGCGTGCTTGAGTGCACGCACAGCGGACGCGTATTGCGCCAGTTTGGGCATGGCAATGCCGATCTCATCGACGGCGGCGTCGGCGAAGCGGCATTCCGGCGTCCGCAGGGCTTGGCGCTGGAGCGCGATCAGTTGTACGTCGCCGACACCGGCAATCACGCGCTACGTCGCATCAACCTGCGCAGCGGGCAGGTGGACACCTTGTGTGGTACCGGTCGCTCCGGCGAGCCGGTCGAAGGCCCGCTGGCGTCCGCTGGCGCGTCTGCGCTGAACTACCCGCAAGGCCTGGCCATCGCCGATAACCAGGTGTTGATCGCCATGGCTGGCGATAACCGCATCTGGAGTTATCACCTGGGCCGCGCCGCGCTGAACGCGCGCGCAGGCACCGGTGCACTTGAAACGCGCGACGGCAGTGGCCATTTCGCAGCTTTCGCACAGCCGGCCGGTTTGGCCTCGGTGCAACAAATGGCCTATGTGTGCGACGGGCTGGGCTCGTCGATCCGCACCATGCAATTGCGCGGCGATCTGGTGCAGACCTTGGTCGGCGGGCAGGGCACCTGGCAGTTTGGCGATCAAGACGGCCCGCGCAGCACCGCGCGTCTGCAATTCCCACAGGCCATCGCACTGGCGGCCGATTCGCCGCTGCTATGGATCGCCGACACCGGCAATGGCCGCCTGCGCTGCCTGCGTTTAGGGGGCGGTGAATTGACCACGGTCGAGTTGCCGCGCCGCTTGCATGGCCCAGCTGGCCTCGCGGTCGCTGCCGGAGCGGTCTGGATCGCAGAAACCGATGCACACGCCATCTTGCGGTACGACCTTGCAAGCGGCGCACTGAGTGATGTTTCGATAGACGAATGAGCGCAAGGCCCCAAAGCGATTTCGATGGAAAAGCGTTTGCTGCGCAACTGAGCACCGCGCCTGGTGTCTACCGCATGTATGCGGGCGACGACACCTTGCTGTACGTCGGCAAGGCCGGCGCGTTACGCAAGCGCGTGGGCAGCTATTTCAACGGCACGCCGAAAAATGCCCGGCTGACCTCGATGTTGTCGCAGGTTGCGCGCATGGATGTCACTGTCACCCGCAGCGAAGCCGAAGCACTGCTGCTGGAAAACCAGCTGATCAAGTCGCTGTCGCCACGCTACAACGTCTCGTTGCGCGACGACAAAAGCTACCCATACGTTTTGCTGACACGCGAGGATTGGCCCCGCATCGCCTTGCACCGCGGTCCGCGTGCGGTGCAGGGGCGTTATTTCGGTCCCTATACGGGCGTGACGGGCGTGCGCGAAACGCTCAGTTTGATGCACAAGTTGTTCAAGCTGCGCAGCTGCGAAGACAGCGTGTTCCGCAATCGCTCGCGGCCTTGCCTGCAGTATCAGATTGGCCGTTGCAGCGGACCGTGCGTCGACTTGGTGGCGGCACCGGATTACGCAGAATCGGTGCGTCGCGCCACCATGTTTCTCGAAGGCAAGAGCGATCGGCTCGGCGAAGAGATCATGCAATCGATGCAACAGGCCAGCGAAGCGCTCGAATTCGAACGTGCGGCGCGTCTACGCGATCTGCTGTCCTCGTTGCGCAGCATGCAGAACCGCCAGTACGTTGATGGCCGCGCAGCCGATCTGGATGTGCTGGCCTGCGCAACGCAATCCAGCCAGGCCTGCGTGTTGCTGCTGAGTTTTCGCGATGGCCGTAATCTCGGTACGCGCTCGTTTTTTCCAAAGACCAATGGCGAAGACAGTGCCGACGAAATCCTCGGCGCGTTCGTCTCGCAGTACTACGCCGAGCACTCGCCGCCGCGCGAGATCTTGCTCGACCGCGAAATTCCGGAAGCCGAACTGATCGAAGCCGCGCTCAGTACCGCTGCCGAACACAAGGTGGCGCTGAAGTGGAACGTGCGCGGCGAGCGTGCCGGCTATCTGCTGCTGGCCACGCGCAACGCGCAGCTGACCCTGGTCACCGAGCTCACCAGCCAGAGCGCGCAGCATGCGCGCAGCGAAGCCTTGCGCGAGATGCTTGGGCTGGCCGAGCCAGTCAAACGCGTGGAGTGCTTCGACATCAGCCACACCATGGGCGAGGCGACCGTCGCCTCGTGCGTGGTGTTCGATGCCAGCGGCCCGGTACGTGGCCAGTATCGACGCTTCAATATTTCCGGCATCACCCCGGGCGACGATTACGCAGCCATGCGACAGGCGATCGAGCGCCGCTTCCGTCGCGCGGTCGAAGAGAACGGCGTGCTCCCCGACTTACTACTGATCGACGGCGGCGCCGGCCAGCTGGCGCAGGCGCAGGCTGCGCTGGCCGACCTGGGGGTCGAGAACGTGTTGCTGCTTGGTGTGGCCAAGGGCGAAGAGCGCCGGGCAGGGCACGAGGCGCTGATCCTGGCCGACGGTCGCGAGCTGCGGCCGGGCGCGGCGTCGCCGGCGCTGCAATTCATCCAGCAGGTACGTGACGAAGCGCACCGCTTTGCGATCACCGGCCACCGTGGGCGCCGGCAGAAGGCGCGTATGACCAGCAAGCTCGAGGATATCCCCGGCATCGGCCCGCGGCGCCGCGCGAGCCTGCTCAAGCATTTCGGCGGACTGGTCGGCCTCAAAGCCGCCGGTGAGGCCGAGATTGCACGGGTGGAGGGGGTCAATGCCGCACTTGCTGCGCGAATCTACGCTAACCTGCACGGGCTGGCGCTTCCCGATGCGGCAGGCGAGGCAAGTCCGTAATGAAGTTGACCATCCCCACGTGGCTGACACTGCTGAGGATCTTGATGATCCCGGTGTTGGTCGTGGTGTTCTACCTGCCGTACACGTGGACGAATTTTGCATCCGCTGGCGTGTTCGCGCTGGCCGCCATCACCGACTGGCTGGATGGCTGGGTCGCGCGGCGTTATCACCAGTATTCCGCATTCGGCGCGTTCCTCGACCCGGTTGCCGACAAGTTGATGGTCGCAGTGGCCCTGTTCCTGATCGTGCAAGGCCACCCCACGCCGTGGATGGCGTTCTGGGCTGCGGTCATCGTCGGGCGCGAAATTGCCGTCTCTGCACTGCGCGAGTGGATGGCCGAGATCGGCCAGCGCGCCAAGGTGCGTGTGGCGGCGATCGGCAAGATCAAGACCACCGCGCAAATGGTCGCCTTACTTTGTTTGTTGTACTCGGTCACGCCGGGACAGATGCCCACGCATGAAATCTGGCTGGGCAACCTGATTTTCCGCGCCGGTTACTGGACGCTGGCGATTGCCGCATTGCTGACACTGTGGTCGGGTTTCCAGTATTTGCAGGCCGCTTGGCCAAGCCTGCGCGCCGATGAAAAAGCAGCGATCAGCAGCAAGCCGAAAAAAATCGAAAGCAACAGTTGACAGCTATGCTGTTCGCTGTAGAATTTCGCCTCCCAAGCGGGAATAGCTCAGTTGGTAGAGCGCAACCTTGCCAAGGTTGAGGTCGCGAGTTCGAGTCTCGTTTCCCGCTCCAAATATTGATCTACAGACTTCCACTGGCATCTGTAGGTCGTTGAAAAGAGGAGCTTCGGCTCCTTTTTTCACTCCAGCAAACGCCACGGACATCCACCAACAGCCAGCGTTTTTGAGGCCAAAATTGAGGCCAAAGAATGTGGGTGGTGCCGGTTCCGGGTTGTTGCTGGGGTTGGATCGGGATGACCAGCAGCATTGAGCCTAAGTCTCATGACTTAGGAGTTTAATGATGGCACTCTCTGATCTGACCGTGCGGCAAGCCAAGGCCGCCGAGAAAACCTACAGCATCCCTGACACTGACGGCCTCGGCCTTGTAGTCGCCCCCACCGGCGGCAAATCGTGGCATCTGCGCTACTACTGGCTCGGCAAGCAAAAGCGCATCTCATTGGGCAACTACCCCGAGGTCGGACTGCGCGAAGCACGCACCTTGCGTGATGAAGCCCGAGCGCTCGTGGCGAAGGGCATCAATCCCCATGCTGACCGCAAACAGAAGCGACGCGCTATCAAGCTAGCCTCGGACTACACGTTTAAGGCCGTCTTCGATGCCTGGGTCGAGCATCGCGCGAAGGAACTCAAAGAAGGCAGAAACAGCACGCTGTCGCAGATCCAGAGAATCTTCGGAAAGGACGTGCTGCCCAGCCTTGAGAGGATGTCGATCTACGACATTCGCCGACCTCAACTCCTGGGCGTCCTGGCGAGGATCGAGCGGCGCAAGGCTTTCACCACTGCCGAGAAGGTCCGCACTTGGCTGAGCCAGTTGTTCCGCTACGCCCTGGTCATTGTCGAGGGCATGGAGGCCAATCCGGCCACAGACCTCGACGTGGTGGCCGAGCCCAAGCCGCCGGTGAGCCACAACCCCTACCTGCGTCTGCCCGAACTGCCCGACTTCCTCCAGAAGCTCAGGCTCTACAACCCGCGTGGCTGGCAAACGCAACTCGGCATTCGACTGCTGTTCCTGACCGGGGTGCGCACCGGCGAACTGCGACTGGCTACACCGGACCAGTTCGACCTCGACCGCGGTCTGTGGATTATTCCGCCGCAGATCGTCAAGCAGCTTCAAGACGAGATGCGCAAGGCCGGCAAGCGCCCGCATGACATACCGCCTTACATCGTGCCTCTGTCTGTCCAGGCGGTCGAGATCGTGCGCTACCTCCTGGGCGTAATGCGGCCTGCCCAGACGCATCTGCTGGCGCACCGCAGCGAACTCAAGAAGCGCATCAGTGAGAACACCCTCAACGCTGCCTTGAAACGAATGGGCTATGACGCCCAACTGACCGGCCATGGCATTCGGGGAACGATTTCTACGGCGCTCAACGAGATCGGCTATCCCAAGATTTGGGTGGACGCGCAGCTTTCGCACTCCGATCCGAACAAGGTGAGTTCGGCCTACAACCACGCCAAGTATGTCGAGCCGCGCCGCCGGATGATGCAGGATTGGGCCGACCGTCTTGACCTGCTCGAACAGGGCCAAGTGGAAGCTGCCAGTGCACATCTAACCATCCATATCGAAGGGGTGCCAGCGATGGCGGAAGAGCCGGCGGCCACCGCCGCTGTTTCTGCTAAAGCCGCCGTGTCGTCCACGCCGATCGTTGTGGTGCCAAGTACTGAGGCAACTACCTTCCAGCGGCTGTCGCAGGTGCCTCCGCCCCCCACTCGAACGCCGGAACCGGAAGCGTCCGCAATCCAGCGCGAGCGTGAGGAAATGCTGGCCATGTACGAGTCGCCTTGCTGTCTGCCGGTGCCGCTGTTCGGCAAGCTGGCCGGTAAGTCCAAGGACCAGATCAGCCGCGAACTGAAGGCAGGCAAGCTGCTGTCCATTAGCCTGGGTAATCGAGGGCAGCGTGTTCCCGATTGGCAACTGGTGCCACTCAAGCACAAGCTGACCCAGGTCCTCATGAATCAGTGCCAAGGAGCGGACTCGTGGGACCTGTTCCGAATGCTGACCCGACCGCACACGGATCTTGGTGATCGCGCAGCGATTGATGTAGTCACGCCGACCAACGTGCTCGCGATCGTTCGGACCATCATGGGCGACCAGTCTTTCGAAAAGGTGCGAACGCTGCAAAGCAGTGAATCAGTAGGGGAGCGCGCACAGCAGCAACCTCTTTACCAGATTTCGGACCAAGAAGCGCGGGAGCGGCCGAGTTCGCCTTCGCTGTAACCTCTTTGCCGAGAGCAGCGATGCACGACAACGCCATAAACGGTCTATCAAATCACGCTCCTTTCTTCACCAAGAGCGCTTGTTTTCCGTGGACATCGCTACCCGTGACGCTCGCTCGACAAACCTTTCAACTGCAGGTGATAGAGCATTTGCCGATCGAAAAAGACAGGTGTAAACCCATCGAGGAGTGCCGAGGATCTGACGCATGACGATACCTCGATTGCGGGCCCTGACTATGTAGCTCTGCGGCGCAATACCGATGCCATAGCCAGCCGCAACGAGTACCGTCAGAAGATCGAAGGATGTGACTGCAATGCGGCATAGATGAGCGCTTCCATCATCCGTTTCTGCCTCCGTATCAAGCCCTTCAACACAAGGATTCGGATGCCAACAAATCAGGGGGTAACTGAGTGATACCTGTAATGAAATAGCATGCTGTGCCAGCAGTGGGGACCGAGCGGGCAAAGCGATGGCTAATCGGTCGCGCCACAGTGGCAGGACGGCCAGGGCAAGGGTGGATACCGGCCAACCGATGCCTAGATCGTAGGTTCCTCCGAGGATGCTAGTCGTGAGCACGTCCTGGGTGACCTCTTGCAGTAGCACAGGTGTTTCAGGCTCTTCTGTTCGCTGAAGCGCAAGGAGATCAGCCAACTCTGGGGACAGCACTGCTGGAGCGACGGCAACTCTGATGAATTGCGAGCAACAATTCTGGTTCATGGTCTGCCCCTCCGGAGTATGTAAGGAAAAAGTCACCAAACATCATGCATAGAGTTAAGTTTAACGTGGTTTAGTTAAGCTTAATGCGTAACGCTTTTGCCGATGCAGAAGCGCACAATGAAACCAGGACGCCCAGTGGGCGCCACCACCTATGAAGCTGAGCCGGCGATTGCGTTCGGGAAGGCTGTACGTGCCGCACGGATTGCGCGCGACATATCTCAAGAAGAGCTGGCAACCCTCGCCGGCATTGAGCGCTCTCACATGGGAAAGATCGAGCGGGGGCAACACATGCCTACATTGGCGCTGATTTTGCGGGTATCCATCGCATTGAACGACAGTGCAGCCAACCTGATGACTGCTACTGAAAGCATTTTGTACGCTGACTCAGAAGGGTGAGGTGTTCGATTTGATTGTCCCGATTATCTAATTTCTATCTTTCAAACGTGTTGTGAAGCGATCCACAGAGATTGAAGGCGCAGCACTGGCAGCTTTCAGCATGTACGTCGTAATCACCGCTGATTGATTTGCCAATGGACGGATGACGATATCAGAATGCTTGCACGGTTCCAGCTTCGCGCCAGATGCGAGGCCAATCCCGTAACCAGCCGCAACTAGAGCTAGCATAACGTCGAGCGAAGCTGCGCGCTCGATGACGTTCGGTTTCTCATCCAAGCCTCGCAACAGCTTTGTAAAGGCCTTATCGTAGCCCTCATAGGCTTGGTGGTTCCACATGATCAATGGGGCGCGGAGAAGTTCTTCGATGGGCACTTCTTTGAAAGCGAGTAGCGGATGACGGGCTGGTATCACTGCAACCATTCGTGCATGCCAAATGGGTTCAGCAACAATGCCATCGCCAACCTCTTCTGTGTGTGAGAGCCCAATGGTGAAGTCTCCCGACCTTAGTCCATGGAGGAGCTCAGAGAGCGTGACTTCTGTGAGGCGAATTTCAACATCAGGCTCCTCCTCGCGACAACGTGCAAGAAGATCAGATAATCTGGAATCGATCGCTCCGTCAGATACTGCAATCCGCATACTTACCCGGAAGCCCGCGGAAACCGCCTTCACATTTTCTCGGGCCTGATCCAAAGTGGTAAATAAACGGCGTACGTCCAAGAGAAATGTTTTGCCAGCATCGGTCAGCCGCGTTCCTCTTCGATCACGGTTGAACAGTAAAGCGCCCAAGTCGTCTTCCAGTTCCTTGATAGTCCTGGATAAAGGAGATTGTTCGATATGGAGGCGTTCAGCTGCTCTTGTGAAGTGCAGTTCCTCGGCTAATACCACAAAGCAGCGCAGATGTCGCAGCTCCATCCGCAAGACTCCTTAACAGTCACAATCATCTGTGCCAACAGCAGAGGGCAAGGTTGATTCGGTTGCTGGCTCGTATAATCGCGTAGGTTAGCGATGAATTTCCTGACGCAATTCATGATATGTCGACGAGATGCTCATCAACTCAAAATAGGATATCTAGTATAAATACCATTGAAATGCTGGCACTGAACAATCAAACAAGTCGACATGCAAGCTGCACATATCTCAACTTCTTCTAAACCCACTCACTTCGGAAGCTGAACTGCTTGATTAACATAGATGGCTTGGCTCGGGCTGCCCATAGCACATCCGTACTATTGAATCCAGCAAATCAGGTGGCTAAGCTTTCGAAGATCTCGAGTTAAAAAATTCACTGTGACACATGCAAGGAGTCAGCCTTAATTACGCACCATCAAAACGACTATTACTGTTCATTGTATTGCCTAAGTTATTCTGCTCTAGGGTTTTACTGTTAAATCGTGTTGTTTCGCGTGACGAGTAACCAGCTCCAGCAGAGCTATCACCTGATCGGGGCGTTCCCGTCTACCGGTCGCATAGAAGGCGATCAGATAAAAGCAACAGGCCAGGATCAAGGGCGCCCACAGCATGAAACTACTGTCTTGCTTGGCTAGGATAGTGACAGAGATTGCGGCAGCTGCAAAAGCTGGGAAGATACCGATTTTTCGAATATCACCGACCAGGAGCGAGACTCGTCCGTCAACAGTACTCCAGCGATGCTTATATTGTAGCAATCCATATTCAAGGGTTATTTTGTCAAATTCAGCTAGCCTTCCGAGAAACTGCGCATCGTCCAAAAGATCGCTTTCCAACCGTTTCAATATAAGTGCAGAGCTTTTTCTCCGGTGTTGCCGAAAGAATTGATAGAACCCAATGCTGAGGGTGCCAAAGTAAAGCAGTGCAATTAAAAGTAGGACCCAATTGCTAACCTGCATTGCACCGATCATCTGCACGACTGGCGCATCTGGACCATAGCGATACCACGCTGCAAAACATAGAAATACCAGAATCGTGATCAAGAAACTGATCATCAGCCATTTTTCGATTTTATTCAGCCATTCAGATGACAAAGAGGAAAAGTGTTTGTCCTCGGCAAGAGTCATCTCTTCAAGTAACTCATACAATGCAGCAAGCTCTTCGTTTCGTGGCGCCATGATCACACCGTAAAAAGTGAGTAATAGTGCATAATTCAACTAGTTGGGGAATTGCATTCCACTTGACCACCGTTTGCATTACCACTGACCAGTCATTTGCATTCGACGTGACTACGCGTTGCGCGAGACTTGACCGGCTCACTGCATGCCCTCGACCGGCTGGAGTCTACCCGAAGCAGGCCTTCGTTAAGGGCTGCTAACGGGCCAGAAGCAGTCATTGCTGTTCGTCCAAGTCATCAGTCTCGCCGAACAAGAATTTCCCTGTGTACCAAATCGACTGCCCAACGTTGTGGATGAGTTGCTCTCCTTGCCGCAATGGCGAGTTTTCTTCATCGACGCCAGCGAGCTTGATCGCGTCTGTAACCTTTGAGCCAGTAGGGTGTGCATCTCCCACTCGCATATCATAAGAACCGGCAATCTCAGCAAATACTTGCCTAGCTTTGTTGTCTCCAATTTTATCAGCCAAAATACTTTGGAGTAACTTGTTTGAGCCGAGTTTGGCTTTCTCTTGGTGTGTAGAAAGCTTGCGTAGCTCGGTTATGTTGAGCCTGTCCGAGAATACGCGAATGATGTCCTTGGCTAACCTGAGTAGGGACGCTCTGTCTTTGCTTGCAAACCTGGATATTTGCTGCCCCGCTTCGGCGTCATCAATCTCATGGGTGAAAAGAGATATTCCATATTTATGCCTGAAGCCGTCGGCCAAAAGCCTCATGCTTCCGAAAAACATTTCTTCAACTGCATATGTTGACGCCGGTTTCGCCCCGACGTCCCCCCGCCCTGAGTAGCGGCCGCGTTTAGAGTCCGGGGTTGATGATATCGGTGTTTGCCAGATGTTGGGCATAAGCGGACGGCGTCATGCCGCCAATTGCTTTCTTAGGTCGGTCCTCGTTGTATTCGCGTCGCCAGCGTTCGATCTCGGTGCGTGCATGCAGCAGCGTTGGGAACCAGTGTTCGTTGAGGCATTCGTCGCGCAGCCGGCCGTTGAACGATTCGACGTAGGCGTTCTGGTTTGGTTTGCCCGGCTGGATGAGCCGTAGCTGCACACCCCGGTCATGCGCCCAGGCAACCATCGCTTTGCCGCAAAACTCCTTGCCGTTGTCGGTGCGGATCACCTGCGGCAGGCCGCGACTGTGTGCCAACCGATCCAGCACGCGCGCAACGCCGTGCCCGGAGATCGCGCGTTCCACCTCGATGGCGACCGCCTCGTGCGTTGCGTCGTCCACGATCACCAGACACTTGATCACTCGGCCGTCGGCGGAGCGGTCGAACACGAAGTCCATCGACCAGACCTGGTTGGCCTGCGCTGGCCGCAGCAGCGGCTGACGCTCGCCAACCGGTACCTTCTTGCGCTTGCGGTGCCGCACTTGTAGCTGCTGCTCGCGATACAACCGCTCCACGCGCTTGTAGTTCACCAGGCGTCCTTCCTGTCGCAGCTTGAGATAGATCATCCCCACGCCGTAGCGGCGATGGCGATGCGCCAACGCAAGAATGCGCTCGCGCAGTTCGCCATTGCGGTCTTGGCGTGGGCAATAGCGCAGCGCGCTGGCGCTCATGCCAATCGCCGCCAAGGCACGACGCTCGCTAGCACCACGCCCGATCCACTCGCGCACCAGCGCACGACGCGCCGGTGCGCTCACCACTTTTTTCGCAACGCATCCTTGATCAGGTCGTTCTCGAACAACTGCTCGGCCAGCAACTTCTTTAGCCGCGCGTTCTCGGCCTCAAGGTCCTTGAGCCGCTTGGCGTCGGGCACGCTCATGCCGCCGAATTTGCTGCGCCACAGATAGTACGAGGCCTCACTGAAGCCATGCCGCCGGCATAAGTCCTTGATCGCTATGCCCGCTTCGGCTTCGCGCAGGAAGCCGATGATCTGTTCTTCGGAAAAACGCTTCTTCACGTCCAATCTCCTTGGGGTAGGGAATTGGACTCCAAACTGAGGTGCTACTCAAAATTGGGGGGACGTCGGCCCTGATCTGTGCGTCTAGCAGTTCACTCGAAACCTTTCCTTCAGGAGCAATATTATGGCCCGCCCAAACATGCTGCTCCCATGGGGCGAGTCGTGCGATGTCATAAGCATATACGGTGATAAGGTCCGAACTGTTTATCCCGAAATGAGTTTTATATCCTGACGTCGAATTAATAGCTCCAGTTTCAGCCGTGTACCACTCTAACTTGAATCCCCGGCTATTCAGAAGCTCATTTACAGCGCTGGCTCGAAACCATAGCCAGCGGCCTATGTCCTCGTTATCAAGCTCTGCTGATCTCATTCGCGCTCCATCGGTTTCCACGATGAATTGCGGGAGGTTCGGATCTGCATCTCCACGAACGCGTAGGCTTCTTGATTGGTGGTCTATCCATTCCTCACGCCAAAACTCCCCCTCTACCCGCACACCTGTATAGCCTCCACGACGCCCTTTTGAACTTTCATGGTCAGTGTTCGAGTCATTCTCAGGGCCCATCACTGGGGCGTCCTCATCCTCATCTACATCCGTTCGCCAGGCTCGAAACATCGCCCAGCTTCCCCCGAATACGTCATCAAGCTTGCGAACGACTAGGGAGAATTTTCCGTTATCTCTTTCCTCATTGTGAGGCTGCAAATTTGAATATGCGCTGTCCTCGAAGACGGTGACGTTTTCGACCCTCTGTCTGTAGTATGCAAGGCGGAGCGACAGATTTCTGGCTGCTAGATAGTCAAGTAAAAATTCTCTTTTTATTTCTATCTGACGATGTTCGCCATCTTCACTCACTGTCTCGCGGACTACCACAACGAAGTTTTCTTCAGGTCTGACCCAGTTGTTGCCCTCTTTAACCAAGTGCAGCGCGACTACCAGATCAGGGCTTAGTATCCATTTTCTGCCACCGACAACAGGTTGCGGGTGTTCGTAAACTAGATTGACACCTATTGGCTCTTTATCGTTGTATTGATATTGGTCAATGGACGCATAATATCCATCTTCGTAAGCATAAGGCGCCACCGTGTGCCCAATGCCTATGTCGCTCCATCCAAGACGCTCCTCAACCCGCTGGCGATGCTCTGGTGGGAATGCTACGGAGCCACAGCCGAAATATTCACTGACATGGCCTACCTCTTTTACATCCCCTTTCTTGCTCTCAACTGTAGCTCTCAAAGGAACCCACGCCGCGTTAGAAAATACCCTGCGGGTTTCCTTGGTCTGGAGAATCCACTCTTCACTCATGATCGAATTTCCGTTATTCATGTCAGCATGTTGGGATTAAGAAGTGGCCTTCTCGGGGCCCTCGACAGGCTGGTTTGCACGAGCTGGCAGATCAACAGGGCCATCTCTGGAAATCGCAAATATCATAATTAATATCCCCTTATTTACTAGTCACTCGATGACTGCTTCTGGCCGATTTCTGCCGGTCAAAGTCGGCCAGCGGACTGGTCAAATCCGATGCAAACGACTGGTCAAGTCCATGCAATTACTCACAGTAAAGCGAAAATTCCATCCCCCTATGCTGCGGTGAAAGCCCATTACTCGTGGGCCCGAATATCCTGAAGCGGTAGTAGATCCATGACATCGCAAACCAGTGGGCGATGCTTCCAGTCATTTCTGTCGCCAATCACATAGAGGCGCCGCTTGGCGCGCGTCGCCGCCACGTTCAGCAGGTTTGGTTCCGAAACAGCCCAGTTGCGAGCGCCAGATCCTGCCGTGTTGCCCCCCAGTACGACTATGACGACCGACGCCTCTTTGCCCTGCATAGTGTGGATGGTGCCGGACACCATCTTGCCTGGGAGCATGCGCTTTAGGTTCTGCTGCACAGCCTTGAAAGGAGTGATGACCGAAATATCTTTCGCCTCTACGCCATCGCCATGTAGCCGCTTGAGCAGGTCTCGTAAGACTTGGCCTTCTGCAGGCACCCAATTTCCTTCGGATGTGCCACTGATATGTATCCACCCTGTCGGCAGACTGGCGCGGGTTTCTTTGTCGGCGCGCGGCGCGATCGTTCCATACACCATCGCTCCGTCGTAGGCGATACGGTTGGCGAGTGCATACATGGGCCTGTCGCAGCGGCGATGCACGACCAGTGGCAATCCTACCCAAGACTTGCCACCGGCAGGCCCAGCCATGCGCCCCCAAGGGGTGGCTTCGTCGGCCAGTACCTGCGCAGATTTTTGGTTGGGAATCCAGTGCGCGTCAACGCCGTAACGTGTACGCATGTGTTCTAGCACTGCATCGGAGACAGTGACTATGGGCTTGAGTTGCAGAGGGTCTCCAACCAGCAACGCACGCCTGGACCGCCATAGCGCACCGACTGCAGCTTGAGGAGCGGCCTGACCAGCCTCATCCACGAGTAACCAGCCAATTTCACTTGCGCCCAATGAGCCAAACGAACGAGCGAATGATGCAAAAGTGCTGCTCAACACTGGAACGACCATGAACAAAGAAGCCCATGCTGAACGGATTGCGTCGCGCGACATCCCTTGAAAGCGTGAGCCACCCAACATCCCGTTAATCATGAACAAATTAGAGCGCAGTCTTGAAGCTTCCAGCTCGAAAAACGTCCGGTGGAGCTTCAATGCCTGGATGAAAACCCGCGCCCGAGCCTTCCGCCAGCCTTCAATGCGCCAGGGCTCGGCCAGTTCAATGACATCCCCACGCCCGATAGCATTGTCTTTCAACCAAGCGAGCAGATGGTCAACCTGATGAGTGGTTGCGAGTTCAAAGGCATCGCTCGTAAGCGTTTTGTCCTGCTGCTGCGATCCCTGAAGCACTCGACGCGCTTCAGCGATTTTTCCTTCCACCTGGGCCTTTTCGCTATCGAGTTGTTGAGTGAGGCGCGTGATCCGCGCGAACTCAGCCTTAGCGATGTCATGCTGGCTTTCTAGCAGTGCCCGAGCGGTACTCCAATCGCGTCGAGCATTTCCGAGACTGAATAAATTTGACCAGAAACCGGGCTTTTTTGGCAGCTTCTCAAGCGCGTCAATACACTTCTTGAGCGCCATGTTGGCGGGGCCACCTTCCTCGTTATCCAAGCGCGAGAGTTTATTTGCTACCTCAATCAGCGACTGTTCGAATGCTCGGAGTTTTTCGGAGTCTTCGGCAATCGTCTTCCTGATTTTGAGAATAGCCAAGATCAGCTCACGAATTCGACTGGCGTCATTGCATGCTTTGCGTTCTTCCGCCTTGACCGCCTCGTAATCAGAGACAGCTTGCTGCCACAACGCTTGACGTTGCTCTGGGGAGCGGTCCGCATTCGCTTCTACACTCACATTGAGCCAGCCCCAAAAACCCTTCGGGCCCTTGTCCTCCTCGGGTGGTGCATCTTCGTTCTGGTTCTCGCTATCGTCAGCGTGTTCCGTCTCAGCAGAGGGAGTCGAAAAGAGTGCCTCCACAATGTTGTCGACTTCCTCATCAGGCTCTACCTCAGTCTCGTCTTCTACCTCCGCAGCAGCCTTGCCTTCGCTGCCAAACGGGAGCTGACCATAGAAGTAACGATCGACGAACTTGTTGCGTCGTGCCTTGCTCCCCAATGCCCCAGAAATCAATCCCCAAGCAGGTTTGCCCGAGACCAGCTCCCCCAGCTCGGCGAAGTACTCTGCTTCTGGCAACCAGCTTTCATCAATCTTGTCTCGCTGAGGCAGTTCGAGCGTGACATTTTCCACAGCACCGTTGTTGGATGAAGCGACCACGATTTCAAAGCCATAAAGTGCAGGATTGAGCTTGTAACTGTATTGCTGCTTACCACCGTCGTTGGCAGCTTCGCGTCCATCGCTCGCGAATGCATCTGATGCGCGACGTAGCTTGGCAAGCGTATCGGCGCGGCTGGTAATAATCGCTGCGATCAGGTCGCGCAATAGCGTCGTCTTGCCCGTACCAGGTGGGCCGTTGACGCCAAGCAGCCCGTGACCATCGGCAAGAGTAGACTGGATTGTGTTGACTGCTAGCTGTTGGGAATGTACTAGGCCCAAATGGTGTTCTGTAGGCCAACAGCTACTGGCATACGCATCCGGCATCAGTCGTCCCATCAATGGCAGCGACGCACGCTGATCGTCCACATGCAGGCGAGGCTTTGGATCGTGATGACGCAGGTACTGATCCAGTGGTTCGCTTTTCACCCCTCTAGAGATCGCATCGGCGACATCTGCAAGATCGTCCAGCAAAAAGCTGTTCAGCGGATCGTCTTCCGACTCGGGTTTGTCGGGCTTGATTGGTTGTGAGCGAAAGCGAAAAAGATGGTGGTCCATCTCACCAAAAAAGTCCCCCAACCCCAGGAACTGGAGGGTCCAGTGAGTCAGTTCGCGCAAGCCTTCGCTTGATACCTCCCCCTCGAACTGACTGTTAGCGCGCTCCCTGAGGGTTTTTTGGTCAGTCTCGAACCCTCTAGGGAAACTCTGAACAACTCCCCTTGATCCTGCGACAATCACACAGACGCAACGGACAACGACGATGCAACTGACCTTCGGCGATGCGGAGTACAACGGCAAGCGCAAGCGGACGCGGCGTGAG
>NZ_JSBW02000082.1 GCF_000772705.2 Xanthomonas vasicola
GGCCGTCGTCAACATCCGGTTGGTCAGCATTGGGTAATGGTGCAAGTTGCAATGCTGGCTGTGCTATGGGGCCTGCTACCTCCGCTGATACGTTTAGCGCGGGCGGCAAAACCTATTTCAGTTTGGCTGGTGCCAAGCCTACCGGTGCAACGTGTAGCTACGGCGATGGCACAGGGCAGGGTGTGAAGGATCAGGATTGCGTGCAGTCCGGTACGCTCACGATGTGCATTCGTAGCGATGGCAAGCAGTGTGCGACCGCTTCCACCGGCAAACAGTTTTGTTGGTCTCCCGGTGAGTCGGGTGTCAAGAAGGCCGATAACAACAATCAGGCCGCAACGAAATCGCCGGAGAACGCGGCGATCAATGCCCCGAAGGATGCGCCGTCTAATGGTGGCGACTGGAAGGTCACAGGGCAGGGCGCGTCCTCGGAAACGAGAGGCGGCGTCACCACCAATTCCAACGTCACCACGTTTGATAGCACCTATGGCAAGGACGGTTCCGGTAAGGGCGACGGTACCGGCAAAGGGTCAGATAGCGGTTCTGGTGGTGGTGACGGCGATGGCGATGGCGACGGCGATGATCCTGGCGCGGGTGCACCGATGGGTGATCTGTACACCAAGAGCGACAAGACAGTTGAGTCGGTCGTGTCCAAGTTCGCAGCGCAGGTGCGCGCTACTCCGATAGCCGGTGGCATCGCAAGTTTTATGACGGTTCCGTCTGGCGGATCGTGTCCCGTGTTTACCCTGGGTGCGTCTAGGTTCTGGGATGCCATGACGATTGATTTTCACTGTAGCGGTACGTTTCTTGGTTTCCTGCGCGCGTGTGGGTGGGTCATTTTGGCGATTGCCGCGTATGCGGCTATGCGCATCGCTGTGACATAAGGGGCACGGTATGCAAGTTGGTTGGTTGAGTGATCTAACTGCATGGATTTGGAAGGCTGTCAAATTGATCTGGCAGGCGTTCGCCGATTTCATTGGCGACCTGTTTGTGATGTGGCTCGATCAGATGCTCTCGGCGGTTCTCTACGTGATGAACTTGCTGCCGATGCCGGATTTCATGAAAGGCCAGAGCATTGGCGGCATGTTGGGAAATGCGGGCAGCACGATTTTGTGGTTTGCTGACGTTTTCATGATTGGGCCTTCGCTGGTCGCCATTGGCGCTGCGATGATTTTCTACTTGCTGCGTCGCGTTTTGACGCTTGGGATCTGGTGAGATGCTCGTTTTCAACGAAGGCGTGCCGCGTGCCGGCAAGAGCTACGACGCCGTAAAGAATCACATCCTGCCGGCGATCAAGAAGGGTCGGCGTGTGTTCGCACGTCTCAACGGTTTGCGTCATGACCGCATTGCCAAGCACCTGGGCATGCAGGAAAAAGACGTGCGCGATCTGCTCGTGCTGGTCGATACGAAGGACGTGGCCAAGCTGTTCGCATGCACCCAAGATGAGTCGGGCAAGTGGTGTATCCCCGATGACTTCAAGGATGCGCTTGTGGTGATCGATGAGGTCCACGAGTTCTACGTCAACGAGCGCAAGCCGCTTGAGCCGGCTGTCGAGAATTTCTGGGCGCTGCTCGGTCAGAACGGTGGCGATGCGGTCATCATGACGCAGTGGATTAACCGCCTTCACTCGGCGGTCAAGGCGCGTATCGAGAAGAAAAACACGTTCCAGAAGCTCACTGCCGTCGGCATGAAAAGCCGGTACCGCGTGACGTATTTCCACACCACCTCGCCCGGAAAATTCGAGAAGGTGGGCGGCCAGACGCTCAAATACGATTCGGCGATTTTTCCGTTGTATGACGGCTATGCGCCTGGTGCGGAAAACACCGAGGTCTATGAAGAAGGCGGCAAAAACGTGTGGGCCGCGATGGCGGTGCGCGCCGTGATTTTTCTGGTCGTTGGCGGCGTCGGGCTTTATTTCTTCGCCAGCTACTTCAACAAGGGCAAACAGCCACCGCATGCCGCTGTTGCTGGTCCGTCATCGACGCCAGCGGTCGGGCAGGTCTTCAAGCCGGGCGAGTTGGTGTCCGCACCTGGGCAGCAGGCCGTTGCGGCGGTTGTGGCTGATCCGCTCGCCGATCTGACGCCGGAACAGCGCTATGTGATCGAGCTCGCCGCAAAGGGGCGCATTCGTGTTGCCGCCATTGCGCAGGTTGGCGGTCATGATCGTGCGTGGCTCCAGTGGATTGACACGTCAAATGTCGTGCTTGAGCAACTGGACCTTGGCCAGCTTCGCGCATTGGGCTTCGATGCCACGGTGCAGCCATATGGTGTGCGGCTTGTTGCGGGCAAGCACACAGTGGTGGCGACGGCGTGGCCGTGGCGCGAGCCGGTGCGCGAGCAGGATCCACGGCTCTATAACACCTCGCCTGATGGCAAGAGCGACGGCGCTGCTGGCGTTGCGACCGCAGGGAGTGACGCCGGTGGCGCTGATCGCGATCACCAAAGCAGCGGTGTGATTGGGCATGTTCCGCGCAGCCTCGGCACGTTCCCGGAAAGCAAGCCCTATCAGACGACCACAAGCACGCCGGCTACCACGTTGGACATGTAGTTTCGTGACGCGTCACGATTTAGCACGGATCGTTCGGCAATTCCTGCCACCCGTTCGACAGTCGCCGGAAACGCTTGTGTTGAATGCATCGTTCGTCCGATTCCAACGGCCGTAGTTGCAGCGTTGCCGGCGCTGCGTGCTGGGAGCGGGGCGTGTATAGCCGTTGTGGTAGTGGTGTCGGTGATCCTGCGCTGACGCTTCGGAATGTGAAGTAGCCCAGGCACAGCGCTACGATGCCTGCAAAGGCTGCTGTCATCAGCTGACCTACAAAGATGCCCAGGGCGATTTCCCACCAAAGCCCATCGTGGTTGTTCTGCGGTCTGTAGCTCATACGGTCCCCAATGACGATGAGCAGGCATTGTAGGGGTGTAGGGGCATCGCCCCTACGGATAACGCCTCATACGCGGCCTTTACGTTTCCGCGCCTTCGGCAACGATGATCCTGCGCATTCCGCCGCAAAGCCGGTCGCCACCACTTGAGGACCGGGCTTTGTTTCAATCTTTTTTCTGAACCTATCCCTAATGAAAATGACGTTGGCCGGACGTTTAGGCCGGGTTTTCGACCGTCCCTCATCCATCATCTTCGTCCACTCGCGTGCGATATCGCAGGTGAGTGATAGGTAGCTCAGCTGCCACGGTTCCATGGCTCGGCCCTCTGGCGTAATGAGGTATCCGTTCTGGAACGAAAAACCGGCCCATTGGCCGGTCAGTTTTCGATTACGCATGCACCGATCTCCATTCGGCTTGCCATCGTCGCCGCCACGGTGTGAGCGTAGCAGCAAACGAGCTCAACAAGTGCATAAACGCCTTGACATAATATACATTATGCGAAGTCGCTACATTGACGCTCCTGTGCGCCCTGGCGGCCTATCACTGCTGGTCCCTCCACAGGAAGCGGACTGGACAATGACGTTTGACACCTACGAACGCGTAGACCTGACCGG
>NZ_JSBW02000083.1 GCF_000772705.2 Xanthomonas vasicola
AAGCTGTGCCTGTAACCCAGGCAACACCCCGCAAACGGCCGAAACCGGCAAAAAATCGGCGATTTGAGCGCCCTCAGCGCGGCGGATGCGGTTGCTTCGTTTTCCGGTCGCGTTGATCAGACCATCCCTAGTCCAATCTTTCCCGGTCAACACCCGCCCAAGAAACCACGCTTCGCTTGATAGAACGAAACTGTCATCGACCAGTCGTCCCCCCGCCGTAAATTTTGCCGCAAACACGGCTGACTCGCGAAACTTGGGTTCCTGGTAGCCCTGATCGGCGCCGTACATCGCATCGAGCTTCTCGGCAACGAGACGACTGTCGTAAAGATGAGCATAGAGCGTGTGGCTCCATATGCGCTTCTTGGGCAGCTCCTGCTCACTGACGATACTTTCCGGGGTCCACGGAAGCAGCGGGCGCTGAATTGGCGTGTCATGGATAAACGCTTCGTATCGATTACTGCGTTTTTTGAGCTTGGGTGCTGATTGCGGTTGCAACAACTCGACCGCGTGCCAGTACCGGACGATGCTTTCTTGATCCATCAAAACGACTTCCCCTAGAGCGTGTTATGAACTTTGCCCTTGTCACACTAACGTATACGGATGAAGCCTCGTAAGCCTCATCCAACCGACATTTCCGAAGAAGAATGGGCCTTTGCTGCGCCGTATTTGACACTAATGGATGCGCAGGCGCCACAGCGTAAGTAAGCGCTACGCGCGATGTTCTAGGCACTGCGCTGGATCGCACGGGCCGGCGCACCATAGTGATTGCCTCCCAACGATTTCCACCTTGGGAGGCGGTGTATCAGCAACCCCAAAGTTGGCTGCAGAATTCACTTTCCTGCGGGCGAACATACAAAGGTTGCGGGTTCACTTCCCACTGGCCGATGCGTAGGAACCCAATCGCACAGAGAGGCAATGCGCGATCCACATCGCGAACAGGAGCGTGGTGGTATTCCCGCAAAGTCTCAGAAGCATGTTTCTGAGTCAGCGGGCGATGCCCGTCAAGGTCTATAGCCCCACTTCGCGATGATGGCTTCCAAGATGGCTTGATTCGGTGCAGTCGCGCCTGGACATGTCGTCAGATATACCCGGCGTGCCGCCGCCGTGGCCGGCGGGTTGAAGGCCGGGCTCCATACCTGGATGGCGTGGAAGGTTGCGATCGGCGCTGCACATTCAGGAGACGGAGTGCCGAAGCCGGACATGCCGGACATGCAAAGAAAGACCGAGCAAGGATCAGGCGCCTGGGCGCGAGCTGGGGCGCTCAGGCCAAGGCCTAAAGCCGCAGCCAGTGCGAAAGTGGCGGCAGTGGTGCGTGGCTTCATGACAAGTACCTCCCTGGTAGTGGTTGAAATGACGTGCTCGCTTAGATGTGGTGATGATGGCACGCTTTGACTTTGGCTGGGACGCCGTGCCTGGCGGCAGCGCTCTTTCCCAGCGTGACAGGGTGCCGTCCTCGTCACCGAAGAACACTGCTCATCGCGTGACCAAGCCGAATTGCATTCCAGGGCTCCCGCCAACTCCACGCTCCCCGCCACGGCCTCTGTCCATCTGATCAAGCCGAGGGGGCAAGGACGTCCATGTTTTTGCAGCAGGCTCTCTACATACCTGACGCGCATCTGTGGCGTACCCGTTTCACTGGGCTGTAGGGGCATGTACCGGTCTTGGTCACCCACACCGTTACGGCTCCCGCTCAGGTATGCTCTGGCGTCGTCAAAACTCAAGGTATTCCCATGGAAGGGCTGAAAAGTGTGACGCAGGGCCTGTTAACCGCTACGGCCTACTGTCTGGCGTTTCAACTGTCTTGGCACTGCTCACTGGATCAGTGGTACCTGCCAGCTGGCCTTCGGATCGCCGCGTTGCTGCTCGCCCCTTCTCGCTTGCTACCCTGGATACTGATGGGCGATGTCGCGGCATTGCTGATGATTCGGGTTCCTGCGATCAGCAGTGTCGGTGTCAATCCTACCTGGGCCTACGCAAGCCCCTGGATCCTGGTCCCGGCCATTGCCCTGGTCCCTATTGCTATTCGGGCAAGGTATGGGGCAATACATCGCGCAGGAGCGTCACTGATCCCGATGCTTCTGGTCACGGCAGTCTGGGGCGCGCTCTGCACTCTGGGGACCAACATAATGCTCGATGGACCTTCGTCGGCAATCAGCGGCGTCAAGTTCGCCCGTTTCGCTGTAGGTGACTACCTCGGAATGTTGATGGTGGTCCTGCCGGTGCTTCTATGGATGCGCCGCCACGACGAAGAGACGCCCAGCCGCCTGACGCCTCATTGCGCACTGGCGGTTCTGGCGACTGCATTGATCTTTGCATTAGCAACACTGCCGCAAAGCAATGTTGCACGGTTGGGCTTAATGTCGTTGCTGATCGTTCCTGCCGTTCTACTCACCTGGCTGCATGGCTGGCGGGGCGCGGCCATCGGCGTTGTGCTGGCGAATACCGCTCTGGCATTTTCACTGCGAAATACGGGTGTGCTGGGGGCCTATGACTCAATAGGCTTTGTTGTGCAGGTGATGCTCGCAACAACGGCTACGGGACTATTCGTGCTGGGCGCGCGTATCTCCAGCACCCTTGCCGAAGTGCGCCTGCGTCTGCGAGGCGAGCAACAGGCATTGGATACGGCAAAACTGAGCTACCTTTGGGCTGAGCGGGAATTGCGCGAGCACGTGATCGAGTACGTCGACATTGAGGTACAGATGAACCGACTACGCCGCGACATCGAAAGTCATCTCAAGTCACGCGGACAACATGAAGCCGCCATGCGGATGATTCGCACGGGCTCTATCCAATCGAAGATGCTGCACGAGTACATCAATGCTTTGTACCCGCTGGAGATCGAGACGCATGGGCTCTATCACGTTTTCCGTTCGCCAGGCTTCGCCAGCGCGAGTCACACAGAAATCCACCCGATGATGCTTCGCGGCAATCCCATGAAGTTGTCTGTTGGGCTGCAGCTTGCCGTCTACAGATGCACCCAGCAGGCGATTGCCTGCCTGACTCCAGCAAGGCGTCATACCATTAAGGCCAGGGTCGGAAAACTGGGCGGGCTGCAGGGCATCGCTATATCAATTTACGGGGATAAGCCACAGAGCAAGCCTGCCAGTCGGACCGCTCTTGAGAACACAGCAGAGTTGTCCAGCAGGGTGCGCTCGTATGGTGGCACCTGCCGGCGCCACCATACGGGCAAGATCAGCTTCTTTGTTTCCGAACCAACAGGGACACGATCAATTTTTAGGTACGATGAGCCAGCTGTTACCACGCGCGAGTGTCTGTAGCAGCACCGTCATACCGTCTCCTTCATATACGACTGTTCCGCTCGGAAGTGAACCAGCCGCCAGGATCGTGGTGCGGTCTGCATCGATACCAACCGGCATGACCCAACGGGTACCGTCGATCCACCCGATTGCAGTTCGGACATCGCCACTAGGGCCATTGACTTGCAGATAGCGGATTCCGTCTCGCTCGAACGTATACACGTGCAAGGTGCTGACAGCCGAGAGATCAGTAGCAGAGGGACGACTGGCCCCCAGCCCTGTTGTCGCAGCAGCAGGGCTATGACCGACATCCGGACAGCATGCCGCCGCACTGTATGACAGTGCCAGTCCTAGCAGTCCCACAGCCACTTTTGCCGTACGTTGGAAGTTACGCATCACATGTCCTTTCCCCTCGAAGAGGGAGTGCTCGCCTGCGGTCCAGGCAGCTGCGACGGTACGCGATCCAGAGCTTTCCTCGGTTGACAAATATCGTGCGAACTCGACCGGGCACGCCATTGCAGAGGGTGAGGAATTGCCGTTCCCGGATGTCAGATTTTTCCTACCCAGGCAACCTTGTCCCTTGAGGTGGCGGCCGCTAGACGATGAGAGGACGGTCTGGAGGGGAGCAGGTAGTGGCAATCTGCCTTGACCTATGCCAGAGTTCGACCCAACCTGCCTCAATAGCACATAAGGATAATGGCCCTAGCAGGCGCTCATCTCCGCACCCCCGGCGGCGTCTTTCTCGTCGCTGTGCCTGTGTCTGAACAAAAATTCTCTCGCTTCATGATTGCGTTACGCGCTTGACTCCCCACCACCTGCCTGGGCTGCCTATCGCCTTCCGGGCTGTGCCCTCTATATCCCTCGTTTTGCTATCCCCGCCATCCATCTGCACCCATCAAGACCGACGAGTCCCGCCATGAATGACCGCTCACGCCGCTCACGCCTTTCATTTTCACGTCTCGCCGCAGGCTTGTTGCTTGCGGCCGGTCTTAGTGCTGGGCCCGCGAATGCAGTGGGTTTGGGTGTGCTCGTCAATGATCAAACGTCGCTGGCGAAGGCCTTGCAGGAGTACGGAGAGCAGGCTAAGCGATGGACCGAGACTCTCAAGCAGTATCAGCAGCAGCTGGATCACTATCAGCAGCAGCTCATCAAGATCCCGCGGTTGGATCTAGGGACGTCCAGCATGGCTGACAACTTTGCCGAACGTCCAGAAGACTATGGCCTGGAAGACGACTGTCCGGGTGCCCCAAAGACTGGCCTCGCAGGGGTGCTCCAGCAATTCAAGTCTCTCGCCCCCAACATGAACGGAAATATGGTGGAGGAGCAAATGAAGGTCTGCACACGCATGGTGCTGGCAAAAAATGCCAAATACAACGAGTCGGTACGCATGCTCAAGCGCCTTATAGAACGCAACAACAAGTTTAAAGCGATTGAGGCGCAGCGCGACCTAGGTGGCACCAGCCAGGGAGCGCTTGCTGCCAACGATAACGAAGTTCAGCGTTTCGTAGCACAAAACGCCATGGACCTGGACTACTGGAATGCCCAGATGACGGCATATGACAGCTATATCGTCGGGCTCAAGGAAGATCAGTCGCGATTGGCCAGAAAAGCTTTGGATGGTGACCAAAATAGCTGGCTCAAACCGCTGGGACAGCTCGTGCAGGCCGCAACGCTGAAAGCCGCGTTATCCAATTGATCGCTACACCACGACAGACAGGCAGAAGGTAATGGACGCAATTTTCCACGGAGCGATGAACTGGTTGCAGCCTTTGGCGGATATCGGCCTCGGTGAGTTCGTTTTCTTCAAACTGGTCAACGACTACTTCAGCAACGAGATTCAAGAGTTCGGCTTGGAGTTGATGAGCCGCGCTATGAGGTGGGTCAGTACGATCGCTTTGACAGTAACCACGCTGTGGGTACTGATTCTGGGCTATCGCATCGCAACCGGGCAGTCGCGTGAAAGTGCAATGGCGACCATGATCAAGGCCGGCAAGGTCGCGTTCATCATCAGCCTTGCTTCAGCTGTCGGGGTCAACGGCGCAATGCTGCACCAGACCATGACCCAAAACCTGGACAAAGAGATCCATGGCCTTTTCACGGGTGATAAAGACAGCACCGCCTCCGATGCGATCGACGAAAATCTTGCCTACACGCAGGTGGCGCTGACCGCGCTGGATGCGGTGCGCGTCGACGCCACCGATCCGGAGGCAATAGAGAAGAAAGGCCGAGCTGTGTTGATGGCGGGCTTCGGCACCGCCAGTCCGCCGATGGCGGCCGGAGCGATGCTGCTGTTGTTCAAGTTCACCATGGCCTTCCTGATCGGGATCGGGCCAATCTTCATCCTGGCACTGATCTTCGACCAGACCAAAGACCTGTTCAAGAAGTGGTTGTTCTACGTGATCGGCACGCTGTTCTCGATGGCAATGCTGTCGGTGGTCACGGCGATGGTGCTGAAATTCACGGCAAAAGTGGCTGCGGCCTACTGGGCTGCCCGACTCATCACATTGGGCAACGCAGAGGGACTGTCTAGCCAAGCCCTGCAGCAGGGCGGTATCGGGTTGATCATGACCGGGTTGATCATCAGCGTGCCAACGTTGGCGGCTGCAATTTGGCAGGGTAATATGGGAACGTTCATGGCCTATTCGGCATTTGATCGTGGCGGTGCTGCGAGTCCTGGGCCGCAGGGACAACCAGCTGGGTCTTATGTGCCGCAGCAGGTGGCGAAGAGAGGTGAGCAGCAAGATAGTGAATCGCCAGCCACCTTACAGAATGCAACGACTAGGATTGCGGGGGCGACACCAACGCAAGCGCCTCAGCCTGTCGGCTCACGCGGGCAAGCTGGACAAGGCAGCAACCAGGATGTTTAATTAAGTCGTTAACAAAATTAAATATTATTGAAAATATGTATGGGTGCGTCATGAATTATTTTAGCCTCTCAGCTTTTTCCATTTTACTCTTCTCTAGTGGCGCCTGGGCACAAGGTTGTCCGCCAGGGCAGTATCAGATTGGTGGTCAAGGGGCGATTGCATGTGCTCCTATTCCGCAAGGAAACACAGTTCAAGAGCCGCCGCGCCCAAGCGGAAAATGGATAGAAACTTGGGGAGCCATTGCGGGTGATGGAAATGAAAATCTTGGCGTGTCTACTGGTAAATTGAAGAAAGCTGATGCCCAGCAAGATGCGGTAGAAAAGTGCGAAGCGGAAAGTCAAAAAAATTGTAGCGTTCTCTATGTTTATTTGAACAGGTGTGCAGCAATCGCTGAGCCTGAGCATATGGGAAATATAATTAGAAGTTTTGCTGCAGGACCTTCTATAGAAGTAGCTAGTCGAAATGCAATTTCATTTTGTAATAAAAAGAATAATGGTAGCCAGTGCAAGGTAATATACACCGACTGCACGGAGCCTTTATTTCAAAAGTTCTGAATGAGCTTCCGGGGCATCATGAGGCGGCTCTTTAGATAAGCGCTTAAATTAAGAAAACCGATTTATAATCAATTCTAAAGTAGTAACTAAGGTGAAAAACCGAGAATAAAATTGGTATGCTCGTTCATAGCTACGTTCCTAGCTACGTTCCTAGCTACCTCCCCCTGACCACGTTCGCCGTTAGTTCAATAGAGCTCGTAGGAGCGATGTAATGGATAGCGTGTATCCCTCCCAGAACGCACATTGGTACCGGTCGCCCAAGGGCGTTCGGCGCATGTTGACTATCCTGCTGATGTCAACCTTACTGACCGCAAGTTTGGTTGTCCTGGCCTATCGAACTTCGTTCACGATCCTGCTGGACCTTGCACAGTATGCGGCCTCCATCTGTGCTTTATTGCACTTCGCGATAGTTGCGATGCTGCTGGGTCTCATTGCAGGTGCTTTGACAGTTTGGAAAAAGCTGCAAGCAGAGGGAAAACATACTGAAGAACTAAAACAGCTTCGCCAGGTGATTGTCAGTGCGACTGCAATGACGCTGCTGATGTTCATGCTTGCAGTGGCTGCGGCCTGCGTTCCCTATGTGATGGATGTCATGAAGAAGTTCCCCGAGTTTGGGGTGGTCTTTGCAATCATGCTCATTGCCTTGTTGATACATCGCGTCAACATTAACCGCATCTGTGAACGACTTGCGAACTCCATGACAGCCGCGCAACGTTCTGCACAGCGCACGATGGCCGCATGAAAGGGAAGCTGGGAATTAAAATTGCGAGCTCTCTTGTCTTGGTTTTCTTAGCAGGATGCAACCCCATGAAGACTGGCTCTGAAAGACACGACACCGACGCGACCACCACCGACGGCGATCCGGTCTACCGCAAGAACCCGCATCCAACACAGGCGTACCGGATCACCATGACCATCGAGGATGCGCCGGGACCGTTTGAGTGGGTATCGGGAACTGCGTTCTATGAGATGACGAATCGCGATGCGTGCACACCCATTGATCGCTCATTGGGCATGTCCACAAAGCAGAAAGAAGATGGGATTCCCATCAATTTCGAAAAGGTAAACGACACCACATACGTGGCGAAGATTTATGCCGATGGCATGATCGATGCTGACTACTACGGCAAGGGGATGTGCAGCTTTGAACTCAATGGAGTTGGCATCTCGCTGAAAGCAACCGGTAAGCACGAAGATACGCGCTTTCAGCCAGCGCTATTTAAGAGTGAAATTTATAGCTCAGTCCCCAAAGTTACTTATTTTTGGAAAGGACGCTATCCGAAAGAAGATATCGACAACTTCCCCGATGGCGGCCGCCTTGCTATCGATCAATTCAATGATAATGCTCGCAACAACATCTTCAAAGTCACCCTGACTACTGAAAAGGTGATCCCATGAGTCTTACGAGCCAGCAGTACGCCGCACTTTCGAGAGATTCATACGACAAACCAAACGAAGTCGGAGTGGACAGCGACCCTGTAGACATCGGTGGAGTCTTTTATAAGCGTCTTGAGTACCGTGACAGCCCCTCAGGCTATCAAGGCGTCATCTACCAACGTGTCGATACGAACGAGCTCATCGTCGCCCATCGTGGGACCGAGACTGAGCGTGAGCTCAAGCAGGATGGTGTCTACACCGATGGCGGCATGGTCGCAGCACGTCACAACCGCCAAGCCGCCGAAGCAATTGAGTTGACCAGACATGCGTTGGTCTATGCACAAAAAATCGGTAAGGACGGCGAAGCACCAGACGTCACCGTCACCGGCCACTCCCTCGGCGGCAACCTGGCCCAAGTCACCGCCCACCACTTCGGGCTCAAGGGCGAGACCTTCAATGCCTACGGCGCGGTCAGTCTGGACCGGCGCATTCCCGAGGGCGGCACCGATGTCATGAATCATGTGATGGCCGGCGATGCGGTCAGTGCTGCCAGCAAGCATTACGGCCAGGTCAAGCTATACGCTACCCAGCAGGAGATTGCCACGCTGGAAAAGGCCGGTTACGCCAATGACCGCAGAGTTTTGGACGCTCGCAATCCAGCTGTCGTCAAACCGCTCGCCGACTCGCACCGCATGCACAACTTCCTGTCCGTGGATGCCTACGACGCCCCAGACCGCTCGGTGCTGGAAGACCCCAAGGCGCAGCAGTTAGCCCGTCAATACGCGCCGATGATCGACAAATACCGCGATGACGTGGAGGTGTTGCGTGGTGGCGTAACGCTTGGTGCACGCGGTGGTTATGGCATGGCCGTCGATGCCATCGACCGTTTACGCGGCCCCTTGGAAACCGGGGCCGGAACGACAGAGATGGCGGCGGCACGCTGGCAAGAAGTGCAACAGCACATGCAAAGCGAAAACGCCCCGACGTATGTCGCGCCCGGCTGGAAGATGCCTATGGGCTCATCCGGCAGCGAAGTGGATGCACCGGCAGCGCCGCGTGGTCGGCTCGGTGAGCCTGTATCCGCATCGGTTCCCAACGATCCGCTTTATCAGGCCATCCACAGCAAGCTCCCCGCCGGCACCTCGCCGGCCGAGGCCATGCATGCCACGGTCGAAGCCAAGCGTGTGGGTATCCTGAGTGTCGATCAGCTGCAAAGCGTGACCGCGCATCAGGACGCTGTGTGGATCGTCGGTCAAACCCCGGGCTTCCGAGTCAAGGTGGACTTGTCCGAGAGTGTGCCTCCGTTGCAGGAAAGCATCCGCCAATCCCAGGCACTGGATACACAGCGGTCGCAGCCGGACATGACCCCGCAGCCACCAACGCGCGTCATGTAGGGATGTATGACCGGATTGCGCCGATGACTGCATCCTTGCAGGCTACCGCCACTTCAGACCGATGTGCGGATCGTGCGATTGGCAGGCTGCAGCCTTTGGCGGATATCGGCCTCGGTGAGTTCGTTTTCTTCAAACTGGTCAACGACTACTTCAGCAACGAGATTCAAGAGTTCGGCTTGGAGTTGATGAGCCGCGCTATGAGGTGGGTCAGCACGATCGCTTTGACAGTGACCACTCTGTGGGTACTGATTCTGGGCTATCGCATCGCAACCGGGCAGTCGCGTGAAAGTGCAATGGCGACCATGATCAAGGCCGGCAAGGTCGCGATCATCATCAGCCTTGCTTCAGCTGTCGGGGTTAACGGGGCAATGCTGCACCAGACCATGACCCAAAACCTGGACAAAGAGATCCATGGTCTTTTTACGGGTGATGAAGACAGCACCGCCTCCGATGCGATCGACGAAAATCTTGCCTACACGCAGGTGGCGCTGACCGCGCTGGATGCGGTGCGCGTCGACGCCACCGATCCGGAGGCAATAGAGAAGAAAGGCCGCGCTGTCTTGATGGCGGGCTTCGGCACCGCCAGTCCGCCGATGGCGGCTGGAGCGATGCTGCTGTTGTTCAAGTTCACCATGGCGTTCCTGATCGGGATCGGACCAATTTTCATCCTGGCGCTGATCTTCGACCAGACCAAAGACCTGTTCAAGAAGTGGTTGTTCTACGTGATCGGCACGCTGTTCTCGATGGCAATGCTGTCAGTGGTCACAGCAATGGTGCTGAAATTCACAGCAAAAGTGGCCGCGGCCTACTGGGCTGCCCGACTCATCACGTTGGGCAATGCAGAAGGACTGTCTAGCCAAGCCCTGCAGCAGGGCGGTATCGGGCTGATCATGACCGGGTTGATCATCAGCGTGCCAACGTTGGCGGCTGCAATTTGGCAGGGTAATATGGGGACGTTCATGGCATATTCGGCATTTGATCGTGGCGGTGCGGCAAGTCCTGGACCACAGGGACAACCAGCTGGGTCTTATATGCCGCAGCGGACAGCAGCTAGCGGAGACAGATCAGATGCTAACGTTCAGAAAACTGGTGGAACGACTAGCTGGACTATAGCCGGCACAGACTCCAGTGAAACAGCTGCTAAAGGCTCGCGAGGATTGGCTGGACAAAATTCACGGGATCAAGCCTAGTTAGTTGTCCCTGAAAAATCCCCTTCAAGCGCCCCGTGCCGTCTGTGACAGCGGCACGTGGCTAAAGGATGGCCATTCCATCGCCCGCATCCAGGCACGCAAAAACGCGATCCAGCGCAGCAGCCAGCG
>NZ_JSBW02000084.1 GCF_000772705.2 Xanthomonas vasicola
TTGTGCGGGTCAAATGCAGTGCCGGATTTGAGCACGCCGTAGGCCAGATGCAGCAGCTTGCGCATGGCGGCGCAGACGATCTGCTTGCCGTGCTTGCCGCGGGCATGCAGACGCTGTTTGAGCGCCGTGACCACCGGGTTATGGCGCATGGCCACCAGGGCTGGCATGTACAGTCCGGCGCGCAGCCGCGCCGAGCCGGTGCGGCAGATGCAGACCTTGCCCTGGTACCTGCCCGATTCGTGCAGACGCCGATTCAGGCCGGCAACGGCCGTGACCGCGGCCGCGTCGGCCAAGCGCTTCACCGGCCCCAACTCGGCCAGCAGCAGGGCGGCGCTGATGTCACCGATGCCGTCGATGCTGGTCAGCAGACTGCGCTGCCGGCGCAGGTCCGGATCCTGGTCGATATGGTCCTCGATGGCCTGCTGGATCTCGCTGATGCGGGCATGCAGATGGTCGATCAGGCCCTGGATCGAGGGCTGTCCATTCGCCTGCGCAGCCTCCAGCCGGTTGCGTTCCATCTGCAGCATCTGCAGCAGGTCATCGCGGCGGCGCACCAGCGCCTTAAGCGTCTTCAGGGCCGGCAGATCGGGATGCCAGGCACGCAGTTGGTCGCGGTGGCGCAAGCCGTAGCTGGCGATCAGCTTCGCATCGCTGCGGTCGGTCTTGACCCGCTGCAACTGGCGACGCGCGTACAGCGCCAGCTGCGCTGGATTGAGTACGCACACCCGGTAGCCGTGCGCGTATAGGAACTCGGCCAGCGCCTGGTGATAGATGCCGGTGGCTTCCATCACGACCCAGCTGTCAGGCTGGGCGTGGGTGCACAGCCAGGCGTGCAGGGTCGCAAATCCTTTCGGATCGTTGGCGAGCTTGGCCTTAGTGCGGTGCTTGCCATTGTCCAGCTCGATGGCCAGAGCCACGCTATGCTTGGCGACGTCGATGCCCACGATGGGGGACATGGAAACCTCCTCAGACGGAATGGACGACGATCAACGCCGGTCCTGGTCCTGCCTTGTGATGTGAGTTCACGCCCTGCGGCAGACTCTGGATACCGTGCGGACACCCAGGGCCAGCAAGTACAGATGCAGAGCCGATCTACGATACAAGCTCGAAGCTTCAGGAGCGCATGGGCTTCTTGCATCTGCTCCGATGATCAGTCGGAAGACATACC
>NZ_JSBW02000085.1 GCF_000772705.2 Xanthomonas vasicola
GGACAGCGGCTATACGGGGCTTGAGAAGCGCGATGAGATGAAGGGCAAGCGCAAGTTGCGCTACCTGATCGCGGAGAAGCGCTCGAAGCTGAAGCAGATCAAGAACAAGCGCGAACTGAAGTTGGCCAAGCGCTGGGAGCACACCAAGGCCAGCCTGCGTGCGAAGGTGGAACACCCGTTTCGGGTGATCAAGCGTCAGTTTGGTTACGTCAAGGTGCGCTATCGCGGTTTGGCGAAGAACACCGCACAGGTGCTGACGCTGTTTGCACTGTCGAATCTGTGGCTGACGCGCAAAGCGTTAATGCCTGCTGCGGGGAAGCTGTGCCTGTAACCCAGGCAACACCCCGCAAACGGCCGAAACCGGCAAAAAATCGGCGATTTGAGCGCCCTCAGCGCGGCGGATGCGGTTGCTTCGTTTTCCGGTCGCGTTGATCAGACCATCCTTAGGTCGAAGCACAGGGCAGCCACGATGCACATCGTTTGTTCGAGATAGTCGTCTGGCTGTGCCGTATCTGGCCGCAATGCGTCGCCACTGCTGTTGCACCGCGTGTGGTGCACCACGTTGCCTTTGTCGTTGAGGTGCGAAGACGATTTTCATCTGGGTCAACGCAGCACGCCGTAACGTGGTTATTCGTATCACGCATCAGGAAAGCGCCATGAGTATGTCCAACCAGATTCCATCCGCGCACGATCAAGCCAACACTCAGGACCAGGCGCAGCACGACAAGAACAAACAGGACGCACTGCAAGACGAAGCGGTCGAAGAAACCTTTCCGGCCAGTGACCCCGTATCACCGTTCGTGCCTGCCAAACCGCTGGATTGAGCCTGTTCGGCAGCGCTCAACCGCAGCACAAAAACGCAGACGGCGCGGTCGATCACCGCGCCGTCTGCGATTGCAACCTCCGCGCGCTTACGGCGTGAGCACCACCTTGCGGCAATCGTCCTGTTTCTTGTCGAATAGTTCGTAGCCCCGCGCTGCGTCAGCCAGCGGCATGCGGTGCGAAATAATCGAGCTCGGCTTGAGCTGACCATTGCCGATGCATTCCAGCAGATGCGGCATATGCTTCTGCACATGCGTCTGGCCCATCTTGAAGGTCAGCCCCTTGTCGAATGCATCTCCGAACATGAAGGCGTGGATGAAACCGGCATACACGCCCGGCACGCTCACCACGCCGCAGCGACGGGTCGCGGCAATGCACTGCCGAATCGCCACGCCGCTGCTGCCTTCCAGCTTTAGGTTGGTCAATGCAGTTTCGATCGCGCTGCCTTCAGCCTCAAAGCCGACTGCCTCAATGCTGGCATCCACACCCCGGCCATCGGTCTGCGAGACGATGACATCGGCCGGGTCGTCGACTTCGTCGAAATTGATCGGAATCACGCCATAGGTCTTGGACGCAAAGTCGAGCCGATACGCATGCCGGTCGACCATGAAAATGCGTTCGGCACCCAACATGCGGCAACACGCTGCGGCCATCAGGCCGACTGGGCCGGCACCGAAGATTGCAACGGTGGAACCTTGTTTAACGCCTGCATCGACGACGGCCTGATACCCGGTCGGCAAGATGTCGGACAGGAACAGCACCTGCTCGTCGTGCAACGCATCCGGCACCACAAGTGGGCCGACATTGGCCTTAGGTACGCGCACGTATTCGGCTTGACCACCGGACAAACCACCGTACAAATGGCTGAAACCGAACAGCGCTGCCGGCGGGCGCATGTCCTTGTGATTCAGCGCGGCACCCTTGCCGGTATTGGTGGTTTCGCACGCCGAATATTCTTGCAGCACGCAATGGAAACAGCGCCCGCACGCGACCACGAACGGAATCACCACACGGTCGCCTGGCTTGACCGCGGTGACATCCGGCCCCACCTCTTCGACAATGCCCATGAATTCGTGGCCGAGGATATCGCCCGGGCGCAGGTCGGGAATCTTGCCGTGATACAGGTGCAGGTCCGAACCGCAGATGGCGGTGGCGGTAACACGCAGGATCAGGTCGTCGCGTTCGACCAATAACGGATCGGGCACGTTTTCGACTCGCACATCGCGTGAGCCGTGGTAGTTGAGGGCAAGCATGGCTGTCTCCTGGGGGGACCGTGAGTCACGGCGACACCGTGCAGTGTTGGCGCGGCCGTGTTAAGGCGGTCAGCACGGTGCGTGGGCGTGGTGTGGACGCGCTTGGTCGCCGACGCTGTGTTGATGCGCAGGTCACGTTTGGATAACTCCCGCGCTCGCAGGCTGGTTCAACGTGCTGGAACGCAGGCACACAGCTCGTGCGACCCATGCGAACCCGACAATCAACGACCGCCAAGCGCGACAAAAAGCGCAATTAACAGGAGACAGTAATGGGACTTTTCAAGATGGTGACCGCAGGCGCGGTGGGCTACGTGGCGTACAAGGCCTGGCAGCGTCGTCAGGGTCAAGCGAGCGACGCACAAAACGAGCAAGGTACCCAGCGGGATGCGCCCGTTGCCCTCGGTGCCACACCGCCGCACGGCGACCCGTTGCGCGACAGCGGGGGCGATGCCCGCGACCGCAAGCAGGCGCTTGGCGCGCTAGCCGTGTTTAACGAAAACGAGCGCACGCTTGCACAGCTGGCGGTGGTGAAAGGTGTGGAAGGCGAGGTGCTGGATTTCGCGCGCAAGATGGACGAAGCCCATAGTGCAGCGCTGACCGACCTCAGCCGTTTTGCGCCGGACCGTCATGGCACGCTTGGTCAGGCAGCCTCGGCAGGCGCCGAAGGCGCACGTAAGCGTCTGCAGGACCTGTACGGGCAGCAATTCGAATTACAGTATCTGCAGGCCAGCGTGGATAGCCACGAACAGGCGCTGGCCCTGCTCGACACGCAACTGAGCAGCGAGCCAGGCTCCAGCGATCTGGGCAAGGAACTGCAGCGTGCACGCGAGACCATTGCCGAGCATCTGGAACACGCCAAGGCGCTACGTGCCAAGCAGGGCCAGCCGCACTGATTGCGCCTCGCTTTCCACGCAGCACCGCATTTACCTAGCGGATGCGCAGCTGTTTTGTCATTGCTCTACATTGGAGATCGCCATGGGCGAACCACAGGACGCAAATCGTCGACCCACCGACATGCATAACGTGAGCATCAACGAGGAATGGGAGCTGCAGTACTGGGCGCGCGAACTGGGGATGTCCGAAGATGATCTCAAGCGCGCGGTGCAGGAGATCGGCAATGTGACCACCAAGCTGCGTGACTACCGGCCACCGCATTGAATACGTCGTGCGGAAACTGAAACAGGCAGCGAAAGCTGCCTTTTTTTGTTGCGAAGGGTGTGGCGGAAAGTTGCGGTGTTACACCATCAGCGGTGTCTCTCACGCACTGCATACTCCGTACGCCGGATGCGGTGCCTGCGTCATCACACGCTACCCAAAAGACACCGCAACTCCCGCTCTGCGCCACCTCACAGCACCTCCGGCGCCGTCTCGAACCCCGCAGCCTGGCGCTGCCACAAACCGTCGAATACACCGCCGCGGCCGCGCAACTCTGCGGGGCTACCGTCTTCGACCACGCGACCTTCCTGTAGCACCACGATGCGATCGAAGCCGATCACCGTGGACAGGCGATGGGCAACCGCCAACACGGTACGGTCGCGCATCAGATGGTCCAGCGCGGCCTGGATTTCCGCTTCCGATTCGGTATCCAGTGCCGAGGTGGCTTCATCCAGAATCAGGATCGGCGCGTCCTTGAGGAAGGCGCGCGCAATGCCCAGCCGCTGCCGCTGGCCACCCGACAACATCACACCGCGCTCGCCCACCTGGGTGTCGTAGCCTTCGGGTAATTGCCGGATGAAGCCATCGCAGAACGCATGCCGTGCTGCGTCGTGCACATCCGCATCGCTGGCATCAGGACGGCCATAGCGGATGTTGTCACCGATGCTGCGGTTGAACAGCGCGGTTTCCTGCGGCACCACTGCAATCTTCTCGCGCAAACTGTCCTGGCTGACGCTGCGGATGTCTTGCCCGTCGATCAGCACGCGCCCGGATTCCACATCGTCCAGGCGCTGGATCAGTGCAATCAAGGTGGACTTGCCGGCACCGGACGGCCCCACGATGCCCACCTTCTGGCCGGCCGGAATATGCAGGTTCAACCCCTCCAGTACTGCAGCGCGCTCCGGATAGGCGAAGCACACCGCTTCGAAACGCACATCGCCTTCGGCCAACGCCAGCGGCGCGTTCGCATCGACGATGGCGTGCGGTTGCAAAATGATCTGCAAGGTGTCGGCAATGGCGCCCAGCTGCTGGGTGGTGTCCACCAAGGTCAGCGCCAGGTCGCGCGAGCCATGCAGGATGCGGAAGGTCAGCGCGCTCACCAGCACCACATCGCCCGCACTCACCGCACCGGAGCGCCACATGCTGATCGCCCACAGCAGCATGCCGCCGGCCATCAGCGACAGGCAGATGTCGTGAATCACGCGGGCCTTTTCTACATACATCCAGCTGCGTCGATGGGCGACCGCCTCGTGGCCGATCTGTTCGGCCAGGCGCGCGCTTTCGCGATCGCGCGCGGCGAACGCCTTGATCGTCCACACATTGGAGACCGCATCGACCAGCTCGCCGCCCACGCGCGCAGCTTGTGCGGCAAAGCGTTGATGCTTGGCCCGGCCGCGGATGCCGAAGCTGGTGATGATGGCGGCCACAATCCCGATCAAGCCCACCAGCGTGGCGGCCATGCGCCAGTCCACCGTCAACAGCAGCACGATGGCGCCGATGAAATCCACGATGGGCGGCACGATCTTCCACGCCAAGCCGCCGAAGATCTGCCCGGCACCGCTGCCAAGCGCGGTGATGCGATTGCCCAACGCACCGGCAAAATGCTCGGTGAAATAGCGCATCGGGTGGCCGGTGAGATGGCGGAACAGATCCACCCGGATATCCACCACGCTGGCGATCACCGTGCGGCAGCCCAACCAGCCGCCCAGCCGCCACAGCAGGTTTTCCACTGCGATCAAACTGATGAACAAGCCCAGCGGCAGCCACACGTTTGCCTGGCTGCGTTGATCGGTGGCCATGGCGTCCACCAGCATTTTCATGCCGTATTGCACGGACACCGCGCAGCCGGCTGCACCCACGATCAACAACAGCAGGCCGCTGAAATGCCAGGGGCGTTGGCCAATGTAATGCCAGAGAAAGCGCGCCGGCGTGTCCGGCAATAATTCGGAGTGGGTGGACGTACTCACGTGGCGATGTCGGCCAGCGCGAACTGCGGTGCACGCAGGCCGAAGCGCGCGTGCTCGCGCCGCAATTGTTCGGCCAGACCTGCATGCAGCGGTCGTTCGCCGTGGCCGTCCGCATAGCCGAGCAGGCCGGCGGGGCAGTGCCGGTCATTGTCCCAGCCCGGGTAATCCAGCACCGGATACAAACAGATCCCTTCCATCGCGACGCCGTGCTGCAGGGCCAGCGCGACCTCGCTGCCGACGTGATCAAGCCATGGCCCGCGTTGATCGGCTTCTGCACCGGTTTCGGACACGATCATCGGGCGGCGATAGCGCTGCCAGAACTCCTGCATGATGGTCGAAAACGGGCGGTGGTCGGGCGAGCTGCGCAGGATCGGCACGCCACCCAGGTACCACTGATTGTCCGAGTAATAGTTGAGGCCGATGATGTCCAGATATTCGGGCGCACCGCCCAACCCTGGCCATTGCTTGCCGCAGATCATGTCCCAGGCTTCGAACTGCGCCAGCCGCAGGCGCTCGGCTTGGCGGCGCGGGCCGGGCCGGTCGTTGGATGGCACCACATGGATCGCAGGGTCCACCTGCACGAAGCGTGCGCGCGGGTCCACCTGACGCACGGCATCGATCGCGGCGATGGTGGCGCGCACCAGCTGATGCTTGAGCTCGAAGCCGCGGCCACGTGCCATCGGATGCATGCGCGCCTGATCGCCGCCATTCCACGCCCAGAACGAGATCTCGTTGAGCGGCGCATAGAACGGCACCGCATCCGAGGCGTCCTTGACGCACTGCGCGGCGGCAGCGGCAAAGCGCGCGAAGCGGTCCACAAACTGCGGCGTCCAGATATCCACATCGTCCGGCCAGCCGTAATGGCACAGGTCCCAGATCACCTGGGTGCCGGCGCTGTTGGCCGCATGCAGCATCGGCAAGAAGCTGGACCAATCGTAATGCCCGGGGCGTTGTTCGATCAAATGCCAGCGCAGGCCATCGCGCGCGGTGCGCAGGCCGTGCGCTGACACCGCCGCATAGTCGTTCGCGGCCCAACGGTCGTGCTTGGTGCCGGCGATCAGATCGAGCCTGCGTCCGTCGCGGCGGCGGTGGGTCGAACACTCGAACCCCGCCATGAAAAAACTTTCGAATACTGTGGGGGTGTGCATCTGACATCCTGCTGCACGCGCCACTGCCGTAGCGGCGACGCGTCGATAACTGCCCTGCAGCGACGGTGCTGCAGGGCGGGGCGGGCGTGGTCAGACCGCCAGTGCGGCGCGACGCTGCTGTTCGGCGTCTTCGATGCGCTTGTACAAAGCCAATGCCTGACCGACTACCTGATCCATGTTGTAGTACTTGTACGTGCCTAGCCGGCCAAGAAACGTGACCTTGGGCGTCTCGGCCGCCAGGCGCTCGTAACGCCGATACAGCTCGGCATTCTCTGCGCGTGGAATCGGATAATACGGGTCGCCCTCGGCCGAAGGGTACTCGCGGGTCAGGCTGGTCTTGGGATGGTGCTGGCCGGTGAGGTGCTTGTATTCGGTGATGCGCGTGTAGGCCACCGCTTCGTCCGGATAATTGACGGTGGCCACCGCCTGGAAGTGTTCCTGGTCCAGCGTGCTGTGTTCGAACCTGAGCGAGCGGTACGGCAGCTTGCCGTAGCAGTAGTCGAAGTATTCGTCCACCGGCCCGCTATACACCAGTTGGTCGTACTCCAACTCGTCGCAAATTTCGCGGTAGTCGGTATTGAGCATCACCTTGATGTTGGGATGATCGAGCATGCGTTCGAACATGCGCGTGTAGCCGTGCAGCGGCATCTGCTGGAAGGTGTCGGTGAAGTAGCGGTCGTCGTCGTTGGTGCGCGTTGGCACGCGTGAGGTCACCGACTTATCCAGCTGCGACGGATCCAGACCCCATTGCTTGCGCGTATAGCCGCGGAAGAAGGTTTCGTAGAGCTCGCGGCCCACCTGGTTGATCACCACGTCTTCGCTGGTCTGGATGTCGGCCACCGGTTCGGCGCGGCTGGCCAGAAATGCGGCCGCCTCTTCTTCGCTGGTGAGCTGCAGGCCATACAGAGTGTTCAACGTAGTCATGTTGATCGGGATCGGTACCTGCTGCTCGCCAACCTGCGCCAGCACGCGGTGCTCGTACGGGCGCCACTGTGTGAAGTTGGAGAGGTAATCCACGATGCGTTGCGCATTGGTGTGGAAGATGTGCGGACCATAGCGATGGATCAGCACGCCGGCATCGTCATGGAAGTCGTAGGCATTGCCACCGATATGCGGGCGACGGTCCACCACCAGCACGCGCTTGCCAAGGCCGGCGGCCAGCCGTTCGGCCAACACGCTGCCGGCAAACCCGGCGCCGACAATCAGATAATCGAAACCGCGCCGTGTGGTGTTGCCTGTGCGGCGGCTGGTGAGCGCAGTGGCGGCCGGCGGGGTCATTGCTTCCAAGAGAGTGTCTCCTTCATCAGGTCGTAGGTGTGGTCCCAGGACATATCGCCCAGCACGGCGTCGGCGCTGTCGAGCAGTTGCTCGCGGTCGGCACTGTCCTGCAGCGCGGCTTCGCAGGCGGCCACGAAGGCATCGGCGGTATCGGCGATGCGCACCACGCCGGTATCGCCATAGGTGCGCACCACGTCGTGGATCGGTGTGGACACCACCGGGCAACCGCCGGCCAGATACTCGGGCGTTTTGGTGGGGCTGATGAAGCGCGTGGAGGCATTCATCGCAAACGGCATCAATGCCACGTCCCAGCCGGACAGATAGCCGGGCAGTTCGTCGTAGGTCTTGCCGCCCAGGTAATGGATGTTGTCTGCCTGTGGCAGCTCGGAAGCATCGATCTTGACCACCGGGCCGATCATCACAAACTGCCATTGCGGCCGCTGCGCGGCAATCTCGCGCAGCAGGTCGATATCGAAGCGTTCGTCGATGACACCGTAGAAGCCCAGCCGCGGCCGCGCGATACCGCGCTGGTCATCCGGCTCCTGCTGCGGTGTACGTGCGGCGGCAAAATGCGCCACATCCACGCTGCTCGGGAATGCGTGCGCGTTGGTGTGCAATGCGCGCTTGGCTTCCCAGATGCTATAGCCGCCGGTGAACACCACATCGGCGCGCTGCAGCAGTTCGCGCTCGCGTTGTACCAGCTCCGGTGGCGCGCCACGGAATGCCGACAGCTCGTCCATGCAGTCGTAGATAATCGTGCGCGCAGGCAGGTGCGCGCTGAAGCTCTGGCTCATCGGCGTGTAGTACCACAGCAACAAGTCGCGCACGCCCAGCTCGGCCAGGTAGCCATCCAGCAAGCGGTGTTTCGGAAACTCTGAACAACTCCCCTTGATCCTGCGACAATCACACAGACGCAACGGACAACGACGATGCAACTGACCTTCGGCGATGCGGAGTACAACGGCAAGCGCAAGCGGACGCGGCGTGAGGTGTT
>NZ_JSBW02000086.1 GCF_000772705.2 Xanthomonas vasicola
GGACAGCGGCTATACGGGGCTTGAGAAGCGCGATGAGATGAAGGGCAAGCGCAAGTTGCGCTACCTGATCGCGGAGAAGCGCTCGAAGCTGAAGCAGATCAAGAACAAGCGCGAACTGAAGTTGGCCAAGCGCTGGGAGCACACCAAGGCCAGCCTGCGTGCGAAGGTGGAACACCCGTTTCGGGTGATCAAGCGTCAGTTTGGTTACGTCAAGGTGCGCTATCGCGGTTTGGCGAAGAACACCGCACAGGTGCTGACGCTGTTTGCACTGTCGAATCTGTGGCTGACGCGCAAAGCGTTAATGCCTGCTGCGGGGAAGCTGTGCCTGTAACCCAGGCAACACCCCGCAAACGGCCGAAACCGGCAAAAAATCGGCGATTTGAGCGCCCTCAGCGCGGCGGATGCGGTTGCTTCGTTTTCCGGTCGCGTTGATCAGACCATCCTTAAGAACGTGGTTGGGTTCATACCTCGGCATTTTGATATTTTTGCTGCCGGGTTTGCTTTGGTGCCGGCGTGCGGAAGGCTATCTTCGTGACGATTTGGTGCGTGACAGCGCATTTGCCGGATGTGCGATGGCGGCATTATTTTGCACCGCCAATGTTGTCCCTGAGCCACTGCTGCGACAGATTTTGATGGTGTCGCTTATTGGGCCAGCAATCGTCCTGACGCTCCGTCATGGCTGGCGGGGAGCCGCGGTTGGCGCCTTGCTGGCAAACCTAATTGCAGCGTTGTCTAGGTCGAAGTACGGAATCGCCGCATATGACTCCGAATTGTTCAGTGTTCAGCTACTGATTGCAGTGATTGCGACGGGACTCTTTGTCCTCGGTTCACGGTTGGCCTTTGCATACACGCAGGCAGGGAACCAGGAGCAGGCACAACTGGAAGCTTTGCAGTTTGCTCAGGCGGGCTATCTGGCTGCAGAGCGCACCCTTCGCAATCGCGTGGTGGATTATTCTGATATAAACGTTCATATAAATCGGTTGCGCAAGGATTGTGTTGCGCAGCTGCGTGAGCGTGGGCATCACGCCGCAGCCATGGAAATGACTAGGGCAGGAGTCATTGAGTCCCGACTGCTGCATGAATATGTCGCGGGGTTATATCCGCTAGAAATCGAGACGCATGGCGTGTATCAGGCGCTGCGCTCACCCGTACTGGCGAGGTTCTATAACACTGAGATCCATCACGCGCTGCGTGGTCATTGTGGCGATCTATCACTTGGCTTGCAGCTGGCCGCGTATAGGTGCGCGCTCAACGCGTTCGAAATGCTTCCACAAGCTGAGCGGCACCTTGTGCAAGCTCGCACATGGAAAAGTGGGGGTTCACAGGGCGTTGTTATCAGGATCTTCGCTGATAGTTTATTGCTGGATATAGTGCAGCGCGACACAACTGAAGCGAGTGCCGAATTGCGGACGCGACTAAAAGCGCATGGCGGTATGTTTCGCCGCCGCCATACGCGAACCCTCAGTCTGCTACTCGCCGAGCCAGTCTCGATCACTTCGTCCGTGTGACAATCCAGCGCTCTCCAGCGGTGCCCGGGATGAGATGCACCGTGAAATTGTCGGTCTGATAAACCAATTGTGCGAGCGTTGGGACCGTCAATGTCGAAACCGTCACACGATTGACGTCCTTACCCATCGGCAGCACCCACAGAACTTCGCCTGCGCGACCAACCGCGCCACGCACTACGCCAGTTGCATCATTAATCTGCAGATACAGCATGCCCTCGCGTTGAAATTCATAGATCCGCCATGTCGGATCTGCCGCAAGATTGGTTGCGTGGGGCACGGACTCGCCCAGGCCCGTGGCAGCCAGCGTGGTAACTGTTCCATCGCCTGGACAGCATGCACTTGCTGATCCGGTACCCGCCAGCATCGCGATGGCGACGGTACCTAGGGTCTCAAATGCCAGCTTCGCCTTCATGTCCATGACTTCGCCTTCTCCCGTTTATGGGAAACGTTCGCCTGCAATTCAGGCATGCCTACGGTACGTGTTTCTCTGTAGTTACGTTAGTGGCTAAGTCAAAATTCATTGCACTTGCCTTGTGTCAATGTGTTGACTCTTGAGTAGGTGTCAGCTCTCCTGAGTTCACTTTCATAACTTTTGCTGCCTTTTTATTTTTTTATATTGTGTGGAATGCCGAGGCTGACAGATTTCATCATAGACTGAAATCATTACTGTGCATGTTCTTGGTGCCACGGTTATAGAGATTGGGAGGGCTGGGTTTTTACAGTCACAGAACTCTGTGGCAAGTAGCGGGTTATTCGAATAATGCGTGACCCGTCCGCGTAGAAGTTATTAGGTTTTCTATGTAAACGCACGACACTCGGCGAGTCGTCCGGGAAACGAACGGGTCATCGTCTGTGCGCAATCGACTTCGTCACAGTGATAAAGGCATTTAGGCGTGGCGTATGGCCGCGCCTTCCAATTTGGGGACGGGAAGATGAACGCAAGAGCGCAGGATAGGAGCGGCTGATCTGCCTTCCCTGAATTTATGTTACAGTATAACACATCTCCGCCGCCGTGTAGTCTGGCCCCCGTGTCATGCCTCCCCTTGTGTTGGATGTGCTGTCTTGAATCGCGCCGCGTTTTGTACTGCCGTCTGCCGCGGCGGGTCGATTGCTTGGGTGTCGATTGCTCCGGCTTTGAGGGGGAAGGCGTGATGAGGCGCCGCCACCTAGTACTGGGCGGGGCTGCTGCATTGATGCTTTCGCCGGCGTTGGGGCCTGCACAAGGACTTCCAGTCTTGCGGGGATGCAGCGTGCAGCAGCAGGGCGAATCGCTGCGCCTGCGGCTGGAGCTGGGCGCGCAGATGGCCTATCGCAGCTTTAACCTGTCCAATCCCGAGCGCTTGGTCATCGATCTCTCCGGCGTTTCGTTGCAGTCGCCGCGCATGGATCCGGTGCCCGCGGGTGCTGCGGTGACGCGCATACGCAGTGAGCTACATCTGGATGGGCTACGCGTGGTGCTGGATCTGCAGCAGCCATGTTCAACCAATCTGCGTTGGGAAGGCGGTGCGCTGGTGCTGGAGCTTGCCGCCATGCCCGGCAGCGTGGCGCTGTCCGCGAGTGGCGGTGCTGCAGCGGCAGCGCCGAGGGGGCAGGCGGAGCCATCGGAGCCGACCCGCTCGCGCCTGCAGCCCTATGTGGTCACCATCGACGCCGCCACGGCGGCAAGGATCCGGGCGCGGTCAGTGCCGATGCGCGTTACGAAAAACATGTGGCCATGGCAGTAGCTAAGCGGCTACATCAGCGCTTGGCGGCCGATGCGCGCTATTGGCCCACCATGATCCGCAGCGATGACGGCTTCGTGCCGCTGCACGAGCGCGTGTTGATCGCGCATCGCCACAGCGCGGATCTGTTCGTCTCCATCCATGCCGATGCCGCGCCAACGCGCGAAGCGCGCGGCGCATCGGTGTTTGCGCTATCGCAGACTGGCACGAGCTCTGCACTTGCCCGCTGGATTGCCGATAGCGAAAACGCTGCCGACGACATGGGCGACACCGCGCGCCTGCTTCGGGTGCCGAGCAACCCGGTGTTGTCGCAGGTGCTGGCCGACTTGTCGCTAAGCGGCACCATCGCCAGCGGCCTGGCCTTCGGTACGTTGATGCTGGAGCGCCTGCAGCAGGTGACGCATCTGCATCAAAACCAGGTCGGGCAGGCAGGTTTTGCGGTGCTGAAGTCGCCGGATATCCCATCGCTGCTGGTGGAAACCGGCTTCATGAGCAATCGCGACGATTGCCAGCGTTTGTGTGGCGATACGCATCAGGACGAACTCGCACATACGCTGCACGCGGGAATCGACGACTACTTCGCTGCGTTTCCCGGTCGCTCCTGAGGCGCGATCATCTTTTTTATTCTCCAACGAGTGCCTGATGTCCGCCACGCTTCCCGATGTTGCTGTGACTGAACCATCCACGCTGAGCGCGCCCTTGCGGTGGGTCGGCATGCAGGACATCGCGATTCCCGTGCATCTGGACACTGATGGTGGCGACCTTGCCGCCCGCGCCAGTGTGCAGGTCGATCTGCCCCGTGTCGAGCTCAAAGGCATCCACATGTCGCGGCTGTATCGCCTGCTGGATCTGCATCTGCAGCAGCCCTTGTCGCCGGCAATGTTGTCGCAGCTGCTGCAGGCACTGGTCGAAAGTCATAGTGATTGCGCAAGCCGCGCGGCACGGCTGACGCTCAGCTTCGAAGTGATGCTGCGCGTGCCGGCATTGCGCAGCGAGGGACTAAGCGGCTGGCGTGCCTATCCGGTGCACATCGCCGCGCAGTGCAGGGCGGGGCGCGCCACGATCCAGCTACAAGTCGAGGTGCTGTACGCGTCCACCTGCCCCTGTTCGGCGGCGTTGTCGCGGCAGTTGCTGCGCGATGCGTTCGTGCAGCAGTACGCCGGGCGCGATGCGCTGCCGCTGCAAGAGGTTGCGCAGTGGCTGCAGGATCGCGGTTCTTTCGCCACCCCGCACAGCCAGCGCAGCGTGGCGCAGGTGCGTGTAGATCTGCCCGTGGATGCGCAGGGCTTCGCAATCCAGCAACTGATCGGTCTATGCGAGCAGGCGTTGGCGACGCCGGTGCAGGCCGCGGTGCGGCGGCCCGACGAACAGGCATTTGCGCGCTTGAACGGCGCGAACCTCATGTATGTGGAAGACGCAGCGCGACGCCTGCGCCAGGTGCTGGTCGAGCACTATGCGAGGTTTCATGTGGCGGTACGTCATCTGGAAAGCCTGCATGCCCATGACGCTGTTGCCGAATCCGGCAGCGATGACGAGACGCCTTCCCAATAGCGGTGTAAGCAGGCGTCAGGTACTGCAAATTGCCAAGGCGGCCACTGCGAATGGCACACAACCAGGCAGGTCGGCTGTCTCAACGAAGAAGGGCAAACGCGGCCTGCGTGGCATGTTGCTATCAGACCCGTCTGTTTTCTTCGTGCTGATGTGGCTGATCTAACCGATGCAACGGCGATCGATACGTCGTCTAACCCTCAGCGCGCGATGCGCCCGAAAGATGCACGCGCATTAGCTGCGGCGTGTTGGGTCGGGGCCTCATCTCATCCCGACAAGCACTGCCACATGGCGCGCATTCGATGCAATCCACCTGTCGATACGGGCCGGCAACCAGCCTCGACCACTTCGTCGGCCGAGCGGTCATGCTCAGACCACGGTATGCGGCGGAGATCGTCGCGGCCTGCAGCACGGCAGTGCAGTCCAGCACACTTGCCAACACCTGCGCCACAACGCAAAAGCCCCGCAATGCGGGGCTCTGGCGTTTCTACAGCGAGACGAGAGGTGGTGCTCCCTAGGGGGCTCGAACCCCTGTTTTAGCCTTGAGAGGGCCACGTCCTAACCATTAGACGAAGGGAGCGCTTTTGTCACGTCTTGTGCAGCGCGCTAGTATAGTGAGGTAATAGCCGTTGGGCAATCCTGCAACACAAGACGGAAGCGCCATCATCGAACCCTCAGTTACATCTCCGTTCACGCTGCGCGTCATCCCACGCGATCAGCACACCATCTCGCGCAAGGACATCAGCCCCAATGCGCTGCGCGTGCTTTACCGCCTGCGCGAATCGGGCTTCGGTGCTTATCTGGTCGGCGGTGCGGTCCGCGATCTGCTGGTCGGCCACCACCCCAAGGATTTCGACGTTGCCACCAGTGCCACGCCGGAAGAGGTCAAGGCGCTGTTCCGCAACTGCCGCCTGATCGGCCGCCGTTTTCGGCTGGCGCACGTGGTGTTCGGCCGCGAAATCATCGAAGTGGCCACCTTTCGCGCCAATAGCGACGATGGCAGCGGCGACCGCGAACTCGATAACGGCCGACTGGTGCGGGACAACGTTTACGGCACCATCGAAGACGACGCGATCCGCCGCGACTTCACTTGCAACGCCCTGTACTACGCCATCGAAGATTTCTCGGTACGCGACTACTGCGGCGGCTTCGAAGATGTGCAGGCGCGCCTGATGAAGTTGATCGGCGACCCGGAGCTGCGCTACCAGGAAGACCCGGTGCGCATGCTGCGCGCGGTGCGCCTGGCGGCCAAGTTGGACTTCGAGATCGAAGCCGGCACCGCCGAGCCGATTCCGCGTCTGGCCGGGCTGTTGTCCGAAGCCGCGCCCGCGCGACTGTTCGAAGAAATTCTCAAGCTGTTCCTTTCCGGGCATGGCGTGGCCAGCTTCGAAGGCTTGGAGCGTTATGGCCTGTTCGGCGCGCTGTTTCCCGAAAGCGCGGCAGCATTGAAATCTAACCGCAGCGGCGCGTTACGCGCCATGGTGCTGGAAGGCCTGCGCAACACCGATGCACGCGTGGCCAACGACGAACCAGTGTCGCCAGCATTCCTGTTTGCGTTGCTGCTGTGGCCGGCGTTCTGCCGCACCTTGATGGGGCTGCAGGCGCAAGGCGTGCAACCGGAAGATGCGCAGCGCCGCGCGGCCGACCGCGTGACCTTGCATCAGCTGGAGCGCGTGGCGTTGCCACGCCGCTTCTCGCTGCCGATGCAGGAAATCTGGCTGATGCAGACGCGCTTCTCGTCGCGTCAGCGCAAGCGGGTGTTCCGCACCTTGTCGCATCCGCGCTTCCGCGCGGCGTTCGATTTCCTGGTGCTGCGCCAGTTCGCTTCGCCTGATCACGCCGCCGATGTGGAGTTCTGGCGTGAGGCGCAAAAGTCGTCCGGCCAGGAGCTGGTGGATGCGATCGAATCGGCGCAGGTCGACCTGGAAGGCGAGGAGGGCGCACCGCGCAAGCGCCGCCGCCGCCGCCGCCGCACCGGCGCGCCTGCAGGCGAGTAAGGCATGCAGACCGCCTTTGTCGGCCTTGGTGCCAACCTGGGCCCGGCCGAGGCCAGCGTGCGCGCGGCCATCACCGCGCTCGGCGCGGTGCCGCAGACCACACTGATCGCCGCCTCGCGCTTATACCGCACGCCGGCCTGGGGCCGCGAAGATCAACCCGATTTCATCAATGCCGTGGCGCAGCTGCGCACCGGCCTCGCGCCGCTGCCGCTGCTGGAGGCCTTGCTCGGCATCGAACAGTCATTCGGCCGCGAGCGTCGCGCCGGCGAGCGCTGGGGCCCGCGCACGCTGGATCTGGACCTGCTGCTGTACGCCGAGCAGGTGATTGATCTGCCGCAATTGCAGGTACCGCATCCGCATCTGCAGGCGCGTGCCTTCGCACTGCTGCCGCTGTCCGAGCTGGCGCCGGAGGCAATCATCCCAGGCCATGGAACAGTGCGGCACGCCCTGCAAACCATCGATACCTGCGGGCTGGAGCCGATTGGGTAGATAATGGTCGGCTTATCACCCCACGTAATGACTTCATGAGCAGCCACGCCGATAGCAAGCCCTGGACCGTGCCCGCCTTGGCGCAGGCCAAGCGCGAGGGTCGAAAACTGGTCATGTTGACCGCGTACGACGCCAGCTTCGCGCGCACCTTCGATGTCAATGGCGTGGACCTGATCCTGGTCGGCGACTCGCTCGGCATGGTGGTGCAGGGGCACGAGTCGACCTTGCCGGTGACCACAGCCGACATGGTCTACCACACCGCCGCGGTGGCCCGTGCGCTCGATCGCGCGTTGCTAGTGGCCGACCTGTCGTTCCAGGCCGACGCCACCCCCGAGCGTGCATTGGATGCCGCCACCCAGCTGCTGCAGGCCGGCGCAGAGATGGTCAAGATCGAAGGCGCCGGGCACAAGCTCGAGGTCATTCGTTACCTGGTCGAGCGTGAGATTCCGGTCTGCTCCCATTTGGGGCTAACCCCACAATCGGTGCTGCGTTTCGGCGGCTACAAGGTACAGGGCCGGGGCGAAGCCGGCGAGCAGTTGCGCCGTGATGCGCAGGCAGTGGTCGATGCCGGCGCCAGTCTGGTGGTGCTGGAATGCGTGCCGACGCCGATTGCCGCGCAGATCAGCGCCGAACTCAGCGTGCCCACCATCGGCATCGGCGCCGGCCCCGGCTGCGACGGCCAGGTGCTGGTGATGCACGACATGCTGGGCCTGGACAGCGGCCATCGCCGGCCGAAGTTCGTCAAGGATTTTCTCGCCGAAGGCGGCTCGGTCGCCGGCGCGGTGCGTGCCTACGCGCAGGCCGTGCGCGACGGCAGCTTCCCCGATGCAGAGCACGCGTACGCCGCATGATCCAGACACTCACCGATCTTTCCGCGCTGCGTGCCCTGGTCAATGGCTGGAAGCGCGAGGGCCTGCGTGTGGCGCTGGTGCCCACCATGGGCAACTTGCACGCCGGGCATTATTCGCTGGTGATGCTGGCGCGCCAGTACGCCGACCGCGTGGTCTCCAGCGTGTTCGTCAACCCGACCCAGTTCGGGCCGAATGAAGATTTCGCGCGCTACCCGCGCACGCCCGAGGCCGATCGGCGTGGCCTGGAAGATGCCGGCTGCGATGCACTGTGGTTGCCGGACGTGGGCACCATGTATCCGCTCGGCACCGCACTGGCCACACCGATCCACGCGCCCGGCGTCAGCGATGTGCTGGAAGGTGAATGCCGGCCGGGGCATTTCGATGGCGTGTGCACCGTGGTGGCACGGTTGTTCAACCAGGTGCAGCCAGACGTGGCCGCCTTCGGCAAGAAGGATTACCAACAGTTGGCGGTGATCCGGCAGATGGTGGCCGACCTGGCGTTTCCGATCGAGATCCTGGGCGGCAGCATCGTGCGCGAGGCCGATGGTCTGGCGATGAGCTCGCGCAACCAGTATCTGTCGGCCGAAGAGCGCCCGACCTCGACCAAGATCCGCAAGGTGCTGCTGCAGATGCGCGACAGCTACGCCGCCGGTACACCGCGCGCGCAAGTGGAAGACGCCGCCAGCCACGCGCTGGAGCAAGCCGGCTTCCGGGTCGATTACGCGGTTGTGCGTTTGCCCGACTTGAGCGAGCCGGGCGACAGCCACACCGGTGCGCGCGTGGCCTTGATCGCGGCCCGCCTGGGCAACACGCGTTTGATCGACAACCTGGAATTCTGAGCAGGCTGACGCTGCGTGCGCAGCGCCTGAGCTCGGCTGGTAGCGCCAGCGCGCCAGTGCATGTGCGCCTTCGCGCAGCGCGCGCCTGAAGCCCTCACCACCGGCCGCGGCGCGAACCGGTGGGGACGAGCGCTTTCCGCTAAAATGCCGGCTTTCCTTTTGTCGTTGCCTGCGTCCATGCATCTGTCCCTGCTGAAAGCCAAGATCCACCGCGCCACCGTCACCCACTCCGAGCTCAACTACGAAGGCTCGATCGCTATCGACGGCCTGCTGCTGGAAGCGACCGGCATCCGCGAATTCGAACAGGTCCATATCTGGGACGTCACCAACGGTGCGCGTTTCAGCACCTATGCCATCCGCGCCGAAGACGGCAGCGGCATCATGTCGCTCAACGGCGGCGCTGCGCGTCATGTGCAGGTGGGCGATCTGATCATCGTGGCGGCATTCGCCAGCATGAGCGAAGACGAAGCCAAGACCTTTAAGCCCAATCTGGTATATGTGAACGCGCACAACGCGATCTCCCACACCAACCACAGCATCCCCACGCAGGCCGCATGACACACACCAACGGATTCGACGCGCTTCACGCCCACGCCCAGCGCCTGCGCGGCGCTGCCATCCCCGCATTGCTTGCCGCCGAGCCGGAACGGCCGACGCAATACGCCAGGCAAGTCGGTCCGTTGTATTTCAATTTCGCCCGGCAGAAGTACGACCGCGCCGCGCTGGATGCCTTGTTCGCCATCGCCCGCGAGCGCGATCTAGCCGGCGCATTCCAGCGCCTGTTCCGTGGCGAGCAGGTCAACGTCACCGAACAGCGCGCGGCCTTGCACACCGCGTTGCGTGGCGATTTGACCGACGCGCCGGTGGCATCGGAGGCCTATGCCACCGCTGCCGACGTGCGCCAACGCATGGGTGCATTGATCCAGCAACTGGAAGCCACCGACGTCACCGATATCGTCAGTGTCGGCATCGGTGGCTCGGACCTGGGCCCGCGTCTGGTTGCCGATGCGTTGCGTGCGCCGTCCGGTGCGCGCTTCCGCGTGCATTTTGTCTCCAATGTGGATGGCGCAGCGATGCAGCGTACGCTGGCCACGCTGGACCCGGCACGCACCGCCGGCATCCTGATTTCCAAGACCTTCGGCACCCAGGAAACCCTGCTCAACGGTAGCATCCTGCATGCCTGGCTCGGTGGCAGCGAGCGGCTGTACGCAGTCAGTGCCAATCCCGAGCGCGCCGCCAAGGCCTTCGACATCGCACCCGGCCGCGTGCTGCCGATGTGGGACTGGGTGGGCGGGCGTTATTCGCTGTGGTCGACGGTGGGCTTCCCGATTGCATTGGCGATCGGCTTCGAACGTTTCGAACACTTGCTGGAAGGCGCCGCGCAGTTCGATGCGCATGTGCTCAATACGCCGCTGGAAGAAAACGTCGCGGTGCTGCACGGCCTGACCGCGGTGTGGAACCGCAACCTGCTCGGGAGCGCCACGCATGCGGTGATGACCTATGACCAACGCCTGGCCTTGCTGCCGGCGTATCTGCAGCAGTTGGTGATGGAGAGCCTGGGCAAGCGCGTCAAGCTCGACGGCTCGGCGGTGGACAGCGACACGGTGGCGGTGTGGTGGGGCGGTGCGGGCACCGATGTACAGCACAGCTTCTTTCAGGCGCTGCACCAGGGCACCAGCGTGGTGTCGGCCGATTTCATTGGCACCGTGCACAACGACGACCCGTACGCGGAAAACCACGTCGCGCTGATGGCCAATGTGCTCGCGCAGACCGAGGCGCTGGCCAACGGCCAGGACAGCAGCGACCCGCACCGCAGTTATCCCGGCGGGCGTCCAAGTACGGTAATCCTGCTCGATGCGCTCACCCCGCAGGCGCTGGGCGCGCTGATCTCGATGTACGAGCACAGCGTGTACGTGCAGTCGGTGATGTGGGGCATCAATGCGTTCGATCAGTTCGGCGTGGAGCTGGGCAAGCAGCTGGCCAGCCAGTTGCTGCCGGCGCTGAAAGGCGAATCGGCCGATGTGGCCGACCCGGTGACGCGCGAGCTGCTGAGCAAGCTGCGCGGCTGAGCATTGCGCATCGCGCTTACAGAGAACGGGGCCTGCGGGCCCCGTTTTTATTTGGACGATATGACCGACTGCGCTGAGGCCAAAATAGACAAATTTCCTAAATTGGGAATTTGAGAGTAGGCTGATCGCTATTACTCCGCGCCGGACTGCCGCCATGTCGCGCTTCCAGGATTTGCCCGAGCTCGAAAAATCCCCCGCCGCCGACATCAAGGTGAAGGGCTGGCCCAGCCTGATGCGCAAGGTGCGATCGCACGGGGCGGTGGTCATCACCAACCACAATCACCCCGAGGCGGTGGTGGTGGATGCCGAGGAGTATCGGCGCCTGGTCAATCAGGCGAGTGCGGCGGCAGCGGCCTCGGCGCGTGCGCAATCGCTGCAGGTGTTGCAGGCGAAGTTCGATGCGCATCTTGCGGCAGCCACTGAAGGTGCAGGCCTGGCCAAGGCGATCGCCACGCCGGCACGCCGCGGCCGCAAGGTCACCCTGGGCCCGTCGCTGTAACCGATGGGCAATCTCCTGGTGCTGGCCGGCGTCAACGGCGCCGGCAAGAGTTCGTTGTTGGGCCGTTTTCTGCAGGAGGATGGCGCTACCTGGTTCAATCCCGATGCGTTTACCAAAGAACTGATCGAGCAAGGCTGGGCGCCTGCAGAGGCGAACGCGCAGGCCTGGGAAGAAGGCGTGCGGCGGCTTCGCCAAGCCATGGCCGATGGCAGCGATTTCGCGTTCGAAACCACGCTGGGTGCGACGACCATTCCGCGCCTGCTGCGCGAGGCGTGCGCGCAGCACACAGTGGCGGTCTGGTTCCGCGGGTTGGCGACGGTGGACCTGCATATCCAGCGTGTGGCCGCGCGCGTTGCGGCCGGCGGTCACGCCATTCCCGAACACAAGATCCGCGAGCGTTACGACACCTCGCGTGCCAACTTGATCGCGTTGCTGCCGCATCTGGCAGTGCTGCATGTTTACGACAACAGCGCACCGGCCGACGCGGCGGGGCAGGCGTCGCCGATGCTGGTACTGGAATTGGACCGCCTCGGCCTGCATTACCCGCAAACGCCGGAAGAATTGGTGCAGGTGCCCGATTGGGCCAAGCCCATCGTGATGGCGGCGCTGGAGACGCACCGCATGCCCTGACGTGCGCCCCCGCGCCGAGTGCGCGAGGCTGGCCTAACTCGACCGACGGGATGGCGACGCAATCGCTGTTGCGCGCTATGCATTGGACGTGCGTCGGTGCCGCGTGTCTGCGGCGCGTGCTGACAGGCCCCGGTTTGCGTTATTCGGAAGGCGTCGATTGCTAACGGCGAGGGCTCGCCAGAGCGCGGGTCGGTCGGACCCGCGCAGCAACGCAAACCTGCGTATGTTCCAACGACCGCTCGCAGCGCTTCTGTGCGCACTGCGAGCGGTCGTACTGCAGGCTTAGGCCTTGCCCAACTGCACCGCCACCGGGTCGCCGGTGAGATAACCCACGGCTCCACCGAAGCGATCCTTGTAGTTGGCGCGGACCAGCGGGTCCAGCATAGCCTTGACGGTGTCGTGCAGCGGGCTCTCCCAATCGCCGGGGTGCTGGAAGTTGCTCATCACATAAGTCCAGCCGTGGATCTCGTCGACGGCGTGCAGGCCGGTCGATTCGGCGCCCGCCGGCACCGACAGCACGCGCGTCAGCGTGCCGCTGTCCACGTTGTAGGCCCACAGGAAATTGTTGACGTGCAGGCTGCTGTCTTCGCCGATAAACAAGGTGCGCAGCGACTCGGAGAATTTGAGGTTGTCCGGGTTGGCGATCCGGTCCGGGTCGGCCAGATTGCCCAGCGCATCGGCCTTGGCCAGGTTGTGGCCGGTGAGCGCGGCCGGCGCGGCCATGTCGATCGGCACCCAGTCGCTGTGGATCGGCGCGCCGTGACTGTCGCGCTGGCCGCCACGTAGGTTTAAGGCATAGACCGCACCGGCTTCTGGGCCTTGTACTTTTACATCGCCCGAGCCGTTGAGCATGCTGGTGACGATGTAGGACATCGCCATGTAGGCGACCTTGTCATGCGCGTTGACGGTGGTGCCTTCGAGCTTGGTGAAGCCCAGGCTACCGCCGGCCAGCGCGGCATAGCGATGGGTTTCCAGATAGGTGGCGGCCTTTTCCATGCCGGGCTTGATGCGGATCCAGTTGAAGGTGCCGTTGAACGGGATCTTGGTGAACGCGGCATCGCCCGGGTCGCTCAGGTGCACGTCGAGGATGTCGGCGGCGGTGAGGCGGTCGGCCATGGCCTGGATCTCGGCACTGGTGGCGTGGCCGAGCTTGATCCAGCTCAGCGTGGCCGCACCCGGGCCGATGCCCGAGGTCTGGTGCCACTTGCCGACATACAAGGTGCCGGCAGAGAGGTCCGCCTTGCGGTCGGCGATAAACATGAAGAGTCCGCCATTGGTGGCGTCGTCGCCCATCAACACGGTGCGTTGGTCGGGCATCACCTGCACCAGTTCGTGCGAGATGCGGCCCAGGCAATAGTGCTTGCGCACGCTGCCGGTGCCGTCCGGGTGTACGGTGATTTCCGGTAGATGGCCGTAGTGGTAGGGATTGGCTTTTTCCGGGTTGCCGTACAGATGCGTGCTGTAGCTGCGGAACTGGGTGTTGCCGGCCAATGCGGTGGCGTCGGGCTCGTACTCTTCGCTGGACAGGTGGGTATTCCACGGCGACAGGCTGGCGCCGCAGGTGGTCCATAGCCCATGCACTGGCGCGGTATCGACGTTGTGGTACTTCACCAGCGAGAGCTTGCCGGTGGCCGGATCCTGATCCAGCGTCAGCACCGCGATCGGCGCGGGCAGGTGGCGGTTGGTGTCATTGCCGGCCTGGTCGCGGGTGGTGTATTCGAACTGCACCACCGCGAACACGTGGTTGCCTTTGACGCCCGGCACTTTGGCATGGGGCAGGGTCAGCAGCGAGGAGCCGTCCGGGCAATCGGAAAAGAACGGACGTTCGGCACCAGGTTTGGAGCGGTCGATGATCGGGCGATGCTGGATGTCGTAATAGCCGCCTGCCAGCACGGTGCCGCCGTTGCCGTCCGGCACTTGGTCGCCGGTAATGAAGAACGGGTGGTAGGCCAGCGCATAGCGCTGCGTGCTGCCGTCGCTGCGGGTCACGCTGAGTGCCGAGCCGACCGTGGTGGTAGCCATGGCCGCCGGGTTGGCCAAGCTCGGTGCCGGCATGCCGTGGAAGGTGGCCGAGACCAGGCGGGTCGGATTGTCCGATGGTCGCAGCGGGCGCGCGGCCGATGCCGCACCGCCAAGTTGCTGGAGGGCGGCGGCGCTGGCGTTGCCCAGCGGCAACAGGGGAACAGCCGCCAGCAACTGCATCAGGCGACGACGGGAGGGGTTGGGGGAGGCAGACATCGAAACTCCAGGCAAAGGCAACGATCAACGATGGCAACGGCGCATCGGCAAGCCGATCACGCTAGGCCAGCGATATGACAGTTGTTTGACGACGGTCTCACCCATTGGCCGGCCTTCGCATGCTGCGACGTAAGCGAGCGCTGGCGGGGGGGCAAATACATGCATGTGCTGCGCACTGATCAAATCTGCAGGTGGTGCGGCGCAGCAAAGTACCTGGTCCGTCAATGCCTGGCGCGGCAGCGGATTAGGTGGTTTTGCGCGGTTTCACCGCTGCTATCGGTATTCCAAGGCTATAGCCGCGTCCAATAAGTTACCCGTGGATTGGCATACGGTCAGCTTTGGTTGACAGGGTAGGGGAATCACGCAAGCGTACGCCGCCTAATGGCCTGCGGCGCAACGCATCGCCGTGGGAGAACCACCCTGGAGAACCAAATCTTGGACAAGCTGCTCCGTCGTACCGCCGCGCCCGTCGCGCGTCGCACCCTCTGCCTGGCAACCGCTGCGGCGGTGCTGATGTTGGCCGCCTGCCAAGGCAAGGACACCGCTGCCGAGGCGAGCAAGACCGCACCGACCACCGCGCCTGCCGAGTCGTCGACCACCATCCATCCGGACCAGTGGCCGTCGCCGAAGTGGCCGTTCGCGCATGACGCGGCATTAGAGCAGCGCATCACCGATGTGATGGCCAAGATGAGCGTGGAAGAAAAGGTCGCTCAGACCATCCAGGGCGACATCGCCAGCATGACCCCGGACGACGTGCGCAAATACCGCATCGGTTCGGTGCTGGCCGGCGGCAATTCCGATCCCGGCGGCAAATACAACGCCAGCCCGACCGAATGGTTGAAGCTGGCCGACGCGTTCTATGAGGCGTCGATGGACAGCTCCAAGGGCGGCAATGCGATTCCGATCATCTTCGGCATCGATGCGGTGCACGGCCAGAGCAACATCGTCGGCGCCACGCTGTTTCCGCACAACATTGGCCTGGGTGCCACGCGCAACCCGGACCTGATCAAGAAGATCGGCGAAGTCACCGCTGCCGAAACCCGCGTCACCGGCATGGAGTGGACCTTCGCGCCAACAGTGGCCGTGCCGCAGGACGACCGCTGGGGCCGCACCTACGAAGGCTATTCCGAGTCGCCGGACGTGGTGGCTAGCTTCGCCGGCAAGATGGTCGAAGGCGTGCAGGGCGTGCCGGGCACGCCGCAGTTCCTGGACGGTAGCCACGTCATTTCGTCGGTGAAGCATTTCGTCGGCGACGGCGGCACCACCGATGGCAAGGACCAGGGCGACACCAAGGTGTCCGAAGCCACCATGCGCGACATCCACGCTGCCGGCTATCCGCCCGCAATTGCCGCTGGTGCGCAGAGCGTGATGGCCTCGTTCAACAGCTTCAACGGCGAAAAGATGCACGGCAACAAGGTCATGCTGACCGACGTGCTCAAGGGCCGCATGAATTTCGGCGGTTTCGTGGTCGGCGACTGGAATGGCCACGGCCAGGTCAAGGGCTGCACCAACCAAAATTGCCCGGCCTCGTTCATTGCCGGTGTCGACATGGCGATGGCCGCCGACAGCTGGAAGGGCATCTACGAAACCGAACTGGCCGCAGTGAAGTCGGGCCAGATCTCGGCCGAGCGTCTGGACGATGCCGTGCGCCGCATCCTGCGCGTCAAGATGCGTCTGGGCCTGTTCGAAGCCGGCAAGCCGTCCAATCGCCCGCTCGGTGGCAAGTACCAATTGCTGGGCGCACCGGAACACCGTGCGATCGCCCGCCAGGCGGTGCGCGAGTCGCTGGTGCTGCTGAAGAACCAGGCCGGCATCCTGCCGCTGGATCCGACCAAGCGCGTGCTGGTGCTGGGCGACGGTGCCAACGACATGGGCAAGCAGTCCGGCGGCTGGACCCTGAACTGGCAGGGCACCGGCACCAAGCGCAGCGACTACCCCAACGGCACCACCATCTGGGAAGGCCTGGACAAGCAGATCAAGGCTGCCGGCGGCAGCGCAGAGCTGGCTGTGGATGGCGCCTACAAGACCAAGCCTGACGTGGCTGTGGTGGTGTTCGGCGAAAACCCGTATGCCGAATTCCAGGGCGATATCGCCACCCTGCTCTACAAGCCGGGCGACGAGAGCGAGCTGGCCTTGATCAAGAAACTCAAGGCCGACGGTGTCCCGGTGGTGGCGGTGTTCCTGAGCGGGCGCCCGCTGTGGATGAATCAGTACATCAACGCATCCGACGCGTTCGTGGCTGCGTGGTTGCCGGGTTCCGAAGGTGAGGGCATTGCCGATGTGCTGCTGCGCAAGGCCGATGGCACGGTGCAGAACGACTTCAAGGGCAAGCTGAGCTTCTCCTGGCCGAAGACCGCGGTGCAGTTCGCCAACAACGTCGGCCAGAAGGACTACGACCCGCAGTTCAAGTTCGGCTTCGGCCTGACTTACGCCGACAAGGGCGACCTGGCCGCGTTGCCGGAAGAATCGGGCGTGTCCGGTGAGCAGTCGGTGGGCGGGGTGTACTTCGTGCGCGGCAAGCCGGCGCTGGGCATTGCGATGCAGCTGTCCAACGCCCGCCAGGCCAATATGCCGGCGACCACGCTGCCCGTGGGTCTGTCCGATGGCAGCCTGAAGATGACCGCGGTCGATCACAAGGCGCAGGAAGATGCGCGCCGTCTGGTGTGGTCCGGCAGTGCGGCGTCCAGTGTGTTGCTGGTGTCTGGCAAGCCGGTGGACGTCTCGCGTGAGAGCAACGGCGACGTGCAGCTGCAGCTGACCCTGCGCCGCGACAGTGCGGTGACCGCGCCGGTGTGGCTGGGCGTGGGCTGTGGCGACAAGTGCGGTGGCCGCGTCGATGTGCGCAAGACCCTGGCCGCGCTGCCGCAGGGCCAGTGGAAAGTGGTCGGTGCGCCGCTCAAGTGCTTTGCAGTGGCCGGCGCCGATGTGACCAAACTGACCCAGGTCGCCAGCATCGAAAGCGCTGCTGCGCTGAACCTGTCGGTGTCGAAGGTCTCGCTGGGCGCGCTCAACGAAGCCGAAGTCAGCGTCGACTGCCCGGTCAAGTAAGCAGCATTTCCGCAGGCGTGCGTGCGCGCCCGCGGTAGATCGGATGAAACAGATGCGTCGCCAGTGCTGGCGACGCATTACAGCGGCCACCCTGATCGGTGGTGTCATCAGCCGCCGCGGGACGCGCGCGTCGATCGGCCCGGATGGCCTGCAGCTGCGGTTCGCCGCGCTGCCGTGGCGCACGCGGTGCGTTGCGGCGGCATTCTGCAGGCTCGCCTGGCGTTCGATGCACACCCCAGAGCCAGACAGGAGAGTGCAGTGGGTTTGGCGACGTTGGATATCGTGATCGTGCTGGTCTATCTGACCGGCATCTTCGTACTCGCGCAGTGGGTGTCGCGCGAGAAGGCAGGCCACAGCAAGAGTGCCGAAGATTACTTCCTGGCCAGCAAGTCGTTGCCGTGGTGGGCGATCGGCGCATCGCTGATTGCCGCGAACATCTCCGCCGAACAGATCATCGGCATGGCCGGTTCGGGTTATGCGATCGGCCTGGCGATCGCGTCCTACGAATGGATGGCGGCGCTGACGCTGCTGATCGTCGGCAAGTTCTTCCTGCCGATCTTCCTGCGCAACGGCATCTACACCATGCCGCAGTTTCTGGAAGAGCGTTACGGCAAGTGGATCCGCACGCTGATGGCGGTGTTCTGGCTGCTGCTGTACGTGTTCGTCAACCTCACCTCGATCCTGTGGCTGGGGTCGATCGCGGTCAGCCAGGTCACCGGCATGGACCAGACCTTGGCGCTGGCATTGATCGGCGTGTTCGCGCTGGTCTACCAGCTGTACGGCGGGCTGAAGGCGGTGGCGCTGACCGACATCGTGCAGGTCACGTTGTTGGTGCTGGGCGGCTTGCTGGTGGCGGGGCTGACCCTGGCGCGTATCGGCGATGGGGCTGGCGTGCTGGCCGGCTTCCAGCACCTGTGGAGTGCGCACCCCGAGCACTTCCATATGATCCTGACCAAGGACAACCCGTTCTACAAAGACCTGCCGGGCCTGAGCGTGCTGCTGGGCGGGCTGTGGGTGATGAACATCAGTTACTGGGGTTTCAACCAGTACATCATCCAGCGCGCGCTGGCCGCCAAGAACATCGGCGAGGCGCAGAAGGGCATGGTGTTTGCTGCGTTCCTGAAGCTGCTGATGCCGTTGGTGATAGTGGTGCCGGGTATCGCGGCAGTGGTGCTGGCGCCGGATCTGGCCAAGCCCGATCAAGCCTATCCGACCATGATGCAGCTGTTGCCGACCGGCATCCTGGGCCTGGTGTTTGCCGCGTTGGTGGCGGCGATCGTGGCCTCGCTGGCCTCGAAGATCAATTCGGTGGCGACCATCTTCACCCTGGATTTCTACGCCAAGTTCCGCCCGCAGACCGAACAGAAACAGTTGGTGCGCGTGGGCCGTATTGTTGCCGCCGTCTCGGTGCTGATCGGCATCCTCACCGCGCGGCCACTGCTGGGTAACTTCGATCAGGGCTTCCAGTTCATCCAGGAATTCACCGGCTTCTTTACCCCCGGCGTGGTGGTGATCTTCATGCTGGGCCTGTTCTGGAAGCGTGCCAATGAAGCCGGCGCGCTGACCGCAGCGATCGGCTCGGTGGTGCTGTCGTTCGCGCTCAAGTTCGCCTGGCCGGAACTGCCGTTCATGGACCGCATCGGCGTGGTGTTCGTCGCTGCGCTGTTGCTGGCGGTGGTGGTGTCGCTGCTGACGCCGGCCACGCAGGCGCGCGATCTGATTCGCACCAACGACGTGGCCTACGGCACCACGCTGGGCTTCAAGATCGGCGCAGCCGGCGTGATCGCGATTCTGATCGTGCTGTACACGGTGTTCTGGTGAGCGCTACACCGGCAGATTGATGCCTAAACACAGCGCGGCGCGGCACTTCGGTGTCGCGCCGCGCTGCGTTTGAAGCGTGCGTTTCTGGTGTCGCTTATAGCGGCTACCAGGACGCAGCGAGCAGTCGTCAGGTGGGTGCGAAAGGCGCGCAGGAACCGGAGTGCACACGTGGTACGTGCCGATTCCGGGTACTGGGCGCGCCCGCCTGGCGACTGTGCAGTCGTTTTGCTAGCTGCGCTTAGACGCGTGCCGCGGCCAGGCTGGCGGCGAGCAGGTTGAACGGCTCATGCCACGGCGTTTCCAGCCAGGTTTCCAGTGCGGCGGCCGGCATCGGTTTGGCGATCCAGTAGCCCTGGCCTTCGTCGCAACCCCAGGCGCGTAACTGCGCATACGCCTCTGCCGATTCGATACCTTCGGCGACCACGCGCTGGCCCAGACTGTGGCCGAGCTGGATCATCGTCGGCACCAGCGTGCGGTCGGTGCGGCTGTCCGGCAACGAGCGGATGAAGGATTGGTCGACCTTCAGCGCGCTGGCAGGCAGCTGCTTGAGATAACTGAAATTGCTGTAGCCAGTACCGAAGTCGTCGATGGCGATATGCACGCCCAACGCTGCAATAGCCGCCAGTTGTTCGGCCAGATGCTCGGGGTGGCGGATCATCGCGCTTTCGGTGAATTCGATTTCCAGCCGGCGCGGGTCCAGCTTGTAGCGATCCAGGCCGCGCCGCAGCAGGCCGGCAAAACCGGGGCGATCCAGATCGACAGCCGACACGTTCAACGCCAGATTGAAGTCCAGGCCTTGCTGTTGCCAGCGCGCTGCCTGCGCGATGCCGTTATCGATAACCCAGGCGGTAATGCGGTTGATCAGCGCTGTTTTCTCGGCCATCGGAATGAAGTCCGACGGTATCACCGGGCCAATCATTGGGTGATGCCAGCGCAGCAATGCTTCCACGCCTACGCAGCGGTGGTCGTGCAGATCCACGCGCGGTTGATAGTGCAGGCGCAGCTGACCGGCGCTGTCTAGCGCAGCGGGCAGGGCGGCAAGCAGGCGAAAGGTGCTGCGCTGGGCAACATCGTGCTTGCGCTCGTACATGCTCCACGGCATGCAGCGATCGCGCGAGACATCCACCGCGGTGGTCAGCGAACGGATGGTATCGGCGGCGCCGTAGGTGGACTGCAACGCGACCGCACCAATCGAAGCCACCGCGGTATGCGGGATGCCTTGATGTTCCAACGGCTCGGTGAATGCTTTAGAGACCTTGGTGCAAATGGTTGCAAGACGTTGGCCTTCGGCCTGCGCCAGGAAGCCCAGGGTCGTGGGGTCCAACCGATACAGCAGGGTGCCGCCGGGCAGATAGGCGGCCAGGCGACGCTGGGCCAACGTGATATAGCCATCTACGTATTCCCAGCCCAGCGCCTTGACCATTTCTCGCAAATAGTCGCTGCCGCAGACGTCGATGGCCACCGCCGTGGTGGCCGGTGCGGTGTCGCGTTGCGATAGCCAGGTTTCCATGTCTTCGCTGAAACGCGAGCGGTTGGGTAGCCCGGTTGGACCATCGCGGTAGGTGTTGCTGCGCAGGTTTTCCACGCGCAGCACGGCCAGGTCGCGCAGACCTTCCAGCTGAGTGATCGCCGCTGCATCCAGTCCCTCGCGCGGGCTGGTGCCGACCACGCACAGTGTGCCGATGGTGTGGCCGTCACGTAGCTTGAGCGGTGCGCCGGCGTAGAAGCGAATGTACGGCGGGCCCAGCACCAGCGGGTTGTCGCAGAAGCGCGGATCCAGCTGCGCATCGGGTACCACCATCACTTCGTCCGAGCGGATCGCGTGTGCGCAGAACGCCTGGCTGCGTGGCGTTTCGCGCGCTTCCAGGCCAACGCGTGCCTTGAACCACTGGTGGTGCTCGTCCACCAGCGACACCAGCGCAATTTCCGCGCCCAGGCTGCGCGCCGCCATGGCGGCAACCGTGTCGAACACCGGGTCTGGCAGCGAATCCAGCAGGCACAGGCCGCGCAACACCGCGAGCCGGGTGGACTCATCAAGCGTGCGCGGAAGAAGAGCGTCGACGGAGGCGGGCAAGGATGGCATGTGATCGTATCGGCCTGAAGCGCAATCCCTTGAATCGCTGGTGATTGACTCTGTTCAGTTGCGGCAGAGCTGGGCATGGTCGCGTCGGTCTTCATGAATAGAAACCGTTGCGTCATCAACGTGCCGCACGCGATTTGCGGATCTACGTTGTCGCAACAGCGCGCCGTTGTTCCCGCGACCAATCGCTCTCTGCCTGAGCGGGAATGTGTGCTCACACCAACATATGGCGCGTGCTTTGTCTCGTCGACGCGCCTAAATATCGTGCGTGCGCTGCCGATAACTGTCTTAACCGCAGCAGTGCCCATACAAACGCAACCATCTAGCTTCGCGCATGCGACCAATGATTGTTGGCCAGTGTTTGCTTATGTGATGCGCATTCGACAATGGGCGTTGCAAATTGACACATTCTTCACTCGCGTTGTGAATGTGCCATCGCGGTTTTGTCGCTCCTCTCTGGAATATCGTGAACGCACTTTTGTCTTTTGCACAACGCATGCTCTTGGTCATCGCCGGTCTGTCGCTACCGTCTGCCGCCCATGCCGGGCTCACTGTCTCCGGCACGCAGTTGCGCGAGTCCAACGGCAATGTATTGGTCCTGCGCGGCGTCAATCTTCCGCATGCCTGGTATCCGGGCCGCACTGATGCTGCGTTGGATGCCATTGCTGCCACCGGCGCCAACAGCGTGCGAGTCGTGCTCAGTTCTGGCTACCGCTGGACGCGGACACCCGAGGCAGACGTGGCACGCATCATCGCGCGCTGTAAAAGCCTGGGCTTGATCGCCGTGCTGGAGGTACATGACACCACTGGGTATGGCGAAGACACCTCCGCTGCGAATCTGCTCAATGCGACCAATTACTGGGTCAGCATACGCAAGTCACTGGTCGGCAATGAAGACAATGTGGTCATCAATATCGCCAACGAACCGTTCGGCAACAGCCTCACTGGCAGCGAATGGGTCAACAGCCATGCCAACGCCATCGCGACCTTGCGCAAGAACGGACTGACTCATGCATTGATGGTAGATGCCCCGAACTGGGGCCAGGATTGGCAGTTCTATATGCGCGACAACGCCGCCGTCCTGCTCGCGCGCGACAGCCGCCGCAACCTCATTTTCAGCGTGCACATGTACGAGGTGTTCAGTAGCGACACCACGGTCAATAATTATTTGCGCGCCTTCAGCGATAAAAAGCTGGCGTTGGTGATCGGCGAATTCGGCGGCGATCATCGCGGCGTGCATGTGGACGAAGCGGCCATCATGCGCCGCGCACGCGAATACAGCGTCGGCTACATGGGCTGGTCGTGGTCGGGCAATGATAGCGGCACGCAATCGCTGGACATCGCGATCGGCTGGAATGCCACAAAACTGAGCACCTGGGGCCGCAGCTTGATACTGGGCACCGATGGCATCACGGCAACCTCGCGCAGGGCGAGCGTGTTCGGCCCGCTTTGAGACTGAAGCCCTGAAGTTAGCGTCTATGTTTCTCTGGAGACGAAGATAGGGGCACTGCAAGCGTGTCGATCTGCGACTTTGCAGCGTGGCCCTTGTCGGCCGCCATCGCGGCGTACGCTGCAAACACGTCTCGATGGCGGTACTAGCGCAACGGCCCCGGGCTTGGCCGCTTCGTCAGCTTGCGTTGCAGCGAGCGGCGGTGCATGCCGAGCAGTCGTGCCGCCGCTGAAACATTGCCGCCGGTTTCGTGCAGCGCCTGCTGGATGTGCTCCCACTGCAGGCGACTGAGTGGGGTCATCATTTCCTGCGCGCTTTCTTCTTCGTCCGGCTCGGGCAGATCGTCGTCCTCTTCGCCGAGCGCGCGCATGATGGTGGAGATATTCGCTGGCTTGGGCAGGTAATCGTCAGCACCGAGTTTGATCGCCTCCACCGCCGTGGCGATGCTCGCGTAGCCGGTGACCAGCAGAATGCGCATGTCGGCGCGGATCTCACGTAGCGGCTGGATCAGACTCAAACCAGAATCGTGGCCGAGCTTGAGATCGACCAGCGCAAAGTCCGGCAACGCGCTGCGTGCAGTAGACAATGCACTGGCCGCATCGGTGGCGGTGAGCGTTTCCACACCGCGGCGTGCGAGGCTGCGTTGCAGCGTGCGCAGGTACAAGGTGTCGTCGTCGACCAATAGGCCGGTACGGATCGGGGGGCTTGTCATGCGAGTGCCTCGTGTTCGGAGAGCGGCAGACGGAAACCGACGCGCGCGCCGCTGCCTTCGGCGGGCAGCATCCACAACTCGCCCTGCAGGCGTTCGACGGTGGCATGCGAGAGCGCCAGCCCGACGCCCATGCCGTCGTGCTTGCCGCTGTTGAACAAGGTGCCCGGCAGCATCGCTTGCGCGGTGTCGAAGCCAGGGCCGTAGTCGCGCACTTCGCCACTGAGATGGTCGTGTTCTACCCGCAGGGTCAGGTCGATCTGCGGGCGCCCGGCGCGTTCGCCGGCATCGGCGGCATTGTTGAGCAGCACCATCAACAAATGACTGACGCCGGGTTGCAGCATCAGTCGCATCGGTGCGTCCTCGTTGCGGCGCAGTTCGATAGTGGGGCGCACCAGACGCCATTGCTCCAGCACTTCTTTCACTGCCACCTCGCGGCTGAGGTGGCCGTTGTCGGCGGGCGCCGCCAGTGCCAAGACGCGTTCGTGGCACTGCACCAGCAACTCGCGCAAGGTATCCAGATCTTCGCGCAGTTCGCCTTGCTCGCACTGGTCGGCGATGTCGTCCACCAGCAGGGTCATGGTGGCCAGCGGCGTGTTCAATTCGTGCGCGACCGACGCCGCATGCGTGGCCAGCGCCACGATGCCTTCGTTGCGGGCAAAGCGCTCACGCAAGGTGGAAATCTCGCGCTCACGCTCGCGCATCGAGAAAGCCAACCGCGTAGCGAACGCCAGCACCACCACCGTGGACAGCAGGAAGTTGGCGGCCATGCCCCACATGTGCAGGCTGAGCGGGTCGAAGCCGCCGTAGGGCAATGGCAGCCCGAACGCGGCGCTGATCACGTAGCCGGCCACGCACGAGGCCGCCACCGCCATCGCCCAGCCCAACGGCAGTGCCAACGCGGCCAGCGCGATCAACACCAGGAACAACGAACCGAACGGATTGGCGATACCGCCGCTCCAGCCCACCATCCAGGTCAGCACCGTCACGTCCACCAGGATGTGGCCGAATTCGGTCGCGGGCCTCACCGCGCCGCGGTGGGCCACGCGCAGTTGCGCATACAGGTTGAACACCGCCAGCGCCGCCACGCCGGCCCAAAGCGGCTGCTGCGGCAGGTTCAGGCCCATCAGCCAGGTGGCGACCAGGATGGTGGCGGCCTGGCCGGCGGTAGCCAGCCAGCGCAGGCTGCACAGGGTCCGCAGGAAGGAAGCGTCGGAGGTGTTCATCACGGCAATGCTATGCGCTCGGGGAGGTGGTGGCCTGCGACAAACCGTCGCATCGGCCGGGACGGTGGCGCGCACGGCGCTTCAGCTGTGAGCGCACGGCGGACAGGCTAAAATACCGCGATGTATGACGCCGTGACCCGCCCAACCCCTCCCGCCGACGCCACCGCCTGGCCGCGTCGCATCACCCAGGCCGTCAAGATCGGCAGCGTAACCGTGGGCGGAGGCCATCCGGTCGTCGTCCAGTCGATGACCAACACCGACACTGCTGACATTGCCGGCAGCGTCAAGCAGGTGGCCGATCTGTGGCGCGCCGGCTCGGAAATGGTGCGCCTGACCGTCAACAATGCCGAGTCCGCTGCTGCCATCCCACGCATTGTCGACAAGCTGCGCATGATGGGGATCGAAGTACCGTTGATCGGCGACTTTCATTACAACGGCCACCAGTTGCTCGCAGCAGAGCCGGCCTGCGCCGAGGCACTGGCCAAGTACCGCATCAATCCGGGCAATGTCGGTTTCGGCAAGAAGAAGGATCTGCAGTTCGGTCAGTTGATCGAGTTCGCCATCAAGTACGGCAAGCCGGTGCGCATCGGCGCCAACTGGGGCTCGCTGGACCAGTCGCTGGCGGCGCAGCTGATGGACGAAAACTCGCAGCGCGAAACGCCGTGGGACGCCGGCCGGGTGCTGCGCGAGGCGTTGATTCGCTCGGCGGTGGATTCGGCCGAACGCGCGGTGGACTTGGGCCTGCCGCGCGAGCGCATCATTCTCTCGGCCAAGGTGTCCGGCGTGCAGGAGCTGATCGCGGTGTATCGCGACATGGCCAGCCGCTGCGATTTCGCACTGCATCTGGGCCTGACCGAAGCCGGTATCGGTAGCAAAGGCATTGTCGCCTCGGCGGCAGCGCTGAGCGTGCTGCTGCAGGAAGGCATCGGCGACACCATCCGCATCTCGCTGACCCCGGAGCCGGGGCAGTCGCGTACACAGGAAGTGATCGTCGCGCAGGAACTGCTGCAGACCACCGGCCAGCGTGCATTTACGCCGATGGTCACCGCTTGCCCGGGCTGCGGCCGCACCACCTCAGAGTTCTTCCAGGAGCTGGCGGGGGTGGTACAGAACCATGTGCGCGCCAAGATGCCGGAGTGGAAGATCACCAATCCCGGCGCGGAGAACATGACCCTGGCGGTGATGGGCTGCGTGGTCAATGGGCCTGGCGAATCGCGCCACGCCAACATCGGTATTTCGCTGCCGGGTACCGGCGAGGCGCCTTCGGCGCCGGTGTTCATCGATGGCGAGAAAAGCGTCACCTTGCGCGGCGAAAACATCGCTCAAGAATTCATTGGCCTGATCGATCAATACGTCGAACGCACCTATGCCCGCCGCGCCGGCTGAGTCGCCGGCCGGGTTCAAGGGGTGGTTGCGTAGCAATGCGTGGCGCATGGCGCTGCTGTTTGCCGGTGTGCTGCTGCCGCTGGGTCTATTCGTGGACCTGGCAGATGAAGTCCACGCACTGGAAAACATCTACTTCGACGAATCGCTGCTGTGGAGCATGCGCAGCATCGCCACGCCCGGGCTGGATGCGTTTTTCGGCGTGATCTCTAAAGTGGGCTACCAGTACGGCGTGATTCCGGCCGATATCGCCATCGTGCTGGTGTTGTTGGTCTTGCAGCGCTGGCGTGAAGGCACGTTTGCGGCGCTGGGATTCGGTGGCTCGGCATTGCTCAACATGGGCGCCAAGCAATTTTTTCAGCGCGACCGCCCCAGTCTGTGGGAGTCGATCGCGCCGGAAACGTCTTTCAGTTTTCCCAGCGGCCACGCGATGGGCTCGATGACGCTGGCGGCCGTGATCATCGCATTGGCCTGGAACACACGCTGGCGCTGGCCGGTGACGATCGCCGCCAGCCTGTTTGCGCTGCTGGTAGGCACCTCGCGCATCTATCTGGGCGTGCATTACCCCTCCGACATCCTGGGCGGCTGGTCGGCGGCGCTGGTGTGGGTGTTCGGGCTATATCTGGTGATGTTCCGCGGCGCGCGACGGCCGCATTGGCGCACGCCGAGCGGTGTGGTGGTGAAGCAGACCGGGCGCGCGCCGTTCGCCGATTAAGAGCAGCTGATAAAACAACCGTGCAGCCGCTAGGCGGGTGTGGGCAGATGCTCGGAATCGGCATGTACCGCTCGTACATTGCTGTTCTTGCGCGCCGTCCACCCAGCTGACGACTGCTCGCTACGTCTGCTAGACGCTCTAAGGGCGGGGGACACGCTCTCGTTGCGATAGCCGGACACCAACGATGGCGCCGATGCACGCCAGCAAAATCACGTAATACGCCGGCCCCATCGGGTGCTGCTTGAGCAGCATCACCACCAGCAGCGGGGTCAGGCCGCCGAACACGGCATAGCCCAGGTTGTAGGCGAACGACACGCCAGACAGACGAACGACGGGTGGGAACGCCTCGACCATCACCCGTGGAATCGCACCCAGCACGCCTAGCGCAGCGCCGAGCAGGGCATATAGCGGGAATAACAATGTTGGGTCGCCCGCAAAGCGATAAAACAGCCATGCGCTGATGCCCAAAAACACACTACCGGCCATCAGAACACGCCCGCTGCCCCAGCGGTCGGACAGCGCGCCGGCCACCACCGAGCCGATCGCCTGCAGCAGCACTGCCAGTAGATTGGCCTGCAACGCGACTGGCGACGGATAGCCATACGCGCTTTGCAGCAGCGTGGGCGTCATTAGCGACACCACCAGCACTGCCGCCGCGATCACCCAGGTCAGCCACAATGACAGCGCCAGACTGCGCGGGTGATCGCGCAGCACCACCTTCAGTGGCGTCTCGCGCGCCAGTGCGCGCATGGCAACCAGCTCGGCGAACACTGGCGTTTCATGCAGCCAACGCCGCAAATACACCGACAGTAGCCCGAAGATGCCGCCGGCCAGGAACGGCAGGCGCCACGCGTATTCGATAATTTCTGACGCCGTGAACGCGTGGTTGAGCGCGCCTGCGCACAATGAACCGAGCAACACGCCGGCAGCCAGACCGGCGGTCAAAGCGCCGCAGGCCAGCCCTCTGCGTCGCGCCGGCACGTGCTCTGCCACGAACACCCACGCGCTGGGCACTTCGCCACCGATGGCCGCGCCCTGCAGCAGGCGCATCGTCAACAGCAGCAGCGGCGCGGCCACGCCGATCTGCGCGTAGGTTGGCAGCACGCCGATGGCGAGCGTGGGCAAGGCCATCAATCCGATGCTCAGCGCGAACATGCGTTTGCGGCCAAGCAGGTCGCCGAAGTGCGCCATCACGATGCCGCCCAACGGGCGGATCAGGTAGCCGGCCGCAAAGATGCCGAATGTCTGCAGCTGGCGCGTCCACTCCGGGATGCCCGGCGGAAAGAACAGCTCGCCCAGTACCTTCGCGAAGAAAATGAAGATGATGAAGTCGTAGAACTCCAGCGCGCCGCCCAGCGCGGACAAGCTCAGCGTTTTGTAGTCGTTGCGGGTGAGTTGTGCTGGCGCGGCGTCGGTGGTCATGCGGTCGCATCCTGTTGCGGGTGGAAACGCATCGCCGTTGCAGCGTGGTAACGCGCCGAGCAGCCAATGCTAGCCGCCATGCGGGGCCGTCGCTACGCCGTTCCGGCGAGGGAGTGCCGATAGGACCCATAATACCTCACGCGAACGCGTGCGTGCATCGGCCATCGCGCGTTGTCCGGGCTTTCGTCGCGACTCAGTCCGACACGCTTGCCAACGCCGCTGCTTCGGCGTGCAGTGCAGTGGTGTCGAACAACGGCAGCTGCGTATCGGTGCTGTCCACCAGCAGCGAAATCTCGGTGCAGCCCAGGATGATCGCTTGCGCACCGTGCTGGCCGAGGTCGGCCATGACCTGGCGGACGTAAGCGCGTGATTCGGGCTTGATCACACCCTGGCAGAGTTCGTTGTAGATCACGCGATGCAACTCTTCGCGTGCATCGGCCGGCGGTACCAGTACGTCCAGGCCGCGCGCTTGCAGGCGCGCGCGATAAAACGGCTGCTCCATGGTGAAGCGCGTGCCGAGTAATCCGACCCGGTTGATGCCCGCTGCGACCAGTGCATCGGCGGTGGCATCGGCGATATGCAGCAACGGTAGTGGTGTTGCAGACGTGATCGCGTCGGCAACGCAATGCATGGTGTTGGTGCACAGCACGATAAAGTCGGCGCCTCCTGCCTGCAGCGCACGTGCTGCTGCGGCCATCGCCTGACCAGCACCCTCCCAATCGCCGGCATGCTGCAGCCGCTCGATCGCATGGAAATTGACGCTGTACAGCAGCAACTTTGCAGAGTGCAGGCCGCCGCAGGCATGGCGCACGCGCTGGTTGATGATGCGGTAGTAGGGCAGGGTGGACTCCCAGCTCATTCCACCGATCAAACCGATTGTTTTGCTTGGAACCGGCATGCGAACTCCATGGCAGTGCAGCGGATGACGAATCGCGCAGCGTGCAATGCAGCGCGTGCGCTGCGCATGAGGACTGAAGTGTAAGTCGGCAGTACCGACAAGACGCATGCCCGACCAGGCGCAGCCAGCTCAGCGAGCTTCGCTCACTCGCCCGGCTTGGCGCCTTCTACCGGTGCATGCGTGGCGGCGCGGCGCGCCAGCACGGTTTCGCGATGGGCGATGTAGACGTTGGCACCGATGATGATGGCTGCACCGATCACGGTGTGGCGCTCGATCGCCTCGCCGAACAGCCACCAGCCCAGCAGCGCCACCAATGGCAGCTGCATGAAGCTGATCGGCTGCAATGCGGAGACCTCGCCCAGCTTGAGTGCGCGCGTCCAGAACAACTGCCCGGCGGTGCCGAAGATGCCGGTGGCCACCAACCACAGCCAATCGATGCCCTGCGGCCAGGTCCATTGGAATAGCGCCGGAATCAGCGACATCGGCACCCAGAACACGTAGGTGTAGAACACCACCGCGTCGGAGTCGTCTCTGCGCGAGAGCTGCTTGATCTGGATCGCGACGACGGCGCTGATCACCGCAGCCAACAGCGCAATCAATAGGCCGGGCGTGAATGTGGACGAGCCCGGCCGCAAAATCACCAACACGCCGATGAAGCCCGCCGCCACCGCCAGCCAGCGCCGCAGCCGCACCTGCTCATGCAGCCAGATGACGGCCAGCACGGTGACGAACAACGGGGTGGCGTAGGACAGCGAGATGGCCTGCGACAACGGCAGATGGCCAATCGCCCAGAACCCGCACAGCATCGAGGCCAGGCCGATGAGCGTGCGTGCCAGATAGTGCGGCAATTGCCGCGTGCGCGGCAGCGGCTTACCTGGCCGCACGATCAACGGCAGTAATGCCAACAGCCCGAAGGCATTGCGGAAAAACGCGATCCCGGTCGTCGCGATCGTGCTCGATGCAAGCCGAATCGTGATCGCCATCAGACCGAAGGCGAAGGTACTGGTGAGCATCCACAACGCGGCACGCCGCGAGACCTGCGCTGCCGTCACCAATGCGCCCCGATGATGCGCGGTTCCGGCTCCAGGATCACCGAATAGCGCTCGCGCACCGATTCGGCGATACGCCGAGCAAACTCCAGCAACTGCGCGCCGCTGGCGGTGCCGTAATTGACCAGCACCAGCGCATGCTCAGGCGACACGCCGGCATCGCCTTCGCGCTTACCTTTCCAGCCGCATTGCTCGATCAGCCAGGCTGCCGACAATTTGCCCTGGCGTGCATGCTCGCCTGGGTACACCGGCATGTCGGCAAAGCTGGCCTGCAACGCGGCGATTTGCTCGCTTGGCAGCAGCGGGTTCTTGAAGAAGCTACCTGCATTGCCAAGCACATCCGGGTCCGGCAACTTGCGCCGGCGGATATTGATGACCGCTTGCGCCACATCAGCGGCGCCCGCCAATTCGGCGCCCATGCTCGCCAGTTCCTCGCGAATGCCGGCGTAGTCCAGCCGCAGTTCGTGCAGCAGCGGCAGATTGAATTCCACCGCCACGATCAGATAACGCTCGGGTTGTTGCTTGAACACGCTTTCGCGATAACCGAACGCGCAGTCGGCCGCATCCAGCCGCACGAATTGCTGGCTGTGCCGATCGAAGGCTTCCACCACATGGATGAAGTCGCCTACCTGCGCGCCGTACGCGCCGATGTTCTGGATCGGGCAGGCACCGACAGTGCCGGGAATCAAGGCCAGATTTTCCAGCCCCGACAAGCCTTGCTGCAGCGAATACAGCACTAGCGCATGCCAATTCACGCCGGCACCGGCACGCACGATGGCGTGGTCGGCATGGTGCGCGATGATGACCATGTCGCGGTTTTCGAAACACAGCACGCAGCCCGGCGGGTCGCCAGCAAGCAACACATTGCTGCCGCTGCCCAGCGCCAGCAGCGGCTGATCGGCGATCTCGGGTGCGGCCAGTGCCTGCGGCAATGCCTCGGGCGCGTGGACGCTGAGCAGCCAGCGCGCGGTGGCTTGGACATGGAAGGTATTGAGCGCGCGCAGCGGCGCATGCTCGCTCAGCTGCCAGCCGGCTTGCGTTGTGTCGCTCATAACGGCGACACCGCACCGCCGCTGGGTGCCTCGCGGCGGCGGCGGATGGCATTGACGCATTCACCGATGAGCTGCGGGCCGCGATACACCAACCCGCTATAGCACTGCACCAGGCTCGCACCGGCCGCCATCTTGGCCACCGCATCCGCGCCGGAGTTGATGCCACCCACGCCGATCAATGGAATCGATTCGGGCAGCCGCGCGCGCAAACGTCGCAGCACCAGCGTGGATTGCCCCAGCAGCGGCGCACCAGACAGGCCGCCGGCTTCCGCAGCCAACGGGTGATTGGCGATCAAGGTGCGCGTCACCGTGGTGTTGGTGGCGATCACGCCATCCACAGCAAGGTCGGCCAGCACGCGTGCGGCGGCATCGATGTCACGGTCGTTGAGGTCCGGCGCGACTTTCACCAGCATCGGCACGCGCTTGCCGTGCTGCGCGCCCAGCGCTTCCTGGGTTTCGCGCAAGTCGGAAATCAGGCGACGCAGCGATTGTTCCTCCTGCAACTCGCGCAATCCGGCGGTATTGGGCGAGGAGATGTTGACCGTGATGTAGTCGGCCAGCGGATACACGCGTTCCATGCAATAGCGGTAGTCGCTGGTGGCCTCTTCGTTGGGCGTGTCCTTGTTCTTGCCGATGTTGATGCCAAGCAGGCCACCACGGCGGCGCGCGCGCTGCACATTGGCCACCAGCGCATCCACGCCCAGATTGTTGAAGCCCATGCGGTTGATCACCGCCTGGTACTCGGGCAAGCGGAACATGCGCGGCTTGGGGTTGCCCTCCTGCGCGCGCGGCGTCACCGTGCCGATTTCGACGAAGCCGAAACCCAGCGCAAGCAAGGCATCGATATGCTCGCCGTTTTTGTCCAGCCCGGCACCCAGTCCAACCGGGTTGGGGAACATCAAGCCGAAGGCCGGCGTGGGCAGCGGCACCGGGCGCTTGGCCAGCAGCGACGTGGTGCCGGTGCGATACGCGGTGTCGATGGAGCGCAATGCCAGCGCGTGGGCGCGCTCGGCATCGAGAGAAAACAGCAAGGGGCGGGCAAGCGAATACATGCGGGTTAGTTCAATCTCCCGGCGAAAACGCGGGTTTGGTATTGGAAGTCGATCAGCCCATCGTGTGCATACGCATCGAACAGCGTGCGCAGCGCGGCGAGCATGGGGGCATGACGTGGGTCGTGCGCAAGCGGGGCGTACGAGGACGACAGCAGGCGGCCGCGCAAGCCATCGAAGTCCAATCGCTGCACATTCGGGAAGCGTGCCGTCGCGCGAAAACCCTCGCCGAACCACGCCTGCATGGTGGCGTCGTCCTGATAACGCTCGGCTACTGCAGAATAGTCGGTGCCGTAATCCAGCAGCAGTTGCTCGTAGCCGCGCAGGAAGGCAGTGCTGTCCAGTTCGCGCGAATTCCAGTACACCACCGCCAGCCCGCCGGGTTGCAGGATGCGCGCCCATTCGTCGCGCACGGCTTGCATGTCGAACCAGTGGAAGGCCTGCGCAGCAGAGACCATGCCGACGCTGGCATCGGCCAGCCCGGTGGCTTCGGCGGTGCCGTCGATCGCCTGAAACTTGGGGAATTCCGCCAGCCACTGCAGCGCGGCTTCGCGCATGGCCGGGTTGGGCTCTACCGCGGTGACCGCATACCCGGCTTCCAGAAACAGGCGGCTGGAAATGCCGGTGCCGGCGCCGATATCGGCGATCCTCGTCGCTGGCGTCACGCCCAGTTCTTCATGCAGCCAGCGCAGCAACTGCGGCGGATAACTCGGCCGGTAGCGCACGTAGGCCGCCACACGGTCGTTAAAGCGCTGAGCGGAGGAGGGCGCGGCCATGCTCAACTGTTGGCAGCCGCGAGCCAGGCCATGCCGCCGAAGAACAGCAGGAAAAACGCGATTCCCACCACCCACAGCGCCACCGCCAGCCAGCCCATGATCAAGCCGCCGATGGCCAGGCCGTCGCCGTCCAGACCCTGCGGATTGCGGCGGATTTCCGCGCGCGCCAGGTGGCCGGTGATAATGGCGCAGATGCTGCCCAGGAACGGGATCAGCGTCCAGCCGAGAATGCCTGCGACCAGGCTGACGATCGCCATGGCGCTGGTCTGTCGAACGACAACGTTCATCATGAACTCCTTGAAGGGCGGGCAGCCGAGGGCTGGCGTCGCACGATTATCCCAGAGCCGCCGGGCAAAAGGCGTGCCGTTTGCGGCGAAACGCAGTCGGGTGGGCGTGATGAGTCGAATTTGACGGGTTGAACAGGCTGATCTGGCCGTCTTGGTGCTGCTGCTGACGGGCGAGGTGGCTTGGCTAGGCCGGTGAGTCAGGCCATGCGATTCGCGCTTTCGGCTCTGTCATTTGTAGGTCGGTCAGCTGGGTGCTGCAATCCAAGCTGAGAGTGGCGGCCGGGCACCGTATCGTGCAGAGAGAGGCTCTCGGTTTCCTGTCGACCTGCATCCGGAGACGCAGTCAGTCCCTCTCAGCCTGCTGCATCCGTATGTTGCCGCAGCACGGCCGCATGGCAGAACAGGCGTGTCGGCAGCTGCCAGACGCGCGTTAAAGCCTTCGAGTGGCCAGCGAAACGCAGCGAATCGCGGGCGTGAGCCGCGCGCTCAGCCATGGGCCGCATGGCAGGCGACTTGCCCGGCAACGACCGCGTCCGCCTGACGGCGGCGCGGTGCTCTTCTAGCCGCTTCCGATCAAAGATCGAACTTGATGCCCTGGGCAAGCGGGAGCGAATCGGAGTAGTTGATGGTGTTGGTCTGACGACGCATATACACCTTCCACGCATCCGAGCCAGACTCGCGACCGCCGCCGGTTTCCTTCTCGCCACCGAACGCGCCGCCGATCTCCGCACCCGAGGTGCCGATATTGACGTTGGCAATGCCGCAATCGCTGCCGGCCGCCGACAGGAACTTCTCGGCCGCTTTGAGGTTCTGGGTGAAGATCGACGACGACAGGCCTTGCGGCACGCCGTTCTGCAGCTCGATTGCCTCATCCAGCGTGCTGTACTTCATCACGTACAGGATCGGCGCGAAGGTCTCGTGCTGCACCACTTCGTCGCTGTTCTGCAGCCCGGTGACAATCGCCGGCAACACGAAGTTGCCCGGGCCATCGATCGCCGTGCCGCCCACTTCGACCGTGCCGCCGGCCGCCTTGGCCTTGGCGATCGAGTCGAGGAACTGTTGGACGGCGCCCTGGCTGTTGAGCGGGCCCATCAGGTTTGCGGGGTCAGTTGGGTCGCCAATCTTGCTGTCGAGCTGCTTGTACGCCTTGACCAGGGTCGCCAGCACGTTGTCGTAAATGGATTCGTGCACGATCAGGCGGCGGGTGGTGGTGCAGCGCTGCCCGGCAGTGCCGACAGCGCCGAACACGATGCCGGGAATCGCCAGCTTCAGGTCGGCGGTTCCGTCCAGGATGATGGCGTTGTTGCCGCCCAGTTCCAGCAGGCAACGGCCCAGGCGATGGGCGACCTTTTCGGCGACCACGCGGCCGACCTGGGTCGAGCCGGTGAAGCTGATCAGCGGCACGCGCTTGTCTTCGACCAGCTTTTCCGACAGTGCCGTACCGGCATCGTTGATCAGGAAGAAGATGTCCGGGAAGCCCGCGTCCTTCAATGCCGCGCTGCAGATCTTCATTGTCGCGATTGCGGTCAGCGGCGTCTTGTTGGACGGCTTCCAGATGCAGATATCGCCGCAAATCGCCGCCAAAAACGCATTCCAGGCCCACACTGCGACCGGGAAGTTGAACGCGCTGATGATGCCTACCAGGCCCAGCGGCTGATACTGCTCATACATGCGGTGGCCGGGGCGCTCCGAATGCATGGTGTAGCCGTAGAGCATGCGGCTCTGGCCGAGCGCGAAGTCGGCAATGTCGATCATCTCCTGCACTTCGCCATCGCCTTCCGGCTTGCTCTTGCCCATTTCCAGCGCCACCAGCGAACCGAGCGCATCCTTGTGCGCACGCAGCGCCTCGCCACACAAACGCACCGCCTCGCCCCGACGTGGCGCCGGCGTCGTACGCCACACCTTGAAAGCCGCCTGCGCGCGCTGGAGGATCAGCTCGTAATCTTCTTGCGTGGTGGCTTGCACCTCGGCGATCACCGCATTGGTGGTTGGATTGAGCGGCTGCAGCACCCCGGCGCCGGTGGCCTGCGACCAGGTCGCCTCGCCAAGATAGGTGCCGGAATTGGACGCAGCGAGGTCGAGCGCCTTGAGCAGGTCAGCGGACATGGGATCTCCTGGAAACAGTGGCGGTCGCGCGGCGGCAAGGCCGGCCACGACACGGGGATAGCCGCCGATTTTAGCAGGCTCCGCCGTCCAGCTACCGGCTTGGCAATCGCAACGATCGTGCGACAATGCTGCCCTTGGCCCCGTAGCTCAGCTGGATAGAGCGTCCCCCTCCTAAGGGGAAGGTCGCCCGTTCGAATCGGGCCGGGGTCACCAAAAATCAATGGCTTAGGTGCTTGCGGGATTAGCCGTTTCTGCATATTGCAGTGGATATCCACAAGGCATTGCCACAGCTGCCACAGTCCACTTTGAGAATTGCTCAGACGGTCTGGGCAAGCGGCTTGCACTTGGGCGAGAGGTACAAACATGCAGCACAAAGCCGTCGGGGTTGGGTCCATTCGCTACTACTTGATAGTGAATGCCGCGCTTGGGCTTGCTGGCTTCGTTTGCCTCGTTATGGGCACTTTGAGCGCGATTAGAATTGAGACTACGGCTGCCTTGGCACTTTTGGGCACGGGTATCGCACTGCTTTTTGCGTCCACTATCGAGCGTTTCGAGAGCATCAAGGGGCTTGGAATTGAAGCCAAGCAGCGTCAGTTAGACGCGACGTTGGTGCAGGCGGAGGTCATCCTTGCTCGCATTAAGGAAATTGCCGAGATTGTCGGCGGCAACCTCTTAGACCTACAACTTAAGTCGGGATATATAAATGATGTGCCCAGAGCGGAAACGCTCTATGAGTTGCTTCAGAAAATAAGTGAGCAATCTACGCGCTCTCGGGTCTAGCCAAAATACTGTGATGGCTACAGCGGAGCCGACGTTGAGATATCTTTTGCTGACTTTGGTCCGCCAGCTTGTTAAACCAGTTGTTGAAGAGGTGGATGCAATGATCAAGAGGGCTCAAGAAATTTCAAAGTTGGTGCAGATCAGTTCAAAACCCTGATGCAGACAAGCAGATTGATTTGCTTCGCGAAGAATTGGCGTATATCAGCGCCCCGTGGAAATGGCCAATTGAATCTGTCCCCGAGCTGCTACAGGATAGTCTGCTCCGAGGGCAACTTGGAACCCTTGCGTCCGCGCGTGAAGCGTTGAATGAACTGCGCAGTCTTGCGCCTGATATGAAGTTGCTTGTAACCGAGATGAAACTTTTGCATCCACAGCGGTGGTTCGATTTCGTCGAAAAAGCGCTAGTCAAAGCTTAATCTTACGCACAGCTTCGCTATCCCCCTCTGGTGTCAGGTGCGCGTAGTATTTGTCTGTTGTCGCGTAGTCCGCGTGGCCTGCCAAGGTCTGAATTCTGCGTAAGGCAACGCCGGCTATCGACGTCCCCCCGATTTTGAGTAGCACATCAGTTTGTAGTCCGATTGGCTACCGCGAGGAGATTGGGACATGACGGCGCGAATCCGTACGGGGTTAGCTGAGTGCGGACTCGCTATTTGCGTATTCACGGCTTGCACAGAAGCTCTGCCAGGCTGACGGCCGCGGATCACAGACCACAACAGGCATGACCCAACGAAGTTCAAAAAAACCACAATGGTTTGGCCTTCTCGGCTGGCTGGTGCTGTGCTACGCCGTCGCCGGGCTGGGCGCGATGGCGTCGATCCAGGCGGCCAGCTTTTATGCGCAGCTGCAGCGGCCGGCATGGGCGCCGCCGGGGTGGTTGTTCGGGCCGGTGTGGACGGCGTTGTACGGGATGATGGCGGTGTCGGTCTGGTTGGTGTGGCGCCGTGGGGGATGGGCTGGCGCGCGTGTGGCGCTGACACTTTTCCTGGTGCAGCTGGCACTCAATGCGCTGTGGAGCTGGTTGTTCTTTGCGTGGCATCTGGGGGCGTGGGCGTTCGCGGACATCGTGGCGCTGTGGCTGGTGCTGGCGGCGACCATCGGTGTGTTTGCGAAGAGGCAAGCTCTGGCGGTGTGGTTGTTGGTGCCGTATCTGGCGTGGGTGAGCTTTGCGGCGGCGCTCAATTTTTCGGTCTGGCAACTCAACCCTCAGGTGCTTGGCTGATCTGCGCTGCTGACCTTGGCTCGCACCGATTCGGGGTTGCGATAGCGACGATCTGTTGCTTGATGCGAAGTTGTCTGTTGCTTGAAGCAACATGCTGCCTGCAGCGATGTGATGCATCGAGCGCTGGCGATCCAGTCAGCCTATCGCGTCAGCCGAGCGCATGGCTCCACCAAGCTAAGGTTAGAAACCTGCGCAGCATGGCTCTGCAACGCCGCTTCAAAAGTTTCCATAGCAATCAATTGCTTGCGCGCACAGTGCTTAAATCCCTGAGCGGCAAGGTTTTCTGTTCCGTGCGCCAAGCGCGCACGGTTGCCCATTCACGCAATGCTTGACAGGCCTCGGCCTGGTGATGTCTTTTGCATGCATGGGTAACGCCTCTGCCATCGCTTTGCTTCTCTGCCAGCCGCTGCTTCGAGCAGGTGCGGGCGTGGCCGGCATTACCATCATTATTACTACCGCCACCATTCGCCCGGTGCGGTCCGTCGTCTTCGCGTAACTTCCGAAAACAACGGCCCCGCACCCGGATCAGGATGCGGGGGCTTCCCTCTCTCATCTGATGCGGACGGGGCCTCCCCAACGAGGTCTGTCGATGTCATCGCCTGCTGTTCTGTTCGAACCCGCCGCTGTTGTTGCGTCCTGTGCGCGCACTGTCGTCCACAAATTCGGCGGCACCTCGGTAGCCGATGCCGAGCGTTATCGGCATGTGGCGCAGCTGCTGCTTGCGCGCGACGAGACGGTGCAAGTCACCGTGGTCTCGGCGATGAAGGGCGTCACCGATGCCTTGATCGAGCTGGCCGAACTGGCGGCAAAGGATCGCCCCGAATGGCGCGAGCGCTGGTACGAAACGCGTGCGCGCCATCGCGGTGCGGCCGTGGCCCTGCTCGGTGAGCATTCCGGGCCGACGGTGGAGTGGCTGGACGAGCGCTTCGAGCATCTGTCGCAGATCCTTGGCGCGCTAGCGGTCATCGGCGAATTGCCGCGCGAGGTGCTTGACCGCGTGCAGGGACTGGGCGAGGTGTATTCGGCGCAATTATTGGGAGATCATTTCCGCGCGATTGGCGAAGACTGCGCGGTGCTGGATGCGCGCGACGTGCTTGTGGTCAATCGCGGCGAGTTGGGTGTGGATGTGGACTGGGACGTGAGTGCGCAGCGGCTTGCAACGTGGCGACAAGCGCATCCGCAAACGCGCGTGGTAGTCACCGGATTCGTGGCGCGCGACCGTGACGACCGCATCACCACGCTAGGCCGCAACGGCAGCGATTATTCGGGGGCCATCTTTGCCGCATTGTTTGATGCCGACGAACTGCATATCTGGACCGATGTGGACGGCGTGCTGTCGGCCGACCCGCGCGTGGTGCCCGAAGCGGTGCAACTGGAAACGCTGAGCTACGATGAGGCGTGCGAGCTGGCGTATTTCGGCGCGAAGGTGGTGCATCCGCAAACGATGTCGCCGGCAATCGAACGCGGCCTGCCGATCATCATCCGCAACACCTTCCAGCCCGAACATCCGGGCACGCGCATCACTGCCAGCAGCGCGGAGAGCGGGCCGATCAAGGGGCTGACGCTGAGCCCGGATCTGGCGGTACTGAATCTGGAAGGCACCGGCCTGATCGGTGTGCCTGGCACCGCCGAGCGCGTGTTTGCTGCGCTGCGCACGGCGCAGGTGTCGGTGGTGATGATCTCGCAGGGTTCGTCGGAGCATTCGATCTGCTGCGTGGTCAAACAGCACGAATCCGAGCGTGCACGCAATGCGTTGTTGCAGGCGTTTGCGCATGAACTTACGGTCGGCCAGGTGCAACGCGTGCAGCTGACCCCCGGCATCAGCGTGCTGGCAGCGGTGGGCGATGGCATGGCCGGCCAGCCGGGTGTGGCGGCGCGCTTGTTCGAATCGTTGGGACGTGCGCAGGTCAATATCCTGGCGATTGCGCAGGGCTCCTCCGAGCGCAATATCTCGGTGGCCATTGATGCAGCGCATGCCACCAAGGCTTTACGCGCGGCGCATGCCGGTTTCTGGTTGTCGCCGCAGACCTTCTCGGTCGGCGTGATCGGGCCGGGCAATGTGGGCGCGGCGTTGCTGGATCAACTGCGCGTCGCGCAACCGCAGTTGCTGGGCAAGGCCAATCTGGATCTGCGCCTGCGTGCGGTGGTGTCGCGCGGTCGCATGCTGCTGGACGAGCGCGGGCTGGTCGGCAACTGGCGCGATGCCTTTGCATCGGCCGCCACGCCCACCGATCTGGAACGCTTCACCACACATTTGCTGTCTGCGCATCTGCCGCATACGGTGATCATCGATTGCAGCGGCAGCGCCGAAGTAGCAGACCGTTACGCAGGCTGGCTGGCTGCCGGGATCCACGTGGTGACGCCGAACAAACAGGCGGGTTCCGGCCCGCTGGCGCGTTATGAGGCAATCCGCGCAGCAGCCGACGCTAGCGGTGCGCGCTTCCGTTACGAAGCCACCGTGGGCGCTGGTTTGCCGGTGATCACCACGCTGCGTGATCTGGTCGATACCGGCGATGCAGTCACCTCCATCGAAGGCATCTTCTCCGGCACGTTGGCCTGGTTGTTCAACAAATACGACGGCAGCGTGCCGTTCGCCGAGCTGGTGACGCAGGCGCGCGGCATGGGCTACACGGAGCCAGACCCGCGCGACGATCTGTCCGGCGTGGATGTGGCGCGCAAGCTGGTGATCCTGGCGCGCGAAGCAGGGCGTTCCATCAGCCTGGAAGACGTGCAGGTGGAAAGCCTGGTGCCGGAGGCATTGCGTCAGGCCAGCGTGGACGATTTCATGGCGCGCCTGCCGGAAGTGGATGCGGCTTTCGCGCAGCGTCTTGCCGAAGCGCATGCGCGTGGCAACGTGCTGCGCTATGTCGCGCAGTTGCCGCCGGACCGCGCGCCCAGCGTGGGCCTGGTCGAGCTACCGGGCGATCATGCATTCGCCAATTTGCGTTTGACTGACAACGTTGTGCAATTCACCACGCGGCGCTACTGCGAGAACCCGCTGGTGGTCCAGGGGCCGGGTGCGGGGCCGGAAGTGACCGCAGCAGGCGTGTTCGCCGATCTGCTGCGCGTGGCGGCGGGCGAGGGTGCGCGGCTGTGACGCAAACAGCCGCCAGCCAAGCCAGCTCGAGTCAAGCATCCGCGACACAAGTGCACCACAGCGATCGTGCTTCTCTCGGCAAACGCGGCCCGCACGAAGCGCGCGCCTTCGCGCCGGCATCGATTGCGAATGTGGCGGTGGGATTCGACCTACTCGGTTACCCCATCGATGGCGTCGGCGACACCGTTACCGTGCGTCGTATCGAAACGCCGGTGGTGCGCATTACTGCGATTCGCGGCACGACCGTGGCGCTGCCACTGGATGCCGAACGCAATACTGCAGGCGCTGCGTTGATGTCGCTGCGTGCCGCCTTGCAGCTGCCTTACGGGTTTGAAATCGAGATCGACAAAGGCATTGCGCTGAGCTCGGGCATGGGGGGATCGGCTGCGTCGTGCGTGGCGGCCTTGGTCGCGGCGAACGCGCTGCTGGCATCGCCGCTGGATCACCACCAGCTCTACCAATACGCGCTCGATGGCGAAGCGGTGGCTAGCGGCAGCCGACATGGCGACAACCTGGGGCCGTTATTTTTAGGCGGTCTGGTGCTGTGCACGCTGGAGCGTCTGGTGCCGATCAGCGTCCCCGCAGCGTGGCATAGCCTGCTGGTGCATCCGGATGCAGTGCTGGAAACGCGACGCGCGCGCGAAGCGTTGGCCGGCAATTATCAGTTGCGCGAATTCGTCGCGCAGAGCACCAATCTGGCATTGGTGTTGGCCGGTTGCCATGCAGGCGATGCAGACCTGGTGCGTGCGGGCTTGCGCGATGTGCTGATCGAACCGCGCCGCGCCCCGTTGATTGCCGGATTTGCCGATGCCAAGCAGGCAGCGCTGGACCACAACGCACTCGGTGCCAGCATTTCCGGCGCAGGGCCCAGCGTGTTTGCCTGGTTCGAATCGCGCGCCGCAGCAGACGCCGCGGCACCGGCAGTGCAGGCCGGGTTTACTGCCGCAGGGTTCGATAGCCAGGCGTGGGTGTCGCCGATCGCAAGTCCTGCGGCACGGTTGCTCGGATGAATCAGCACGCACGCAATGGCAATGCGTCGCAGGTAACGCGCTGCATGTATGGCCTGCAGCGCGCCACACGCTGTTTAGTCGACGACGACTTCGCTGATCTGCATCACCGGGCTCAGGTCGGTGTAGTTGGGGATGTCGCCCAGGATCTCCGCCGCGTGCGGGCCGAAGCTGGCGTTGAAGGTTTCCACCGACTCGCAAAAGATATGGCACATGCCGATAAAGGCCGGGGTGCTGCCGGCTTCGCCGCCGCTGATGCCCTTGTCCACGGTGTATTTCAAACAGGCCGCGCCCATGCGCGCGCTCACCAGCGGCATGTGCTTGTCGCGGTAGTAGGTGTGATCGAAGCGGGCGCTGTCGCGGTAGGGGTACATCACGCTGACTTTGATCATCTGCCGACTCCACGGAAAGGTGCGCGCAGCATAGCCCCGCGCCGCCGACCATGGGCTGCCACTCGGCGGAATGTCGTTGCGCCGCGCGCCCCGGCCGCCCCAAGCGCCGCACACTTTTCTACGGGCAACGCCCAGCCTTCGCTTGATCTGGAGTCACGCTGATGTTTATTTCCACCCGTGGCGGTGTGCCCGCCGCAAGCCTGAGCCAGGCCATTGCCGCCGGGCTGGCGCCCGATGGCGGCCTCTACGTGCCGCAGACCCTCCCGTCCGCGCGTGCGCTGGTTGCGGGCGCCAGCCTGGCCGACACCGCCACCGTGCTGCTGCAGCCGTTTTTCGAAGGCGATGCGCTGGCGGCCGAGCTGCCAGCCATCTGCGCTGAAGCCTTCGACTTTGCTGCGCCGTTGGTGGCGTTGGGCACGCCGGGCGACTACGCGCTGGAGCTGTTTCATGGCCCCACCGCCGCGTTCAAGGATTTCGGTGCGCGCTTTCTGGCGGCCTGCCTGACCCGCTTGCGCCGTGCCGAAGACCGCCCGCTCACCATCCTGGTCGCAACCTCCGGCGACACCGGTGCCGCCGTGGCCGCCGCGTTCCATCGCCAGCCCGGTTTGCGCGTGGTGGTGCTGTATCCGGACGGCCGCGTTTCTCCGCGGCAGGCGCATCAGTTGGGGTGTTTCGGCGACAACATCCAGGCCTTACGTGTGGCCGGCTCGTTCGACGACTGCCAGGCGATGGTCAAGCAGGCCTTGAACGATGCCGCGTTGCAAACGCAGGTTCCGCTCAGTTCGGCCAATAGCATCAGCCTGGGCCGGCTGCTGCCGCAGATGAGTTACTACGCGCACGCCGCGCTGCAGCACCGTGCGGCGTCGGCCGACGTGCTCAATCTGGTGGTGCCGACCGGCAATCTGGGCAACGGGTTGGCAGCGATCATTGCGCGCGCGCTCGGGGTGCCGTTGGGCCGCATTGCGCTGGCGTCCAACGCCAACCATGTGTTGCCGGATTACTTTGCTGGCAACGCGTACGCGCCGCAGCCCAGCGTGGCGACGCTGGCCAATGCGATGGACGTGGGCGCGCCAAGCAATTTCGAACGCTTGCGCTGGCTTTACAACGGCGACGATGCTGCCTTGCGTGAGCAATTCCGTGTGTTGTCGGTGGACGATGCGGCGATTCGCCACACCGTGCAGCAGCGCTTCGCGCGCTATGGCGAGGTGCATTGCCCGCACACCGCCACCGCGGTGCATGTACTCGAACAATTGCGTGCCGAGGGCGCGGAGGGCGGCACTGGCGATTGGGCGGTGGCGGCCACGGCGCATCCGGCCAAGTTCGAGGGCGTGGTGGAACCGTTGATCGGCCGCGCGGTGGAAGTTCCGCCAGCGCTGGCGGAACTGCTGCAGCGTCCGGCGCATGCCGAAGCACTGGCGCCAGACTACGCGGCCTTCCGCCAGCGCCTGCTTGCGGATGCGGCCTGACCCAACGCGTTCAGGCACTCGGGGTTGGAAAGTGGCCCGCATGGGGTTATTTCTAGGTGGGTGCGGCCCCGCTGTGGCGCCGCGTCTGCTGTGGGTTGTTGCATGTCTTATCGAATGATTGCCGTTGCCGCCGCTTTATGCGGGTGGGCAGCGGCTGGTGCGGCCAGTGCGGCCGATACCTTGTCTGCGTCTCCGGTGTCGCCATTGGGCACGCCGCGTGTGGGTCTGGTCGAGGCACTGGCGCGTCAGGCGCCGTCGCTGGACCGTCAGGTGTTGGCCCTGGCCACCGAAGCGCTGCAATGCGCCCGGCAGCGTCAGCAGGTGGGTGCCGAGCGCGTGCTCAGCGTCATCGACTACAGCCGCCCCTCGACCGAGCGCCGCTTATGGGTGTTCGACTTGGACAAGCAGCGTCTGTTGTTTCGGGAATGGGTCGCGCACGGACGTAATACCGGGGAGAACCTGGCGGCGAAGTTCTCCAATAACGATGGCAGCTTCCAGTCCAGCCTGGGCGCCTTCACCGCGCAGGAGTCGTACACCGGCCAGAACGGCTACTCGTTGCGGCTCAAGGGCCTGGAGCCGGGTTTCAACGACCACGCGCGCGACCGCGCCATCGTTATCCACGGTGCCCCCTATGTGAGCGAAGCCATTATCCGCACCCAGGGTCGGCTCGGCCGCAGCCTTGGCTGCCCAGCCGTGCGGCCAGCCGTGGCCAAACAGTTGATCGACACCTTGCGCGACGGTGCGTTTGTGTTTGTTTATTACCCAGACCGGGCCTGGTTGCGGCAATCGCAGTTGTTGAGTGGCGGCTGCGGTGGGGCGGTTGCGCGTGCGGTGGCTGGGCGGTGAGTGGTTGAGGGCGAGCGACCCAATCAACTGCTCCGACAAGCACGCAGTGACGCATCAATCAATCCACCAATCAACTGCCAAACCTCACACCATATCGCCGGCCAGTCTGCGTAAAGCGGCGTAAGCCAGGATCTGCACCAGGTGCAGTTGCGGCAGCGCAATCAGCTGCTGTTGCCGCAGTTTGGTGAAAGTGCGGCTCACTGTTTCCACGGTCAGCCCCAGATGGTCGGCGATATCGCTGCGGCTCATCGGCAGCGCCACGGTGTCGCCGCTGGCGCCAGGCTGGGTGGAGCGGGTGGCAAGCCGCAGCAGGAAATGCGCCAGCCGTTCGCTGGGTTGCAGGCGTGCCAGCAGCAGGCCGGTGTCCTGGGCGGCGGCCAATTCCATGCTGGCCCGTTGCAGTAGCTTGCGTTCCAGTTGCGGGTAGCGCTCGCGCAGCTGGCGCATTTGCGCCATCGGCGTGCGGCACACGCGGCTGTCGACGATGGCTTCGATATCGTGGCGGTGCTGCGCGGTTTCAGTGAGGCCGACGTAGCCGCCGGGCAACACGAAGCCGGTGATCTGGCGGCGTCCGTCGGCCAGCGTGCGCACCATGCGCAACGCGCCGGAGGTCACGGTATAGACGTTGTGCCGGGTCTCGCCCGCACGCACCAGGCTGCTACCAGGCGTGTAGGCCGCCGTGTGGGTGACCTGATCCAGCGCGTCCATTTCCTGCGTCGACAGCGCAGCGCAAATAGCCCGGCCGCGCACCGCGCACAGCGCGCAATCGGAGCTTGGCGTGCCCCTGGCGGATGCCGCGCCGGGCGCAGGGCAGGTCACGCTGGGGTCGGAAAGCTGCCGGTACATGGGCCACGCACTGGTGGGACGCATTGAATGATACGCCATGCGGTCAGTGCGGCCGGCAGCCGGTAGAATTGTGCGTTCGCCACATTGCCCTGCAGGAGTTTCGCTCGTGATCAAGCCCCGTACGCCGCCCGGCATCATGGAATTGCTGCCGCGTGAGCAGATCGCGTTCCAGCGCATGCTGGACGTCATCCGCCGCAACTACGAGCGGTTCGGGTTCCTGCCGATTGAAACTCCGGTGTTCGAGCTATCGGATGTGCTGCTGACCAAATCCGGCGGCGAGACAGAGCGCCAGGTGTATTTCGTGCAGTCCACCGGTGCGCTGGCCAATGCTGCTGCGGCCGCCGATGAGGGCGCCGAGAACGGTGGCCTGCCCGAGCTCGCACTGCGCTTCGACCTGACGGTTCCGCTGGCGCGCTACGTCGCCGAGCACGAGCACGATTTGAGCTTCCCGTTCCGTCGCTACCAGATGCAGCGCGTGTATCGTGGCGAGCGCGCGCAGCGTGGGCGCTTCCGCGAGTTCTACCAGTGCGACATCGACGTCATCGGCAAGGATGCACTGAGCATCCGTTACGACGCCGAAGTGCTGGCGGTGATCCATGCCGTGTTCGCGGAGTTAGGCATCGGCGACTTCAAGGTGCAGTTGAACAACCGCAAGTTGCTGCGCGGCTTTTTCGAAAGCCTGGGCGTGGCCGAAGGCGAATTGCAGCTGGCCGTGCTGCGCGAAGTCGACAAGATCGACAAGCGCGGCGCCGATTATGTGCGCGACACGCTGGTGGGCGAGGGCTTCGGCATTGCTGCCGAGCAGGTGGCCAAGATTCTCGCCTTCGTGGCGGTGCGCTCTGAGGGGCATGCCGATGCGCTGGCGCAGTTGCAGGCGTTGGAAGCGTCTGTCGGCGCCAGCGCGACGCTGGGCGAGGGCATCGCCGAGTTGCGCGAAGTACTGGAGCTGGTCAAGGCGCTGGGCGTGCCGGAGAGCGCGTACTGCCTGAATTTCTCCATCGCGCGCGGGCTGGATTACTACACCGGCACCGTCTATGAGACCACGCTGACCGACCACCCGCAGATCGGCTCGATCTGCTCGGGCGGCCGTTACGAGAGCCTGGCCAGCCACTACACCAAGTCCAAATTGCCCGGCGTGGGCATCTCGATCGGCCTGACCCGGCTGTTCTGGCAGCTGCGCGAGGCCGGCCTGATCCAGGGCATTGCCGAAAGCAGCGTGCAGGCGATGGTGGCGCTGATGGACGAGACCCGCCTGGACGATGCGCTGGATATCGCGCGCCGGCTGCGCATCGGCGGCATCAACACCGAAGTGCAGATGGAGCCGAAGAAGGTCGGTAAGCAGTTCCAGTACGCTGCCCGCGCGGGCATCCGCTTCGTGGTGCTGGCCGGCGACGACGAACTGGCGCGCGGCGTGGTGGCGGTGAAGGACTTGGTACGCGAGCAGCAGTTCGACGTCGCTCGCGACGAGCTGGCGAGTACCTTGCAGGTGGAGTTGGAACAGGCCAAGGCGATGCTGGTGGCCGGGGCACCCAAGGGCGATTGACGCCGCAGGCCGAAGGCGCCTGCAGGTCTGGCGATCATCTGCCGCCGCTAGCCACGCGCCGCCGCGCACAGCGCGCCCACTGACATCTGGATGTCAGTGGGCGTTTTCGTAATGGCACGCGCGCAAACAGTCACCGTATGAATGCTTCGGTTCGGTCAACTTGTCTCCTCGCCGCCGTTGCGCTAATGTACTAACACGCTATTACATTAACGCAATGAAACAACGAACTGCCCCCCGCGAAAGTACCGACGTTACCGCCTCGCTCACGATGCTGGCCGATGCGCTGGCTCGCCTCAACGCGCCCGGCGCGGTCGAGGCGTTTCTGCGCGACCTGTGTACGCCCGCCGAGCTGGAAGCCATGGCCGACCGCTGGCGGGTGGTGCCGCTGCTGGTCAAGGGCGTGCCGTATCGCGAAATTCACGAGCTGACCCAGGTCAGCGTGACCACCATCGGGCGCGTTGCGCGCACCCTGGACCACGGTGCCGGCGGCTACGCCACGGCCCTGCGCGAGCAGTCTTCGCGCCCTGACGAATCCCAACTGAGAGAACAAGATGAGTGCTTCCACGGCAGCGCCGGCACGTGACCGGTTGCGTATCGCCATCCAGAAGAGCGGCCGTCTGGCCGAGCCAGCGCGCAGCCTGCTGGCCGCCTGTGGGCTGAGCTGGCGGCAGAGCCGCGACAAGCTGTTCTGCTACGGCGAATCGTTGCCGGTGGACCTGCTGCTGGTGCGCGACGACGACATCCCCGGCCTGATCGCCGATGGCGTTTGCGACCTGGGTATCGTCGGCCAGAACGAACTGGAAGAGCAGGCTGCAGAGCGCCGCCGCAATGGCTTGCCAGCCGCCTATCACGCGCTGCGTGGAGTTGGCTTCGGTCAATGCCGCCTGATGCTGGCAGTGCCGGAAGAATGGGACTGGCAGGGCGTGGCGCAACTGGCCGGCAAGCGCATCGCCACCAGCTACCCGGCGATCCTGGCCGATTGGCTGGAGCGCCAGGGCATCGATGCGGCGGTGGTGGAGTTGTCCGGTTCGGTGGAGATCGCACCGCGCCTGGGCACCGCCGATCTGATCTGCGATCTGGTTTCCAGCGGCGCCACCTTGGCCGCCAACCAGCTCAAGCCGGTTGAACTGGTGATGGAAAGCGAAGCGGTGCTGGCCGGCGCAGTGCGCGCGCCGGCCGATGCGCGCGCCGGCCTGCTGGCAATGCTGCTGCGGCGCATGGACGGCGTGCTCAAGCTGCGCGACAGCAAGCTGCTGATGTTCCGCGCCGAACAGGACGATGTAGATGCGTTGCGGCGCCTGCTGCCGGATGCCGACCCGCTGGTGCAACTGCCCGACGATGGCAATGGCGCGTTGCGTTTGCAGACGATGTGCCACGGCGCGGTGACCTGGCAACGCTTGGAAGAACTCGAACGCGCAGGTGCGCAAGGCCTGATGGTGTTGACGGTGGAGCGCTCGCTGGCATGAAAATTCTCGATTGGTCCCAACTCGACAGCGCCGCTCGGACCGACGCGTTGACCCGCCCGGTGCAGACCGTGGCCGCACAAACGCGCGATGCGGTCGCCGCGTTGATTGCCGACGTACGCACGCGCGGCGATGCGGCGTTGCGCGAGATCACTGCGCGCTTCGATGGCGTGTCGCTGGAGAGCTTCGCCGTGAGCGAAGCCGACTTCGCCGCCGCCGAAGTCGCCGTGGCGCCGGAATTGCGCCAGGCCATGCAGGATGCGGTGGCACGCATCGACACCTTCCACCGCGCCGGCATGAGTGAAGGTTATGCGGTGGAGACCGCACCGGGCGTGGTGTGCGAAAAGATCGTGCGCCCGATCGGTCGTGTCGGATTATACGTGCCGGCCGGCAGCGCGCCGCTGCCGTCCACTGCATTGATGCTCGGCGTGCCGGCGCGCCTGGCCGGTTGTCGCGAGGTGGTGTTGTGCACGCCGCCGCGCAAAGACGGCAGCGTGGATCCGGCAGTGCTGGTGGCCGCGCAGCTCACCGGCGTGCGCCGTGTGTTCAAGCTCGGCGGCGCGCAGGCGATTGCGGCGATGGCATATGGCACTGAATCGGTGCCGAGCTGCGACAAGCTGTTTGGCCCGGGCAATAGTTATGTCACCGAAGCCAAGCAGCAGGTGGCGCAATCCGGGGCTGCGGCGATCGACATGCCGGCCGGCCCGTCGGAAGTCTTGGTGATTGCCGATGCTGGCGCGCAACCGTCTTTCGTCGCTGCCGACCTGCTGTCGCAGGCCGAACACGGCCCAGATTCGCAGGTGTTGTTGCTTTCCGACAGCGATGCGTTGATCGATGCCGTGCAGGTGCAATTGGAGGTACAGCTGGCGCAACTGTCGCGTGCCGACATCGCGCGCCAGGCGCTGGCGCAATCGCGCTTGATCAAGGTGCAGACGCTGGATAAAGCGTTTGCGATCAGCAACCGCTATGCACCCGAGCACCTGATTCTTGCGCTGCGCGAACCGCGCGCGTGGCTAGCCCAGGTGGAAGCGGCAGGCTCGGTATTTCTCGGCGATTACACGCCGGAAGCACTCGGCGATTACTGCAGCGGCACCAACCACGTGTTGCCGACCAGCGGTGCGGCGCGCGCGTACAGCGGTGTCAGCGTGGCCAGTTTCCAGAACATGGTGAGCGTGCAGGCGGCCAGCAAGGCCGGCATCGATGGCATCGGCGAATGCGCGTTGATTCTTGCGCGGGCAGAAGGGCTAGACGCACACGCCAATGCAGTGGCGCTGCGCATGGGAGTGGCAGCATGAGCACGTCATCGATTCTGGATCTGGTACGCGAAGATCTGCGCGCATTCGCGGGGTATGCGTCGGCGCGCACCAGCGCATTAAAGGGCGATGTGTGGCTCAACGCCAACGAGTCGGCGTGGGGCAATCCGGCCGATCCAAGCGCCAGCACACGGCGCTATCCCGACCCGCAACCCAAGGGCCTGCGCAGTGCGCTGGCGGCGCTGTACGGCTGCGCGCCGGAGCAGCTGCTGATTGGCCGCGGCAGTGACGAGGCGATCGATTTGCTGGTGCGTGGCCTGTGCGTGCCAGAGCGCGACGCGGTGCTGGTCACGCCGCCGGTATTCGGCATGTACGCTGTGTGCGCGCGGCTGCAGAATGCGCCACTGGTGGAGGTGCCGCTGGTCGATGGGCCTGACGGTTTCCACGCGGACATCCCGGCAATTGTGGCAGCGGCCTTGGCGTCGAACGCCAAGCTGGTGTTCCTGTGCTCGCCGTCTAATCCAGCCGGTTCGACGATCGCACTAGACCAGATCGAACACGCGCTGCAGGCATTGCAGGGCAAGGCGCTGGTGGTGGTGGACGAGGCTTACGGTGAATTTTCTGATGTGCCGTCGGCAGTCGGTCTGCTGGCGCGTTACGACAATCTCGCTGTGCTGCGCACGCTTTCCAAGGCGCATGCCTTGGCGGCTGCGCGTATCGGCACGCTGATTGCCAATGCTGAGCTGATTGCCTTGCTGCGCCGCTGCCAAGCGCCGTATCCGGTGCCGACGCCCTGCGCGGCGATGGCCGAGCAGGCGTTGTCTGCGCCAGCGCTGGAGGTGACCCGCCGGCGTATCGCCGAGGTACGCAGTGAACGCGAGCGCGTGCACAAGGCGCTTGTGCAGCTGACCGGTGTGCGACAGGTCTATCGCTCGCAAGGCAACTTCCTGCTGGTGCGTTTCGACGATGCCGAAGCAGCCTTCCAGGCATTGCTGGAGGCCGGTGTGGTGGTGCGCGATCAACGCGCAGTGCCGCGCTTGTCCGACGCCTTGCGCATCACCTTGGGCACACATGAACAGAACGAGCGCGTACTGAGCGCGCTGCAACGCACACAGGAGGCCGCCGCATGACCCCGATTCTCTTCGTCGACCGTGATGGCACGCTGATCACCGAGCCGGCCGACTACCAGATCGATGCGTACGAGAAACTACGCTTCGTCGATCACGTGATTCCGGCGATGCTCAAGCTGCGTGATGCCGGCTACCAGTTCGTCATCGTCAGCAACCAGGATGGGCTGGGCAGCGAGAGCTTCCCACGCGCCTCCTTCGACGGCCCGAATAACCTTATGCTGCAGATCTTCGCCAGCCAGGGCATCGAATTCCGCGAAGTGCTGATCGATTGCAGCTGGCCATCCGACAACGCACCCACGCGCAAGCCCGGCGTCGGCTTGATGGTGCCGTATCTACAGGACCGCACTATCGACTGGGCGCGCTCAGCGATGGTCGGCGACCGCATGACCGACATCCAGTTCGCGCAGAACCTCAATATCCGCGGTTTTCAACTGCGCACAGACGAGTTCGGCGGCGAGTGGGACTGGCCCGGCATCGCCCACGAGCTGGCCGATGCGCCACGCCGCGCGGTAGTCCAGCGCAACACCAAGGAAACCAGGATCCGCGTCGAACTGGATCTGGATCGTATCGCCGAGCCCAAAACCGCCACCGGCCTGCCGTTCTTCGACCACATGCTGGAACAGATCGGCAAGCATGGCGGTTTTGCGCTGGACATCCGTGCCGAAGGCGATCTGCATATCGATGAGCACCACACCATCGAAGACACCGGCTTGGCCCTAGGTCAGGCGTTGCGCGAAGCGCTGGGCGACAAGCGCGGTATCGGTCGCTACGGGTTCGATCCGGAAAGCAGCCCGTGGCAGGTTGCCGGCGACACGGCGCAGCATGGCTTCACGTTGCCGATGGACGAAACCATCGCCAGTGCTGCGCTGGACTTCAGCGGCCGGCCGTATTTCGTCTTCGATGGCGACTTCAAGCGCGAGCGCGTTGGGGACATGCCCACCGAACTGGTGCCGCATTTCTTCCGCTCGATCTGCGATGCGTCGGGCCTGAATCTGCATCTGAGCGTGCGCGGCGAGAACGATCACCACAAGGTGGAGGCCTGCTTCAAGGCGTTGGCGCGTGCATTGCGTCAAGCGATTCGCCGCGAGGGCACCGCGTTGCCCACGACCAAGGGCACGCTATGACCGATGTTGCGCTGATCGATGCCGGCGGCGCCAATCTGGGCTCGGTGCGCTATGCATTGGAACGGTTGGGCGTTGAGGCACGCGTGGTGCGTGATGCGGCCGGCTTGCAGGGCGCGCAGCGGGTGATACTACCCGGTGTTGGCGCTGCGCCAGAGGCGATGTCGCGTTTACGCGCGCAGGGCTTGGTCGAGCCGTTGCGCGAGCTGCAGGTGCCGTTGATCGGTATCTGCTTAGGGATGCAGTTATTGTTCGAACATTCCGAAGAAGGCGATGTCGAGTGTCTGGGTCTGCTGTCGGGCATCGTGCGCCACATGACGCCCGCGCTTGGCATTCGGGTGCCGCATATGGGCTGGAATCAGCTGGTGACGATGCGCGAATCCGCATTGCTGGCTGGCCTGCTGGAGCGCGCCAGTGCCTACTTCGTGCATGGCTACGCTGCGCCGGTCACGCCCGACACGGTAGCCGCCTGCGATCACGGCGGGTTGTTCACTGCCGTTGTGCAGAACGGCCTGCGCTGCGGCGCGCAATTCCACCCTGAGCGCTCTGCCGACACGGGTGCACGCATCCTGCGCAATTTTCTTGAGATGAGCTTCCCATGAGTTTCACGGTTTACCCGGCGCTGGATATCCGTAACGGCCGCGTGGTGCGCCTGCTGCAAGGCGATTACGCACGCGAAACGCAGTACGGCGACGACGTGCTGCCGCGCGCGCAGGCGTTTGCGGATGCCGGCGCACAGTGGATGCATCTGGTCGATCTGGATGCGGCGAAAGCGGGCGGCTACACACTGGCCACCACACTTGGCGAGATTGCGCGCACCACCGGCTTGCAGGTGCAGACCGGCGGTGGTGTGCGGTCGCGCGATGATGTAGCGCGCATTCTGGGTGCGGGCGCCGCACGCGTGGTGATCGGCTCGTTGGCGGTACGCGACAGCGAGAGGGTGATTGGTTGGCTGCGGGAATTTGGTGCGGATCGCCTGACGATTGCACTAGACACGCGCCAGGATGCATCTGGCATCTGGCAGTTGCCAGTGCATGGCTGGACCGAAACCGCAGACGCCACGTTGGACCAGTTGGCGGTGCGTTACGCGCAGGCCGGTCTGCAACATCTTCTCTGCACCGACATTGCCCGCGATGGCATGTTGTCCGGCCCCAACATGGCGCTGTACAGGCACTTGCGTTCGCTGACGCCGCAGCTGCAGGTGCAGGTCTCCGGTGGCGCGCGCAGTCTGGCCGATGTCGCCGCTGCCAAGACCGCAGGTTGCGCCGGCATCGTGCTCGGCAAGGCATTGCTCGAAGGGCATCTGAATCTTAACCAGGCACTGGCATGCTGAGCCGTCGCATCATTCCGTGCCTGGACGTGCGCGACGGCCGCGTGGTCAAGGGAGTCAAGTTCCGCGACCACATCGACATGGGCGATATCGTCGAGCTGGCATTGCGCTACCGCGCGCAGGGCGCCGACGAACTGGTGTTCTACGACATTGGCGCCAGCCCTGAGGGGCGTTCGGTCGACTACACCTGGGTCGAACGGGTGGCGCGCTTGATCGATATCCCGTTCTGTGTCGCCGGAGGTATTGGCGATATGGAAACGGCGCGTGCGGTGCTACACGCCGGTGCCGACAAGATATCGATCAACTCGCCCGCGTTGGGCCGCCCGCAATTGATCTCCGAACTGGCCGATGCCTTCGGCGTGCAATGCGTGGTGGTCGGCATCGATTCGATTCGCGAGGACGATGGCGAGTGGCGCGTGCGCCGCTACACCGGCGATCCGAGCAAGACCCAGGCGCTGCCGATGCGCACGCTGGATTGGGTGGCCGAAGCGCAGCGGCTGGGCGCAGGCGAAATCGTGCTCAATTGCATGGACAACGACGGCGTGCGCCGCGGATACGACATCGCTCAGCTGCGGCAGGTGCGCGCGTTATGCCGCGTGCCGTTGATCGCTTCCGGCGGTGCTGGCGAGATGCAGCACTTTGCCGATGTGTTCGACCAGGCCGATGTGGATGGCGCACTGGCGGCCAGCGTATTTCATAGCGGTGCGATTCCGATTCCGGAACTCAAGCAATTCTTGCGCGCGCAACAGATCGAGGTACGCGATGGGCAGTAACGAAGTGGCAACGGGCGACGCGCTCGCTGCGCTGGATTGGAGCAAGGGCGAGGGCCTGTTGCCGGTGATCGTTCAGGACGCCGACAACCTGCGCGTGCTGATGCTGGGCTACATGAATGCCGAAGCGTTGGCAGTGACCCAGCAGCGCGGCGACGTCACCTTTTTCAGCCGCAGCAAGCAGCGCTTGTGGACCAAGGGCGAGAGCTCGGGAAACGTGTTGCGCGTGGTGTCGATCGAGACTGATTGCGATGCCGACACACTGCTGGTGCAGGCGCGCCCGCATGGGCCGACCTGTCATCTGGGCCGCACCAGCTGTTTTGCCAGTGCGCCCGGGCAGTTCCTGGGTAGCCTGGATGCGTTGGTGGCCGAGCGCGAGCGCGAACGCCCGCACGGTAGCTATACCACCAAGCTGTTCGAGCAAGGCATTCGCCGCATCGCGCAGAAGGTGGGCGAGGAGGGAGTGGAAACAGCGCTGGCTGGTGTAGTGCAGGGCGATGACGATTTGCTCGGCGAATCGGCCGATCTGCTGTATCACCTGATCGTGCTGCTGCACGCACGTGGGCTGGGTCTTGGCGATGCGGTCGCGTTGCTGGAATCGCGGCACAAGTAACTGGGTCGTATAGGAGCGCACCTGGGCGAGCCGGGGCGTTCCCAATAATGCCCGTCGCGCCCGGGTGCGATCGTACGGATGTGTGTCGCCATGTCTTCCGACCTTCGTACGCGCGCTGTGCGCGTCGCGATGGCATGTACAATTTCCGCTGGTCTTCGCGCGGGAAAATGCATGCAACCTCGCTTCGTTTTGTTGGCACTGGGCCTGCTCGCGGGAAGCGCATACGCGCGCGACACCACGGTCGATGGCGTCGTCTATGAAGAGCGCGACGGGCGCGACGGCCGCAGCGCCGATGAGCCGGGCATTGCCGATGTGGCTGTCTCAAATGGCGAGCAAATCGTGCGCACCGATGCGCAGGGCCGCTACCGCCTGCCGGTGCGCGATGGGCAGACGGTATTCGTGATCAAACCGGGCGACCGCCGCTTTGTGCCAGCCGCCGACGGCTTGCCGGCGTTTTGGCGCCACTACGAACCCAGCGGTTCTGCAAAACACAAATACCCCGCTATTGCAGCAACCGGCCGCAGCACGGGTAACTGGGATTTCGCGTTGACGCCGCGCGCCAGCATCGCGGCCGATGGTTTTCAGATGCTGGTGTTTGCCGACAGCCAGACCGCCAGCCTTGCCGACGTTGGCTACTACCAGCGCGATATTGTGGCACCGATCATCGGCAAGACCACGGCGCGGCTGGGCACGACGCTGGGCGATATTGTCAGCGACGATCTGAGCCTGTATCCGGCCTTGAACAAGGTCACCATGCAGCTGGGCGTGCCGTGGTTCCATGTGCCGGGCAATCACGATCTCAACCTGGACGCGCACGACGATGCGCAGTCGCTCGACAGCTGGCACGCGGTTTACGGCCCCGATACCTACGCGGTGGAAGAAGCCAACGCCAGCTTCGTGTTTCTGGACGATGTGATCTACACGCCCGGCGGTAAACAGGCCTATATCGGTGGCCTGCGCGATGATCAATTCGCGTTCCTGCAGAATTATCTGGCGCAGCTGCCACGCGACCGGCTATTGGTGCTGGGCATGCATATCCACCTGTTCGATGCAGTGCCGGGGCAGGAAACCTTTCGGCACGTCGATCGCCGCCGCCTGTTCGCATTGCTGAAAGAGTTTCCGCATGTGTTGGTGCTCAGTGGCCATAGCCATACCCAGCGCCAGGTGGAGCATGGTGCGGACGAAGGCTGGCAGGGCGCACGCCCGCTGCACGAATACAACGTGGGCGCGGCTTGCGGTGCGTTCTGGTCGGGTGCCAAGGACGCCGACGGCATTCCGGATGCGACCATGAGCGACGGCACTCCCAATGGCTATGCGGTGCTGCAGGTTGCCCCCAGCGGCGACTACACGCTGGCCTATCACGCCGCGCGCGCGGCCGATGATGCGCAGTTGCTGCTGCATGCGCCCAAGGTGCTGCGCAAAGGTGCGTATGCGGCGTGGGGCATCTACGCCAATGTGTTCATGGGCCAGGCCGACACCGTCGTTGAGATGCGCATCGACAACGGCGCCTGGCAGCCGATGAAGCGCGTAGAGCGCGCCGATCCGCGCGTGCTGGCAGAGAACGTGCGCGACGATGCGGCCGATGCGCTGCGCGGTTACGATCGCTCGCCGGAGGCCACGCCGTCGACGCATCTCTGGCGCGGCGCATTGCCGACCACCCTGGCAGTGGGCGAGCACACCGTCGAGGTGCGTGCGACTCTGCCGACCGGGCAGTACAACGCTAGCAAGGTATATCGCCTGCAAACTGCTGAGCCGTAAGGCACATAACAGCGATGGTCGCCTAATGCCCTTCTTCCACCGGAAGAAGCTGCCGTGAAGGGGCGGATAAGGGTGCACGCAATGCTGACATCATCCAACCCCTCGGGCACCTCGCGCCAATGAGAATCTAGAGCACGCCAAACGATTGCTCGTTACGTTGTAGCCGCTCTTGTTGCAGCGGCAGTGGGCCGTGTCTTGGTGATATCCAGCACGGGCTGATGCGTTGCTGCGGCCTCGCAGCGTTAACGCATTACGTCGGATGCGACGCTTCCTCCCGATCGCCACACACACAAACGCCTCCACAAGGGAGGCGTTTTGGGATCCGGGCTGGCAGGCGTTGGCGCGCTGGCGAAGATCGGTGCTGGCTGGCGAGTTGCTGGCTGGCCGGGCGAGTCTAGCGATACCGCGCCGATGTTGACGAAATGAGAATTAGTCGCAGAAATTCACTGTGGTTATCGAGTGGATGCGGCAGGCACGCGTGGCGGCCTGGACGGCGAGCTCTCTGCTTCCGCTGCCTTTGAGCGCTTCGCATCATCTACCGCTGCATCGGTCGGTTGGGTGACTGAATCGACGTCCGGGTCAGCGTCAGCATCCACGTCCACAGGCGGATACGGGTACGCAACCGCCGGCCCGAGATGCACGCCCGCGCGCCAACGTGCCAGTACCGGCGCGATGCGTTTGCCCAGCGACTGCTGCGGCAACGACGGCAACTCGCCTTCCTGTTGCTCGCGTGCGGTGATGGCGGCTTTGGCGATTTCGAATGCGGCCAGCGGGTCGTCGCTCTGGTTCATCGCATCGATCAACCACGCCTGCCCGAAGTAGGTGGCGTTGGACGTGTTGCCGCAGCCAAACGAGGGCCGGTCGGCACGCGCGGCGGTGAGGATCAACGTCTGCGGCGAGCGCAGCGCGGGAATAAAGCCGCCCGAATAGCAGGCCGACAACACGATGATGCGCTTGTCGATGCCTGCATCGTCCAGCGCCGCACGCAGATCCTGCGGGCTGATGAAATCCTCTTCTTTGGCGTCCACCTGCACGTACAGGTTGTGGTCTTCGGTACCGTGGGTGGTGACGAACAGCAGCAGCGCATCTTCCTTGCGATCCATGCGCTTGCCGATCGCAGCCAGCGTGTCGTACAGATTGTCGTAGGTCGCCAACGGCGCGTACGGATGCTCGCCCAGGTTGTCCGGGTTGTTGACCAAGGTGACCACGCGCCCACGCGCATCGAAACGCTGCTCGAACAGCTGCTTGAGGTACAGCGTCTCGTTGCGAAACACATCGTCGCTGGCGTCGCCAGCAAAGCCGACCACGTATAGATCGGTGAGGCCAGGGCGCTGCGGCTGCAGTGCTTTCAATGCGTGCGCAAGCGCGGCCTGATCGACCGGATCCACCGCGTCCTGGCTCGCTGCGGCCTGCGCCGGCAATGCAGCTCCGGCATCCGAATGGCAGCCGGCAATCAGCGCAACGACAACGATCAGCAGCGAGAATCGCCGCAACAAGGCACTCGGTCCAAAGGGAAAATGCAGCGACATGAAAAACGCCGAGAGCTAGGGAGACGGGGTGAGCAGCTGCGCGCGGTGATTGCAACGCAGACCAGCATCCCGTCAGGGAGATGCAGATAACGCGTGTGTCGCCGCAACGTACCACCGGCTCACGTAGCGCCAAGATTAGTTAACACAACGACTAAGCGAACAGTTACGCAGCCGTCATGCGGGCGAGGTCGGCGCTCGCCGCGGCGCACACCACGCGTACGCTGCGGCTTCTCCACGCCGTCCACGTCCACCTGACGACTGCACGCCACGTTTTAGTAACCTAGACAAACATCGACCGCGTTCACCAACAGGGAGCGCGGTCGCCTGGCCAAGCGTGCTTAAAACACCAGCTGGCTAAAGCTTTCCACGCGCTGATGGCTGCCGACATCATCGGCCGAACGCGGGGTGGGGTAGTCCTCCCGGCGGTCCAGCAGCGCGGTGCGCATCCCGGTACGCTTGGCTGCATCGAGCTCTTCGATCACATCTGACAGGAACAGGATCTCCGACGGCGGGACACCGATGCGCTCGGCAATCCGGCGGTAACTGGCGGCTTCCCGCTTGGAGCCCACTTCGGTATCGAACCAGTCGGTCACCAGTTCGCTCAAATCGCCGGCATCGCTGTGTGCGAAAAACAACTTCTGCGCCGGCACCGAGCCGGACGAATACACGTACAGCGGAATGCCCGCCGCGTGCCACGCCTTCAGCTGGATCGCTGCATCGGCATACATATGCGCGGTGAAGTCTGCAGTCTTGTAGCCGTCGCCCCAGATCAAGCCCTGCAAGGCCTTGAGCGCGGTGTGCTTGCGGTCCTCGTCGATCCAGGTCTGCAGCGTGGTGATCAGCACCTCGTCCGGCACGTCCTCGCCGATTTCATCGGCCACCTGGTTGAGCCAGTGGCGCACCTGCGGATGATTGCCGTGCTCGCGCACGTAAGCGGGCACGGCGCGGCGCGCATACGGGAACAACACATCCTTGACGAACGAAATGCTGCTGGTCGTACCTTCGATATCGGTGAGGATCGCTTGCGGTCGTGTCATCGTCAGCTGGCCTTGTGAGGTTTCTCGGGGGCGTAGCGGGGGAATTGTTTGGCGATTTCGGTGCCGGTGAAATGACCGACCCAGCCGTCCGGCTCGGTGAAGAAACGGATCGCCACGAAGTGCGGCTCCGGCCCCATGTCGAACCAATGCAGGGTGCTGTCGGGCACGGCGATCAGATCGTCCTTGACGCATTCGATCTCATAAACCTTGGCGTCCACGTGCAGCGTGAACAGGCCCGAGCCGGCGACGAAGAACCGCACTTCGTCTTCCTTGTGGAAGTGCTCGTCCAGAAACTTGGCGCGCATTTCTTCGCGCTTGGGGTTGTCCGGCGCGATGCTCACCACGTCCACGGTCTTGAAGCCGCGCTCGGCGCTGATGCGGTCGATGTCGACGCGGTAGGCATCCATCACCTGCTCGGGCGTGGCGCCGGGTTCGACCGGCGCGCTGGCGTGCCAGCGTTCGAAGGTCACGCCAATCTTCTTCAACTCGGTGGCGATCGCATCGCCATCGCGGCTATCGAATTGGGGTGTGGCGGGATTGGTGTCGGCGAAGATACGCAGTCGGCTCATGGCGGTCTGGCTCACGAATGGGGGACAGGCAATACTCAGCGCGTGCCGCGCAGTTTCAGCAGTTCGAGTTCGCAATGCAGCAGGAATTCGAACGCTTCCAGATGACGACGTGCCTCGGCCATGTTGCGGCCCCAGGCATACAGACCGTGTCCTTCGATGAGATACCCCCACATGCTCCGTTTGTCCAGCAAGGCTTCGACCTGCGCGGCCAGCACCTGCATGTCCTGGGTGTTGGCGAACACCGGCACCTCCACCGCAGTTTCATGGGTGGTGTTGCCTTCGAATGCCTTGAGCAGTTCGTAGCCTTCCAGCCGGATCACGCCGCTGCCTGCATACAGGCGCGAGGCAACCGTCTGCACCGGCGAGTGCGTATGCAGCACGCAACCGATCTCCGGAAACCGGCGATACAGCTGGGTGTGCAGCAGGGTCTCGGCAGACGGGCGCAACGGGCGGCCAACGGCCAAACCGTCGAAGTCCACCACCATGATGTCTTCTTCGACCAAGCGACCCTTGTCGCGGCCGGAGACGGTAATGGCGGCGTGCTGTTCGTCCAGACGATGAGAAAAGTTGCTGCTGGTCGCAGGTGTCCAGCCGGCATGCGCCAGCTCTCGGATATTGGCGATCAGCACGTGCGCCAGTTCGTGCAGACGCGCGGCGCTATAGGGCAGGGGGGCAGTAGTCGCATTCATGGACCTATTCTACTGCGCCCCCGGTGTACGGGCAGGTGCAGCGCAGCAGGTCGTTTCCTGCCGCGCCGGACCGCAGACCATGCGGCGGCTCAGCGGCCGTCGCGCAGACGGCTGTGGCGGTAGCCGTAGCCGAAGTAGATCACCAGGCCCACCAGCGTCCACAGGCCCATCAGCATCCAGTTGTGCAGCGTCATCGCCGACAGCAGCGCAAGACAGCTCAACACGCCAGCACTGCAAATCAACCAGGCGGCCGGCATGCGGAACGGACGCGGCAGTTCCGGGTGGGTGCGACGCAGGATCAACACGCCGGCGCAGACCGCCGCGAAGGCGATCAGCGTTCCCATCGACGTCAGCTCGCCTAGCACATCCAGCGGGAAGACCGCTGCCAGCAGCGCGATGCCCACACCGGTGATGACGGTATTGATATGCGGGGTGCGGTACTTGGGATGGATGCGGGTGAAGATCGACGGCAGCAGCCCGTCGCGCGCGATGATCATGAAGATGCGCGGCTGCCCGATGATCATCACCAGCACCACCGACGACAAGCCGATCAACGCACCCACTTCCACGATCACGCGCAGCCAGGCCAACTGCGGATGCGCTGCGACCGCGGTCACCACCGGTTCGTCGGTGCCGAGCAAGGTATACGGCAGCAACCCGGTCATCACCGCCGCCATGGAGATGTAGAGCACGGTGCAGATCACCAGCGACAGGATCATGCCGATCGGCAGATCGCGTTGCGGGCGGTGCGATTCCTGCGCCGCCACCGACACCGCTTCGAAGCCGATATAGGCAAAGAACACCATCGCCGCGCCGCGCAGCACGCCTTCCATGCCGTATTTGCCGGGGCCTTCGTTGGCCGGAATGAATGGGTGCCAATTGGCCGTGTCCACGTATTTCCAGCCCACTGCGATCACCAGCACAATCAGGCCGGTCTTGAGGATCACCATGGCCATATTCATCGCCGACGACTTGCGGATGCCGACATAGCAGAGCCAGGTCAGCAGCAGCACGATGCTGGCCGCAGGCAGGTTGGCGATCGCGCCGGTGGGTTGCAGCTTGCCGTCGAGCGGCGCGCTGACGAACGCGGCCGGCAGGTGGATGCCGAAGTGTTCGAGCAGGCTCAGGAAATAGCCGGTCCAGCTCACCGCCACTGCCGAGGCAGACATGCCGTATTCCAGCACCAGCATCCAGCCGATAAACCACGCAGCCAGCTCGCCGAAGGTGGCGTAGGTGTAGCTGTAGGCGCTGCCGGAGACAGGCACCATCGCGGCGAATTCGGCGTAGGCCATTGCGCAGAACGCGCAGCACACAGCCGCAAGCAAAAACGAGAGCATGATCGCCGGGCCGGCATGGTCGGCCGCAGCCTGGCCGGTGATGACGAAAATACCGCCGCCGATCACTGCGCCGATGCCCAGGGCGGTCAGCCCCCAGGGGCCGAGCGCGCGTTGCAGGCCCAGCCCGTCGGCCGCCTCATGGCTGGCGTGCGGGTGTTTGGTGGCCCAAAGTTGTTTGAACATGAAGCGGTTCCGGCTTGGCGCTAAGCGCGATCATTTAACAAGAAGACCAGCGTCGCGCGCCGGTCTTGAGAGAAGGTTAGGCCTGTTTCGCGAGGCGACTGTGGTGGATGCCGTAGCCGAAGTAGATACACAGGCCAATCACGGTCCAGCCCACAAACACCTTCCAGTGTTCCTGGAACGCCTGGAAGAACAGGAATAGGCAGGCCAGCGCGCCCAATGGGCAGATCACCATCGCCAGCGGCACCCGGAACGGGCGCGGCAGATCGGGCTTGGTGAAACGCAGCACCATCACCCCGGCGCACACAGTGGCGAAGGCGAGCAGGGTGCCCATCGAGACGAGTTCGCCCAGCACGTTCAACGGGATCACTCCTGCCAGCAGCGCGGCAACCACGCCGACGAAAAGCGTGCCGACGTATGGCGTACGGAATTTCGGGTGCACCTTGCCGAACAGCTTGGGCATCAACCCATCCTTGGCCATGGTGTAGAAAATGCGTGGCTGCGCCATCAGCATTACCAGCACCACCGAGGACAAACCGGCGATTGCCCCAATTTCCACCGCAGTCTTCAGCCAGGTCAGTTGCGGGTGGGCTTCCAGCGCGGTGGCCACCGGCTTGGCGGTGCCCAACTGGGTGTAGGGCAGCAAGCCAGTCAACACCGCGCAGACGATGATGTAGATGACGGTGCAAATGGCCAGCGACACCAGGATGCCAATTGGCATGTTCTTCTGCGGATCCTTGGTTTCGCCGGCGGAGGTCGAGACCGCGTCGAAGCCAATGTAGGAGAAGAACACGATGGACGCGGCACGGAACACCCCGTCCCAGCCGAACTGGCCCGGACCGGTGTTTTCCGGGACGAAGGGGTGCCAATTCGCCGGGTCGATATAGGAAATGCCGAAACCAACGAACAGGCAGATCACCACGACCTTGATCGCTACCACAATCGCATTAGCAAACGCCGACTGGGTGACGCCGATGTAGCACAGGATGCTCACTGCGCCGACGATCAGCACCGCCGGCAGGTTGACCAGATTCCCGGAACTGACGAAGCCATGTCCGTCCCAGGCAAGCGGCGCACCCGCCAACTCTGCGGGGAATGGCAGCCCCAGGGTGCCAGTGATGAAGCTGATCAGGTAGGCAGACCAGCCCACTGCAACACTGGAGCCGGCGAACAGGTATTCCAGCACCAGACACCAGCCGATGAACCAGGCGATGCCTTCGCCCAGCGTGGCGTATGAATACGAATAGGCGCTGCCGGAGACCGGCATCATTGCGGCGAATTCGGCGTAGCACAGGCCCGCAAAGGCGCAGGCGATACCGGCAAACACGAACGACAGCATCACTGCGGGGCCGGCGTGATTGGCCGCAGCCTGGCCGGTCAGCACGAAAATGCCGGCGCCGATCACCGCGCCGATGCCGAGCATGATCAGGTGCTTGGCTGTGAGGGTCCGTTGTAGCGTGGCTTCGCCTCGCAGGCTGCCTTCGACCGGTTCGCCCGCATCGACATGGCCCGCGGGTTCGATCGGTTTGACCCTCAACAGAGACTTCAGCATTCGGTACATCCCTAAGTGGCAAAGCTAGGCGCAGACGCCCGGACGAAGGTGGTGTGGCGCATCCCGGCGGGACAGGCAAGCGGCCTACCTTGCCAAAGCTACACGCTCACGACAAGCACGTACGCAGCATGAATGGCGATAATGGCCGCTTGGCCCGCACTGGGCGACCGAGATCGAGAGATGGTGGATGCAACCCTGCGGCAGCAATTGGCCGCGTACCGCCTGCGTTGGCCGGACGAAGCCGCATTGGCCGAGCAGTTCGCGCAATTGCTGGACGATGCCACCGATCCGTTCGTGCGTGAGCGTGTCGAAGGTCATTTCACCGGGTCGGCCTGGGTGGTGAGCGCCGACGGCACACGCACCTTGCTGACCCACCACCGCAAGCTGCAGCGCTGGCTGCAGCTGGGCGGCCATGCCGACGGCGACCGCGATCTGGCGCAGGTGGCGTTACGCGAGGCGGAGGAGGAATCAGGTCTCAGCGGATTGCGGCTGGCTGATGGGGCGTTATTCGATCTGGACCGTCACTGGATTCCGGCACGCGGCGAGGTGGCGGGGCATTGGCACTTTGATGCGCGTTATGTGGTGGTGGCCGGTGCGGACGAGGCCTTCGAAGTTAGTGAGGAATCGCTGGCATTGGCATGGCGTTCGATCAGCGAATTGCTCGCCGAACCTGAGCTCGATCCGTCGCTGCGGCGGATGGCAGAGAAGTGGCTGGAGAGCCGAAAGTAGCGATTCGGGATTTCGGATTGGCAGAAGCGATGGGCCGGCGCCTATCCACATGGCCAGGCCGCACATTCCCGCCCTTTAGCGCAGCGAACCGGTGAACCCACCGGTTCGCTGCGCTGTTACGAATCCCGATTCCCCAATCCCGGTCAATAAAGAACCCGCGTCCGCAAGGTGCCGGTGATCTGACCCAGGCCGTCTTTCAATATTGCAGCAAGTTCTTCGCTGGCGCTGACATCAATCACCACGTAGCCCACCTTGGGATCGGTGCGCAGGAACTGGCCGTCGATGTTGACGTTATGGCGCGAGAACAGTTCGTTGATCTGCGACAGCACGCCCGGCACGTTGCGATGGATGTGCAGCAGACGCAGGCTGTCGGGGTGCTCGGGCAAGGTGACCTCAGGGAAGTTCACTGCCGACAAGGTGCTGCCGTTGTCGCTGTAGCGCACCAGTTTGGCAGCCACTTCAATGCCTATATTGTCCTGCGCTTCCAGCGTGCTGCCGCCCACGTGTGGGGTCAGGATCACGTTGTCGTGCGCGGTGAGCGGCGATTCGAATGCATCGCCATTGCCCTTGGGCTCGATCGGGAACACATCCACCGCCGCGCCGCCAATCTGGCCGGAGGTGAGCGCTGCATCCAGCGCGTCGATGTCGATGACAGTGCCGCGCGAGGCGTTGATCAGATGCGCGCCGTGCTTCATGCGGGCGATTTCTGCCGCGCCGATCATGTCCTTGGTGGACGGCGTTTCCGGTACGTGCAAGGTCACCACGTCTGCGCGCGCCAGCAGGTCGCCCAGATCGATCGCGGCACGCGCGTTGCCGAGCGACAGCTTGGTTTCGATGTCGTGGAAGATCACCTGCATGCCCAGCGATTCGGCCAGCACGCCGACCTGGGTGCCGATATGGCCGTAGCCGACGATACCCAGCACCTTGCCGCGCGTTTCATGGCTGCCGGCGGCCGATTTGGACCAGCCACCGCGATGGCATTGGGCATTCTTTTGCGGGATGCCACGCAGCAACAGGATCGCTTCGGCGATGACCAGTTCGGCCACGCTGCGGGTATTGGAGTAGGGCGCGTTGAACACCGGAATGCCGGCCAGTTCGGCCGCGTCCAGATCCACTTGGTTGGTGCCGATGCAGAAGCAGCCGACCGCGATCAGACGCTTGGCGTGCGCCAGCACCTCGGCGCTCAGCTGGGTGCGCGAGCGGATGCCCACGATATGCGCGTCGGCGATGCGCGCCTTGAGCTCGTCTTCCGGCAGCGATTTGGCGTGCAGCTCGATCTGCGAATAACCGGCGGCGCGGAACACATCCACGGCGGTCGGGCTGACGCCTTCCAGCAACAGCACGCGGATGTCCTGCTTGGGAAACGAGGTTTTCTTCGGCGACATGGGGGAGCGCAACGCAGCAATCGGGTCGGCAACTATGCCAGATGGGGTGCGCGATTGGGTGGTCGCAACGCAGTGTTCGCACTGGCAAAGCCCTTGCGGCGCAACGGTTTCAGCTGAATCCAACGCTGCGTTGGCCATGATCGCGCGGGCTGGACGGGGCAGGCTGGCGCTGGCACGCTGTGCGGTTCCTACCGCAGCGCCGCGTGCCATGACCGATCCCCGCATCCTTTCGTTGCAACAGGCCGTGCCTGCGTTGCGTTTGAAGACCGAGCCGGCCGACCTGGAGCATTACGGCCGCGACTGGACACGGCGCTGGACGCCCAACCCGCTCGCAATCGCCTTGCCCGGCTCGGTGGACGAAGTGCAAGCGGTCATGCGTTGGGCAAATGCGCAGGGCGTGGCGGTGGTGCCATCGGGCGGGCGCACGGGGTTATCGGGCGGCGCAGTGGCGGCCAATGGCGAGCTGGTGCTGAGCCTGGAGCGCTTGAACAAGCCGCTGGATTTCAACGCAGTGGATCGCACGCTCACCGTGCAGGCCGGCATGCCGCTGGAAGCGGTGCACAACGCCGCACGCGAGCATGGCTTGGTATATCCGGTGGATTTTGCGGCGCGGGGTTCGTGTTCGATCGGCGGCAATATCGCCACCAATGCCGGCGGCATTCGGGTGATCCGCTACGGCAATACGCGCGAATGGGTGGCCGGGTTGAAGGTGGTCACTGGCGGCGGCGAGCTGCTCGAACTCAACAACGCGCTGGTGAAGAATTCCAGCGGCTACGACTTCCGCCATCTGCTGATCGGCTCCGAAGGCACGCTCGGCATCGTGGTCGAAGCCACGCTGCGGTTGACCGACCCGCCGCCGCCCAGCAACGTGATGCTGCTGGCGCTGCCCTCGTTTGAAGTGCTGATGCAGGTGTTCGCCGCGTTCCGCGCGCAGCTGCGCCTGGAAGCCTTCGAATTCTTCACCGATCGCGCGTTGCAGCATGTGCTTGCGCACGGCGCGCAGGCGCCGTTCGCCGAGGTTCACCCGTATTACGTGGTTACCGAATTCGCTGCCGGCGACGAGGTGCAGGAGGCTGCCGCGATGGCGGCTTTCGAGACCTGCATGGAGCAGGGCTGGGTCAGCGATGGCGTGATCAGCCAGAGCGATGCGCAGGCCGCGCAACTGTGGCGTCTGCGCGAAGGCATCACCGAAGCGCTGGCGCGCTACACGCCGTACAAGAACGATGTGTCTGTGCGTATCTCGGCAATGCCCGCATTCCTGGCCGAAACCCAGGCCTTGCTCAGCGAGGCCTACCCGCACTTCGATGTGGTGTGGTTCGGGCATATCGGCGACGGCAATCTGCACATCAACGTGCTCAAACCCGATGACACCAGCCAGGCCGATTTCGTTGCAGCCTGCGATCAGGTGACCAAGTTGCTGGCGCAGGCCCTGCAGCGTTTCGACGGCAGCATTTCCGCCGAGCACGGCATCGGTCTGGTCAAGAAGGCGTACCTGTGGAGTACGCGCTCTGCCGAGGAAATCGCCTTGATGCGCGGCATCAAACATGTGCTCGATCCCCATCTTTTGCTGAATCCCGGCAAGCTGTTCGAGATGGGCGAGGTGCCTGCTGCTACGCCCGCCGGTTAGTCTTCCAGCACCTTCACGGAATAGATCAGCCCATGATGCGCTCCCTGGTGTTTCGCGCTTTGACGCTGCTGCCGCTGCTGCCGCTGGCAGCAGCCGCATCCAGTCTGGCCGGTACCTCGGCAGGCGCATCGTCGGCCGGTTCGTCCAATTCCTCCGGCAGCAGTTCCGGCGAGGACAAAGTGGTAGCCGACGCCCGCGAAGATGCGGCTGGTTTTGTTGCCAGCGATGGCGTCATCCGCGGTGCGCGTCTGGAAGCGGCGTTGCTGCAGTTGCGTAGCCGTAGCGATGCGGCGCGGCTGTCCAGCGACCTGGAACTGGCGCAGTCCATCCTGGCCCAGTGAGTCTGCGCCGGCGGTGCGGTTGGCTGCTGCTGGCCGCCTTGATCGCACCGCAGGCGCAGGCCGAACTATTGGTTGAGGTTGTTTCGCCGGACTTGCCTCCGGCGGAGATCCAAGCAGGTAACGCGCTGGTGCAGGAGGTCGCACGGCGACTGCCGCAGGGCTGGACGCAGCAGCTGACTGCGCCGATCCAGTTGCAATGGCGCACCGATCTGCCAGCGCGGGTACATGGTCGTGCAATCGGCAATCGCATCCTGCTTGATCGTGCGCTGCTGCAGGCGTGGAGCGCGCAGCCCGAAGACGCACGTGCCGATCGCAACGCAGCTGCTACGCGCGCAGCGATGGCAGCACTGATACACGAACTGGCGCATGTGCTCGACCGCGGCGCACACAGCGCGTTGTCGCGCGATCCGCGCCTGCACGATCTTGCCGGTTGGCAGGTGCGGCCGTGGAGCGTGCGGCGCAGCGAAAACCAGTTCAGCGACCGCAGCCCGGACGATTACGAACGCCGCAGCCCGGCCGAGTTCGTGGCGGTCAATCTTGAGCATTACGTACTGGATGCCGACTATGCCTGCCGACGTCCTGCGCTGGCGGCCTGGTTTGCGCAGCGTATTGGTACGCCGCAGGGCGCTGTGCCATGCGAGACCGCGCTGCCGTATTTGCAGGCCGACAACGACGCAGGTGCGATGTCGTTGCTGACGCTGGAGCCGGCACGCGTGTACGCAGTGGACTATCTGCTCGCCGAGGGCAACGAGCAACCGATGAGCCGCTGGGGCCATAGCATGCTGCGGCTGGTGATCTGTGCCCCCGGCCGTGCACCGGGCCCTGCGTGCCGGCTGGATCTGCAGTACCACCGCGTGCTGTCGTTCCGCGCGTTCGTGGGCGATGTGCAGATTTCCAGCTGGCGTGGGCTTACCGGTTCGTATCCATCGCGGCTGTTCGTGCTGCCGTTGAATCAGGTCGTCGACGAATACACCAAAGTGGAACTGCGCGCCTTGTCGTCGGTGCCGCTGACCCTGAAACCCGATGAGATTTCTGCGCTGCTGACGCGTGCCGCGCAAGTGCACTGGAGTTACGACGGGCGCTATTACTTCATCGGCAACAACTGCGCGGTGGAAACCTACAAGTTGCTGCACGATGGCGTGCCACGTCTGGCTGCAGCCAATTTGTCGTCGATCACCCCGCGCGGGGTGCGGCAACGCCTGCAGCGCGCGGGTGTCGCCGATATGCGGGTGCTGGACGATCCTGCACAGGCGATCCGCCAAGGCTATTACTTCGAATCGGCGGCTGCGCATTACCAGGCCATGTTCGATGTGCTTCGGCGCGGCATCGCAGTGCCGCAAACGAGTGTCGCGCAGTGGCTGGATGCTGCGCCTGCTGCACGGGCGCAATGGTTCGATCGTGGTGGTCTGCGCGAAACTGCTGCGGCCTTGTTGCTGGAACAGGCGGCATTGCGCCGTCAGGAATTGTTGGCGCGCGATGCGCTCAAGCGCCTGCTGCAACCGGGCATGGTCGCACTCGACACGGTGCAGGGGCAGCTGCAATCGCTGTTTGCGCGGGAAGCGCAACTCAGCCACCCGGCACTACTGTTGGGTAGCGCTGGGTACGGCTTGCCGCAGGCAGACGAGCAGCAGCAGCTAACTGCGCGCGTGGCGCAGGAGAGCGAGGTGCTGGTCGGTGGCTGGAAGCAGCTGCAGGTGCTTGGGCGCCAGCAATTGCCGGCCGATGTGCGCATTGGATTGGAGCGGGGCGAGGCGAATGTGGAGCGTTTGCGCGCGCGCCTGCGTGTGCTTGCGCTAGGTGATGCGGCTGCCGCCAACGTGCAATCGGGTATGCGCGTACCTTTGCGGGTGCAGTAGCGAGCTGGGTTACGCGGATGGCTGCGTGTACGAGCCTCCCTCGCGCCTGGGCGACAAGGCGCTGCTTGCGCGCCACTGGCGCCGCGTGCCCTGGAGCGCCCTCGCTTCTAGTGAGCCGGCGCGCAGGGGATGAGGATACAAGACGAAGCCCTTGTGTCGTTCCAAATGCACGAGGCTTCGCCCGCACCCTCATCCGGCGCTACGCGCCACCTTCTCCCGAGGGAAAAGGTATCCATCCACATGCCTCAGCCGGCTGGTTGCAGATCCGCTTGCTTCGCATACTGACGCAGCCATTGGCTGACATGCGCGTCGTGCGGTACTGCTGCATTAACCTGGCCAGCCGCGCAGGTGCCGGTGTGCAGAACTGCGCCACCGCCACTTCGATTTCATGACGGCGGTCGGCGTCATAGGGTTCCTCGCCGGCGAAGTGCTCGCAGGTGTCGTAGTCGTCCACGCGCTTGCGCACATCCTCCGGCATGCCGCACAGGCCTGCCGGATGCTGCAGCCATTCGTCTTCCACCTTGGGGTCGGTGCAGGCCACCGGCGCAGGCGTTGCGGCCTGCGTTGGTGCCTGTTGCGCGCTGCAAGCCACCAGCACACCCAAGGTCATGACAACGGCGAGTCAATGCATCAGTCGGCGCGGCCGGCAAATTCGCCCGTGGTGGTGTTGACCAGCACGCGTTCGCCGTTGGTGATGTACTCGGGCACCATGATTTCCATGCCGGTGTTGAGCTTGGCCGGCTTGGGCCGCTTGGTAGCGGTGCCGCCCTTCAATTCCGGCGGGGTCTCCACCACTTCCAGCGTCACCGTCTGCGGCAGTTGCACAGCCACCGGCTGGTCGTCGATCACTTGTACATAGATGCCGGTCAGGCCATCGGTGATGTAGCCGGCGTCGGTGCCGATCACGTCCGCATCCAGCGTGTACGGGGTGAAATCTTCGTCGTCCATGAACACGAACGCTTCGCCGTCCTTGTACGAGAACGTCGAGAGCCGGCGCAGCAGTTCGACTTCCGGCAGGTTGTCGTCGGCATCGAAGCTGGCGTCGGTTTTCACCCCGCCTGGCACGCTGTACATGATGAAACGGAAGCGCACATTGCCGCCGCGGCCCTGCGGCGAGCTGCGCTCGATGTCGCGGATCTGGTAAATGCCGCCGTTGTATTCGACGACGTTGCCTTTCTTGATGTCGTTAGCTTTCATGGGATCGGGAGTTGGGAATGGGGAATTGGAAAAGCCGGGGCCGGGGTAGCAGGAGCGGGGCGCCGTTGCGGTTCCCCATTTCCGATTCCCCATTCACCGCTACTTAGGCGCCAGACGCACGCCGCCGTCCAGGCGAATCACTTCGCCGTTGAGATAGCGGTTGCGCAGGATGAAGGCGACGGTGTCGGCGTACTCGTCGGGCTGGCCCAGGCGTGAGGGGAACGGGATGGAGGCGGCCAGCGATTGCTGCACGGTCTCGGGCATGCCGTCGACCATCGGAGTCCAGAACACGCCCGGTGCAATCGTCATTACACGAATGCCGAAGCGCGCAAGTTCGCGCGCCATCGGCAAGGTCATGCCGACCACGCCGCCCTTGCTGGCGGCGTAGGCCGCCTGGCCGATCTGGCCCTCGAACGCCGCCACCGAGGCGGTGTTGACGATGACACCACGCTCGCCGTCGTCGCCGGCGGCGTTGTGTTGCATCACATCGGCCGCGGCCTTGGCCACATTGAAGCTGCCGACCAGATTCACCAGCACGGTGTTGCGGAAGGTGGCCAACGGCATTGGCGCTTGCTTGCCCAGCACGCGGCCGGCGCCCAGGATGCCGGCGCAATTCACCACCAGGTTGAGCCCGCCCAGCGCCTGCGCAGCGTGCGCCACATTGGCCGCCACCTGTGCTTCGTCGGTGACATCGGTGGCGACGTAATGTGCGTTGCCTGCACCGAGCAGCGCCAGCGCTGCGTCGGCGTTGTCGGCGTTGACGTCGAACAACGCGACCTTGCCGCCGTCGGCAACGAGACGCTGCGCAACAGCTAGACCAAGGCCGGACACGCCGCCGGTAACGATGGCAAGGACAGAAGATGGCTGCATGCGGTAATTCCCTGAAAAGCGTTGAAGGCCGATGGAGACCGGCGAGCGAACGATCGGCGAAGCGGTCGGCAATTCTAGCCGAAGCCCTTGCGTGATCGCGGTTGACGGCAATGCAGCATTGCTAGGACAAGTGAAGCCTCAGCCAGCCGCAGCCAGCGCCTTGCCGACCTTGCTGCCGGTGTCGCGGCCGAGCAGCTGTGCCAGCCAGCGGCCGGTGCGGGCGAGAGCGGGCAGATCGATGCCAGTGGGCATGCCCAACCCCTGCAACAGGTACACCACGTCTTCGCTGGCCACGTTGCCACTGGCGCCCTTGGCATACGGGCAGCCGCCCGCACCGGACACGGCCGCATCGACCACGCGCACGCCTTGCTCCAGACAGGCCGCGATATTGGCCAATGCTTGGCCGTAGGTGTCGTGGAAATGCACTGCCAACGCCTGCATCGGCACTGCCTGCGCCACCGCGGCCAGCATCTGGCGCGCCTTGACCGGCGTGCCCACGCCAATGGTGTCGCCCAGCGAGATTTCATAGCAGCCGAGCGCATGCAGACGTTGCGCGACGTCGACCACGTCGGCCACCGGCACCTCGCCCTGATACGGGCAGCCCAGCACGGTGGACACATAGCCGCGCACGCGCACGCCATCGAGCGCAGCTTGCTGCAGGATCGGCCGAAACCGGTCGATCGATTCATCGATACCGGCATTGGTATTGGTGCGATTAAACGCCTCCGAGGCCGCGGTAAACACCGCCACTTCCTGCGCACCGGCGGCGCGTGCGCGCGCATAGCCCTGCAGGTTCGGCACCAGCACCGGATAGGCGATGCCGGGCGCCTGCGTAATGCCGGCAAACACCTCGGCAGCGTCGGCCAGCTGCGGCACCCAGCGTGGGCTGACGAAGCTGGTCGCCTCGATGGTGCGCAGCCCGGTGGCCGTGAGTTGATCGATCAATGCGATCTTGTCGGCAGTGGCGATCGGTTGTGCTTCGTTCTGCAGGCCATCGCGCGGGCCGACTTCGACAATGCGGACGAAGTCGCTCATGCGCTCACATCGCCAGGCGCATCAGTAGGCGCAGCCATTGCCGCAACGCCAAACGCGGCGGCTGCGGCATGCGCGCAGAAAGCAACCAGGGACATTGGACAGGTACTCATGTGAGAAGGTGGCAGACCGCTTCGCAATTATTGCCGTCGGGGTCGAGCACGAAGGCGCTGTAATAGCTTGCGTGGTAATGCGGGCGCAGGCCGGGTGCGCCGTGATCGCGGCCACCGGCAGCCAGCGCAGCACGATGAAACGCATCCACGCTGGCGCGGTCAGCCGCTGTCAGCGCCACATGGGTGGTGCCTGGCGTCTGCACGTCGGAACCCAGCCATAGAAATGGGCGCTCGGTGCCGAAGCCGGCATGCGCGCGGCCGCCAGTTTGTGCGGCAGTCAGCTCCACTAGCGACGCGATGCCCAGGGGCGCAAGCGCGGCCTGATAGAACGCGGTGCTGGCGCGCAGGTCGCTGCATGCCAGGCCAATGTGGTCGATCGCGCTCATGTCATGCTCTCCGGCACCCAGGCGGCGCTGCGCTTGTCGAGAAATGCACCCAGGCCTTCCTGGCCTTCGGGCGAGACGCGCAAGCGGGCGATCAACGCCGCGTTGGCGGCATCGATGGCATCGCGGTCGGCGGGCGGCAGTACCGAGCGCACCAGCGCTTTGGCACTGCTGGAGGCTAGCGGCGCTGCAGCCAGCAGCAGGCGAACCTGGCGCTCCACGGCGATATCCAACTGATCGGCGCCCACCAGTTGATGCAGCAGTCCCAGCAACTGTGCGGTGCCGGCATCGAAGATCTCGGCGGTGGCAAACCAACGCCGCGCCTGGCGCGCACCAATCGCCGCGACCACATGGGGTGAAATGACCGCCGGCAGCAAGCCCAGCCTGCTCTCGGTCAGGCCGAAGCGCGCCTCGGTGCAGCCGATGGCGATATCGCAACACGCGACCAAACCGACACCGCCGCCGAAGGCTGCGCCGTTGACCCGTGCGATGGTCGGCTTGGGCAATTCATCCAGGATGCGCATCAGCTGCGCCAGCGCCAGTGCGTCGGCGGCATTGTCGGCTTCGCTGGCGGTCGCCATGCCACGCATCCAATTCAGGTCTGCACCGGCCGAAAAGGCAGCGCCGTCACCGGTCAGCACGACCACGCGGATCTGTGGTGCCTGGCCAGCCTGGCGTAACGCCTCAGTCAGCGCTGCGATCAGCGTCGCGTCGAACGCGTTGTGCACCGCCGGGCGATGCAATCGCAAGGTGCGGACCGCGCCCTGGTCCTCCACGATCAAGCCAGTCTCCTGCATTGCGAAGAAGTCCATGAATGGGATGCGAACCATGATAGCGGGCCGGCCCGCCGGAGCCATGATGCGGTGCGTCGATGCTAGAATTGAGAACCATTCCTAACAATCAGGCCGTCTTTGTGACGCTGTCCGACATGCCTTTGCATCGTGCCGCCATCGTGGACTTCGTGGAGGATCGACTCCCCAACGACACGATTGCCCGGCGCTTGCGGGAGTTGGGGTTTGTTGCAGGCGAGGAAGTGACGGTGCTGGCCACCGGGCCGGTCGGGCGCGAACCGTTGTTGGTGCAGGTCGGCTATACGCGGTTTGCCCTGCGACGCAGCGAGGCCGCGCGCGTGCAGGTGCGCGAAGCGGGAGTGTCGGCATGAGCGCGGCAGCGGTTCCCTTGCGCCTGGCGCTAGTGGGTAACCCCAACAGCGGCAAGACTGCGCTGTTCAATCAGTTGACCGGCAGCCGGCAGAAGGTGGCCAATTACACCGGCGTTACTGTCGAGCGTAAGGAAGGGCACTTCCGTGCGCCGTCGGGGCGCGATTTCGCGGTGCTGGATCTGCCCGGCGCCTACAGCCTGCAACCGGCGAGCCTGGACGAGGCGATCACCCGCGACCTGTGCCGTGGCTTTTATCCAGGCGAGCCGGCACCGGACGTGCTGGTCTACGTGATGGACGCGACCAATCTGCGCCTGCATCTGCGCTTTGCGCTGGAGCTGCGCGAACTCGGCCGGCCGATGATCGTGGCGCTGAATATGATGGACGCCGCACAGCGCCGCGGCATCGTCATCGACCTGCCGGCGCTGGAGCAGGCGCTCGGCGTGCCGGTGATCGAAACGGTGGCGGTGCGTCGCGGCGGTGCCAAAGTGTTGGTTGAACGGCTCGATACGCAGGCCGCACGCCTGGCAGCGCCCACCGCCAGCCCACCAGCCGACGGCAACTACCACGCGTTGGTGCGGCAGATCCTCAGCGCAGCCGTGACCATGCCCACCCGCACCTCGCGCGTGGACGATGCGCTGGACCGCTGGTTGCTGCATCCGCTCTGGGGTTTGGTCACGCTGGCGGTGGTGATGTTCCTGATCTTCCAGGCGGTGTATGCCTGGGCTGCACCAGTAATGGAGATGATCGACGGCGGCACCGCCGCGCTGGGCCAGTGGGTCGGCGCCACCTTGCCAGAAGGTCCGCTCAATAGCCTGCTCAAGGACGGCGTCATCGCTGGCCTTGGCGGGGTAATCGTGTTCCTGCCGCAGATACTGATCCTGTTCGCCTTCATCCTGGCGTTGGAAGAATCCGGCTACCTGCCGCGCGCCGCCTTCTTGCTCGATCGCATGATGTCTGCGGCCGGCCTGTCGGGGCGCTCGTTCATTCCGCTGCTGTCGAGCTTTGCCTGTGCGGTGCCGGGCATCATGTCCACGCGCAGCATCCAGGACCCGCGCGACCGGCTCGCGACCATCATGGTCGCGCCGTTGATGACCTGTTCGGCGCGGCTGCCGGTGTACGCATTGCTGATCGGTGCCTTCATTCCGCAGAAGACGGTGTGGGGCATCTTCAATCAGCAGGGGTTGGTGCTGTTCGGGTTATATGCCGCGGCCATCCTCAGTGCGCTGCTGGTGTCGTGGACGATGAAGAAGTGGCGGCGCGACAAGAGCGAGCATCCGCTGATGCTGGAACTGCCGTCCTACCGGGTGCCGCAGCTGCGCGATCTGGCGCTCGGCCTGTGGGAGCGTGCGTGGATCTTCCTCAAGCGCGTGGGCGGCATCATCCTGGCGCTGACCATCCTGCTGTGGTTTTTGCTGTCGTTCCCGGCGGCGCCGGCCAATGCCACCTTGCCGCCGATCGACTACAGCTTCGCAGGTCGCATCGGCCATGCAATGGCGGTGTTCTTCGCACCGCTGGGCTTCAACTGGCAGATCTGCATTGCGCTGATTCCCGGCCTGGCCGCACGCGAAGTAGCGGTTGCTTCGCTGGCCACGGTCTACGCGCTGTCGGCTGCTGACGACGATGCGGCGGCACAGGCATTGTCGCCGCTGATCAGCGATGGGTGGTCGCTGGCCACCGCGCTGTCGTTGCTGGTCTGGTACATCTACGCACCGATGTGCATCTCCACACTGGCCACGATCAAGCGCGAAACCAACTCGTGGAAGCAGATGAGCATCAGCGCGGTGTACCTGTTCGCGCTGGCCTACCTGGCCTCGCTGGTGACCTACCAGCTGGCCGTACTGCTGGGAGCCGGCTGAGGTGACGCTTTCGCTCGCACTGCAATACCTGGTGATCGCCATCGCCGTGCTGGTCAGCCTGTGGGTGGTGATGAAGAAGCAGTTTCCAGGCGTGCTGCATCGTTTGCGCGGTGCGCTTGCACTTGGTCTGCTGCGCAGCGGACGACCAGCATGGATGCAGATGATTGGGCGTCGCGTTGCACCGCCCGCCACACAAAATGCATCGGCTTGCGGCGGATGCGACAGCTGCGGCCCGACACCGCCGCGTCGTCACTGATACTTGTAGCGTCAGCTACACTCGCGCGGCCGCAGGACGCGGCGGAACAGGGGGCGGTGACGCGTTTGTAGGTGTTGTAGGTGTTGTTGGCGGTGCTGGCCACCGTTGCAGGTGTCTATAACCACGGTGGCAAGGCGCTCGACGACAAGCAGGTGGGCGATTTCTATGCCGCGCACGACAAGGCGATGTTGGGCCAGGATGGCGAGGCGCTGTGCGCCATGGCCGCTCCGGTTCGAAATGGTTGTGCTGTACCGCATGGATTCGCATCAGAAGCGGGAGACCACCAGTCGCGAGAAATACTGCAACTCCAACGGCGAATGGGCGCAGGTGCTGCGGCAGATGAGCCGCGTGGCGAATCCGGAAGAGTTGATCGACTAAAAGCAGTCGATCACCAAGATCGACATTGCCGCGGACGAACAATCGGCCATGGTCGAAACGCGCGCCACGCTCGGTCTGCCCGGCTTGCGCATGACCTTCCGCACCCGCGACAGGGTGATCCGCAAGCGCTGGAAGACGCCGATAGCCCGTAGCGAAGGCACCGCCTGGGTTGGCCCGGCGTATCAATAAGAGCAGCAAACAATTCTATCGGACAGGCTGGTGTAGGCGCAGTTGATGCTGGGTGCGACACGCGTCAGTGGTCCGGTTCGGTTTCCGTACGCTGTCCACGCAAGCCTGACAACCGCTCGCTGCATTGTGTTCGCCGCTCGATATAGCGGCGGTGAGCCAGGCAAACGGCGTGAAGTCCGTCGCTGCACTGCACAGCGCAGCAGCCACTTGCGTTCGCTATGCTTATGCCATGACAACCTCCTTTCAGATCTCCCGACGTGCGCAGGCGCTGACCAGTTCGGCGATTCGCGAAATCCTTAAAGTGACCGAGCGGCCGGAGGTGATTTCCTTCGCCGGCGGGTTACCGTCGCCAGCCACGTTCCCGGTGGAGCGCATGCGCGCGGCCAGCGACCAGGTGCTGCGCGATGCGCCACAGGCGGCGCTGCAATACGGCCCCACCGAAGGCTATGCGCCGCTGCGCGAGTGGGTGGCTGCGCGGCTGAGTCGCGATGGCGCCAGCATCCGGCCGAGCCAGGTGCTGATCACCACTGGTTCGCAGCAGGGCCTGGACCTGCTCGGCAAGGTCTTCATCGACGAAGGCAGCAAGGTGCTGGTTGAGACGCCGAGCTATCTGGGTGCATTGCAGGCGTTTTCGTTGTTCCAGCCGGCTTTTGTCGGCATGCCCTCGGACGAGGACGGTGTGGTGGTGGACACGCTGGATGCGGCGCTGCTGGCCGATGCACGGTTTCTGTATTGCCTGCCGAATTTTCAGAACCCCACTGGCCGGCGCTTGCCGGTGGCGCGCCGCCAGGCATTGGTGGCGCGCGTGGCCGAGGCGGGCGTGCCGATCGTCGAAGATGATCCGTACGGCGAGCTGTACTACAGCGGGCAGCCGTTGCCGAGTCTGCTGTCGATGAACCCGGAAGGCGTCATCTACATGGGCTCGTTTTCCAAGGTGCTCGCCCCCGGTTTGCGGCTGGGCTATGTGGTGGCACCCGAGGCGGTGCTGGGCAAGCTGATCCAGGCCAAGCAGGCGGCCGATCTGCACACACCATCTTTCACGCAGCGCGTGGTGTACCAGACGCTGCAGGACGATTTTCTCGAGACCCATATTCCGCAGATCCGTGCGTTGTATGCGCGCCAATGCAGCCTGATGCTGGAGGCGCTGGATCGGCATTTCCCGGCGCAGGTGCACTGGAATCGCCCGGAAGGCGGCATGTTCCTGTGGGTGACGCTGCCACCTGGGCTGGATGGCACCGCATTGTTGGCGCGGGCTATTGCGCGCAATGTCGCCTTCGTGCCGGGCGCGCCGTTCTACGCGACGTTGCCGCAGGCCAATACGCTGCGCTTGTCGTTTGTCACCGTGCCCGGCGAGAAGATCGATGCCGGTATCCAGGTGCTGGGCGAGCTGCTGCGTGAGGCGCTGGACGAATTGCCAGGGCAGGGCGCGTGACAGTGGCGACGACGGAGCAGGGCGCGCCGATCGCGATCAAGATCGATAGCGTTGCCATCGGCCGTGTCCGCGACTTCACCCGCCCCGGTAGCCGCAGTGCGATCGATAAGCGCGCGCTGCAGGGTGCGGTGCAGGTCGGCATCGAAGGCCTGGAAGGCGACGAGCAAGGCGACCGGCGCGTGCATGGTGGGCCGGACAAGGCCATCCATCATTATCCGCGCGATCACTACGCTGCCTGGCGCAATGAGCTCGGTACGCACGCGTTGCTAGAAGCTGCCGGCGCCTTCGGCGAAAACCTCAGCAGTGTCGGCATGACCGAAGCCGACGTCTGTCTCGGCGACCGCTTCGCGTTGGGCACCGCCGTGGTGGAAGTGTCGCAGTTGAGGCAACCGTGCTGGAAACTCTCGGACCGCTTCGGTGTGCGCGAACTGGCGCGGCGTGTGCAGGAAACCGGCCGCACCGGTTGGTACTACCGCGTACTGCAGCCGGGCAGCGTTGCGGCCGGCGACCTGCTGACCCTGCAGGCGCGCCCGCATCCGCAGTGGCCGCTGTCGCGCCTGCAACAGGTGTTGTACGCGCGCCAGGTCGATGTCTCCGCCGTCACTGCAGTGCTGCAGCTGCCGCTGGTGCCATCGTGGCGCACGCTGTTCGAACGCCGCCTGCAGCGCACCGAAGTGGAGAGCTGGAGCAAACGGCCGGATGGCCTCAGCGATTAAGAGCAGCTAACAAAACTACTGCGCAGCCGCCAGGCGGGCGCGGCCGGTGCTCGGAGTCCTCATGTACCACTCGTACACTCCGGTTCCTGTGCGCCGCCCGCACCCGCCTGACGACTGCTCGCTACGTTTTGTTAGCCGCTCTAAGCGCGATCAGCACGCCTGCTGCGTCACCATCGGACGCGTGGTCGTGTTGCAAATCCTCGTGTGCCAGGCTTGCAGTGAGGCTGCTCTTCGGTGATTGCACCCGCTGAGGCCTGTTCGCGCGTTTGATGGACTTTCCAAAGCCAACTGGCACTAAGGCTGTTCCGTTGCCAAGCGCGCGCACTATTGCTCAATGTCGGCATGCGTAACTCGTACGTCTGCGGTTCGCTGCTCCGTCAGCACCCATCCCAGAACCGCTCGCTTCATCTTATTCCCGCTGCGAAAGCCACTAACAACACAACCCTGCAACGGCGCGTCGCGCGCAGGGCACCACCGCGGCGACGAATCTCCAATCGCAACGCCTCAATCCCGGCTATCGTGTATCACCTACACCGCCAAGCCAGCCTGCCGCCATGACAACCTCTGCTGTGAAAGTTCTGATCCACGGCGCCTCCGGGCGGATGGGCAAGGCGCTGCTGCGATTGGCTGCCGAAGACGAGAGCTTGCAGGTGGTCGGCGCCGTAGTGGGCCGCTCGCCATCGCAACGCGTCATCGATGGGGTACCGTTCTTCGCTGCCAGCGAACTCGGCGGCGCGCCTGCGTTCGATGTGGCCATCGACTTCAGCTTGCCGCAGGGCTTCGCGCCGATCCTGACGCTGTGCGCGCAGCGCGGTAAGCCGCTGGTGTCCGGCACCACCGGGCTGGACGAGGCGCAGCGCGTGGCACTGCGCGATGCGGCCCAACAGATTCCGTTGGTGTGGGCGTCCAACTTCAGTCTCGGCGTGGCCGTGCTGACCGAGCTGGTGGAGCGCGCCGCCGGCACCTTGCCGGGGTGGGATTGCGACATCATTGAGGCACATCACGTGCACAAGCAGGACGCGCCCTCCGGAACCGCGTTGACGCTGGGCGAGGCGGCCACCGGTAGCGGCGCGCAGCCGCGCTATGTGAGCCTGCGTGCCGGCGACATCGTCGGCGAACACACCGTGCAGTTCACCGGGTTGGGGGAGAGGGTCGAACTGGTGCATCGCGCGACCAACCGCGACATCTTCGCGCGCGGTGCCTTGCATGTCGCCAAGCGACTGATCGGCAAGCCGGCCGGCAGTTACCGCGTGCGCGATCTGGTGCTGTAAGCCGTCGCGCCACCGCGCATGAACGGTGGCCGCACGTCGCGGCCTATTCATGCCCCAGCATTGATACCGGTGCTGCATCGAACGCTCTTCAGGCTGGCATGCCGGGGCAGTTGCCTTTACAATTCTCGCTTGCCCGAACCAGCGTCGGACCGGTCCCCAGCACCGCGTCCGCGCTTTGCTGCAACCGGAATTTGGCCGGAAGCGCATCGGAGTCCCAGGCAGCCAGAGCGAGACCCCACGTGACCCAACCCGCAATCCTTGTCCTCGAAGACGGCACCGTGTTCGAGGGCGAATCCGTAGGCGCCAACGGGCTTTCCGTCGGCGAAGTGGTGTTCAACACCGCCATGACCGGCTATCAGGAAGTCCTGACCGATCCCTCCTACGCCCGCCAGATGGTCACGCTGACCTATCCGCATATCGGCAACACCGGCTTCACCGATCAGGACGACGAGGCCCGCAAGATCTGGGCCGCCGGCCTGATCGTGCGTGATGTGCCGCGCCGCCCCAGCAACTGGCGCAGCCAGGTGGCCTTGCCGGAATGGCTGCAGGCCCGCGGTGTGGTCGCCATCTCCGGCATCGACACCCGTAAGCTGACCCGCCTGCTGCGGCAGAAGGGCGCCCAGAACGGTGCGCTGATGGCCGGCGAGATCGACGTCGAAAAAGCACTGGAAGCCGCGCGCAAGTTCCCCGGCCTGAAAGGCATGGATCTGGCTAAGGTGGTCTCGACCGAGAGCACTTACAGCTGGCAGGAAGGCCAGCTGGATCTGAACGCCGATGCGTTCGTGCAGGCCGAGCTGAAATACAAGGTTGTGGCCTACGACTACGGCGTGAAGCTCAACATCCTGCGCATGCTGGCCGAGCGCGGCTGCGACGTCACCGTGGTGCCGGCGCGCACGCCGGTGGCCGAGGTGATGGCGCTGCAACCCGATGGCGTGTTCTTGTCCAACGGCCCGGGCGACCCGGAGCCGTGCGACTACGCGATCGATGCGATCAAGCAACTGATCGCGCAGAGGGTGCCGACCTTCGGTATCTGCCTGGGCCATCAGTTGCTGGCGCTGGCCAGCGGCGCCAAGACGCTCAAGATGGCCACCGGCCATCACGGTGCCAACCATCCGGTGCAGGATCTGGACGGCGGCCGGGTGATGATCACCTCGCAGAACCACGGCTTTGCGGTGGATGAAAGCACGTTGCCGGCCAATGTACGGGTGACCCATCGGTCGCTGTTCGACGGCACCAACCAGGGCATTGCGCTGACCGACGCACCGGCGTTCTCGTTCCAGGGCCATCCGGAAGCCTCGCCAGGCCCGCGCGACGTGGGGCCGTTGTTTGATCGGTTCGTGGCGTTGATGGCCAAGGATGCCAACCGCGCATGAGCGGCCGTCTGATAGGCGTGCTGATCATCCTGGCGGGCGCCGCGCTGGCGTATTGGGGCGTATGGACGCCCCTGCAGCAGGCGCAGGCCGGCGCCGCGTCGATCACCCTGCCTGGCGGCATCAAACTGGCCTTGTTGGTGCCGATGTGTGTGGTGTTCGGCTTCGGCTATGCGATCGGTGGTGGGCGTTTTCATCAGGCCATGCACAACACCGACCCGGACAAGGTGCGCCGCTGGGGCAAGACGTCCGGCTTCGGCTGGGTGCTGATACTGACCAGTTTCGCTGCCGCGTTCGGGCTGCATCAGTGGATGCAGCGCGGCCTGCATGCCCTGGGTTACGGGTCAGCGGGATGACCTCGGCATTCGGCTCCGTGGAGTCGAGCAATCCTCATGCTGCGTTGCGATCTGATCGCCGCGGCCACTCTTTACGCACCTGCGGCTTGCCGCATGTATTCAATCGGGTAATGAAATGCCAAAGCGCACCGACCTAAAAACCATCCTGATCATCGGCGCCGGCCCGATCGTCATCGGCCAGGCCTGCGAGTTCGACTACTCGGGCGCGCAGGCGTGCAAGGCGCTGCGTGACGAGGGCTACCGCGTGGTGCTGGTCAACAGCAACCCGGCCACCATCATGACCGACCCGAACATGGCCGATGCCGTGTATATCGAGCCGATCAACTGGCAGACGGTCGAAAAGATCATCGCCAAGGAAAGGCCCGACGCGCTGCTGCCGACCATGGGCGGGCAGACCGCGCTGAACTGCGCGCTGGATCTGGCCGACCACGGCGTGCTGGAGAAGTACAACGTCGAGCTGATCGGCGCCAAGCGCGAAGCGATCCGCATGGCCGAAGACCGCGAGCTGTTCCGCGTGGCGATGGGCGAGATCGGCCTGGATTGCCCCAAGGCCGCGGTGGCCCACACCCTCGAAGAAGCGCTGGAAATCCAGACCCGCGTCGGCTACCCGACCATCATCCGCCCCAGCTTCACCCTCGGCGGTAGCGGGGGCGGCATCGCCTACAACCGCGAAGAGCTGATCGACATCGTGGGCCGCGGCCTGGAACTGTCGCCGACCACCGAAGTGCTGGTGGAAGAATCGGTGTTGGGCTGGAAAGAATTCGAGATGGAAGTGGTGCGCGACACCGCGGACAACTGCATCATCGTGTGCGCGATCGAAAACCTTGACCCGATGGGCGTGCACACCGGCGACTCGATCACCGTGGCACCGGCGCAGACGCTCACCGACAAGGAATATCAGCGCCTGCGCGATGTCTCGATCGCGGTGCTGCGCAAGATCGGTGTGGATACCGGCGGCTCGAACGTGCAGTTCGGCATCAGCCCGACCACCGGCCGCGTCGTGGTCATCGAAATGAATCCGCGCGTGTCGCGTTCGTCGGCGCTGGCCTCCAAGGCCACCGGCTTCCCGATCGCCAAGGTTGCCGCCAAGCTGGCGGTGGGCTACACGCTGGACGAATTGAAGAACGAAATCACCGGTGGTCTGACCCCGGCCTCGTTCGAGCCGTCGATCGATTATGTGGTCACCAAGATTCCGCGCTTTGCGTTCGAAAAGTTCCCGCAGGCCGATGCGCGTCTGACCACGCAGATGAAGTCGGTGGGCGAGGTGATGGCGATGGGCCGCACCTTCCAGGAATCGCTGCAGAAAGCGCTGCGTGGCCTGGAAACCGGCAAGATCGGCCTGGACCCGAGCGGTCTGGATCTGAGCAGCGAAGACGATATCGCCACGCTCAAGCGCGAGCTCAAGGCGCCGGGCCCGGAGCGTCTGTTCTACGTGGCCGATGCGTTCCGCGCCGGCATGACGGTGGCCGATGTGTACGCGCTGTCGTTCATTGACCCCTGGTTCCTGGACCAGATCGAAGAAATCATCAGCCACGAACAGCAGCTGGCCGACGACGGCATGGCCGCGCTGGATGCACCGCGTCTGCGCATGCTCAAGCGTGCCGGTTTCTCCGATGCGCGTCTGGCCGAGCTGATCGGCAGCAACGAAGAGTCTGTGCGCACGTTGCGCCGTGCGCTGAAGGTGCGCCCGGTTTACAAGCGCGTGGATTCGTGCGCTGCCGAATTCGCCACCAGCACCGCCTACATGTATTCGACCTACGAGGACGAATGCGAAGCGCTGCCGACCGATCGCGACAAGATCATGATTCTTGGCGGTGGCCCCAACCGCATCGGCCAGGGCATCGAGTTCGATTACTGCTGTGTGCATGCGGCGCTGGCGCTGCGCGATGATGGTTTTGAAACCATCATGGTCAACTGCAACCCGGAAACCGTCTCCACCGATTACGACACCTCCGACCGTCTGTATTTCGAGCCGCTGACGCTGGAAGACGTGCTGGAAATTGTCGAGCTGGAAAAACCCAAGGGCGTGATCGTGCAGTACGGCGGCCAGACTCCGCTGAAGCTGGCGCGTGCGCTGGAAGCCAACGGTGTGCCGGTGATCGGCACCTCGCCGGATTCGATCGATCTGGCCGAAGACCGCGAGCGATTCCAGCAGCTGGTCGACAAGCTGGGCCTGAAGCAGCCGCCGAACCGCATCGCGCGTAATTCCGAAGAAGCCTTGGTGCTGGCGCGCGAAATCGGCTACCCGCTGGTGGTGCGCCCGAGCTACGTGCTGGGCGGCCGCGCGATGGAAATCGTGTACGGCGAATCCGACCTGGCGCGCTACGTGCGCGATGCGGTGAAGGTTTCCAACGACTCGCCGGTGCTGCTGGACCGCTTCCTAGACAACGCCGTTGAAGTGGACGTGGACATCATTGCCGACAAGGACGGCAATGTGCTGATCGGCGGCGTGATGGAACACATCGAAGAAGCCGGCGTGCATTCGGGCGATTCGTCGTGCTCGCTGCCGCCGTATTCGCTCTCGCCCGAAACCCAGGCCGAGCTGCGCCGTCAGGTGGTGATGCTGGCCGAAGGGTTGAACGTGGTCGGCCTGATGAATACCCAGTTCGCGGTGCAGGTCAACGAGGCCGGCGACGACATCGTGTATCTGCTGGAAGTAAATCCACGTGCCTCGCGCACGGTGCCGTTCGTGTCCAAGGCGATCGGCATCCCGCTGGCCAAGATTGCCGCACGTTGCATGGCCGGCAAGACGCTGGCCGAGCAGGGCGCCACCACGGAAATCGTGCCGGACTATTATTCGGTGAAGGAAGCGATCTTCCCGTTCGCCAAGTTCCAGGGCGTGGACCCGATCCTCGGGCCGGAGATGCGCTCCACCGGTGAAGTGATGGGTGTGGGCCGCAGCTTCAGCGCCGCGTTTGCGCGCGCGCAGGAAGCCGGCGGCATCAAGGCGCCGCCGCTGGGCAAGGCGTTCGTATCGGTGCGTGACCCGGACAAGCAACGCGTGCTGCCGGTGGCGCAGGCGCTGGTGGAGCGCGGCTTTACGCTGGTGGCTACGCGCGGCACCGGTGCCTGGCTGCAGCAGAACGGGCTGAGCTGCGAGATCGTCAACAAGGTCGCCGAAGGCCGCCCGCACATCGTCGATTCGATCAAGAACGGCGAGATCGTCTACATCGTCAACACCACTGAAGGTCGCGCCGCCATCTCGGACTCGTTCTCGATCCGCCGCGAAGCGCTGCAGCATCGCGTGACCTATTCGACAACTGTCGCTGGCGCCAAGGCGCTGGTGCATTCGCTGGAATTCCGCGGCACCGGCCCTGTGTGGTCGCTGCAGGAACTGCACAAGGAGCTGGAAGCATGAGAGCACCCATGACATCGAAGGGCGCGTTGCGCCTGCGCGAAGAGCTGGAACAACTGAAGTCGGTCAAGCGCCCGGAGGTGATCAATGCGATCGCCGAAGCGCGTGCGCACGGCGACCTGAAGGAAAACGCCGAGTATCACGCCGCGCGCGAGCAGCAGAGCTTCATCGAAGGCCGCATCAAGCAGCTCGAAGGCGAGCTTTCGCATGCCGAAATTATCGACATTACCAAGTTGTCGGCAGGCAACAAGATCGTGTTCGGCGCTACGGTGACGCTGGCCGATACCGAGACCGACGAAGAGAAGCGTTACCAAATCGTTGGCGATCTGGAAGCGGACATCAAGATGGGCCTGATCGCGATTTCCTCGCCGCTGGCGCGTGCGCTGATCGGCAAGCTGGAAGGCGATTCGGTCACCATCGATGCACCGGCCGGCCAGCGCGAGTACGAAGTCGTCAGCGTCGCCTACCTGGACTGACCGGCATCACCGCGCGATGACCACTGCAACGCTGCTGCTGCCGGAAAAACGTCGATTGCCCGGGACCCTGGGCGAGACGGCGGTGGCGCGTGCGCTTGCGCGCGCCGACCAGCACACTGCCGATGCCGGCGAAGTGGCGCAATTGCAGCGCCATTTCAGCCTGACGCCATCGCATTGGCCGGTGGCGGCGTTGACCCGGCAACTGGATGCCGGCGATGCCGCCGGCGCCACCTGGGTGCGCGCCGACCCGGCCTATGTGGTGCCGGACATGCAGGGCGCGCGGTTGATGGGCTACGGCGAGGCGCTCGGCCCCACTGCCGAGGATCTGGCGGTGCTGCTGCCGATTCTCAAGCCGATGTTCGGCGATGCGGGATTTCTGCTGGATGCGCCCACGCCATCGCGCTGGTATCTGCGCCTGTCGCCGGATGCGAAATTGCCGGAGTTCGCGCCGCCGGATGTCGCGATCGGCGACGACCTGTTCGAGCATCTGCCGGCCGGCGACAGCGGCCGCCGCTGGCGTGCCCTGCTGACCGAAGCGCAGGTGCTGCTGCATCAGCATCCCTGGAACGAAGGTCGCGTGGCCAGCGGCAAGCCGGCGATCAATTCCTTGTGGTTCTGGGGTGGCGGTGTGCTGCCGCATGCGGTGACTTCGCCGCATCGCCAGGTGCGCAGCCGCGAATCGCTGCTGCGTGCGTTGGCGTTGGCGGCAGGTGCCGACGCGCAGGGCGAACAACGCGTCGATGCGCTGGTGGATCTGCGTCATCTGCGTTCGCTGCAGCAGGTCAGCGACGATGCGGTGGCACCGCTTCTTGCGGCGATGGCGCGCGGCGAACTGGATCGGCTGGTGCTGGATTTCCAGGACGGTGAAAGCGTGTCGCTCACGCATGCACAGCGCTGGCGTTTCTGGCGCAAGCCGCGGGTACAGCTGGCGCAATGACGTCGAGTCCACGGATCGTCCGGCGCCCGTCCGGGCAGGCCGGCAGTTGGCCCGATACCATGTTGCCGCTGCTGCGCCGCATCTATGCCGCGCGCGGCGTCACCGACGCACAAGGCGCACAGCCGCGACTGGGCCAGTTGCTGTCGCCCGAGCTATTGCACAACAGTGGCGTGGCCGCCGAGCTGCTGGCCGATGCGATCGCGCAGCAGCGACGCATTCTGGTGGTCGGCGATTTCGATTGCGATGGTGCAACCGCTTGCGCAGTCGGTGTGCGCGGCTTGCGCATGCTCGGCGCGCTGGACGTCCATCACGCGGTGCCCAATCGCATGGTGCACGGCTATGGCTTGTCGCCTGCGTTGGTCGACGAACTGGCCGCGTTGCAGCCGGACGTGCTGGTCACCGTCGATCACGGCATCGCTTGCCATGCCGGCGTGGCCGCAGCCAAGGCGCGCGGCTGGACAGTGTTGGTCACCGACCACCATCTGCCTGGCGAGGTGTTACCGCCGGCCGACGCGATCGTCGACCCGAATCTGGCCGAAGACACCTTCCCGAGCAAGACGCTGGCCGGGGTCGGGGTGATCTTTTACGTGTTGTTGGCGCTGCGAAAAGCGTTGCGTGCACGCGGTGCGTTTGCAGAACGCGTCGAACCGGATCTGTCGGTGTTGCTGGATCTGGTCGCAGTCGGCACCGTCGCCGATCTGGTGCCGCTGGACACCAATAATCGTGCGCTGGTGTCGGCTGGCCTGCGTCGTCTGCGCGAGGGCAAGGGCTGCATCGGGTTGCGCGCCTTGATCGATGCCAGCGGCCGTGATGTGGCGAGACTGAGCGCCAGCGATATCGGGTTTGCGTTGGGGCCGCGGTTGAACGCGGCCGGCCGGCTCGAAGACATGGCGCTGGGCATCGAACTGTTGCTCAGCGAAGACTGGAGCCAGGCGCGCGAGATCGCCGGCACGCTGGAAGAAATCAATGCCGAGCGCCGCGCGGTGCAGCAGTTGATGACCGACGATGCCGAGCAAGCCGTTACCAAGGTGGTGCTGGATGCGGACGGCGCATTGCCGATGGCTGCATGCCTGTTCGATGCCGAATGGCACCCGGGCGTGATCGGTCTGGTGGCATCCAAACTCAAAGACCGCCTGCATCGTCCGGTGATCGCGCTGGCACCGGCCGAGCCGGGCAGCAGTCAGTTGCGTGGCTCGGCGCGGTCGATTCCTGGCCTGCATATCCGCGATGTGCTGGCGGCCGTGGACGCGCGGCATCCCGGGTTGATCCAGAGGTTCGGCGGCCATGCGATGGCAGCCGGGTTGAGCATCGATCATGCGGCGTTGGCCACGTTCGGGCAGGCCTTCCATGCGCAGGTCATGGCGATGGTGGACGCTTCGCTGCTGCACGCCGAATTGCACAGCGACGGCGAACTGGCCGCGCACGAACTCGATCACGTGCACGCCGAAGCGCTACGCGTGGCCGGGCCGTGGGGGCAGGGTTTTCCCGAGCCGTTATTCGATGGTCAGTTTGAGGTGCTGCAGCACCGCGTGCTCAAGGAGCGCCACCTCAAATTGACCCTGCGGTGCGCCGGACGCGCCGAGCCGCTCAATGCCATCCACTTCAACGGCTGGCGCGGCAGCGAACCCGCGCGCTCGGTGCGGCTGGCGTATCGGCTGGTCGCCGACGACTATCGCGGCGGTACGGCAGTGCAGTTGATCGTCGAGCATTGCGAGCCGGCGACAGTCACGAGTTGACCGCGGGCTTTGTGTAGTCGCTAGTTCTTGTTCCTCGTACTTCGCGCCATCTCGATCGTTCCAAGCCGCGTTGGTCGAGTGCGCGATGCCCTCACCGCTCGCGGGACACGCCATAAACCCGTCCCTGGAGGCTCGATGGCGGGATCCATGCCGTCAACGGTCCCGCAATCGGCAAGGACACCGCACCAGACAGTTGGCTGGTGTCGTGTCGAGACCGGGAACAGCGCGTTGCTGCTTGCTTTATTGAAAGCTCTACACGCCAACCAACTTGACTGCTCTTTTCGCAAAACAGCGCAGGCATGCACTGTCTTCGCTTCGATCAAGGCGACTGTTTGACCTCGGTCACCAAGGTCGGCAGCTCCCACGCGCCGCCGGCAGCCACCAGCCGGCACAGGCCCGAGGTGGATTTGGAGGTCGGCACAAAACGGCGGCCATCCCAGGTCCAACTGGCCGCGCTGTAGCAATCGCCCAGGCCGCGGCCTTTTTGCGACGACAGCAAGGTGGAACCATCGATGTCGCTGGCGTGCGTGGTCACCAGGGTCGGCGCGAATGGCGCGCGTGCATCGACGAGCCAGAAACCGGTGCCGACGTTGTACGCGCCCATCCCGCAATCGGTGGAGACCAGAAGCTTGTCGTTGCCGAGCCGGGCGACGGTCAATGGTTCTTGCGCATCGCCGGCTTGTCCTTTGCATTCCTCATCGGCCGGCAAGCTGGCGCGCAGGGCCTGAAACAGCGCGGGCAATGTGCCAATGCGTGCATCGCTGGCCTGCGCTGCGGGGAGTTTGACCGCGCGCACTTGCGGCGCCGGCACAGCAGGCAACACCTTGGTCTCGTCGCGATCACCTTTGCGCACCAACGCGCCACGCGTGCCCAACCGGCCCTGGAATTCGTCCATCTTCAGCCGCACTGTCGAAGCGCCGCGGTCGGACAGCTGCCAGCGGCGGCCATCGTTTCCTACCGCCACAATCGTGCTGCTGCCGCGGAGGGCAGTCAGCAGTGCGGCAACCTGCGCGTCACTCAGGGGCGCAGTGCCCTTGCTGCGATCCAGCGCCAGCTTGCCTAGATCGCATTGATCGATCCGCAGCCTCAGCGATGCCGGCATCTTGATCTCGTCGTACTGACCAAGCATCAACTCCGCCGTCACTGCTTGGCCGGCGCCGGCCTTGCGGCTCAGCAGCACCGACACCGGCAAGTGCTCACCTTCATCGGGCTGATATCCGGCGGCGCGGCAGGTGCGGGTGTTGTCGCAAGCAATGGTCCAGTCGTCGTGATCGAAACTGATCCCGGTCACGGGATCGGCGAAGGCGACGAGAGGCGTGAGTAAGGCGGGGCGGCAAGCAGGGCGGGGCGCAGGGTGGTTCCGAAAGCATAGATCCGGCGCGCACTCGCGTTGCTGTTTGATGTGCCGTCCAGTGAATCGCACGTTGGCTAGCCACGTGCGCTCGCAAGCAAGTCATCATGCAGCCGTTGCACCACCGAGTTGGCGCGGCACAGCATGCGTGCGCCCACGCAAGCCGAACAGCGGCCGCAGCCAGCGCACGCGCCGGATCACATACTCATGCAGCGCCAGACAGCCGATCACCGTGGCGGCGATCACCAGCGCCGGTTCCAGCCAGGCGTTCAACTGCAACGGCATCAGCCAGTACAGCGCCACGATGATCAGGCTCTGATGCAGGATGTACCAGGGGAATACCGCTTCGGTGCAATACGGCAGCCAGCGGAACGGGCGGTTCAACCGCTGCTTCGCCCAGCCCAGCAGGGTCAGTAGCGCCAGCCAGGTGTAAGCGGCGCGTGCGGCGTGTTCCAGCGTTTCCCATGGCAGCGCGGCCAGTGCCTGCGGTACCTGCGCGGGTTGCACGTGCATGCCCACATAGCGAATGCCCAATTCGGTCGTGATAGCCAGCACTGCGCTGACCAAGGTGAGCCAGCGCAGTTGCATGGCCAATTGCCAGAAGCGCTCCTTGCGCGCCAAGAGATAGCCCAATAGAAAGAGTGGGAAGGATTCGGCATGCACAAACCAGTCGCCGACCAATGCATGGGTCGGTGGATGACGCGGCATCACCCACATCACGCAGAACGCTTCCCACAGGATCGGCAGCACCAGCAAGGCCGGCACGACCACTGAAGAGGGAAGCCGCGGGAAGACCGGCAGCCGTAGCAGCTTGCTCAGTGATACCAGCGCCATCAAAACGACGGTGTAGGGCAGCAGGTACGCCAGGTACCACAAATGATTCCAGGTGATGCCGTGCTCCCAGCCATCGAAGCTGCCGGCAGGCCATGGGCGCACCTGCCAGTAACGCAGCAGGAAACTGCCGAAGCCGGTGGCGACCTTGCCGTTGCTCACGCCCTGGCAATAGGCCTGTACCGACACCACCACGAACATGCCGAACAGCAATGGCGGCAGCAACCGCCCGCAGCGACGCAACGCGAAGCGCCACGGCGTGGCCTGCGGCTGCGACAAGCCGATCGCGATGCCGGAGATCATGAACAACAACGGCATCCGCCAGCGATTGAGCACGATCATCGGCCACTGCAACCACTCGGCGGTGTGCACACTTTTGAGGTGGAAATCCCAGTCGGCCACATAGGCCTGCCCACGTGGTAGAGGATCAGCAGGGCGAAGGCGAAGACGCGCAAGGCATCGATATCGTGGCGGCGCTCGGTCATGGTCGGCGGCTGGTGGAGGAGTGGATGCATCCTGCCCAGCGGCCCGCTCCACCGGGGGTGTCAGGGGTGGAAACCCCGGCCCGCAGTGACCAGTGGTGCCCGCCCAGGGACGAATGGGGACGGCAGGGATGGCGGTTTCGCCACGTAGCGCAGGCCTCTATGATCGGCATCTGCCAACTGCGGACGTATGCAATGCAATCGACCGAGTCGCGCCCGCCAACTATCCACGACAGGGCCGGCCGCGCTGCCACACGCTGGGCCGTGGTGATCTGGTCGCTGGTGTTCTACCTGAGTGCACTAGGCAACGTCTGGACTTCCTGCCTTGCCGCGCGCCGCGATGGCCAGCCTATCGTGGTGTGGCAGGTGCTGAGCTGGGAATTGAGTAGCGCCACGGCTGCGCTTCTACTGTTGCCGGCAGTGGTGTGGCTCTGCGCACGCTGGCCGCTGCATGCCGATGCCTGGGTGCGACGCTTGCCAGCGTATGTGGCCGCTGCACTGGGTTGGTGGCTGCTGCATGTCGCCGGCATGGTCGTGCTGCGCATGCTGGTCTACGCACTGGCTGGCGCGCATTACGATTTCGGCGGCTGGCTGCAGTGGGTCTACGAGCTGTCCAAGGATCTGCGTACCGTTGCGCTGCTGGTGGCGGTACAGCACACACTGGCCTGGTACGCACGACGCCGTCAGGGCGAGGCGCATCTGCTCGCCGCACCTGACGATGGCCCGCCAGTGGAGCCATTGGATCGCCCGGAGCGATTTCTGGTGCGCAAGTTGGGACGCGATTTCCTGGTCGCCACCGCCGATATCGAGTGGATCCAGGCCTCGGGCAATTACGTCAACCTGCATGTGCGCGGCCACGATTACCCTCTGCGTAGCACCATGGCGGCGATCGAGGCCAAGCTGGATCCGGCCGTGTTCGTGCGTATCCACCGCAGCTATCTGGTCAATCTGGGCCAGGTGCAAGCGATTGAACCTGTCGATTCCGGCGATGCACGTGTGCATCTGCGCGACGCTACCGTGCTGCCGTGCAGTCGCAGCCACCTGGCCGGCTTGCGTGCGCATGCAGGGCAGGGTGCGGCTGCGCCTAAGACCGACGCATTGGTGGCGTAAGCCCGTTGCTCTGGCGCTGCCCGCAGTGACCAGCGTCCCGTCCCGAATTTGACCAGCGTCCCGTCCCAAATTCGTCCCAGCCCCTTGCCGGTGGCAGGTCGCAGCTGTTGCGACACCCTCGCGCGATGGTGGGTTGCGTGCGGCGCCAGCGGTCGAGCACGCCAGCCGAGTACCCGAGCACTAACAGGTGCTACAGCGTGCGCGGCCACAGTTTTGCCGCGTTTCGCCGCCGCCGCCCGCTTGCTAAACTAACCAGCTTGTTTGCCGGAAGTCCGTCATGATCGAAACCAATCCGATCCGCCAGCGCATCACCGATCTCAACGATCGCGTGCTCTCGCTCAGGGGGTATCTTTGACTACGACGTCAAGAAAGAGCGTCTAGAAGAAGTCAGCCGGGAGCTTGAGAGCCCCGATGTGTGGAACGACGCCGAGCGCGCGCAGGCCCTGGGCCGCGAGCGTTCGATGCTGGAAAAGACCGTGATCGGCATTGCCGATGTGCTGTCGGGCCTGGCCGATGCGGGCGATCTGTTGGAGCTGGCCGAGAGTGAACAGGACGAAGACACCGCAGTGGCGGTGATCGCCGATCTGGACAAGTACCAGACCCATGTCGAGAAGCTGGAATTCCAGCGCATGTTCTCCGGCCAGATGGACGGCGCCAACGCGTTCGTCGACATCCAGGCCGGCGCTGGCGGCACCGAGGCGCAGGACTGGGCCGAAATTCTGCTGCGCATGTATCTGCGCTGGGCCGAGTCGCGTGGCTGGAAGACCGAGCTGATGGAAGTCTCCGGCGGCGAAGTGGCGGGCATCAAGTCGGCCACCATCCGCATCGAAGGCGAGTACGCCTACGGCTGGTTGAAGACCGAGATCGGCGTGCACCGGCTGGTGCGCAAGTCGCCGTTCGACTCGGACAACCGCCGACACACCAGTTTCACCTCGGTGTTCGTGTCGCCGGAAGTGGACGACAACATCGAGATCGATATCAATCCAGCCGATCTGCGGACCGACGTGTATCGCTCGTCCGGCGCCGGTGGTCAGCACGTCAACAAGACCGAATCGGCGGTGCGTATCACGCACATCCCGACCAATACGGTCGTCGCATGCCAGACCGGCCGCAGCCAGCACCAGAACCGCGACAACGCGATGAAGATGCTGGCGGCCAAGTTGTACGAACTGGAAGTGCAGAAGCGCAACGTCGAGCGCGATGCGCTGGAAGCCACCAAGTCCGACATCGGCTGGGGCAGCCAGATCCGCAACTACGTGCTTGACCAGAGCCGCATCAAGGATCTGCGCACCGGCATCGAACGCAGCGATACGCAGAAAGTGCTGGACGGCGACCTGGACGAATTCGTCGAGGCCAGCCTGAAGGCCGGTCTGGCAGCGGGCTCCAAACGCCTGGATGCCTGACCGCCGCGCCAGGTGGCCGTCGCGACGGCATCCTGGCGCAGCTCCGCAGTACCCGTGACGCAGCGGTGTTAATGCACTGCAGCTTCTGGTGACACGGATAACGCGTACCTTCATCACACCGTCGTTGTAAAAAGAGGATCGGCGTCGCCGGTTCCGCATTCCCCACCGGGCATTCGCCCGACCCACAGCAGATCGATTCCCGCCATGACCGAGCAGACCCCCGTGCCGCAGCCCCCCGCCGACGAGAACAGCCTCATCGCCGAGCGTCGCGCGAAACTGGGCGCATTGCGCGGCCAGGGCATCGCCTATCCCAACGACTTCGTGCGCGAACACTTCGCCGGCGACCTGCAGGCCGAATTCGCCGACGCCGACACCTGGACCCCGGAAGCGCTGGAAGCCAGCGGGGGCACGGTCAGGATGGCCGGCCGCCTGATGGCCAAGCGGGTAATGGGCAAGGCCAGCTTTGCGCAGATCCAGGACGAATCCGGGCGCGTGCAGTTGTTCCTGCAAGGCAATGTGCTGGGCGATGCCTACACCGCCTTCAAGGGCTGGGATGTCGGCGATATCGTGGCGGTGGAGGGTGGGCTCACCCGCACCAAGACCGGCGAGCTGTCGGTCAAGGCCAGCGCGCTGCGTCTGCTGACCAAGTCGCTGCGTCCGCTGCCGGACAAGTGGCACGGCCTATCGGACGTGGAGCAGCGCTACCGCCAGCGTTACGTCGACCTGATCGTGAGCCCGGAAGCGCGCGAAGTCTTCATCAAGCGCTCCAAGATCATCCGCGCCATGCGCGCGTGGTTGGATGCGCGGCGCTTCCTGGAAGTGGAAACGCCGATGATGCATTACATCCCCGGCGGCGCGACCGCCAAGCCGTTTACCACCCACCACAACGCGCTGGATCTGGATCTGTACCTGCGCGTGGCGCCGGAGCTGTATCTCAAGCGGCTGGTGGTCGGCGGCCTGGAGCGCGTCTACGAGATCAACCGCAATTTCCGCAACGAAGGCGTGTCGACCCGACACAACCCCGAGTTCACCATGCTCGAGCTCTACGAGGCCTATGCCACGTACCACGAGATCATGGACCTGACCGAGCAGGTGATCCGCGACACCGCGCAGTCGGTGTTGGGCACCACGCAGGTGAGCTGGGATGGCGCGGACATCGATTTGGCGCCGGCTTTCCGGCGCTGGCGCATGGATGAGGCCGTTCGTCACCACAATCCGGAGATCAGCGCAGCTGACTGCACCGATCGCGATGCGCTGCTGCGCCATTGCGAGCGCCTCAAGATCCGCGTGAAGCCCTCCTACGGCTGGGGCAAGCTGCTGCTGGAAATTTTCGAGGCCACCGTCGAACACACGCTGGTGCAGCCGACCTTCATTACCGACCACCCGGTCGAAGTGTCACCGCTGGCGCGCTCCAGCGACACCGAGCCGGGCTATACCGACCGCTTCGAGCTCTTCATCAATGGCAAGGAGCTGGCCAACGGCTTCTCCGAGCTCAACGACCCCGAAGATCAGGCCGCACGCTTCCAGGCGCAGGTGCAGGCCAAGGATGGTGGCGACGACGAAGCGATGCATTTCGACGCCGATTACATCCGTGCGTTGGAGTACGGCATGGCGCCGACCGGCGGCCTGGGCATCGGTATCGATCGTCTGGTGATGCTGTTGACCGGCAGCACCTCCATCCGCGATGTCCTGCTGTTCCCGTATATGCGTCCGGAAGCCTGACTTTTTTGCGCCTTCGGTGTACCGACGGCACAGATACTGCATATGCTAGGGCGGAGCTTCGAACAAGGTATTGTTCGGGGGAGTCGGCACAGCGCCGGCGTTATCGCTTTTCCGTTCTCGAGATAGAGGAGCAACGGCTATGCAGGATGTTTTAGGGGGTCCGGGCGGCGCGTTGTCGACGGATACATGGGGAAGCTGGGCGGAAAAGGCGGATCTGGGATTGAACATCGTCATTGTCGATGACCAGATGTCTGCGCGGACCATGCTGCGCCACGTCATCGAGGACATTGCGCCGGAGCTCAAGGTCTACGACTTCGGCGATCCGCTCGACGCGTTGGCCTGGTGCGAAGCCGGGCGCGTGGATCTATTGCTGCTCGACTACCGCATGCCGGGCATGGATGGTCTGGAGTTCGCACGTCGGCTGCGCCGGCTGCCCAGCCATCGCGATATCCCGATCATCCTGATCACCATCGTCGGCGACGAACCGATTCGTCAGGCGGCGCTGGAAGCCGGCGTGATCGACTTCCTGGTCAAGCCGATCCGCCCGCGCGAGCTGCGCGCGCGTTGCTCCAACCTGCTGCAGTTGCGCCAGCAGAGCGAGAGCGTCAAACAACGCGCCTTGTCGCTGGAACAGCGCCTGCTGGCCAGCATGAATGAGGTAGAAGAGCGCGAGCGCGAAACCTTGTCACGCTTGGCGCGCGCGATCGAGTACCGCGATTCGGGCACCAGTGCGTTTCTGGAACGCATGTCGCATGTGGCCGGCCTGATTGCCGAGCAGCTGGGGTTGTCGGAAGACGAGGTGCGCATCATCGAGATGGCCGCCCCGCTGCACGACATGGGCAAGATCGCCATTCCCGATTCAGTGTTGCTCAAGCCGGGCAAACTCACCGACGACGAGATGAGCGTGATGAAACGCCATCCGCGCATTGGCTACGAGTTGCTCAGCGGCAGCCAGAACCGCTTCATCCAGATCGGCGCTTTGATCGCGCTGCGTCACCACGAACGTTATGACGGCACCGGTTATCCGGATGGCCTGGTCGGTGAGGCGATTCCGCTGGAAGCGCGCATCGTGGCGGTAGCCGACGTGTTCGACGCGCTGCTGTCGCAGCGCCCCTACAAGGAAGCCTGGACCATGGACGCCGCGCTGGCCTATCTGTATGCCCAACGCGGCCGTCTGTTCGACCCGCGCTGCGTGGATGCGCTGTTGCGCGGCCGTGCACAGCTGGACCAGATCTGCGGCGAGTTCTCCACCGCATCGGCGCGACCCGGAGTGTGAGATGAAAAGGGCGCTTGGCCAGCTGCGTGATCGCCTCGTCAGGCGCACCGACAGCGAGCATGGCCAAGCGCTGGTGCGCATCGCGCTGATCCTGCTGATCCTGATCTACACGCTGATCTGCGCTCCCCGCTGGCCGGTCTCCGGGCGCCAGCTGCAGCAGCTGTCCTGCCTGATCGCGATCGGTCAGGCGACAGCGTTGCTGATCTTTTGCTGGATTGTGGCAAACCCACAGCGCTCGCATCTGCGGCGTACACTCGGGATGCTCGCCGACTACGGCTTGATCGGGCTGGCAATGACCTGGATGGGCGCACCGATGGCCTGTCTGTATGTCGTGTTGCTCTGGATCACGATCGGCAACGGGTTGCGCTTTGGCAGCGAGGCGCTGCATACCGCTGTTGCCATGGCCATGCTCAGCTTCGGCACGACGCTTGCCAACAGCACGTATTGGCAGGGCCAGCTTGGCTTGGGGGTCGCGCTCCTGGGTGCGCTGATCATGGTTCCTATGTCATTGTTGCGTACGCTGCGCGAGCGGGACCAGGCAATGACCGGGTCGACGCCCGCGGCAGATATCGACGCTGCGTCGCAGCCACGGAAGGATCCCAACCTATTGACGCGAAAGCGCGTCTGAGACGTCTATGAAGTCTCCATTGCCATGGTGGAAGCGGCGCCTGTCAGGGCGAGCAGATTCGGAACACGCGCAGAATCTGATCCGCATCATCATCACCACTCTGTTCATTTCGTACCTGGGATGGCGCTATCAGCACACCCACGGCGACACGGTGATGGCCACCTGGTTGATCCTGGTCGGCGAGCTGGTGGTGTCGCTGGGGCTGATGGTGGCGATCCTGCTGCGGCCGCAGGTGTCGCACACCCGGCGCCTGATCGGCATGGTGCTCGACTACACCTGCATCGGCGCGATCATTGCGATACAGGGCGAACCGGCATCGCCGCTGTATGCGGTCTGCATGTGGGTGACCATCGGCAATGGCTTGCGTTATGGCAGTCCTTATCTACGTGCCGCCACGGGGATGGCCAGCCTGAGTTTTCTCAGTGCCATCCTGATTTCGCCTTACTGGAAGGCCAACCCCTATCTAAGTTGGGGCTTGTTGCTGGGTTTGATCGCCGTGCCGCTGTACTTCGATTCGTTGTTGCGTGCGATGACGCGCGCGGTCCGCGAGGCGCGGCATGCCAACCAGGCCAAGAGCCGCTTCCTGGCCAATATGAGTCACGAATTCCGCACCCCGTTGAACGGGTTGTCGGGCATGACCGAAGTGCTGGCAACCACGCGTCTGGATGCGGAGCAGAAGGAATGCCTGAATACCATCCAGGCCTCGGCGCGCAGCCTGCTGTCGCTGGTGGAAGAAGTGCTCGATATTTCTGCGATCGAGGCGGGCAAGATCCGTATTGATCGCCGCGATTTCTCGCTGCGTGACCTGATCGGCTCGGTCAACATGATCCTGCAGCCTCAGGCCAAGGTGCGCGGACTGGATTACGGCACCGAGGTCGCCACCGACGTGCCTGACCTGCTCAAGGGCGACACTGGCCATCTGCGCCAGGTGTTGCTCAACCTGCTGGGCAATGCGGTCAAGTTCACCGAGCACGGACATGTGCTGCTGCGGGTCGCGCGGGTCTCCGGCAATGGTGCCGAGACGGTGCGTCTGCGTTTCGATGTCGAGGACAGCGGCATCGGCGTGCCGACGGACATGCGTCCGCGCCTGTTCGAGGCGTTCGAGCAGGCGGACGTGGGTTTGTCGCGCCGCTATGAAGGCACCGGCCTGGGGACCACGATCGCCAAGGGCTTGGTCGAGACCATGGGCGGCGCGATTGGCTTTGCGCCCAATCCATCCGGCGGCAGCGTATTCTGGTTCGAGTTGCCGCTGGAGATCGGCGTACTGGAGAAGGCCGCGCCGACGCGCACGCCGGTCGGCGCGCTGCTGGAGACGCCCGACGAGCTGGAAACCTCCAACGTCATTGCCTTTTCCAACCCGTTCCTGCGTCATCGCGCGCGCGTGCGCAGCATGCGCATGCTGGTGGCCGACGACCATGAAGCCAATCGCATGGTGTTGCAGCGATTGCTGGAGAAGGCAGGGCATAAGGTGATGTGTGTCAACGGCGCCGAGCAGGTGCTGGACGCGATGGCCGACGAGGATTTCGATGCGGTGATCGTGGATCTGCACATGCCGGGCATGAACGGCCTTGACATGCTCAAGCAGCTGCGCGTGATGCAGGCCAGCGGCATGCGTTACACCCCGGTGGTGGTGCTCAGTGCCGATGTCACACCGGAGGCGATCCGCGCGTGCGAGCAGGCCGGTGCCCGTGCGTTTTTGGCCAAGCCCGTCGTGGCCGCCAAGCTGCTCGATACGCTGGCCGAACTTGCTGTGAGCACCCGTGCACTGGCGACGTCGGCGACGGTGGTGCAGGCCTCGACCAGTTTCGAGGGCGTACTCGATGCCAGCGTGCTGGACGAACTCGCTGCGTTGGGCATGGGCGAAGAATTCGAATGTCAGTTCGTCCGGCAATGTCTGGATGATGCGCACAACTGCGTGGGTGCGATCGAGCGCGATGGCACGCGCTCGGATTGGGAGCAACTGCGCGAGAGCGCTCACGCATTGCGCGGTGTTGCCAGCAATTTGGGCCTGGCCCAGCTGGCCGGCAGCGGCGGTGAGCTGATGCGCATGGCCGATTGGCAGCTGCAGGCCGAATGGCGACAGCGGCTGTCGGCGTTACGCGAACAGCTGCAGGCCGGAAAGGATGCACTCGCCGCGCGCGCACAAGGTGCCAACGACGACGAGCGCTCCCCCCGGAGCCGCGAATAGCCTGCCGACGCATCAGCCGGCGTCAAGCCCTGAGCGACGCGATTGCGCACGAACCAGACGGTCCATGGTGCGCAATGACTTTTCGCCCAACTGCATCGCCGTATCGACCCAGATTTCGGTGATGCGCATCATCTCGTCCAGCGGTACCGCCGTGGTCATTTGGCGTACTTGCTGCATCGCCGCCCAGGCATGCGGTGTGCGCTTGCTTTCGCGGATCACTTGTTCGACGGCCGCCACGCCCTGACCGCGGGGCACGACGCGATCGACCAGGCCCATGCTAAGCAGCTCCTCGGCGGAGTACAGATTGCCTTCGAGCATGATTTTTTGCGCCAATTGCGCACTGACGCGCTGGCACATGAAAGAGTAGGCGCCCATCCCGGGGAACAGGTCGAACAGCACTTCGGGCAATCCCATCATCACCCCTTCCTCGGCGACGATGGTGTGGCAGCTCAATGCCGCTTCGAATCCGCCGCCGAGCGCGTTGCCCTGCACCAGCGCGACGCTGTGCGCGCGCGCGCCGAGGCCGACATGGAATGCGTGCACACCGCGTACACAGCGTTGGGCGTAATTAAGCAGTCGAGCACGGTCGCCTTCGCGAATGAGTTGACAGAACAACGCCAGATCGCCGCCCAGGTTGAAGACGTCGCTGTCGGATGCCAGCACCACATGCGGAGCCAGCACGTCAGCGTTGTTCAGGCGTTGACCAAGGTTGGTCTGGTAGCCGGTGATGTCATCGACCAAGCGCGTCGAAAAGCAGGCACGCCCCGGGTTGATGGCAAGGTCGGCATGCATATGGATCCAGTACACGTCACGCTGCGGTTCTTCGACGATGCGTAGGGTCGAGCCGATGTTGGTGCGAATAAAGGGTTGAACTGCAGACATGATGGTCTCCGTGATGACCGTCCGGCCGGCCGCCTTTCGGACGGAGATAAGGTTGAACGCGTGAGCGTGCGCCGACACTGGATTCTATGCGTGTAAAAGCGAACGCCCGCAAGGCCTTGCGGCATTGCGGGCGTCGGTGAAGGCTGAATGCCTTTGGTCTGCGGTATAACTGTATTACGTCTTCGGCGCAACCCGCAACTCGCGGCGCAGGATCTTGCCGACGTTTGTCTTGAGCAACTCCTTGCGGAATTCGATCACGCGCGGCTGCTTGTAGCCGGTCAGGTTGGCGCGGCAATGCGCCTTCACATCGTCTGCGGTCAGAGCCGGATCCTTCTTTACGATGACCGCCTTGACGATCTCGCCGGATTTCTCGTCCGGCATGCCCACGGCTGCTACTTCCAGCACGCCCGGCATTTCGGCGATCACGTCCTCGATTTCGTTGGGGTACACGTTGAAGCCGGACACCAGAATCATGTCCTTCTTGCGATCGACGATGTAAACGAAGCCTTGCGCGTCCATCCGCGCGATGTCGCCGGTATGCAACCAACCTTCAGCGTCCATGACCTTGGCGGTTTCGTCGGGCTTCTTCCAGTAGCCCTTCATCACTTGCGGGCCCCTGATGCAGAGCTCGCCGATTTCGCCGAGCGGCAGTTCCGCGCCGGCGTCGTCCTTGAGGCAGGCATCGGTGGACGGAATCGGCAAGCCGATCGAGCCGTTGTAGTCCTTCAAGTCCATCGGGTTGATGCACGCGGCCGGCGAGGTTTCGGTCAGGCCGTAGGCTTCGACCAAGGTGAGGCCGGTGACCTTCTTCCAGCGCTCGGCGACCGAGCGCTGCACGGCCATGCCGCCGCCGAGGGTCATCTTGAGCGAGGAGAAATCGATTTGATCGAAACCGGGCGTGTTGAGCAGACCGTTGAACAGCGTGTTGACGCCAGTGAATGCCGTGAAGCGGGTCTTCTTCAATTCCTTGACGAAGCCTGGCATGTCGCGCGGGTTGCTGATCAAGTGATTGCAGCCGCCGATCTTCATGAAGACCAGGCCGTTCGCGGTCAATGCAAAGATGTGGTACAGCGGCAGCGCGGTGATCACCACTTCGTTGCCTTCTTCCAGCTTGCCGGTGCCCGATAGCCACTGGTGCGCCTGCTGCATGTTGGCGACCAGATTGCGGTGGGTCAGCATCGCGCCCTTGGCCACGCCGGTAGTGCCGCCGGTGTATTGCAGGAAGGCGATGTCGTCGGGCTCGATCTGCAGCGTCGGCACGTTGTGCTTGCGGCCCAGTGCCAACGCATCGCGAAAGCGGATCGCGCCGTTGATGCGGTAATCCGGCACCAACTTCTTGACGTACTTGACCACGAAGTTCACCACCGCCGCTTTCGGGAAGCTCAGCATGTCGCCCAGGCCGGTGGTGATGACTTGTTTGACGGGCGTGTCGGCAATGACCTGCTGCACGGTGGTGCCGAAGTTGTCGATGACCACCAGCACGCTGGCGCCGGAGTCGATCAACTGATGCTTGAGTTCGCGCGGGGTATACAGCGGATTGACGTTTACCACGGTCAGGCCGGCACGCAGTACGCCGAAGGTCGCGATTGGATATTGCAGGCAGTTGGGCATCATCAAGGCGACGCGGTCGCCCTTCTTCAACTGCAGTTCGCCAAGCAGGTAGGCAGCGAATTGCTCGACCAGCTGATTCGCTTCGCGGTAAGTGATGGTTTTGCCGAAGCTGTGATACGCAGGCCGGTCGGCAAAGCGTTTTACCGAGGTGGCGAACACCTCGGCCACCGTGCGGAACTGCTCAAGATCGATTTCGGCGGCAACGCCGGCCGGATAACTTTGCAACCAAGGTCGTGCCTGATTCATCTGCCCCCCTCCAGGGTGTTTTCGACGCGCCGCAGCGTGTTCCACGGCGTTACAACCGCTGGCAGCATACCGTCATGGATGGAAAAGGCGAAGCGTGATGCAGAGCAGCATTCAAGCGCGGTGGCATGTGGTTTGCGTGGGGTTTTGCATGCTGGCCTTGCTCGGGTGCACGCGTGCGGCGCCGGAACAACAGCCGCGCGCAACGCTGGAGCAGATGCATCAGGCGATCGAGGCATGCGAGATTGGCACTGCGATGGCGCCGGTGGCCGAGGACTTTGTCGGCGAAACCGGGCTGGACGCAGCAGGGTTACGGCGCTTGATGCAGGCGCAGATGCTGGGCAACGCACAGATCGGTGTGACCATGGGGCCGGGGGGGCGGTCGATGTGGCGCTTCGCGGCGACACTGCCACGGTGCAGCTCACGGCGCTATTGACCGGCGGCAACGGCCGCTGGGTGCCTGATCAGGCGCAAACCTACCAGGTCACCACCGGCTGGCGATTGCAGGGCAGCGACTGGCAGCTGTATCACGCGCAATGGGCGCCGGCAGGGCGCGGTAAGCGCGTCGACCGGCTGAAAGCGCCGATCGGAGCTGTGGGGCGCATGGTGGCATTGGTGATCGTGGTCGACCGCGATGGTGGTTTTGCTGCTCTCGTCACGTCGCCGATACTCGGCGCCAACACATGTTGGCGTGGAAGAGCATCCGGCCGAAATGCGCAGTGCCTGTAGCGACGCCGATGTGTGGTGTTGGCGTGGAGGTGGAGCGCGTTTGCCGATTTGCAAGGCACGCTATTCGCAATCACCTGGCACCTTCTCGCAAGACGTGTTCGCGATGTGTTGTGATGGACTGAAACACGACTCCCGCCGAGTGGCGGGAGTCGTGCTGCATCCTTAGAACGCGATGCAGAGCGCGATGCACAACGCGCGCCGCGATCATGCAGCCTTGCGCGCAGCCAGCTGACGCAGCACGTATTGCAGCAAACCGCCGTGCTTGAAGTACTCGACTTCCTTCGGGGTCAGCAGCAGCACCTTGACCTGGAACTGCTTGACGCTGCCGTCGGACTTCTTTGCATCGACGGTGGCACGGCGGCTGGCGCCGTCCTGCAGGCCGCTGATGTCCAGCACTTCCGAGCCATCCAGCCCAAGCGTCTGTGCGTTCTCGTTTTCCAGGAACTGCAGCGGTAACACGCCCATGCCGACCAGGTTGGAGCGGTGGATGCGCTCGAAGCTTTCGGCGATCACTGCCTTGACCCCAAGCAGGTTGGTGCCCTTGGCCGCCCAGTCGCGCGAGGAGCCGGTGCCGTATTCCTTGCCGGCCAGCACCACCAGCGGCACGCCGTCGGCCTTGTACTTCATTGCGGCATCGTAGATCGCCAGCTTTTCCGGCTGGCCGCCGTCGGCGGGGTAGTACAGCGTGTTGCCGCCTTCTTCACCGCCGAACATCAGGTTCTTGATGCGGATGTTGGCGAAGGTGCCGCGCACCATCACATCGTCGTTGCCGCGGCGGCTGCCGTAGCTGTTGAAGTCGGCCGGCTGCACGCCACGTTCCTGCAGGAAGCGGCCCGCCGGTGAATCCTTCTTGATGTTGCCGGCCGGCGAGATGTGGTCGGTGGTGATCGAGTCGCCGAACAGGCCCATGATGCGTGCGCTATGCACGTCATCCACGTTGCCCACCTGCATGGTCATGCCGTCGAAGTAGGGCGGGTTCTTGATGTAGGTCGAGGCGGCGTCCCACTCGTACAGCGCGCCATCGGGCGAGGCGATGGTGTTCCAGCGCGTGTCGCCCTTGAACACGTCGGCGTAGTTCTGCTTGAACATCTCCGGGCCGACGGTGGCGGCGATGGTGTCGCCGATTTCCTTGTTGCTCGGCCAGATGTCGCGTAGGTATACCGGCTGCCCGTCGCTGCCGGTGCCCAGCGGCTCGGTGGTGAGGTCGATGTCGGTAGTGCCGACGATGGCATACGCCACCACCAACGGCGGCGAAGCCAGGTAATTCATTTTGACTTCGGGGTGCACGCGGCCTTCGAAGTTGCGGTTGCCCGACAACACCGATGTCACCACCAGATCGTCCTTGGCAATGGCCGCGGACACGTCTTCCGGCAGCGGGCCGGAGTTGCCGATGCAAGTGGTGCAGCCGTAGCCGACCACGTAGAAGCCCAGCTTTTCCAGGTCGGCGAGCACGCCGGCCTTGCTCAGGTAATCGGTGACCACGCGCGAACCCGGCCCGAGCGAGGTCTTGACCCACGGCTGCGCCTTCAAGCCCTTGGCTGCCGCATTACGCGCAAGCAAGCCGGCACCCAGCATCACTGCCGGGTTGGAGGTGTTGGTGCATGAAGTGATTGCGGCGATGACCACCGAGCCATCGCGCAGCCGCCGACCGGCGCCGCTGGCACTGGCGCTTTCTGCCTGCGAGGCCTTGGCGCCAACGGCGGTGCCGCCGCCACCTTCGTTCTTGAGACGGTCTTCCTGCTTGAGATCGGTGAGTTTCTTGCTGCGGGCGTCGGCGAACGGCTTGAGGCTTTCGCGATAGTTGGACTGCATGTCTTCCAGCAGCACGCGGTCCTGCGGGCGCTTGGGCCCGGCCAGCGACGGCTTGACCTCAGCCATGTCCAGTTCCAGCGTGGCGCTGTACTGTGCCGGCGGGGTATTGGCGTCGTGCCACAGCCCTTGTGCCTTGGCATAGGCCTCGACCAGGGCAATCTGCTCCTCGCTGCGGCCGGACAGGCGCAGGTAGGTCAGCGATTCTTCGTCGACCGGGAAGATGCCGCAGGTGGCACCGTATTCGGGGGCCATGTTGCCGATGGTGGCGCGGTCGGCCAGCGGCAAGTGTTGCAGGCCTTCACCGTAGAACTCGACGAATTTGCCCACCACGCCGGCCTTGCGCAGCATCTGAGTGACGGTGAGCACCAGGTCGGTCGCGGTCGCGCCTTCGGGCAGCTTGCCACTGAGCTTGAAGCCGACCACCTGCGGAATCAGCATGGAGGAGGGCTGGCCCAGCATCGCGGCCTCTGCCTCGATGCCGCCGACGCCCCAGCCCAGCACGCCGATGCCGTTGATCATGGTGGTATGGCTATCGGTGCCGAACACGGTGTCGGGGTAGGCGACCAGGGTGCCGTCCTTGTCCGCGCTCATCACCACGCGCGCCAGGTTCTCCAGATTCACTTGGTGCACGATTCCGGTGTTGGGCGGCACCACCTTGAAATTTTCGAACGCCTTCTGGCCCCAACGCAGGAAGCCGTAACGTTCCTGGTTGCGCTGGAATTCGATCTTACCGTTGAGGTCGAGCGCGTCGGGCTTGCCGAACACGTCTACCTGCACCGAGTGGTCGATGACCAGTTCGGAGGGAATCTGCGGGTTGATCTGGTCGGCGTTGCCGCCCAGCTTGACCACCGCATCGCGCATCGCCGCCAGGTCGACCACGCAGGGCACGCCGGTGAAATCCTGCAGCACCACGCGCGCCGGCATGAAGGCGATTTCGATATCGGGCTCGGCCTTCGGGTCCCACTTGGCGACTGCTTCGATGTGGTCCTTGCCGACGGTGACACCGCCGTCTTCGTGCCGGAGCAGGTTCTCCAGCAGGATCTTCATCGAGTAGGGCAGGTGGCCGATGTCGAAGCGTTCGCCCAGCTTCGGCAGGCTGTAATACTCATAGCGTTTGCCGTGGACCTCAAGCGAGGTGCGAGTGGAAAAGGAATCGCTCATGCGTCACTCCTATGGCGTCGAAGGCTTTAGGTAGGCGCTCATTCTGAGTGATTCAGTGTGTACGCACGGTGTGTCTAAGCCGATCTGCCAACTTGAGTACGACAGTGCAAGTACGTATCATGTGCGCATACTTTCTGGAGCATGCTCATGGAAGCCACAGTTGCCGAACGCGGACAGATCACCCTGCCCAAGGCGGTGCGCGATGCCTTGGGCCTGACCAAGGGCACCACCCTGAAGATCGAGCTTGACGGCGGGCGCATTATCCTGCGTAAGGACGTCAGCGAGGCGCTGCGCAAGGTGCGCGGCAAGTTCAAGCTGGTCGATGGCCTGACCAGCACCGATGCCGCCATGCGCGTCATCCGTGGCCGTGCCCCCGGAGACCCGTTCGACCCATGATTGTCAACCAATGATCGCTTTGGATTCCTCGGTCCTGCTGGACATCCTGATCGGCGACCCGGTCTATGGCGAAGTGTCGGAGATCTGCATCGGCGACGCGTTGGCGCGTGACGAAGTGGTGGTCTGCGACGCCGTGGTGGCTGAGGTGCTGGCCATGCTCGACACCCAGGTCGACCTGATGGAAACCCTGGCCTCGATCGGCGTGCGCTACGAGGCCACCCAGGAAGCGGCGGCAGTGCGCGCCGGCCATATGAACAAGCGCTTCCGCGCACGCGGCGGCAAGCGCGAGCGGGTGGTGGCCGACTTTCTGATCGGCGCTCACGCGATGCTCCAGTGCGACGGGTTGATTACCCGCGACGAGGGCTTCTTCCGCGATTATTTCAAGGGTTTGAAGATCGTCGTTCCCAAACCCGCACCCTGATCCACGTTTCGCGTCTTACCACCTTCACCGCTGTCTTTTTTGGAGAACCCGCATGTTGGAAGCCTATCGCCACCACGTTGCAGAGCGCGCTGCGCTCGGTATCCCGCCGCTGCCGCTGACCGCGCAGCAGACCGCCGAGGTCATCGAGCTGCTCAAGGCCCCGCCTGCGGGTGAAGAGGAGTTCCTGGTCGAACTGCTCAGCCAGCGGGTGCCGGCCGGCGTCGACGATGCCGCCAAGGTCAAGGCCTCGTACCTGGCCGCGGTGGCCTTCGGCACCGAGACCACCGCACTGATCAGCCCCACGCGCGCCACCGAGCTGCTCGGCACCATGCTGGGTGGCTACAACATCCAGCCGTTGATCGACCTGCTGGACAACGCCGAACTGGGCGCCACCGCTGCCGAAGCGCTCAAGCACACCTTGCTGGTGTTCGATGCGTTCCACGACGTGCAGGAAAAGGCCGAAGCCGGTAACGCGCACGCCAAGTCCGTGCTGCAGAGCTGGGCCGATGCCGAGTGGTTCACCAGCAAGCCGGAAGTGCCGCAGAGCATGACCGTCACCGTGTTCAAGGTGCCGGGCGAAACCAATACCGACGACCTGTCGCCGGCACCGGATGCGACCACCCGCCCGGACATCCCGCTGCACGCGCTGGCGATGCTGAAGAACAAGCGCGATGGCGCGGCGTTCGAGCCGGAAGAAGACGGCAAGCGTGGCCCGATCCAGGCCATTGCCGACCTCAAGGACAAGGGCCATCTGGTCGCCTACGTGGGCGACGTGGTCGGTACCGGTTCCTCGCGCAAGTCGGCGACCAACTCGGTGCTGTGGTGGACCGGCGAAGACATTCCGTACATCCCCAACAAGCGCTTCGGCGGCGTCTGCTTGGGTTCGAAGATCGCGCCGATCTTCTACAACACCATGGAAGACGCCGGCGCCCTGCCGATCGAACTGGACGTGTCGCAAATGGAGCACGGCGACGTGGTCGAGCTGCGTCCGTACGACGGCAAGGCACTCAAGAACGGGCAGGTGATCGCCGAGTTCGCGATGAAGTCGGACGTGCTGTTCGATGAAGTGCGCGCCGGTGGCCGCATTCCGCTGATCGTCGGCCGTGGTCTCACCGCCAAGGCGCGCGAATTCCTGGGCCTGCCGGCCTCGGACCTGTTCCGTCTGCCGATGGACCCGCCGGACACCGGTAAGGGCTTCTCGCTGGCGCAAAAGATGGTTGGCCGGGCCTGCGGGTTGCCGGAAGGCCAGGGCATGCGCCCAGGCACCTATTGCGAGCCGAAGATGACCTCGGTGGGATCGCAGGACACCACCGGCCCGATGACCCGCGACGAGCTGAAAGATCTGGCCTGCCTGGGCTTCTCGGCCGACCTGGTGATGCAGTCGTTCTGCCACACCGCCGCATACCCGAAGCCGGTCGACGTCAAGACCCACCACACGCTGCCGGAATTCATCTCCACCCGTGGTGGCGTCTCGCTGCGTCCGGGCGACGGCGTGATCCACAGCTGGCTCAATCGCATGCTGCTGCCCGACACCGTCGGCACCGGCGGCGACTCGCACACCCGTTTCCCGATCGGCATTTCGTTCCCGGCCGGCTCCGGCCTGGTCGCCTTCGCAGCCGCCACCGGGGTGATGCCGCTGGACATGCCCGAGAGCGTACTGGTGCGCTTCAAGGGCGAAATGCAGCCGGGCGTGACCTTGCGTGATCTGGTCAATGCGATCCCGCTGTACGCGATCAAGGACGGTCTGTTGACCGTGGCCAAGCAGGGCAAGAAGAACATCTTCTCCGGCCGCATCCTGGAAATTGAAGGCTTGCCGAATCTGAAGGTGGAGCAGGCGTTCGAACTGTCCGATGCCTCGGCCGAGCGTTCGGCGGCCGGTTGCACCGTGCACCTGGATAAAGCACCGATCGTCGAATACCTGACCAGCAACATCACCCTGCTGCGCTGGATGAACGCCGAAGGCTATGCCGACGCGCGCACCCTGGGCCGCCGCATCAAGAAGATGGAAGAGTGGCTTGCCGACCCGCAGCTGCTGCAGCCCGACGCCGACGCCGAATACGCCGCGGTCATCGAGATCGACCTGGCCGACATCCACGAGCCGATCGTGGCGTGCCCGAACGACCCGGACGACGTCAAGACGCTGTCTGAAGTAGCCGGTGCGGCCATCGACGAAGTGTTCATCGGTTCGTGCATGACCAACATCGGTCACTTCCGTGCTGCTGCCAAGTTGCTGGAAGGCAAGCGCGATATCCCGACCCGCTTGTGGGTGGCACCGCCGACCAAGATGGATGCGTCCGAACTCACCAAGGAAGGCCATTACGGCACCTTCGGTGCGGCCGGCGCGCGCATGGAAATGCCGGGCTGCTCGCTGTGCATGGGCAACCAGGCCCAGGCACGTGAGGGCGCCACGGTGTTCTCCACCTCCACGCGTAACTTCCCCAACCGCTTGGGCCGCAACACCAACGTGTACCTGGGCTCGGCGGAACTGGCGGCGATCTGCTCGCGCCTGGGCCGCATCCCGACCAAGGACGAGTACATGGCCGATGTGGGCGTGATCAAGACCAGTGGCGACCAGATCTATCGCTACATGAACTTCGATCAGATCCAGGAGTATCAGGACATGGCGGACACTGTCGCAGCCTGATTCGCCGCTGCTCTGTTGTCCCGAAATGCCCGGCACTGTCGGGCATTTCGCTTTTCGGGCAATTACTTCGTGTTTTCACCGCGATGCCGGGTGTCAAAGCAAATACCAGCTGACTGGATTGTGGCATTGCAACAAAAATCTGAAGTCCCCGCGTCTAGAGTCCGGCCGCTCTACCACTGCCCGTTGATGCCCATGCCTACTTGCACAATTTCCGGTCAGACGTTGCACTACACGCAACACGGCCAAGGGTTTCCGATTTTGCTTGGTCACAGTTATCTGTGGGACGCGGCGATGTGGGAGCCGCAGATTCGGTCGCTGTCGCAGCATTACCAGGTGATCGTTCCCGAGCTGTGGGGGCATGGGCAATCAGACCCATTGCCGGCCGGCACGCAGACCGTGGGGCATCTTGCCGATCAGATGCTGGCGCTGCTGGATGCGCTGGAGCTTCCGCAATGCGCGGTGGTGGGTCTGTCGGTCGGTGGCATGTGGGGCGCGGAGTTGGCCATGCGCGCGCCGGAGCGAGTGCGCAGCCTGGTGTTGATGGACACCTTTATGGGTGCCGAATCGCAGGCGGCGCGCACGCGCTACTTTGCGTTGCTCAATGCGATCGATGCGGCGGGGCAGGTGACGCCGGAATTGGTCGAGGCGATCGTGCCGCTGTTTTTCCGTGCCGATATCGATCTGCAATCCGCGTTGCCGGCGGCGTTCGCGCAGCGTCTGGCGGCGATGACGTCGGAGCAGTTGCGTGCGTCGATCGTGCCACTAGGGCGGTTGATCTTCGGGCGCGACGATCGGCTCGAAACACTGGCAGCGCTCAACCCTGCCAACACGTTCCTGCTCGCTGGCGAATACGACGTTCCGCGCCCGCCGGAAGAGTTGTGGATGATGGCCGAGGTGATCGGCTGCGATTACGAACTGGTGCCCGATGCCGGGCATATCGCATCGCTGGAAAATCCGGCATTCGTCAATGCGCAGCTGTTGGGATGGTTGAAGCGCACGTTGCAGTGAGGCTGAGTGCTGGCATGACTGCTAAGAGGAGCGCTTGAGGGCATTGCCAGCAGTCGGATCAGCTAACCAACCCTTGGGGCAAAAGCTTGATTAGGCGCGTGCGCAGTGCCCTCACTGCTCGCGGGACACGCTGTGAACCAGTCCATGGGGGGCTCGTTGGCGGCATCCATGCCGCCAACGGTCCCGCAATCGGCGAGGGCACCGCGCCAGACAGTTTGCAGGTGGCTTCTTGAAGCGCGAGAACACCGCGTCGAGCAGTCTGCTGCCCGCTCTATTCAAAGCTACGCACGGGGTCCCACGATGGTAGGTGGGCATTGGTGATTCTGTATGTGGTGTCCATGCCGCACTGAGTAACAATGCACCAGCCTGATCGCCACGAGGTCGTTTATCAGTCGCGCTATGGCTGCGCGCCCAGCCATGCTTCCAGCGCTGCGGCCGGCAGCGGCCGCGAGAACAGGTAGCCTTGCAGCACTTCGCAGCCCAGATCGGCGAGAAACAGGCGCTGTGCTTCGTTTTCTACGCCTTCGGCCACCACGTGCTTGCGCAGGTGTTCGCCGATGCGCAATACCGAGGTGGTGAGTGCGCGCGCGTCTTCGCTGTGTTCGATATCACGGACGAAGCTCATGTCCAGTTTGAGTTCGTCGATTGGCAGGCGATGCAAATGGCTCAGGCTGGAATAGCCGGTACCGAAATCGTCCAGCGACAGCGAGATGCCGGCTTCGCGAATGGCATGCAGGTTTTCCAGCACGCCCGGTTGCCCGGACAGCATCACGCTTTCGGTCAGTTCCAGGGTCAGGTCGGAGGGCTGTACGCCCATGTCGGCAATGAGCTGGAGCAGATCCGACAGCATGCGCGGGCTTTCGAAACCACTGGCCGACAGATTCACCGAGACGCGTGCCACCGGCACGCCACGCTGACGCCAGTCGGCGACCTGCTGGCACGCGCTGCGCAGTACCCACGCATTGATCTGCGGCATCATGCCTTGCTCTTCGGCCACCGGTAAGAACCGCGCCGGTGACACTGCGCCCAATTGCGGATGATTCCAGCGCAGCAGCGCTTCCACGCCATACAACGTGTGCGGCGCGGCGCTGTGCATCTGCGGTTGGTAATGCAGTTGCAGCTGATGGCGGCCGATGGCCTGGCGCAGCTCCGCTTCCAGCGCAACGCGTTCTTGCGCCATGCGGTTCATGTCGGAACTGAAGAAACGGAAACGCCCACCGCCTTCTTTCTTGGCGCGGTTCATCGCCAGATCGGCGTGGCGCAACAGGATGTTGATCTCGCGGCCATCCTCGGGAAACATCGCCACGCCGATACTGGCTGACGGATGCACGGTCATATGGCCCACCGGCAGCGGGCTAGCGATGCTGACCAACAAACGCTCGGCGGCGGCACTGGCTTGCTCGGCACTGCACTGCGGCAGTGCAAGTGCGAATTCGTCGCCTGACAGGCGCGCCAGCATCGCTGTGGCAGTGAGTTGGTCGTTGATGCGCAGGGCGATGTCGCGCAACAGACCGTCGCCTGCGGCATGACCCTGGCTATCGTTGATGAGTTTGAAACGATCGATGTTGATGAACATCAATGCCGCCGGTTCGCCGGCGTATTCGGCCTGCGTCAGTGCTTGCTCTGCGCGCGCGCTGAACATGATGCGATTCGGCAGGCCGGTGAGCGTGTCGTAGAACGCTAATTGATGCACGCGCTGGCGGATCTGCTCGCGCTCCAGCGCCAGCGTGCACAGTTGTTGGCACCAATCGGAGAGCCGCATGTGCCAGGCATCGGCACGTTGCGGCTTGCGGTAGTACAGCGCGAAGGTGCCGAGCACGCGTGCGCTGTTGGAGCGGATCGGCATACTCCAGCAGGCGTGCAGGCCCCATGACAACAGCGTGTCGCGATACGGTTCGAACAATGAGTCGGTGGCGATGTCTTCCACCATCACCGCGCGACCGCGCCAGGCCGCGGTGCCGCAGGCGCCCGCGGCCGGGCCGATCTTCAAGCCGTTGACCGCATCGGCGTATTCGGGCGGCAGGCTGGGCGCAGCCAGCGAATGCAGGCGGCCTTGATTGTCTGCGCTCATCACCGTGGCCAGCACGTCCGGTGCGATGCGTTCGACCTCGGTGCAAATGAGCGTCATCACCTCGATCAACGGGCGTTCCTGCACCAGAGCTTCCAGCACGCGGTGCTGCAATATCTCGTGCATCTTGGTGTCGGTGATGTCGGTCAGCACGGCCACATAATGCGAAGGAGCGTGGTTGGCGTCGTAGATCGGGTTGAAGTTCAGCGAGATCCACAGCGGGGTGCCGTCCTTGCGGTACACCAGCAGGTCGGCGCGGGTGTGCTGCAAGGCATCAGCGCTCTCGCGCACACGGGCGACTTCGCTCTGGTCGCTCTGCGCGCGGGTCAGTACGTCCGAGGGACGTAGACCGACCACTTCGGCTTCGGTGTAGCCGAACATGCGCTGGAAACCGTCGTTGGCATACAGCATGCGCGATTGCAGATCGCAGATGAGAATGGCGCTGCTGCTGCCATCCAGCGCTTCGGCCAGCAGGCGCGAACGGCGCTGCTCAGGCTGTTCGCCGGCCTTGGCCATGCCGGCAGTGACCGGGCCGGGTCTGACCAGGTCGTGGCTTGGCGTGTTCGCATGTACCGGCTCAGCCGTCCCCTGCGTACGATCGACCGCCGCGTCCGCAGCAGCGCCCGTCGCGCTTCCCGGTGTCAGCGGAAGCGTCGGGTCGCTCGGGTGCGAGGGATGCGCGGCCATGCGGGCTCAGCGCGCCTGCGCCGACAATGCGAGCAAGCGCTCGGCCACGCGCTCCAGCGGCACCACTTCCTGCGCAGCGCCAAGTTTGTACGCCGCGCCGGGCATGCCCCAGACCACGCTGCTGGCTTCGTCCTGCACCAGCGTCGGCGCGCCGGCCTGCAGCATTTCCAGCAGCCCGCGTGCGCCGTCGTCGCCCATGCCGGTGAGGATGGCGCCGACCGCATTCGGGCCGGCGTTTGCGGCGACAGAGCGGAACAGCACGTCCACCGCCGGCTTGTGGCGATTGACCGGCGGGCCATCGTCGATACGGCAACGCCAACGCGCACCGTCGCGAATAATGCGTAAATGTTGGCCGCCTGGCGGCAAATACGCGTGACCGGGCAGGATCGCTTCGCCGTCGGTGGCTTCGCGCACCGACATGGCGGAATGGCGGTTGAGGCGCTCTGCGAACGCGGTGCTGAAGCTGGCCGGAAGATGCTGGGTCATCACCACCGCGGGCGCATCGGCGGGCATGTGTTCGAGCACCACGCGCAGCGCTTCGGTGCCACCGGCGGAGGCGCCGATGGCGATCAAACGGTCGGTGGTACGAAAGCGCAGCGCGCTGCCGGGCACCGGCGCCGCCTGCATATCGAGCGTGACCTTGGGGGCGCTCGGGCGATTGAGTGCGCTGACCTTGGCTTTGGCGGCCATCTTGACCTTGCTGACGATTTCTTCGGCATAGTCTTCCAGCCCGCGTGCGACATCGATCTTGGGCTTGGACACGAAATCCACTGCGCCCAGCGACAACGCCTGCAAGGTGGTGTCGGCGCCGCGCTCGGTCAGCGATGAAATCATCACCACCGGGGTTGGGCGCAGGCGCATCAGGTTTTCCAGGAACACCAGCCCGTCCATGCGCGGCATTTCCACATCCAGCGTGATCACATCCGGATTGAGGCGCTTGATCTTTTCGCGCGCCAGCAAAGGGTCGGCGGCGGAGCCGACCACTTCGATGCCGGCATCGCGCGAGAGGATTTCGGTGAGCATCTGACGCACGACCGCCGAATCGTCGACGATCAACACACGCACAGGGGTTTCCAGCGTCATTCGAACAACTCCACTCCACCGGTGACCGGTGCTTTGGACAGACGGGCGCGCACGGCCGATTCGGTAGCGGCAACTTCGGCTTCGTGTGCATGCGGCAGACGCTGCACGACGACGCGGCCGGTAGTCGCGAAGAACCACACCTTGCGCGGATGGATGCCGCACAGATCTTCGGCAATGATGGGAATGTGTTCGGCCTGCAGGTACTGGCGCACGAACTCTGCGTTGCGGGTGCCAACCGGGTTGCTGGTGAAGCCCTTGAGCACGTTGGCGCCACCGAAAACCTTGGCTTCGATGCGTTTACGATGCGCGCCGCGCTTGAGCATGTCGTTGATCAGCAACTCCATCGCGTAACTGCCGTAACGCGCGGGTGCGCCATCGCCGATCTGGCCTTCTGGCAACAAGAAATGGTTCATGCCGCCGATCTTCAGCACCGGATCGCGCAGGCAGGCTGCGACGCAAGATCCCAGGGTGGTTGTCAACGCGGTGTCGTCGTCCACCACCAGATACTGCGTGGGCAGCAGTTTGGCGGCAATGGTCTGGAACCGCGAATCGCGGTAACGCATGACATCGTCGACTTGCACGGCCGTACTCATGCAGAGGCTCCTGCGCGCGGAGCGCGCCGATACAGCGTGCGCCCGCACGGCTGGATCAGATCGGCCGCGTGCAGGTAATTCTCCGAGTGCCCGGTGTAGAGCAAGCCATCGTCGCCCATGTGGCTGACCAGGCGCGACAGGATGCCGCGCTGGGTAGGCTTGTCGAAATAGATCATCACGTTGCGGCAGAACAGCGCGGCGTACGGGCCGCCAACGTCGTAACGCGGTGCCAGCAGATTCAACTGGCGGTATTCGATGAGCTGGCGCAGCGCGGGAATGACCCGGCATTTGCCTTCGTTGGGGCCGCTGCCGCGCTGGAAGTATTTGCGCTTGATCGATGCATCCAGCGAGGCGACACGGTCGATGGCGTAGACGCCGCGCGACGCGGTTTCCAACACCTGAGTATCGACGTCGGTGGCGACGATGCTGACCGGAGGGGTCAGGGTGCCGAACGCTTCGCAAGCGGTGATGGCGATGGAGTAGGGCTCCTCGCCGGTGGACGCGGCGCATGACCAGATCTTCAGTGGCGCCTGCGAGGCGCGCTTTTGCAGTTCTTCGCGCAGTTTGTCGAAATGGTGCGGCTCGCGGAAGAACGAGGTCAGGTTGGTGGTCAGCGCATTGGTGAACGCCTGCCATTCTTCTTCGTCGTTGCCGGCCTCGAGCTGATCGAGGTATTCGCGGAATGAGCGCAGGCCGAGCACGCGCAGACGACGCGATAGGCGGCCATACACCATGTCGCGCTTGGCTGGAGCCAGCGCAATGCCGACACGCTGGTAGATCAGGTCGCAGACGCGTTTGAAGTCGCGGTCGCCGAAATCAAATTCGCGTGTGTCTGAAGCGGAAGTCGTAGTCGTCATATCCATACGCGTCGTGAGCTATAACTGGATATCGGCCAAGTAGCGGCGCAACTGAAGCACCAATGCGTGGATTGCACGCGGTTGGGTTCGGTCGGCCGTACGGTGGGGTATAGCGGGCGTCTGCTGCCGCTAAGCGCCCAAGGCCGCCCATCAGGCATTCCGTCGCAACGGGCGCGCGGTGACCAACGCAGATTGCAGTGCCCAGATGCACAACGCCCCGGCAGTGCCGGGGCGTTGTGGTGACAGCGGTGAATCAGAACTCTTGCCAGTTACCGTCGGCCAACGCGGCCTGGGATATGGCAGGCCGCGATGCGGTTGCCGCTGCCCGCGCTACCGGCTTGGCGGCGCCTTTCACTGCAACCTGGCGTGAGGCGATCGGCCGCACGCGTGCGGTCTGCGCAACTGGCGCAGCCGATTCGTCCAGCTTGAACACCGACACCGCTTCGGCCAGGTGACCGGCCTGCTCTTCCATCGAGCGGGCGGCGGCGGTGGCTTCTTCCACCAGCGCTGCGTTCTGCTGGGTGGTTTCGTCCATCTGGGTGATGGTCTGGTTGACCTGCTCGATCCCGGACGACTGCTCCTGCGAAGCAGCAGAAATCTCACCCATGATGTCGGTCACGCGCTGCACGCTGGCCACGATCTCGGCCATGGTGGCGCCGGCCTTGCGGACCAGTGCCGAGCCTTCGGCGACCTTGTGCACGGAATCGTCGATCAAACCCTTTATCTCCTTCGCCGCACCGGCCGAACGCTGCGCCAGCGTGCGCACTTCGGATGCGACCACGGCAAAGCCGCGACCCTGTTCGCCGGCACGTGCCGCTTCCACTGCGGCATTCAACGCCAGGATATTGGTCTGGAACGCGATGCCATCGATGACGCTGATGATGTCGGCGATCTTCTTGGACGAGGCTTCGATGCCGGACATGGTGGTAACCACCTGCGACACCACCTCACCGCCTTGCGAGGCCACGCCGGTGGCGCCGATTGCCAGCTGGTTGGCCTGACGGGCGTTCTCGGCATTCTGCTTGACCGTGGAGGTGAGCTCCTCCATCGAGGCAGCGGTTTCTTCCAGGTTGGCGGCCTGCTGTTCGGTGCGGTGCGACAGGTCGCTGTTGCCCGAAGCGATTTCGCCAGCAGCCGAGTTGATCGCACTGGAAGACACTTTGATGCGGCCAACGATGTCAGCCAGTTGCTCTGCGGTGGCATTGGCATCGTCACGCATCTGCGCGAACACGCCGCTGAATTCTCCATGCATGCGCACGGTCAGGTCGCCACGCGACAGCGCGGACAACAGGGCAGAGATCTGCTCCAGGCTGCCGGCATTGGCATCCAGCAAGCCATTGAGCTGCTGCGCCAACTGCAGGAAGAAACCCTGCTTGCCGTCGGTTTCCACGCGGCCGCCCATGTCGCCAGCAGCGGCAGCACGCACGATACGCGCAACTTCTTCTTCGACCTGGACTTCAATGGTGCGGTCGCGCCATTCGCAGACTTCGCCGCTGGTCTCGCCCTGTTCGTTCTTGATGGCGGTGACCGTCTGCGCCAGCACCACTTCGCCGAAGCGCTCTTCGAAGCTGGTGACGCCATCGCGTTCCAACGCGGCAATGGCCTTGCGCACGGTCGCTTCCGACAGACCCAGGTAGCTGATGTGCTGGCCGATGACCTTGCTCGCGTCGAACTCGGGCGATGCCAGGCGGATGCTGCTTTCGTACTGCGCCACGATCTTCCTGAAGGCGTCGTTGGCGTAGATCATGACCCGCTCTGGATCGGTGATGAAGGTGCCGGTCGAGGACTTGTCCAGCGCAGTGCGAATACGCAGGTTTTCGTCGGCGATCCTCTGATCGCGTTCGATACGCTCTTTCAGGTCGCGCTGCATGCGCTGCATGGAGCGCATCAACTCGCCCACTTCGTCCTGGCCCTGCACGTTGATCTGGCCGTCCAGCTTGCCGCCGGCGATTTCGGTGGCGGTGGTGACCGCGCCGCGCATGCTCTTGACGATGGAACGGGCGAACAGGAACGCCAGGCCCAGGCCGCCGGCAATGCCGATCAGCAGCACCATCACGGTCAGCGAGACGGAGGTGGCATGGACCTTTTCAGCCTTGGTCTTGGCAGCCTGCGCCAGCATGTTGTCTTCGGTGATCAACGCAGCCAGCGAATCCTTGGCCTTGTTGTGCAGGGTGCGGGTTTCGCCGACGAAGGTATCGACGGCATCGTCGGGCAGATTGAGTTCGATCATTTCATCGACGCTGGCGTAGGAGGCCGAGGCCTTCTTCCAGTCGGCCACGAATACATCGAACAGCTTCTTCTGTTGCGGGCTCTCGATCAGGCGCGGGTAGCCCTTGATGGTGGCTTCGATCTCACCATTGAGTTTCTTGGAGCGAACCTTTGCTTCCTGCTTGACCGAATCGCTGGCGCGCACCAGGTTCTGGTAAGCCGCATTGCGGTATTCGCCGAGCATGCCGCGCAGATCGCCTGCTTCGCGCACGCTGGACATGGTATTGCCGGCCAGATCGCGGGTGACGTTGTTGAGCGACGCCAGACCCGAATAGGCGATGATGCCTTGAACAAGCATCATCAGCAGCACGATGCCGAACGCCAGCATCAGCTTGGGCATCAATTTCAGACTGTTGATCCATTGCATTGATACGATTCCCCCGTGGAAGTCAGTTCGCATAGCCACAACAGCACATCGCCACGCGCGAGGGCGTGGCGATGTGCGAGGCGATTACTTGATGGTGGCGAGCTTCAGGCTGGCCGGGGAGCTGACTTCGATTTCGGCACGCGAACTGTCGCGCTGGATCTTGCCGAGGACGCAGACGTCCTTACCTTCAAGCGTTTCCGGGGCAAAGCTGAACTTGCCGCGGTTAGCGCCGTCGATGCGTGCGGAGAAGGTGTGGCGCGGGAACATGCCGCCCATGTACAGGAAGGTGGGCTCGCCTTCCGAGCTCTGCGCGTACTTGGCCTTTTCGACCTTGCCGCACACCATGCCGTCCTTGCCGACGAAGCGGGTGGCCATCTCCGGCGGAATCATTTCCTGCGACTGAGCCGACAGCGTGGGCGCAACGATCACGAGAGCAGCAACGGGGAGGAGCGAGAGCAGAAACTTCATAGGGATTCTCCAGAGTCAAAAGTCGAACGGTGACCCGTTGTGTGGACGCGGGCTTCCATTCAGCTATCGGCTAACCGCCGTTCAACTTGAATCCGGTAAACGTGATTTATATCTCACTTCAAGAGAGCGGTGCGTCGCGTGTAGGGAGGCTCCTGACACGCGATGGTTGTAGATACGCTCGCGGTGAACGCAGTACGGCCGTCGGAGTGGCGCAGTGGGTGGCCGGTAGCGCCATGTACGCGTCGTACATGACGGTTCCCGCCCACCGCCACACCTCTCCGACGACCGCAGGCGAGGCGAACCAACCGCTTGATCAGGCGGCTTCTTCGACCAGTTGCTGACCCAGCTCGGTGCTGTCCAGCAGGGTTTCGATATCCAGCAGGATCAACATGCGATCGTCCTGGGTGCCGATGCCGGAGATGAAGCGCGTGTCGACCGCGGCGCCAAATTCGGGCGTGGGGCGGATCTGGTCGTCGTTAAGCGGAATCACGTCGGAAACGCTGTCCACGACGATGCCGACCACGCGGTCTTCGACGTTGAGCACGATCATCACGGTGAAGGCGTCGTAGCGCGCTTCTTTCAGGCGCAGCTTCAGACGCAGGTCGATCACCGGCACGATGGTGCCGCGCAGGTTGATCACACCCTTGATGTAGTCGGGCGCGTCGGGCAGACGGGTGACAGAATCGTAGCCGCGGATTTCCTGCACTTTCAGGATATCCACGCCGTAGTGTTCTTCGCCCAAAGCGAAGCTGAGGAATTCACCACCGGTGCCGGTGGCAGTGCTTTTGTCGTTCATGGAAACTCCGGGCGTTGCGGCTAAGTGTCAGGTTGCGGCAGGACTGCGGCAGATACGGATGAGGGATGCCCTAGCAACATCGGCGGGGTGGGCGGCATCTTTAGGTGCCGGCCCCGCGCGGTGCGGGCAGGTTCAGAACATGCCGCTCTTGCGCGCGTTGCGCTGGCGGTCGACGCGGAAGATGTAGCGCTGGATGGTTTCGTCGGCGCCGCGCGGCAGTTCGCTGAACTGCATGCCGACACGTAAGCCTTCGCTGCCGTTTAGCAGCGTCTGCTTGTACTGGCTGCACACGGTGAGCGGCAGCGTAATAGGGGCAGCGTCGGGCAGCTGCAGGATGCAGTTGCGGTAGGTGCGTTGCGGTTCGAGCAAGGGCATGCCATCGGTGAGCGACACCGCCAGGCCGCCGCTGCTGATGTCGATCACGCGCAGCTGCAGGTTGAGTGCGTCGCCCTGTGCGGCCTCTTGGCGAATCGTGCAGATGGGGGAGTCGGTGATCGGCGCTTCCAGCCGGTACGATTCGCGCCGCTGCATGTGGTACATCCCGTCGGGCAGGTCGGCGCGGAAAGCGACGTGAATGCCGCGCTCGATACGCTCGGCCTTTTCCAGGCGAAAACGGATATTGACCCGTTCCAGTTGGGCGTAACACAGCAGGTATTTGGCACCCTCGATGGCGCGGTTGGAGGCATCGTTGTGGCTGCCGTCCAGGATCACGCAATCGTCGTCTTCGTCCAATTCCAGCACGGCGGTGGGCACGGCCATGTCGCGGCCGGCCACGTGCATGGTCACGATGGCGCGTTGGTCGAGCAGCTGGCGCAGTAATCCACGGATCTGCCGCTTGTTACGCAGCAGATAGCGCTCGTCACCTTCGGCGAGGTGATCGGCGTCGTGGTCCAGCTCTGGGGTATCGCCTTGGGACATGGGCACAAGCACAGTAGCAACGGGAAGACGCCTGGCGGGTTGTCCAGGCGTCGCCTTGATATCGGCGGCAAAGCCAATTCTTTAAGAGTGGCTGACGAAACGTGTACGCCTATCGCTGGCAAGGACTAGTCGCGATGGTCTGGGTGCAGCCTTTCAACAAGCAACCAGCAGGCCACGGGGCGCGGTGCTCGTTCTTCAGTAAAACCACCATCGAACTGTTTGGTGCGGTGTTTTTGCCGATTAAAGAACCAACGGCGGCATGGACCACAGGGACGCCTTCGTGGCGTGACCCACAGAGTCGAGGGCACCGCACATTCGACGCTGTGATTTCGGTGTAATGAATCGCCGTTTCCGCCTTAGCTATAGGCGTTGCGTGCGTTGGCCAGCAGGGCGCTTAGGCGATCCTGCGGCTCCAGGCGGAACACCGCCACCGCATCAACCAGCTGTGCGGCCTGATCTTCCATCGAGCGCGCTGCGGCAGTGGCTTCTTCCACCAGCGCGGCATTCTGCTGGGTGGTTTCGTCCATCTGGGTGACGGTCTGATTGACCTGGGCAATGCCGGCGGCTTGCTCGCGTGAGGCGCTGGTGATCTCGCCCATGATGTCGGTGACACGCTGCACCGATGTCACCACCTGCTGCATGGTGCTGCCGGCTTCGGAAGCCAATGCAGCGCCGTTACCGATGCGGGTTACCGAGTCTTCGATCAGGTGTTTGATTTCTTTGGCCGCACCGGCAGAGCGCTGTGCCAACGTGCGCACTTCCGAAGCGACGACAGCAAAGCCGCGGCCCTGTTCGCCGGCACGCGCCGCTTCCACTGCCGCGTTCAAGGCCAGGATATTGGTCTGGAACGCAATGCCGTCGATGACGCTGATGATCTCGGCAATCTTCTTCGACGAGGCGTCGATATCGGCCATGGTGGTCACCACGCGGTTCACCACATCGCCGCCCTTTACGGCCACGCCGGCGGCATCCAGCACCAGGCGATTGGCCTGGTCGGCGTTGTCGGCGTTCTGCTTGACGGTGGCGGTGAGCTCTTCCATCGAAGCAGCGGTTTCTTCCAGCGCAGCCGCTTGTTGTTCGGTGCGACGCGACAGGTCGCCGTTGCCGGTGGCGATTTCGGTGGCGGCGGAATTGATCGTCAGCGACGAGTCCTTGATACGGCGCACGATGCCGGCCAACTGATCAGCGGTGGCGTTGGCGTCATCGCGGATGGTGGCGAAAACGCCTTGCAGCTCGCCGTCCATGCGTGCGGTCAAATCGCCTTGCGACAGCGACGAGAGCAGGGCGGAGATGCGCGACAGACCATCGGCGTTGTTATCCAGCAGCGTGTTGAGCTGCTGGGCCAGCAGTAACAGAAAGCCATGCTTGCCCCGGAGGTCGATCCGCTCGCTGAGGTCGCCGGCGGCAGCGGCCTGCACCAGGTGTGCAACTTCCTGTTCCACCTGCACTTCCTGGGTACGGTCGCTCCATTCGACGACATAACCCATGCGCTCGCCGGTGGCGGCCACGACCGGGCTGACCACTTCCTGCACGATGCGGCCGCCGATTTCGGTCTGCGCGGTGTGCGTGCTCTTGAGTTGATCCAGCAGGTGCGCCTGCTCGGGATTGCGATGGAACTGGTCGATACGGGTGTCGCTCAGTGCGGTGGCATCGAAGTTGGGCAGGTCGTGTCGCATCACGTCCTGCATCTCGGAAAGCATGCGCTGCATCGGGCGATTGACGTAAATGATGCGGCGGTCGGCGTCGGCGATCATCACATTGGTGCTGACGTCGTCCAATGCGGTGCGCACGCGCAGTGCTTCGCTGGCGATCAGGTGGTCGCGTTCCAGGCGTGCGCGCAGGTCGTCGCGCATGGTGCGCGCGTTGAGCAACAGGCGGCCGAGTTCGTCGTGACGATCGATGTCGATGGGGTTATCCAGGCGGCCGGCAGCCACATCGCCGAGCACGCGCTCCACTGCCAGCAGCGGGCGGGTGACCATCTTGCGCGCGGCGATGAACACCACTGCGATGCATAGCGCCAACACCACCAGCGAGAACAGCAGCATGCTGCCCATGAGTGCATCCAGCGGGCCGTCGATGGCGCTGCGCGGCTGTGCACCAATCACTGCCCACTGCCACGGCGCGTAGCGCTGTGCTGTGACTTCGAACGCCTGGCTGGCGCCCTTGGCATCGCGCAGCTGCACGTCGGCGCTGGGCTGCTTGCCGTCCAGCACCGCCTGCAACAGCGCCTGCTGTTCGGCCGGCACCAGCGCCGCCAACGTGGCCGGGGTGCCCGGCGGGGCCGCGATCACCTGGCCCTGGTGCTCGCCTGGCGCCATATCGACGATGACGAAATAGCCGTCCTGGCCCAGCGTGGTGGTGCTGACCTGAGCCTTGAGCGCGGCCAGGCCCTGGGTGTAGTCGCGCCCGACGAACAGCGCACCGATCACCTCGCCGGCGGCATTGCGCAGCGGCTGGTAATGGGTCATGTACTGCTCGCCGAACAGCTGCGCCTGGCCGGTGAAGGCCTTGCCTTGCGACAGTGCGTCATAGGCCTTGCCCTTGCGATCGAGCAAGGTGCCGATGACACGTTCGTTCTGCTTGTTGCGCAGCGAGGTGGTGATGCGCACGAAGTCATCGCCGGTGCGGGTGAAGATCGTGGCGACGCCGCCGGTTGCCTTGGCAAAGCGGTCCACTGCGTCGAAATTGAGATTCAGCGCCTGCTTGCCGGCGCGCAGCGACGGGGTGTTCTGCTCGCCGATAGTGACGGTGCTGCGGCTATCGAGTTCGCGCGTGCCGGTGGGGAGCATGTCGTCGAACACGCTGCCCAGGCGCTGGGTGCCTTCGCTCAGGGTGACGTCGTACATCGCCACCGATTGCTGCATCAGCCGGGTGCTGGAGCGCAGCTCGGCCTTGACCTGCGATTCGATATCGCCAGCGGACTGGCGGTAGATGGTCAGGGCCAACAGACCCAGCGAAACGGCGATGACCAGCGTGAGCAGTGCAGAGAGCCGCGTACCGACCGAAAGGCGGTTGAAAAAGTGCATGAGGATCGACCTTGCCCGGGGGAGGGCGTTACAGATGCGTGAAGTCCGTAGCGGCTGGTTGTTCAAAAAATTGATTTTTCCCGTTGAAATCAGCACAACTGTGCGCGTCCCATTCAGCTTTCGGTGCTGAAAGCGGTTTCATGGTCTCCGCCGCATGTTGCAAATTGTAAGGTTTGAGTGAAATCAGGGGCGCGGCGGGCTCCGTGCGGCTGGCGAATGCATGTCTTGCCGCCCTTCCGCGCCGGGGTGTTAGGCAGCCAACACCTCTTCCAAAGCAGCGGCAAGCGGTCTCTAGCCGTTGCTCGGAATCGCACGCGTACACGTCGGTTCCTGCGCGTCGTCTGACCTGAGGATTGCTTGCTGCGTTGGTCAGTCATTCTTGGGGAACGGCAATAAAAAAAAGGCCGCTTCCCCAGCAAGGGAAGCGGCCCGTAAGATCTGCGGAGCGCGGATCAAAGGCTCTCGAATCGTTCTGTGTTGCTGACAACGGTGTTGCGTGGAACGCATATCGGCAGCTGCGACTGCCTGGGGAAATGGGTACGGTGGAGGATGCGACTGCAAGCAGTCGACTGTTCTGTGCCGGTCGCCGACTGCCGGCGACCGGTGGTGCGCAGTGGAGTCGCTTAAAACTCCTGCCAATTTCCAGCGTCAACGGTCGACGTGGACGCGCTTGCCACAACGCGGCGTGGTGTTGCCGCGGCACGTGCAGCGGGGCGTGTTGCCGGCCGCTGGTTGCCAGCTGCACTGGCGATCGCCGACAACTTGCGTGCCACTGGCGCGTTCGCATCGACCTTGAACACCGCAGCCGCTTCGGTGAGTTGCTGCGCCTGTTCTTCCATTGCGCGCGCAGCGGCGGTGGCTTCTTCTACCAGCGCAGCATTCTGCTGGGTGGCCTCATCCATCTGGGTAACGGTGAGATTGACCTGCTCGATGCCGGCCGATTGCTCCTGCGACGCAGCGGAAATCTCGCCCATGATGTCGGTCACGCGCTGCACCGAAGACACGATTTCGGCCATGGTGCGGCCGGCCTGGTCCACCAGCTGCGAGCCATCGGTCACGCGCTGCACCGAATCACCGATCAGGTCCTTGATCTCCTTGGCGGCAGCGGACGAACGCTGCGCCAGCGTGCGCACTTCGCTGGCCACGACGGCAAAGCCACGACCTTGCTCCCCGGCACGCGCCGCTTCCACTGCGGCATTCAATGCCAGGATATTGGTCTGGAACGCGATGCCGTCGATGACGCTGATGATGTCGGCAATCTTCTTCGACGAAGCCTGGATGCCGGCCATGGTGTCGACGACCTTGCCGACCACTTCGCCGCCTTGCGAGGCCACGCTGGCGGCGCCGATCGCGAGTTGGTTAGCCTGGCGTGCGCCTTCTGCATTCTGCTTGACGGTGGAGGTGAGCTCTTCCATTGAAGCCGCGGTTTCTTCCAGATTGGCAGCCTGCTGCTCGGTACGTTGCGATAGGTCGTTATTGCCTGCAGCGATCTCGCTGGCGGCCGAATTGATCGACACTGCCGAAGTCTGGATGTGCCCAACAATGCCGGCTAATTGCGTAACCGTGGCATTGGCGTCGTCACGCATTTGTGCGAACACGCCCTGGAACTCGCCGTCCATGCGTGCGGTCAGATCGCCCGCGGCAATCGCCTGCAACATGCCCGACAGCGCTTGCAGGCTGCCATCGGCGGTTGCCATCAGTTGATTGAGGCTGTCGACCATGATGCGGAAGTCGTACTGGAACTGCGCTGCATCGCCACGTGCACTGAAGTCGCCAGCCGCAGCGGCTTGCGCCAGCTGTTTGATCTGCTGATTCATCGCTGCCAGGTTGTGTTTGACCTGCGTCATGGTCTCGGTCAGTTTGGCTTGTTCGCCGGGCAGGGCGTCCATGTCGTCGCTAAGGTCGCCGATCGCGTAGCGGCCCATGATCTGCGCCAGGCGTGCGGTCACCTGGATATGGCTGTCGACCAGCGCATTGTTGTCGCCGGCCATGCGGCCGTAATCACCCGGGAATGCACCGGCATTCATGCGGAAGCTCACCTGGCCGGCATCGTGGCGCTTGGCCATGTCCAGCTGTGCGGTAATCAGGTTACGCACCTGCGACTGCATCTTGTCCATGGCCTGCAACAGGCGGCCGGTTTCGTCGCTGGCATCGCTGTGCACGGCGTTGTCGAGCTTGCCCTCGGCAATCGCCTCAGCAGCCTGGGTCGCGCGGCTCAGCGGGCGCGTGAGGCTGCGGGTGATCAGCAAGCCCAGGGTGCCGCTCAGCAGCACCACCAGCAGCGAACCGCCGACCAGCAACTTGCGCGAATCGGCCATCGATTGCAGCGCTACATCTGCCGCTTCGGAGGCGAGCTTGTCCTGAAGGGTGATGTTCTCGCCGATCTTGTCCTGCCATTTCTTCAGTGCGGGCGCGGCCTCGGTAAGCAGCAGCGGCAGCGCCTGGTCGCTGTGGCCGGACATCACCAGCTCGGTGATCTTGTTGTTCATTTCACGCACTTTCGGCGTGAGGCTGTCGATCTCCGCGCGGATGCCGTCGCCCTGTGGCACAGACGGCATCGCATACAGCGCATCGTGCGCTTTGGTGTAGTCGGCGCGTGCCTGCTTGATGGATGCGATAAATTTCAGATTGTCTTCGCTGCTGGTCGGCAACACGACATTGCGTAGCTCTGCAGCGATGACGTAATTGGCATTCATCATGTCGTTGGAAAGGCGGATCTTGGTCATGTTGTCGTGCACCAAGTCATCCACCAGATCCTGTGCGGAGTTCAGGCCGCGGTAGCCGATAAAGGCGATGAAACCGGAGAGCAGGATCAACACGGTGAAGGCGGCAGCCAGACGCGGCCCCACATTGAAACGCAGTAAAAGAGAAGTCATGGAATCGCTCGGCTCAAGAGGGTGGGAGGCGGTTACGTCGACAGGCCAGCAAGGCGCGCCGCGCTCGCATCTGTTTGTCATCACGCCACTAGTAACGGCGTGGCCTGCAGTCAATTGAGCGGGCTAGGCGAGTTGGTAAAGCGGGTTCTCAGGCAAGTGATGGGCGCGTGCGGGTAACCACGGCGGCATTCCGACACTAGGCAAATTTATGCATTTCATCCGTTGAAAAATGCTGTTTTCAGCAAATTCACCTGATGGCAAAAATCAGGCGCGGAATTGCTACTCACATGCTCTGCACACGTCACACGCCTCTACTGAGCACCTGAGCGACATTCGCATCGCCACGGCAGCCGTTTGCGGCGGACTGTCGTGGGATGCTGCCTTCGCAATCAGGCTCCTAGGCGATCAGAACTCCTGCCAATTGCCAGAATCTGCATTCGATGCGGCGCTGCTCATAACACTGTGACGTGGCGCTGCGGCCGCTGGAGTGACGCGTGCAGCCGGGCGCGGTGCGAAGCGGGCATTGGCCGGTGCGCTGGCAATGGCCGACAACTGACGTGCCACCGGTGCAGGCGCAGCCACCTTGAACACCGCTACCGCTTCGGTCAGCTGCTGCGCCTGTTCTTCCATTGCACGTGCCGCGGCAGTGGCTTCTTCCACCAAGGCGGCGTTTTGCTGGGTGGCTTCGTCCATCTGGGTGACGGTCTGGTTGACCTGTTCGATACCCGCGTACTGCTCCTGCGAGGCGGACGAAATCTCGCCCATGATGTTGGTCACGCGCTGCACGCTGGCCACGATGTCGGCCATGGTGGTGCCGGCCTGATCGACCAGCGTTGCACCTTGGGTAACCCGTTCGACCGAGTCATCGATGAGGTGCTTGATCTCTTTGGCGGCACCGGCCGAACGCTGCGCCAGCGTGCGCACTTCAGAAGCCACCACCGCAAAACCACGGCCTTGTTCGCCAGCACGCGCTGCCTCCACCGCGGCGTTCAAGGCCAGGATATTGGTCTGGAACGCGATGCCGTCGATGACGCTGATGATCTCGGCAATCTTCTTGGACGAGCCCTGGATGTCGGACATGGTGGTGACCACCTTGGCCACCACATCGCCACCTTGCGAAGCGACTGCAGCGGCGCCAATGGCGAGCTGGTTGGCCTGGTTAGCGTGTTCGGCATTCTGCTTGACGGTGGAGGTGAGCTCTTCCATCGAGGCCGCGGTTTCTTCCAGATTAGCGGCCTGCTGCTCGGTGCGCTGCGACAGATCCTGGTTGCCGGAGGCGATTTCGCCCGACGCCAGACCAATCGCATCGGCTGCGACCTGGATGCGGCCGACGATGCTGGCCAGTTGTTCGGCGGTGGCATTGGCGTCGTCGCGCATCTGCGCAAACACGCCCTGGTACTCGCCGCTCATGCGTGCAGTGAGGTCGCCGGCGGCGATCGACTGCAGCAGGCTGGAGAGCGACTGCAAATTGCCATCGGCGGTGGCCATCAAGGTGTTGAGGCTTTCCACCATGATGCGGAAATCGAACTGGAACTGCTCGGCATTGCCGCGCGCGGTGAAATCACCATTGGCCGCAGCCTGCGCCAGCTGCTTGATCTCGGTATTCATCGTGCCCAGGTTGTGCTTGACCTGATTCATCGCCGCGGTGATGGCGGCTTTTTCGCCGGGCAGTTGCGGCATGTCTTCAGACAGGTCGCCGATTGCGTAACGCTCGATCAGGTGGATGGTCTGCATCTTGACCTTGATGTGCGCGGACACCAGCTCGTTGGTGTCATTGGCCATGCGGCCGAAGTCGCCTGGGAATGCGGCGGCGTCCATACGGAAGCTGATGTGGCCTTCTTCATGGCGCTTGGCCATGCCCAGCTGTGCGGAAATCAGGTTGCGCAGCTGGCCCTGCATGCCGTCCATGGCGTGCAACAGCCGGCCGGTTTCGTCGTTGGACTGCGCGCTGACGTCGTTGTCCAACTTGCCCTGGGCAATGGCTTCGGCAGCGCGGGTGGCACGCGTCAGCGGAACGACCAGGCTGCGGGTGATCAACCATGCGAGCACGCAGCTGATCAGCACCACTGCCAGGCCGCCGCCGATCAACATCGCGCGGCCGCGGGCCATCGCCGTGGTGGCCTGCGCATTGGCTTCCTGGGCACGCTGGCGCTGCAGCTCCGAATACTCCAGCAGCGCGTCCTGCCATGCCTGCGTGGCCGGTGCAGCACGCTGCAACAGCAAGGGCATCGCTTCGTTGGTCCTGCCGGAAAGATCCAGGTCGATCACCTGCTGGTTGAGCGCGCGGGCGGCCTGGTTGTTGGCATCGATCTTGGCACGTAGCGCCTGGGCCACAGGTGTTGCCGAGAAGGTGTAGAGCTTGTCGTGTGCTTGCTTGTAGATGCGGCGCTGCTCTTCGATGATCGACACGAAGTGTTGATTTTCGTCGTCTGGCGTCGGCAGCACGACGTTGCGCAGCTGCACGGCAATCACCGACACCGCGTTGTTCATTTCCTGCAGACGCTGGACGATGACCATGTTGCGGTTGGTGAGCGTGTCCAGGGTCTGGCGCGCTTGCGCCAGCGTGTACAGCCCAGCGACGACCAGGGCGCAAGACAGCAGGATCAGCGTGCCGAAGGCGAAGCCCAGGCGCTTGCCGACGTTGTAGCGTTGAAGAAAAGCAATCATGGTTGGATCTCGAGAGCGATGGGCAGGAAAGGGGCAGTGCGCTGGGCGGGAAGGCGTACTGGGTACGCTGGTGGCGCCGATGCGGGCCTGCGTCGAACCGATCCATCGCGCGTTGCGACATCAGACGTCGAAACACCTTCGATTGCAGGGCAGGTACGCATGCGTGGAATTGGTAACGGCAGCAAGCATTGCTGCTGAACTCGCTAGTTGGTAAGCGTATGGGCAGACTTCACCAAGGTGAGGGCGGCGTGCACAACTGCCTGAAAACCCTGTCAAACCGGCACCGCGGTGGTTTCCGTTTTCTGCGCTTTCACTTCTTGCTCACGCGCCCTTGGAAAGCGCGGGGGCATCGGAGACTGTGTCCGCTTGGCGGTCCGTGCCAGAGCGCAGCGCCTGTCTAGCGCCTGCGCGCTTGCAGAAGAGGGCTGCGCATTGCACCGGGCCAAACGCGTGCATTCGCGTGATGTGCCGTGGTTGCGCTCTTGCCCAACGGACGAAGGTAGCGGTCACTTCACCAGCGAGGCAGGCATGCGCCCACACGGCGGCCCGATGCGTACAAGCCGGCACGCGTTGCCTTAGGCCGCGGGACCCAGGCGGCTGTGTGCAGGCGAGGCCTGCAACTGAAACACAGAGACCGCATCGCGCAATTGCTGCGCCTGTTCTTCCATCGAACGGGCAGCCGCAGTGGCTTCTTCTACCAGCGCGGCATTCTGCTGGGTGGCTTGATCTATCTGCGCGATGGTCTGGCCAACCTGCTCGATGCTTTGCGACTGCTGCTGCGAGGCCTCGCTGATCTCATGCATGCTGGTGGTGACGTTCTGCACCGAATCGACGATCTCCTGCATGGTGCGACCGGCCTGGCCCACCAATTGGTTGCCGTGTTCGACCCGGCTGACCGAATCTTCGATCAGCCGCTTGATCTCTTTCGCCGCACCGGCCGAACGCTGTGCCAGCGTGCGTACTTCACTGCCACGACGGCAAACCCCCGACCTTGCTCACCGGCACGTGCGGCTTCCACGGCGGCGTTCAAGGCCAGGATATTGGTCTGGAAGGCGATGCCGTCGATGACGCTGATGATGTCGGTGATCTTCTTGAACGCCGCCTGGATGCCGACCATGGTGCCCACGACCTCACCGACTACCGCACACCGCCTTGCGAGGCGTGGATGAGGTGGTCATCGGTACTTCTGATGGAGATAAGCAAGCTAATGGCTGACGCCTCAAATGCCTTTAGCTGGTCGGCATGGCTGCCGACCAGCTCGGTTCAGTCAGTGCTGTTGATCAGTTCAGAACTCCTGCCAACTGCTGTCGTTGCTGGGCGCAGCGACCACGACGCGCGGCTTGGCGGCCGGAGCACGGACGGCCGCGACGACGGTGGCTTTCAGCGCGGAAACTGCCACCCGTGGCGCCGCCGCACGCGATACCGGGGCGGCGCTGTTGCTATCGGTCTTGAAGACCGCCACGGCTTCGGTCAATCCGATGGCCTGTTCTTCCAGTGCGCGTGCGGCAGCCGTGGCTTCTTCCACCAGTGCGGCATTCTGCTGGGTGGTTTCGTCCATCTGGGTCACGGTCTGGTTGACCTGTTCGATGCCCGACGACTGCTCCTGCGACGCCGCAGAGATCTCGCCCATGATGTCGGTGACGCGCTGCACGCTGGAGACAATCTCGGCCATGGTGGTGCCGGCGCTGTGCACCAGCAGCGAGCCTTCGGCCACGCGTTGCACCGAGTCGTCGATCAGGTCCTTGATCTCCTTGGCCGCACCGGCCGAGCGCTGCGCCAGGGTGCGCACTTCCGAGGCCACCACGGCGAAGCCGCGGCCTTGTTCGCCCGCACGTGCGGCTTCCACTGCGGCATTCAAGGCCAGGATATTGGTCTGGAAGGAGATGCCATCGATGACGGAGATGATGTCGGCGATCTTCTTGGACGAGGCTTCGATTCCGCTCATGGTGTCGACCACCTTGCTGGCGATCTCGCCGCCCTGCGAGGCCACACTGGCTGCGCCGATGGCGAGCTGGTTGGCCTGGCGTGCGCTTTCGGCATTCTGCTTGACCGTGGAGGTGAGCTCTTCCATCGAGGCGGCAGTTTCTTCGAGATTGGCAGCTTGTTGCTCTGTGCGCTGCGACAGATCCTGGTTGCCGGCAGCGATCTCGCCAGTGGCTGCGCTGATGTTGCTCGCTACGCTCTGGATCCGCGCAACGATGCGCGTGAGCTGTTCGGTGGTGGCGTTTGCGTCGTCGCGCATTGTGGCGAACACACCGTGGAAATTGCCGCTCATGCGTGCGGTGAGATCGCCAGCGGCGATCGACTGCAACAGCGCCGACAACTTGCTCAGGCTGGTGTCGCTGACTTCCATCATCGCGTTAAGGTCCTGCACCATGCGCAGGAAATCGTGCTCGAACCGCTGCGCATCGCCACGTGCGCTGAAGTCGCCGGCCGCGGCCGCGCTGGCCAGCCGTTTGATCTCGGTATTGATCGCCAGCAGGCTGGCCTTGGCCGCATCCATCGATTGGTGCAGCACTGCGCGGCTACCCGGCAGGCGTCGTGCATCGCGGCGCAGATCGCCGTGGGCGTATTCGTTGAGCACGGCGATCGCATCGACGATGGCGTCCAAGTGCTCGAACATCATGGTGTTGATGCCCTTGCTCAGATCGCCGTAGACGCCGGGGAAGTCCTGCGGCATGCGGTGCGCCATATCCTTGTCGGCGTGCAGCTCGATCATCAGTGTGGTTTCGCTGGAAAAACGCTGCAACTGCGCCTGCATCTTGGCCATGGCGCTGAGCAACCGGCCTGGCTCGTCGGTTGCGGTGGTGTGCACGTCGCTGTCCAGGCGGCCCTCGGCAATGGCCTCGGCGGCACGGGTGGCGCGGTTCAAGGGCTGGGTCAGGCTGCGAGTGATCAGCCAGGCCAGCAGGCTGCTGACCAAAATCACCGCAATGCCGCCGGCGATCAGCAACGCCCGGCCATGATCCATCGCGGTATTGGCGTCCGCATAGGCAGTTGCGCCACGTGTGCGCTGGCGCATGGCGTACGCATCGAGTGCGGCCTGCCATTGTTTGTTCGCCGGTACCGCCTCCCGCATCAACACCTTGAGCGCCTCATCGGGCTTGTAGTTCATGCCCAGGTCCAGCACCTGCTGATTAGCAACACGCGCTTTTTCACGCGCAAGATCAAGCTGCCGACGCATCTGCTCACCGGCGGCGTTGGCCGGCGGGCGTGCGTAGAGCTTGTCGTGGTTCTGGTTGTAGTGCTGCTGCTGTTCCTCGATCACCTTGGCGAAACCGACGTTTTCTTCCTGCGTGGTCGGCAGGACGATATTGCGCAGGTTGATCGCGATGGCCGAGCTGGCGCTGCGCATCTCGCTGACATATTCGAGGATGGTCATGTTGCGCTTGACGATCGAGTCTAGCTGCTCGCGCGCTTGCGCCAAGGTCATCAAGCCAGCGACCACCAGGCCACAGGACAGCAGGATCAGGAAGCCGAACGCGGCCAAAAGGCGGGTGCCGACGTTATAGCGTTGGAGAAAACCGATCATGAAAAATACCTGCCAGGAAGGGGGGATAAGGAGACGGTCCGGTGTAATGGCGGAGCCTTGCGATCACGGTCGGCATCCGTTGCAATCCAGGGACGGGCCCCACGATGCCCATCGCTGGCGCTGGTCGCGAGCGTCGGCTCCATCCTGATTGCAGGGCTGGTAACGGCGGCCCCGTCCTATACTTGAGTTTGCTATTTTGCTTTTGTTATAGTTGGTATCTTTCACGGAAGAAGCGAACGACTCTCGACGATGCATGCCAAGCGGTGTGGTGCTGCCTATGACCATGAAGCGGCGTGTGCAGGGAAGGGCGCTTGGCGCGCTTGTCGGTATAGGGTTGAAGCACTGCTTTGCTGCCGGCGCTCCAGGTACGTGTCGGTAAGTGATTGAGCGGAAAGGGATGGGTTAGCTGATGAGCGCTAGCTGCATCGGCAGGCGGCCCGGTTCTGCGGCGGCTGGTCAACGCCAGCCAGGTTGCGACCGGCATGCGGCGCATTGCCGGTTGGGGGATCAATGCAAAGCGGGCTCGATCAAACGTCTGCAGAGTGCATACGCTTGATCGGGCCCTGCGGCGTTGCAAAACACTGTTGTCTGCGTAGCTGATGCGTGGCGCAGTTGGCATCGGTAGGTCTTTACACACCGATGCCGATCTTGCCCGTCAGAACTCCTGCCAGCTGGTCTCGGCGTTCGTCGATGCAGCAAATGCGCGTGGCCTGGCGGCTGCAGTGCCGCCAACGGTGCTTAGCTTGGCGCCCACAGCCTGCGCCACCTTGGCGACAGGTGCGGTGCGGGCGTTTCTGGTGGTGCCATGCTCGGTCTTGAACACTGCCACTGCCTCGGTTAAACCAACCGCCTGTTCTTCCAGCGAACGTGCGGCGGCGGTGGCTTCTTCCACCAGCGCGGCGTTCTGCTGGGTGGTTTCGTCCATCTGGGTGACGGTCTGGTTGACCTGTTCGATACCGGCCGACTGTTCCTGCGATGCGGCTGAGATCTCGCCCATGATGTCGGTGACGCGCTGCACGCTGGCGACGATCTCGCCCATCGTGGTGCCGGCGCTATGCACCAGCACCGAGCCGTCGGTGACGCGCTGCACCGAGTCGTCGATGAGGTCCTTGATCTCCTTGGCAGCGCCCGAGGAGCGCTGTGCCAGAGTGCGCACTTCCGAGGCCACCACCGCAAAGCCACGGCCTTGTTCGCCGGCACGTGCCGCTTCCACCGCCGCGTTCAAGGCCAGGATGTTGGTCTGGAAGGCGATGCCATCGATGACGCTGATGATGTCGGCGATCTTCTTGGACGATGCCTCGATTCCGCTCATCGTCTGAACCACCTTGCCTACGATCTCGCCACCTTGCGAGGCCACCTTGGCCGCGCCGATGGCGAGCTGGTTGGCCTGGCGTGCACTTTCGGCATTTTGCTTGACGGTGGAGGTGAGTTCTTCCATCGATGCAGCGGTTTCTTCCAGGCTGGCAGCCTGCTGTTCGGTGCGCTGCGACAGGTCGTTATTGCCGGCAGCGATTTCGCTGGCAGCGCCCTTGATCGAGACGGCCGACTGCTTGATGCCAGTGACGATCTCGGCCAGCTGCGTGGCAGTGGCATTGGCATTGTCACGCATCTGCGCAAACACGCCGTGGAATTCGCCGCTCATACGTGCGGTGAGATCGCCCGCAGCGATCGACTGCAACAGGTCCGAGAGCGACTGCAGGTTGCCATCGGCAGTGGCCATCAAGGCGTTGAGGCTTTCCACCATCACACGGAAATCGTGCTGGAAGTTGTCGGCATCGCCGCGGGCGCTGAAGTCGCCATTGGCGGCGCACTGCGAAAGATGCTTGATTTCGCGATTGACCGACGACAGGTTGTCCTTGACCTTGGCCATGGTGTCACTGAGCACGGCCTTGTCGCCGGGCAGGGCTTCCATATCTTCGCGCAGGTCACCGATCGCGTACTGGCCCATGATCTGGGACAAGCGCAGCATCACTGCCACGTGCGAAGCGGCCAGGTCATTGTTGCCGCGCACGATGGTGGCGAAGTCGCCAGGAAACGCTGTCTCGTCCAGGCGGAAGTTCAGCTCGCCCTGATCGTGCCGGCGCTTCATTTCCTGCTGGCCATGCAACACCTTCTGCAACTGCTGCTGCATCTTGCTCATGCTGGCGAGCAGACGGCCGGTTTCGTCGGTGCCGCTGCTGTCCACGCTGATGGACAGGTTGCCGGCGGCAATGGAATCGGCTACGTGCGAGGCGGTGCCCAGGCGATTGATCAGGCGACGACGGATCAACCAACCGCTCACCAGCGCCACCAGCACAGCGATGCCGCTGCCGATGATCATCGACCAACGGCTGCGGGCCTTTGCGGCCTGCAATGTCGCGCTGCGCTTGACCAGCAGGTCGTTTTCCTGAGCTTCGAAGTCGACCAGCAGCTGACGGATCTGGCCCATCGCCGCACGTTCATGGCCAGCCTTGAACTGGGTGAGCAATGCAGACAGTTCGGTGTCGCTGCTTTTGCCACGCAGCGCGATCAACTTGTCTTGAAAGCGCATGAATTGCTCATACGCCGCATGCAGGCGCTGCAGACGTTCCTGCTGCACCGGGTTGTCGGCGGTCAGCGTCTTGGCACGGGTGAAGTCTTCTTCGAACTGCGTCTTGCCCTTGTTGAACGGCGTGAGATGCGTTTCCTGCCCCGACAGCAAGAAGCCGCGTGCGCCGGTCTCGACATTGACCGTGGCGATGGACATGGCGCGGCCGGTGGCGATGACCTGATAGGTGTGGTCGTTCATGCCGACCGCGTCCGACAGCTCGGACTGCCCGCGTATACCCACTGTTGCAACGATCAAGAGCACAAGAACAACGGTGCCGAAGCCCAGTGCCAGTTGTGTCGAAAGACTTAGCTGTTTCATCGAATGTGCCTTGAGCTGGTAATAGCGTGACTAGTGGGAGCTGCCTTGCGGCGCGCCGGAATCGACCGTGCGGTGGGCACGGTGCAGTGAGGCGTTCTCGCGCGCGCGTGCATGCCCCATCGCTGACTTAAGTAGCGGCGATGCCGCGCGCTACTGAAGAGATTCTTCACAAGTCGATCATGCAATTGCGAGAGCGTTTATGTTTGAGAAACCGCCCCCCGGTGCTGCCGATACCTGGCGGCCGCTGACACGTCGCTAAGGGCGGGCTTGGAGTCAACGCAGGCGCTGCTGATGGATCAATGACGGATGGAAACCCGTTCGCGATACCTGGGCCGTGTTGCTGCAGCCAGCTGCGTGATGCGTGGCGATGCCTCTGCGCTAGCGGCGTTCGCCCATAAAAAAACACCGCGCTCGCTAGCGAGTGCGGTGTCTAGGTACAGTCCCTGGGCTGGTACTAGAACTCGGCCCAATTGGATTCGCTGGATGCCACCGACGCGACGGTGGGGCGTGCCGTCGGGCGTGCAACGTGTGGCTTGGCTGCGGGCTTGCTGGCCGTCACCGGGCGCTTGGCGGCGATATGGCGCACCACCGGCGCGGTGCGGGTCGCCGTTTGCCCTTCGTTCGTCAGGCGGAACAGTGCCACCGCTTCGGTCAGTTGCTGGGCCTGCTCTTCCATTGCGCGTGCAGCGGCGGTGGCTTCTTCCACCAGCGCGGCGTTCTGCTGCGTGGTTTCGTCCATCTGGGTCACGGTTTGATTGACCTGTTCGATGCCGGCCGACTGTTCCTGCGAAGCGGCAGAGATCTCGCCCATGATGTCGGTGACGCGCTGCACGCTGGCGACGATCTCGCCCATCGTGGTGCCGGCGCTATGCACCAGCACCGAGCCGTCGGTGACGCGCTGCACCGAGTCGTCGATGAGGTCCTTGATCTCCTTGGCAGCGCCCGAAGAGCGCTGCGCCAGGGTGCGCACTTCCGAGGCCACCACGGCAAAGCCACGGCCTTGTTCGCCGGCACGTGCGGCTTCCACCGCCGCGTTCAATGCCAGAATATTGGTCTGGAACGCGATGCCGTCGATGACAGAGATGATGTCGGCGATCTTCTTGGACGAGGCTTCGATCCCGCTCATGGTGCCGACCACCTTGCTGACGATCTCGCCACCTTGCGAGGCCACCTTGGCCGCACCGATGGCAAGCTGGTTGGCCTGACGTGCGCTTTCGGCATTCTGCTTGACGGTGGAGGTGAGCTCTTCCATCGATGCAGCGGTTTCTTCCAGGCTGGCAGCCTGCTGTTCGGTGCGTTGCGACAGATCCTGATTGCCGGCGGCAATTTCGCTGGCTGCACCTCTGATTGAAATCGCCGAAGTCTTGATACCGCTGACGATCTCGGCCAGCTGCGTGGCGGTGGCATTGGCATCGTCGCGCATCCGCGCAAACACGCCGTGGAACTCGCCGCTCATGCGCGCGGTGAGATCGCCCGCAGCGATCGACTGCAGCAGGCCCGACAGCGATTGCAGGTTGCCGTCGGCGGTGGCCATCAAGGTGTTGAGGCTTTCCACCATTACGCGGAAGTCGTACTGGAAGCGCTCGGCATCGCCGCGCGCTGTGAAGTCGCCATTGGCCGCCGATTGCGCAAGATGCTTGATCTCGGTATTCATCGCCAACAGGTTGGATTTGACCTGCGCCATGGTGTCGGTGAGTACGGCTTTTTCGCCGGGTAGATTGTCCATATCTTCGGACAGGTCGCCGATTGCGTAACGGCCCATGATTTGCGCCAGCTTCATCTTCACTGCGATATGCGAACCGACCAGGTTATTGGTGTCCTTGGCCATGCGGCCGTATTCTCCGGGGAATGCCTCTGCATCGATGCGGAAGCTGATCTGGCCTTCGTCGTGGCGCCTTGCCATGTCGGTCTGTGCAGCCAGCAGATTGCGCAACTGCAACTGCATCTTTTTCATCGCCTTGAGCAGGCGACCGGTCTCATCGTTGAACTGGGTGTCGACATCGTTATCCAGCTTACCCCCTGCGATGGATTCGGCAGCGCGGGTAGCGCGGCTCAACGGCTGGGTGAGGCTGCGGGTAATGAGTACGCCAAGCGTACCGCTCAGCAAAACAACCAGCAGCGAACCACCGATCAGCAGCTTGCGCGAGTCATCCATCGACTGCAGCGCCTCGGCGGACGCTTCGGCAGCCAGTCTGTTCTGCAGCACGATGTTCTCTGCAATCTTGTCCTGCCATTGCTGCATCGCAGGTGCGGCTTTGGTGAGGAGCACGGACAGGGCATCATCGCTGTGGCCGCTCATGCCAAGATCGATAACCTTGTCATTCAAGCCCTTGACAACCGCTCGGCGACGATCGATTTCGGCACGGATTTTCGTGCCTTCGTTCGATGCCGGTGTCGCGTACAGGGCATCGCGTGCCTTGAGATAATCAGCGCGGGCATTCTTGATGTTTTCGATAAACTTCAGATTGTCTTCGTTCGAGGTCGGCAACACGACATTGCGAATCTGCGTGGCGATGACGTAGTTGGCATCCATCATGTCGTTGGATAAGCGGATCTTCACCATGTTTTGCTGAACCAGATGCTCGACCAACGCACGCGCCGAAGTCAGGCCGCGATAACCGATCAACGCGGTCAGCCCAGACAGCACGATCAGAACAGCGAATGCTGCGGCCAGTCGTGGGCCGACGTTGTAACGTTGCAGAAGTGCGGTCATGGCCGGTTCCTTTGAGGCATTGCGCAGTGAGAGGAGAGAAGCGGTGACGGCTGTCGATTTCCGACTGACGTCGCTATGTGCTGTAACGGCGGCTACATATATTTACTGAATACCTGGATAACGAAAAAAATATAACTCAAGTTAGGCTTGTGAAATAAAGCGCTGCGTTATTGAATCGAGTCAATTTGGTTGATCTATGGATAATGCGAGCTCTACTATTACTAGTTTTATTCAAAGATAGACTGTATCCAGGTAATCCAGTTTTTATGTACTGGTGGGTTTATTTGAACTGGGCACGCAATAAAAAAGCCGCGCTCCGAAGAGCGCGGCTCGCATTACAGCGGCTATTTCAGGGCCGTGCAGGGTGTTCGAAGCGACGACAAACACAGTACGAACAGTCGTCAGCTGGGCGGACGGCGCGGGGAAACCGCGGTGTCAGCGAGGTGCATGCCACTTCTGGCAGCGGCAGCGCCCACCCGGCGGTGAGCGCTGCCACGTTCGTCGCCGCTTTTAGAACTCAGCCCAATCGGACTCGTTGGACGGTGCCGATGCCACTGCGGCACGGCCCACCGGGCGCGCAACCTGCGGCTTGGCGGCAGGCTTGCTGAGCGCCACCGGGCGCTTGGCGGCGATGTGGCGCACCACCGGCGTAGCACGCGTCACCGCTTCCAGCTCGGCCGACAGACGGAACAGCGCCACCGCTTCGGTGAGTTGCTGCGCCTGCTCTTCCATCGAGCGTGCGGCGGCAGTGGCTTCTTCCACCAGCGCCGCGTTCTGCTGGGTGGCTTCGTCCATGTGGGTGACGGTCTGGTTGACCTGCTCGATGCCGGCCGACTGTTCCTGCGAGGCGGCAGAAATTTCGCTCATGATGTCGGTGACGCGCTGTACCGACGAGACGATCTCCGCCATGGTGCTACCGGCCTGATTCACCAACGCCGAGCCTTCGGCTACCTTGCTCACCGAGTCGTCGATCAGGCCCTTGATCTCTTTCGCCGCACCGGCCGAACGCTGCGCCAGCGTGCGCACTTCCGAAGCAACCACGGCAAAGCCGCGGCCCTGTTCGCCGGCACGCGCCGCTTCCACTGCGGCATTCAACGCGAGGATGTTGGTCTGGAAGGCGATGCCGTCGATGACGCTGATGATCTCGGCAATCTTCTTGGACGAGGTTTCGATGCCGGACATGGTGGTGACCACCTGGCCGACGACACTGCCGCCATGCGAGGCCACACCCGCTGCGCCGATGGCCAATTGATTGGCCTGGCGAGCGTGTTCGGCATTCTGCTTGACGGTGGAGGTGAGCTCTTCCATCGAGGCAGCGGTTTCTTCCAAATTCGCCGCCTGCTGTTCTGTGCGTTGCGACAGGTCGTTGTTGCCGGCCGCAATTTCGCCCGCAGCCGTATTGATCGCCAAGGTGGAATGCTTGATGCGTCCCACGATGTCGGTCAGGCGCTGGGTGGTGGCATTGGCGTCGTCGCGCAGACGTGCGAACACGCCGTGGAATTGGCCGTCCATGCGTGCGGTGAGGTCGCCTTCGGCCACGGCGCCGAGCAACTGCGACAGCTTGCCCAGGTTACGGTCGCTGACTTCCATCATCGAATTCAGATCCGACACCATCACCGCGAAGTCGTACTTGAAGCGCGTTGCATCGCCGCGTGCGCTGAAATCGCCAGCGGCGGCAGCTTGTGCCAGCTGCTTGATCTCGGTGTTGATCGACAACAGGCTGGCCTTGGCCGCGTCCATCGCCTCGTGCAGGATCGCGCGGCTGGCCGGAAGGCGGCGTGCGTCCTGTGTCAGGTCGCCCTGTGCGTACTGATTGAGGATGCGCACCGAATCGGTGATGGCATCCAGATGCTCGAAGATCATCGTGTTGATGCCGCCAGCCAGCGTGCCGTACACGCCGGGGAAATCCTCCGGCATGCGGTGGGTGATGTCTTCGGCAGCATGCAGATGCGACATGCGCGCGGTTTCATCGGTAAAGCGGCGCAGCATCTGGGTCATGCCACCGGTGGCGTCCAGCATCTGGCCGATCTCATCCTTGCTGGTCTTGCCGACCTGCACACTCAGATCGCCGCGCGACACCGCCTGGATGGCGCCCAGTGCTTTGGACAGCGGGGTGGTGATGCTGCGCGCAATCAACCAACCAAACGTCATCGACAGGGCGGCCATCAGCAAGGTGCCGATCAGCAGCACGGCGCTGGTGAGCTTGAACGAGGCAGCGCTGGCAGCCACCATGTCGTTAAGCGCTTTGGACTGCTGTGCATACAGCTTGTCGATCGAGGCGAACAGTTCCTTGCGGATCTCGCCCGACTGCTTGCGTGAGAACTCCATCGCGGCGGCGCGGTCGGGGTCTGCATAGAGTTTGCGCAGCTGCTGGTTGGCCGCGAAATAGCGGGCGCTGGCATCGGTCAGCTTGGCGTACTCGGCCTTCAACGGCGAGGCCGGGCCGATCTTGGCATCCAGCTGCTTTTGGGTCTCGGCGTACTTGGACTGGATTTCGTCCATGCGCTTGAAGAAATACGCGTAGCGTTCCGGGTCCTCAAGATTGACGAACTGGCCCACTTCGTACACACGGAATTCGCCGGCGAAGCCACGCAGTTCGGACAGGCGGCTCAATACCGGCACCACGTCCTGATTGATCAGGGTGGTTTCGCTCTGCATCTGCTTCATGCTCGAAAAACCCAGGCCGCCCAGTAATGCGGTGAGCACGGCACTCAGGCAGAACGCAAACATCAGTTTGCGGCGGATCGGCCAGTCGTTGAACTTGTTCATCACTTCCTCCGAAGCATTTGCTAGACACGTTGTCCAGCGAGCTAACGGCTGATAGGTCGGATTCTTTAGTTGTGAAGTATTGGTATCAAAGGAAACCGCCCAGCCAAGGGCGCCCAAACCGCTGTTTCAGCGGCAATAGCGGCCATGAGGATGCGCCGCTGCACGCACAGCTGCGCGCTGTGAAGGCGGCAGTTGTGCGCAGACATGGTTCAGAAGTCCTGCCACTGGCTGTCGTTGCCGGCAGTGGCCGCCGGTGTGCTCACTGCTGGTCTGCGTGCGGCCGGCGCTCGTGTGCTGGTTTTGCTTGCCCTGCCAACCGCAGCGATGACGGGTTTTTTGACGGCAGGAATTGCACCCAGCGAACGCGGCGCATCGGCCAGCGTAAAGCGCGACACTGCCTGCGCCAGCTGGCTGGCCTGGTCTTCCATGGTGCGCGCCGCGGCGGTGGCTTCTTCCACCAATGCGGCGTTCTGCTGGGTAGCTTCATCCATCTGGGTGATGGTGAGGTTGACCTGCTCGATGCCGGAGGACTGTTCCTGCGATGCGGCCGCGATCTCGCCCATGATGTCGGTGACACGCTGCACGCTGGCCACGATATCGGCCATGGTGGTGCCGGCCTGATGCACCAACTGCGAGCCTTCGGTGACCTTGCTCACCGAATCGTCAATCAGATGTTTGATCTCTTTTGCGGCACCGGCCGAACGCTGCGCCAGCGTGCGCACTTCCGAGGCGACGACGGCGAAACCACGGCCTTGTTCGCCGGCGCGCGCCGCTTCCACGGCCGCATTCAGGGCCAGGATATTGGTCTGGAACGCGATGCCGTCGATGACGCTGATGATCTCGGCGATCTTCTTCGAGGAGACTTCGATGCCAGACATGGTGGTGACCACTTGCGCCACCACTGCGCCGCCCTGCGATGCCACGCCGGCCGCACCGATTGCCAACTGATTGGCCTGGCGGGCGCTCTCGGCATTCTGTTTGACGGTGGAAGTGAGTTCTTCCATCGACGCGGCGGTTTCTTCCAGATTGGCCGCCTGTTGCTCGGTGCGCTGCGACAGGTCGTTGTTACCGGCGGCGATTTCGCTGGAGGCAGTGTGGATGCTGCCGGCGGCCTGCTGGATGCGCCCGATCACCTGCGCCAGTTGCTCGGCGGTGGTATTGGCGTCGTCGCGCATCGTGGCGAAGACACCATGGAAATCGCCCTGCATCCGCGCACTCAAGTCGCCATCGGCCAGTGCGCTGAGCAGGCGCGAGACCTCGGCGATGCTGACCGCGTTGGCATCGAGCAGGGCATTGAGCTGCTGCGCCAGTTGCAGGAAAAAGCCTTGTTTCCCAGCGCTATCGATGCGCTGGGAAAGATCGCCGGCAGCGGCGCTGCGCACCACGTCGGCCACGTCGATTTCGACACGTGCCTCGGCGGTGCGGTCGCGCCATTCGCAAACAAACCCCAGATGCGCACCGGCATCGTCGCGAATGGCCGAGACGTTTTGGGTGATGCAGGTTGCGCGGTAGTGCACCTCGCGTTGGGCAGCGCCCTGGCGATCCAGGCGTTGATAGATCTCGGCGTCCTGTGCATTGCCGACTTCCAGCAGCGAGACCGGTTGGCCGACCAGATTGGCCGTGCGATTGAACGCAGGCGCGCAGGCATGGATATCGTCTGCATAGGTGTGCAGCAAATTCTGCAGCGCGCTATTGGTGTAGATGATGGTGAGGTCGGGGTCGGCGATGTACATGCCGGTGGAGGCGTTATCCAATGCGGTGCGGATGCGCAGGTTTTCGGCCGCGATGCTGCGTTCCCGTTCCAGACGCTCGCGCAGGTCGCGCTGCATGCGCGCCAAGGCGGCCATCAGGCTGCGGCTGTGCTTTGCGGCGACCGGAATCGGTTGGTCCAGGCGGCCTTCGGCGATGTGCTGCGCCGCTGTCATGGCCAACTGCGGTTCGCCGCCGAGCAGGCCGAACACCGAGCGCAGAATCCAGCCGGCGGCCAGTGCCAGGCACACGAATGCCAGCACCATGGCACCACCTTGCTGCCACATCACGCGGTGGCTGTATTGCTCTGCCTGGTGGCGGCTGGCTTCATTCACGGCCAGGATGCGCTCGCTGATGGCGCCCATGCGGGTCTGAAGCTGGCCGAACTTCTCGTTGAAATCCGCGTAAGCCGCTGTGCTGTCGGCATGCGTTTCGGCAGCTTTCACCACTTGGTCGGCGGACGCGATATAGGCCTGAAGTGCCGGCGTCACCGCATCCAGATCCTTGCGCAATGCAGGTTCCAGCGGCAGTTTGCTGTTGGCTGCCAGCGACTCGCGGAATTCGCCCGCATGTTCGCCCAATGCGGTGCGCGCGGCCGCAACGGCTTTATCGTCCTGCGTAGAAGCAGCAAGCAACGCGGCGGTGACATCGCCGCGTAGCGCGTCGTGCATCATGTCCGCCTGCATGTGGTTGCGCAGCGCGTCGGATGAGATGACCTGTGCGGCGATCGCATCGAGCAGACCGCGTTGGCCGTTATAGCCAACGCCGCCCAAGGCGAGCAGCGCCAATGCGGCCACCAGCACCAGGACGCCCAACATGTGCATGATTTTCATGGTGCAACCCGTGTCAGAAGCGGAAAGACAGACCCACGCCCAGCGCGTGATCCGGTGAGCGGTCGTTGAGCCCGCGGCTGTAGACCGCGTCCAGTTGTACGTCGTTGCTCAGCAGCCAGGCCGAGCCGACATCAAGCAGTGCCATTGTGCCGCCGTCGTCGCTCTTGGCGATCTGCGGCAGCGCCACTTCCACGAACGATCGCACGCGATCATTCCAGGCCTTGCCGAGCACTGCACCGAAAATACCGGCGGCGTAGCGGTTTCCTTGGCCGTCGTCGTCCCAGATCACGCCGGGCATCATGCCGGCAGAGACGCTGTCGCTGAGCTCCCATTCGGCCACCAGCCGGAACGATGGACGCGCACCATGGCCGCGCAATGCCTGCGCGCCGCTGGGCAGATCCACGTGCAGCAACCAGGCCAGCGAGGCCTTGCCGTCGTCGGAGCTTGCCAGGTGATGTTTGATGCCAAGCGAGACATCGGACATGCCGCTCACCTGCGCATCGCCGGGCAGGTCGATGCGCTGCCAACCATCGGTTTCCAACCGCAATTCCCAGGTCTGGCCCAGGCCATAGCGCAGCAGCGTGGGCGTGGAATACGCATCCACTGCATCATCGCGTTCCCACGCAACGCTGGTTTCCACCTGCACGCGGCGATCGCCCACGGTGAGGCTGGATTCGACGAAATCGGGGCGATCGGTCGCGATCGGGTCTTCGGCGCGGGCATGACCCACCACACCCAACAGCGCGAAACAGCTGGCGATAACAGATGACTTCATGGCATCCCTCGCGTGGCAACCTGCGGAACCTAATATCCGGATGCATGGTCTGCCTGCAGTCGCTGCAACAGCTCACATGCATTGCTGGACCGGCTGATGCGGTGGGGCGCCGGCAGTCGATGTCATCCACACTAACGGCCACGCTGCATGAATCTTGATGCGCGACGGACGGGCGGATGGGGCAGTGCAGTGCGCAGCGAGGCAATCATGCACCGTGCGGGGCTGCAGCGATGGAGTGCGAATAACGCTGCGCATCATGCGGTTGAGGTTGTGTCCGCTTGTTGCGCGATGTCCGGCGCGCATGCAGCGCAGCCACGCCGGACATGATGCAGCGCACTCAGTACAGGGCGGTTAGAAATCCTGCCACTGGCTGTCGTTACCGGCCGTGCCAGACGACTTGCTTGCGGGGTGGCGCAGCGGTGTCGCCACGTGCTTGCCGCCGGCGGGCGCGGGCTTGGAGGTGGCTACTGCACGCACTGCTGGTTTGGCAGTCGATGCAGCCAACACGGGTTTGATCGCATGGCTGAGCTTGAAGACTGCAACCGCTTCGGTCAGCTGGCCAGCCTGTTCTTCCATCGCACGCGCGGCAGCGGTGGCTTCTTCCACCAGCGCAGCATTCTGCTGGGTGGCTTCATCCATCTGCGTCACGGTGAGGTTGACCTGCTCGATACCGGATGACTGCTCCTGCGAGGCAGCAGAAATCTCGCCCATGATGTCGGTCACGCGTTGCACGCTGGCCACGATCTCGCTCATGGTGGTGCCGGCCTGATGCACCAGCGACGAGCCTTGCGCCACCTTGCCCACAGAATCGTCGATCAGGTGCTTGATCTCTTTTGCGGCACCGGCCGAGCGCTGCGCCAAGGTGCGGACTTCCGATGCGACCACGGCAAACCCGCGGCCTTGTTCGCCGGCACGCGCCGCTTCCACGGCTGCATTCAAGGCCAGGATATTGGTCTGGAACGCGATGCCGTCGATGACAGAGATGATTTCGGCAATCTTCTTGGACGAGGACTCGATGCCGGACATGGTGGTCACCACCTGTGCCACGACCGAACCGCCGTGCGATGCCACGTCGGCCGCGCCGATGGCCAGCTGATTTGCCTGGCGCGCGTGCTCGGCATTTTGTTTGACAGTGGAGGTGAGTTCCTCCATCGACGCTGCGGTTTCTTCCAGATTGGCTGCTTGTTGTTCGGTGCGCTGGGAGAGATCGTTGTTGCCCGCAGCGATCTCGCTGGCGGCTGATCTGATTTGCGTAGCCGATGTCTGGATGCCGGAGACAATCCCGGTGAGCTGCGCCACGGTGGCATTGGCATCGTCGCGCATGCGGGCGAACACACCCTGGAAGTCGCCATCCATGCGCACGGTGAGGTCTCCCTCAGCCAAGGCGCTGAGCAGGCTGGAAATCCGTTCCAGGCTCAGCGAGGTGGTTTCCAGCAAGCCGTTGAGCTGACGGCCGAATTCCAGATAGAACCCATGCTTGTCTTCCAATGCCAGGCGTTGGCCGAAGTCGCCCATCAAGGCGGACTGCACCAATTCGGCCACTTCCTGCTGAGTGCTGACTTCGGCGCTGACATTGCGCCACAACAGCATGCTGCCGCTACGGCGGCCATCGGGGGCATACAGCGGGGTCATCGTCAGATCCAGCGTCACCGGCCCGAAGCGGTAGCGCTCCGTTGAGGTGGACTGCAACTGGCGCAGACGTTGCGACCGCGCGGTGCCTTCACTGTCGTTACCGAACACGTATTCCACCGGCTTGCCGACCACCGCATCGGCACTGAAGCCGGTCTGGCCCTTGGCATGGAAGGCGGGCTCGCCCTGCTTGAACGAGGTGTGCAGCGCTTCGGTGATGAACACGGCGTTGTGCTGTTCGTCGGCCAGCAACACTTCCATTTCCGAATGTTCCAGCGCAGTGCGGATGCGCAGGTTTTCGCTGGCAACCTGCGCGTCGCGCTCGATGCGCTCGCGCAGATCGGTCTGCATGCGTTGCATGGCGCCCATCAGGCGGCCCACTTCGTCCTGGCGCTGCACCGTGATTTGGTTGTCGAGCTTGCCCGAGGCGATCGCATCGGCCACGTGCGCGGCGGCCTCCAGCGGCTGCACCACCTGGCGACGCAGCAGCGCGAACAACGCGACGCTGAGCACCAGCGCCGAGCCCAGGCCGACGGCAAGAATGGTCCACAGCAAGCGATGCGCCTGCTGCATGATCGTGGCATACGGCACCACCACGCCGAGGGCGAAGCGCTCCTGCGCCTTGCCGATTTGCAGTGGCACATACGCGCTGACTGCACCATCTGCATCGGGGGTGAAATTCAGTGCATCCTTGCCGGCCTTGATCGCCTCCAGCATGGTGCGGTGGCGGGCATCGGTGACCTGCTTGCCGATGCGCGCGGTGTCGTGCGAGGCCAGCACCACGCCCGCGGGCGACAGCAGTTCGACATAACCGTCTTGCATCGGGCGCAGGGCGCCCAGGCGCTGCTGCAATGCAGCCAGTGCCACGTCCACGGTCACCGCGCCCAGATACTTGCCGTCCTGCAGGATCGGCGTGGACAAGGTGGTCATCAGCACGGTCTTGCCGCCGATCTTGTAATTGTAGGGTTCGGCCACGGTCTGCCGCAGCAGGGCGCGCGGTTTCAGATTCCAGTCGCCCAGGCCGGGGGTCTCGTAGTCGGTGAGTGGCTCGCGTACCAGGGTCTGGTCGCTGCGTCCCCAGTAGGTCATGAAGCGGCCGGTGGCATCGTGGCCCTTGGCATTGGCGAAAGCGCTGTCTTTGCCGTCGAAGGCTTGTGGCTCCCACAACGTACCCATGCCCACCCACTCGGGGTGATCCTGCAACTGGTCATGCACCATGGCCGCAGCACTGTCGCGGCTGATGCCGCCATTGGCGCGTTGCACCAGCAATGTCGTGGCCACGGATTGACCGGTGGTCAGCGCCTGGCCAAGGTCGCTGCCGATCTGCTCGGCCTGGTAGCGCGCGGCATTTTGCATCGTGGCCTGTGCAGAGCTGCTCAACGCGCGGCTGCTTTGCCAATAGGTAATGGCCGCGGTCAAACCGAAGCACAGCGACGCAATGACCGCGGTACCGAACATCAGGCGGTACGCCAAGCGTCCGCTGAAACGTGAGTATTTGGAGAGCGAAGTCATAGGTGTGGTCAGACGGGGAGGAGACGAGAGAAGGGAGCCCGCCGAAGCGGGGACGTACGATCAGTAAGCGGCCAGCGCAAGCCGCGCCGGTGGGCGTGCATGGCCGAACGGGTTGGACGTAGCGGCAACGACCCGGAAGCTCGACACCGCTTCATCCAGTTGCTGCGCCTGCTGCTGCATGGCATTGGCCGCCGCGGCGCCGATCGCCAATTGGTTGGCTTGGCGCGCGCTTTCAGCGTTCTGCTTGACGGTGGAAGTGAGCTCTTCCATCGATGCCGCAGTTTCTTCCAGATCGGCGGCCTGCTGTTCGGTGCGCTGCGAGAGGTCGTTGTTGCCGGCGGCGATTTCGCTGGCCGAACCGGTGATGGAACTGGCGGCCTGCTGGATGCGCCCGACGATGCCGGCCAGCTGGGTGGCCGTGGCGTTGGCGTCGTCGCGCATGCGCGCGAACACACCCTTGTAGTGGCCGTCCAGGCGCGCAGTGAGGTCGCCTTCGGCCAGCGACGCCAGCAGCTCGGACAGCTTGCCCAGGTTGCGGTCGCTGACGTCCATCATCGCGTTGAGGTCGTTGATCATGCGCGCCGAATCGTGCTTGAAGCGCGCTGCATCGCCACGCTGGCTGAAATCGCCGTTGGCTGCAGCTTGCGCCAGGCGCTTGATCTCGGTGTTGATCGCCAGCAGGCTGGCCTTGGCTGCGTCCATCGCTTCATGCAACCTTGCGCTTGAGCGGCACGTTGGCCAGCGTTTTTGCAATCGTGGTCTTCAGCGTCATGGCAGATATCCAGCAAAGGAATATGACGGGGGATAAGTCGAATAGCGACCCGGCCCCGAAAATGTTGAGCCGCACGCGACGCTTAGGTGCGGACGCTTTGCGGCGGTGTGATACTGGGATGTTGTGGTTGCTGCGCAGTGCGTTAGCGCGTTGATACGGCGGTTTTGCGCGCGCGTCGCAGTTGCAGCGCGCTGGTCAGGGCATGACGTCGCGCCAGGTAGTGCGTGGATGGCAAAACACGGCGTATCGGCTTTGGACGCTGGCAACGGCGGCACAGACAATGCGGGGCGGGCTTGAAGTCGCTTACCCCGTGACGGTGTCGCCAGTCTGTATGCGTGGTGCGCTCAACATCTCTGTGCATGCGTGGCACATGTTGCATGGAGCGGCAGCACCCAGCGCCCAGTATCCTAGGCCCGGCGGCAGCGCAGGCATTTTGTTAGCCGCTTCACATGGCGAAGGCTGTGGTGGTCAGCATGGAGCAAATCGCGCTTGCGTCGATGCTATCCGTTGCTGCGTGGCAACGTCGGCGTTGCCCGCATTCGCTCAGTTGCGCTTGGCACCGCTGACGGTGACGCTGGCAACCGACTGCTGCAGGTCGTGCAGTTCGTTCCACAAGATGTCGCGGGTATCGCCGCTCTGGCCAAGCGACAGGGCTTGTGCGTACTGCAGGTCGCCCTCGTGCAGGGCGCGATTGGCCTGGCGGTGCTGTGCCAGATACTTGCCTAGCTGCTGCTGCACCAAGGCGAACTTGTGCGCCTGTTCGCCTTGCGGAGCGGTGGCCTGGAAGTAGCCGGCATGCCGGGCGATCCGCTGGCGCAGGCTGCCCAGACGCTCGTCATAGGCTTCGATACGCGCCGCGTCGTGGCTGGCGGCAAGCTGTGCACGTTGGTCATCGCGTAGCTGTGCCAGATCCAACGCCAGCGACTGCAATGCCGTGACCGGCACATTGTCCAGAAGCACCGAGACCGGCGCGGCCGGCGCGGCGAAGGAGGGCGGCAATGACACGCCCGCAGCCAGCAACGCAACAGCGAACACGGAGCCCAGCACGGTGCGGGCGGAGCGGTTGGACTTGGCGGTGTGCATGCAGACTTCCTTCGATCTAGCGTGGGCAATGCGGCCCTCAGTGATTCCTGTATCGGCCGCAAAAGCCTGTGCTTGATCACCTTTCGACCAACGGCGCGCTTGCCCCGACGCTGCAGTGACTCCCTCTCCCCGCGGGACAAGGTGGCGCAGCGCCGGATGAGGGTATGCGCGCCGCTTCATGCGCCCAACCGCACGCTGTCGACAACCCCCAGCGAAAACACCTCAGCACAGCGTATTTCACAAACAAAAAGCCCCGACATCGCTGTCGGGGCTTGGGGCGCACTCGCCACTGAACCGGCCGGCCGTGCAACTGCTATGCGCTTAGAACTCCTGCCAGCTCGAATCGCCGTTGCCGGCTGCGGCAACCACCGGGCGGGGCACTGTGGTGACGTTGGCGTTGGGTTTTGCGATCGCCCGTGTCGCCGCGCTTGCCGGCTTGGCGGTGGCCAGGCGCAGCGGAGCCGAGCGGGTAACCGCAGGCGACACGGCGGCGATCTGCTGCACCTTGAAGATCGATACCGCATCGGACAGCTGACCGGCTTGCTCTTCCATCGCACGTGCTGCGGCGGTGGCTTCTTCCACCAGCGCAGCGTTCTGCTGGGTGGCTTCGTCCATCTGTGTCACGGTGAGGTTGACCTGCTCGATCCCGGCAGACTGTTCCTGCGAAGCGGCAGAAATCTCGCCCATGATGTCGGTGACGCGCTGCACGCTGGCGACGACATCGGCCATGGTCTTGCCGGCCTGATCCACCAGTAACGAACCTTGCGCGACCTTGCCCACCGAGTCATCGATCAACTGCTTGATTTCCTTGGCTGCGCCGGCCGAGCGTTGCGCGAGCGTGCGCACTTCGCTGGCCACCACCGCAAATCCGCGGCCTTGGTCGCCGGCACGCGCCGCTTCCACAGCGGCATTCAACGCCAGGATATTGGTCTGGAAGGCAATGCCGTCGATGACACTGATGATATCGGCGATCTTCTTCGACGAGACCTCGATGTCGGCCATGGTCGCCACCACTTTGCCGACCACATCGCCGCCTTGCGACGCGACAGCGGCGGCGCCAATGGCGAGTTGGTTGGCCTGGCGCGCGCCTTCGGCGTTCTGGCGAACGGTGGAGGTAAGTTCCTCCATCGAGGCGGCGGTTTCTTCCAGATTGGCCGCCTGCTGTTCGGTGCGCTGCGACAAATCGTTATTGCCGGCGGCGATCTCGCTGGCCGCGGTATTGATCGACAAGGTGGCGTGCTGGATGCGCGCGACAATGCCGGACAGCTGTTCGGTGGTGGCATTGGCATCGTCGCGCATCTGCGCGAACACGCCGTTGAACTGGCCATGCATGCGCTCGGTGAGATCGCCTGCGGCAATGGCCTGCAACACCTTGGACAGCGCACTCAGATTGCCGTCGGCGGTGGCCATCAGTCGGTTGAGGCTCTCCACCATGGCCAGGAAATCATGCTGGAAACGCGCAGTGTCGCCACGCACGCTGAAGTCGCCATTGGCGGCGGCCTGGGCCAGCAGTTTGATCTCGCTGTTCATCGCCGTCAGGTTGGACTTGACGGTGTCCATGGTATTGCTCAGCACGGCTTCTTCGCCCGGCAGGCGGTCCATGTCCTGGCTCAGATCGCCAATGGCGTAGCGCGACATGATCTGCGCAAGTTTCATCTTGACCGCGATATGCGCGCCGACCAGGTTGTTGGTATCGCGCACCATGCTGCCGTATTCGCCCGGGAACGCATCCTGGTCCATGCGGAAGCTGATCTTGCCGCTGTCGTGCTGGCGCGCCATCTCCTGCTGCGCGGCGGCAACGGCCTTGAGCTGCTCCTGCATGCCCCGCATGCTGGTCAACAACTGGCCGGGTTCATCGCCCGGCTGCGCGCCGATCGGGTTATCCAGATTGCCGTGGGCGATTGCATCGGCCACCTGTGTGGCTTGCTGCAGCGGAAGCACCAGGCTGCGGGAAATCAGCCACGCCAACGCGGCGGCCAGGCCGGCCGCGAGCAGACCGAAGGCGATCAATGCACGGTTTGCCAGCGCAACGCTGCTGAGGATGGTGTCGGCACCGGCGGCATTCTGTTGATTCTGCAATTCCACCGCGGCGGCAATCGCCCTGGAGCGACGCTCAAGCAATGGCTGCGCCTGGCCGCTGAGCAGCCGCTTTGCGCCTTCCAGGTCGCCAGCGCGCACCAGGTCGAGCAGGCGGCCGTTGGTGGCGCGTGCAGCGGTGAGGCTGTCTTCGATGGCCTGCCGTGCGCGCATGCCGTCGCTGTTGGTTGGTAGTTGTTTCAACGCCGCCCACAGCTGCGCGTAATGTGCGCGATTGGCCTTGAGTTGCGCATCGACCGCAGGCAGCTGCTGTGGAGTCGCCAACATAAAGTCGCGCAGGTAGCGCTCGCCGAGCATGTTGCTCTCGCGCATTTGATTGAGCAGCGCCGCCTTGCGGTTATTGACTTCGACGATGATTGCGACCTGTTGTTTGACGGTCTTGAACTGGTACAGCGCCAGAGTGGTGGAGCCGGCAAGTAAAACGATCAGCAACGCGAAAGCGAACGCCAGGCGTCGCCCGACGGTCATGGAATGCAGGAATTTCATGGTGTTTCTCAGAGGGGAGGGTGGAGAGAGATACACCGGTAGCGTTCTCTAGCTGGATTTCTGAAGCCGCATGCTGCAGTGCAGCATGCTTGCATTCATGGTTCTCTGTCGGGCAGCGCAAGCCGTGGCTGGGCGACGCATCGCGCAGGCATGCTGGCTGCGATGCGATGCCTGGTCTGATGGATGCGCGGATGCTTGTGTTCAAGTGCTGATAAGACGCCATGCGCAAACAAGAAGCCCCGACATCGCTGCCGGGGCTTGAACGTATTGCTGCCGTGACGGCGGCTCTACACAGACGCTGCGGTCACAACTCGTGCCAGCTCGAATCGCCATTGGCTGCTGCGGCCACCACCGGGCGCGGCGCTGCAGTCGGCTTGGCCTTGGCGTCGACAACAGCCCGTGTAGGTGGGCGTTTGGCATTAGTCGGTTTAGTAACGCCGGGCTCGGCAGTGGCCAGGCGCGGTGGAGTAGGGCGCTTGGCCGCAGGCGCCACCGCGGCGGTTTGTTGGAACTTAAAGATCGATACAGCATCGGACAGCTGACCGGCTTGCTCTTCCATCGCACGTGCTGCGGCGGTGGCTTCTTCCACCAGCGCAGCGTTCTGCTGGGTGGCTTCGTCCATCTGTGTCACGGTGAGGTTGACCTGCTCGATCCCGGCAGACTGTTCCTGCGAAGCGGCAGAAATCTCGCCCATGATGTCGGTAACGCGCTGCACGCTGGCGACGACATCGGCCATGGTCTTGCCGGCCTGATCCACCAGTAACGAACCTTGCGCGACCTTGCCCACCGAGTCATTGATCAGCTGCTTGATTTCCTTGGCTGCGCCGGCCGAGCGTTGCGCGAGCGTGCGTACTTCGCTGGCCACCACCGCAAATCCGCGGCCTTGGTCGCCGGCACGCGCCGCTTCCACAGCGGCATTCAACGCCAGGATATTGGTCTGGAAGGCAATGCCGTCGATGACACTGATGATATCGGCGATCTTCTTCGACGAGACCTCGATGTCGGCCATGGTCGCCACCACTTTGCCGACCACATCGCCGCCTTGCGACGCGACAGCGGCGGCGCCAATGGCGAGTTGGTTGGCCTGGCGCGCGCCTTCGGCGTTCTGGCGCACGGTGGAGGTAAGTTGCTCCATCGAGGCGGCGGTTTCTTCCAGATTGACCGCTTGCTGTTCGGTGCGCTGCGACAAATCGTTATTGCCGGCGGCGATCTCGCTGGCCGCGGTATTGATCGAGAAGGTGGCGTGCTGGATGCGTCCGACAATGCCGGACAGCTGTTCGGTGGTGGCATTGGCATCGTCGCGCATCGTGGCGAATACGCCGCGGAAGTCTCCGTGCATGCGTGCGGTCAGGTCGCCGGCGGCGATGGATTGCAAGAGTTTGGACAAGGCGTTGAGGTTGCCATCGGCGGTGGCCATCAATTGGTTGAGGCTCTGGACCATTGTGCGGAAGTCGTACTGGAAGCGGTCGGCCTCGCCACGCACGCTGAAGTCGCCCGCGGCGGCGGCGTCGGCGAGATGCTTGATCTCGCGGTTCATCGCGGTCAGGTTCTGCTTGACCTTGTCCATGGTCTCGCTGAGCACGGCCTTTTCGCCAGGCAGCCGATCCATGTCCTCGGAGAGATCGCCGATGGCGTAGCGGCCCATGATCTGCGCAAGGCGCAGCGTGACCGCGATATGCGAGGCGACCAGTGCATTGCTGTCGCGGACCATGCGGCCGTAATCGCCCGGGAAGGCACCTTCTTCCATGCGGTAGCTGGTCTGACCGGCATCATGGCGCTTGGCCATTTCGGTTTGTGCGGTGATGACCGCCTGCAACTGGCTCTGCATCTTGTGCATGCTGACCAGCAGCACGCCAGCCTCGTCCTTGGTCTGGGTATCGATCGGGTTGTCGAGCTTGCCTCCCGCGATGGCATCGGCGACAACGATCGCGGCACCGAACCGCTTCAACAGCCGGCCACGGATCAGGACCGCCAGGGCGATCGCGGCCACGATCACGAACAGACTGCCGAGCATGATGGCCCACTTGCTTTCCGCGCGTACACTGACCAATTGCGCGCTGCGCTTGGTGAGCAGTTCCTGCTCTTCGGCGATGTAATCGGCAAGCATCTTGCGGATCGTGGTCATTGCCGCGCGGTCACGGGCCTCGGCAAACAGGCTCGCGATTTTTTCCTTGTCGTTGGTGCTTTCGCGGACTGCGATGATTTCTTTCTCAACCTCGATGAGTTGTTTGAACGATTTCCCCAACTGTTCCAGACGCGCCTGCTGGCTGGGGTTGTCGGCGGTGAGCTTCACGGCTTCGTCGAACTTTTTCTCGAAAGTCTCCCGGCTGGGTTCGAACGACTGGATATGCGATTTGTCACCCGAAAGCAGATAGCCACGTGAGCCTGTTTCGATATTGAGTGCGTTGATCTGCATCGCTTCGCCGGTCGCCAGAACCTTGAAGCTATGGTCATTCTTGTCGGTAGCGTTATTGATTGTCGATAGGCTGCTGAGGTTGATCGCGCCGATGACCAGCATCACCAGCACGATGGCAGCGAAGCTCAGTGCGAGCAGGGCGGAAAGGCTTAAATTTCTAAGCTTCATTGTGGAGTTCCTATGACTGTGAGAGTTCGATGCGCATACATGGCGCATCTGCGTCATCTCCCAGGCCTCACTGCGAATGATGGCAAGGTGCTTCTGCGTCGATGCGGTTTGACTGATGCCGTCAAAAAGTAGAGGTCTTCATACGGTGAAGTGGTGCTTGATCGCTGTCTGTGTTGGTGCGTGCTTCAATCTTCATTGAGATTGATGCGCGAAAATCCCATGGCACATATAGCGGCATCGCGGTGATTTTCTTGAATACTGCGACGCGCTACTTTTCTGTCCCGGCATGCTCGATCTTGAACAGCGCCACCGTATGGGTGACCGACGTTGGAGCGTTGCAAAAACGAATTCATTGAATGCCATCTGGGGTTCTGTCCGCTTTGGTCGGCAGCGCGACGTCGTAGCCAAGCTAACCCATAAATGCACATGCCCCGGCAGGTGTCGCCGGGGCATGTGAGTGGATCTTGCAGCAGGAGAGGATCTTGTTCAGGCGGCTTGTTGCACACGTAGGGAGCGCACCAGACCACCGATGTCCACGATCAGCGAAACCCGCCCATCGCCGAGGATGGTGGCACCGGAAACGCCCGGAATCCGCCGGTAATTGTTCTCGATGTTCTTGACCACTACCTGCTGCTGGCCGAGCAATTCGTCCACTTCCAGCGCGATCTTCTGGCCATCGCCTTCGACCACCACCACCAGCGATTCCTTGGAGGACTGTTGCCCGCCGAAGCCGTAGTAATTGGTGAGCGACAGGATCGGCAGATACTCGCCACGGACCCGCAGCACTCGACCATCGCCGGCCATCGAGCGGACGTCTTCCGCCGCCGGCTGCAGTGCTTCGAGCACGTAGGACAGCGGCAGGATCAGCGTTTCGCCGGCGACCGAGACGGTCATGCCGTCGAGGATGGCCAGGGTCAGCGGCAGACGGATCAACACGCGGGTGCCACTGCCGGCATTGCTTTCCAGCTGCACTTCGCCACCCAGGCCCTGGATGTTGCGGCGAACCACGTCCATGCCCACGCCACGACCGGACAGGTCGGTGACGGCATCGGCGGTGGAGAAGCCCGGTGCGAAGATCAAGTCCCACACCTGCGCATCGGTCGGGTTGTCAGGCACGGCGATGCCGCGCTCGGCCGCTTTTTCCAGGATTTTGGCGCGATTGAGGCCACGGCCGTCGTCGCTCACTTCGATCACGATGTGACCGCCCTGATGCGATGCCGCCAGGGTAATGGTGCCGGTCTCGTCCTTGCCGGAGGCGCGGCGCGCATCGGGCATTTCCAGACCATGGTCGATCGAGTTGCGCACCAAGTGAACCAACGGGTCGGCAATCTTTTCGATCAGCCCCTTGTCCAACTCGGTGCTTTCGCCAATCGTGCGCAGGCGTACTTGCTTGCCGAGACGGCTGGAAAGGTCGCGCACCAGGCGCGGGAAGCGGCGGAACACTGCATCGACGGGCAGCATGCGCACGCCGATGACCGCTTCCTGCAGATCGCGGGTATTGCGTTCCAGCAGATCCAGACCGGCAAACAGCTGTTCGGCATGCGCCGGGTCCAGGCCGGTGGACACCTGCTTGAGCATGGCCTGGGTAATCACCAACTCGCCGACCAGGTTGATCAAGGCATCGACCTTGTCGACGCTGACGCGGATCGAGCTTTCGGCTTCGGCAGCGGCGGCCTTGGCCGGCGTTGCTGCAGCGGCAGCAGGTTCGCCCGCGGCGCTGGGTGCAGCGGCGACAGCTGCAACCGGTGCAGCAGCCGCAGCGTCCACGGCCAGGCTCGGCGGCGGGCCGGGCACCGCCATCGGGCGGATGTCCAGTTCGCAATCGTCCACCACCCAGGCAAAGGTGTCTTCGATCTTGCTGCGCGGAATCTTGCCGATCAGGCCCAGATCCCACGCCAGATAGGCTTCCAGCGGATCGATGTTTTCAAAGCCCGGCATGCGCTCCAGACGCGCGGCGATCTGCAGCGGGCCCAGGTGCTCGAGCTCGCGGATGATGCGTAGCGGGTCGTTGCCGCTCATGAACAGCGACGGCGCCGGGGTAAAACCGATATGCCAGGCTTCGGGTTCTTCTTCCTTCGGCTTGGCGACCACCGCAGCCACCGGTTCTTCGCCGGCGAGCACGGCATTCAAACGGGTATGCACGGCCTTGACCGCAGCCGGGTCGGCCGGGGTGCCGTGTTCGGCTTCGCGCAGCAGGGCGCGCAGCACATCGACCGAGCCAAGCATGGCATCGACCGCATTGGGTTCGAGCTGGCGCTTATTTGAGCGCAACTCGTCCAGCAGCGTCTCCAGCACGTGGGTCAGGCCGGCAACGGCGTCGAACCCGAAGGTGGCAGCGCCGCCCTTGATCGAGTGCGCGGCGCGGAACACCGAGTTGATGATTTCCGGGTCGCGGTTGCCCTCTTCAAGGGACAACAGCCCGGCCTCCATCGCGTCGAGCCCTTCGCGGCTTTCCTCGAAAAAGGTGGCGTGGAAACGTTGCAGGTCCATGCTCATGGGCGTGAAATCCGAAGGTGAAGCGAAAAGGGTTTAACCGAGAACTTTCTGGACGGTGGCGATCAGCTGTTCTGGATTGAACGGCTTGACCAGCCAACCCGTGGCACCTGCCGCTTTGCCTTCGGACTTTTTGTCGGCCGCGGACTCGGTGGTGAGCATGAGCATCGGGGTGAACTTGTAGTCCGGCAGCTGGCGCAGCTCGCGGATCAGCGAGATGCCGTCCATGTTGGGCATGTTCACGTCGGTCACCACCGCATTGAAGCGCTGGCCCTTCGCGCGGCCCAGCGCAACGGCGCCGTCTTCGGCTTCTTCGACGGCAAAGCCGGCAGAGGTGAGGGCGAAAGAGACCATCTGGCGCATCGACGCCGAATCGTCCACCACCAAGATACGTGCGCTCATGCGGCGTTCTCCACAGATTTCAGGTTGTCATTGGATGCTGGAAGTCCGAGCGCGTCGGTGACGCCGAGCAGACGGGCCGCATCTCTAAAAGTGTCGTTGCAGCCATCGAATTCGGTGTTCAGGCCTGCCTGACGGCGGGTCTGCACAAAGGCGCAGAGCAACTGCACGCTGGCGGTGTGGATGCGTCGGACTTCACCGGCGTCAAGCACCAGGTCGCCGTCCTGGGTGAGGAATCCGGCAAGCTTTTGCTTGAGGTCGGCGCTGGTCTCGATACCGAGATCCTCGCCCAATGTCACTGTGCTCATTGTTGCTCCGAACGGCTGGTTCTATGCGTACTAACGGCGGGGTGCGGGAAAGCTTTAACGCTGAATCGTTATGCGTGCAGGTGCGAGCAAGCTACGCGTATCAATGCAGCAGATGGGTGGCATCGAGCAGGATCATCGGCTGATGACCCAGACGTGCGACACCGCGGAACAGGTTGTTGTAGATGCGGCACAGACGTGCATTGTCTGGCGGTTCGATCTGCTGGTCGGTCAGGCTGGTGACGTCTTCCACGGCCGACACACGCAGGCCCATGGTTTCGCCGTTTTCTTCCAGCACCACCACGCGGGTGTGCAGATCCATGTCCACCGGCAAAGAGCCCAGGTGGATGCCCAGATCGATCACCGGCACCACCTGGCCACGCAGGTTCATGATGCCGAGCATCGCGCTGGCAGTGCCGCGCAACGGCAGTAGCGGGACTGGCAAGACCACTTCCTGCACCTTGAGCAATTCCAGGGCATAGGTTTGTTCGCCGCAGCGCAGACGCAACCAACGCGTGCTGCGTTCGCTGGCGCGGCGTTCGGCATGAATCTTGTCGGCCTGGTCGGGCGCCAGCAATGCTTGCAGCCCGGTGGGCGCGGGTGCCGCGCGTATCGGTGCAGGGGCTGCACGTGGTGCCGGTTTCGGTGTCGGGGCAGGTGCGGCGACCGGTGCGGCCTCCAGCCCGAAGGCCGGGTCGGCATCCATTTCTGCCAGCAGATCGGCGGTGAGCAGGTCCACGGCGGTGGGCGCGGCGCCGAAGGCGGGGTCCGCATCCATTTCAGCGAGGAAATCGGCAGCGATGTCGGCAGCGTTGGGCGCGGCTGCGACAGGCGGACCGAAGGCCGGGTCGGCATCCATTTCGGCGAGGAAGTCGGCAGCGATATCCGCAGCGCTGGGCGCGGCAACGACAGGCGGGCCGAATGCCGGATCGGCATCCATTTCCGCCAGGAAATCGGCAGCAATCGCATCGGCGCTCAGCACGGCGGCAATTGCGTTCGAGGTGGCGGCTTCGGAGACAGCGGCAGCTTCGGGAAGCGCGGCAGCCTGCACCGGCGGCTCGGCCAGCGCGACATCTGCGTGCGCAAGCGTCGGCGCTTCGATAGCGGACGCAGCAGGCGGGGCGAGGATCTCGACGCCTGCATCGTGCAGCAGGCCTTCCAGATAATCGTCCAGCTCACCGTTGGCGGTGGGATTACTCATGCGGCTTGCTCCATACGCATTGCGTCATCGGCCAGCACCCATTCCAGCGCGCGGCGATAAGCGGACAGGCCGCGGCCCTGATAGTCGCCGCCGGTGGCGGGGACGGTCAGCGCAGCGGCGTTGCAGATTCGGGTATCCATCGGAACGGCGTCTTCCCATACCACCGGGCCGTAGGTGGTCTGCATCTCTTTGAGCGTTTCGTTGCCGGCGCGGGTGCGGCGGTCGAACAGCGTAGGCAGGATCGACACCGGCAGCTCGCGGCGACGTGAACGCTGCACCATGTCGGCCGTGCGCACCATGCTGGCCAGACCGTGCAGCGCGAGCGGCTCGGCCTGGGTCGGCACCACCACGCGGTCGCAGGCGGCCAGCGCATTGATCATCAGCAGGCCCAGGGTCGGCGGGCAGTCGAGCAGGATGTAATCGTGCTGGCCGGCATGCCGGGTCATGGCGTTCTGTAGCGCCAGGCCCAGTCCAGGTTGATTGGCGCTGCGGCGTTCCAGCGTGGCCAGTGCGGCTTGCGCGCACACATACGACAGGCCGGGAATGCTGCTTTCGTGCGCCAGGCTGGCCAGATCGCTCGGCGGGGTGCCGAACAGGTCCAGCACCCCGCGCGGCGGCGGGTCGACCGCCACGCCAAACGCACGGGTGAGCGAGGAGTGCGGATCGAGGTCGATCAACAACACGCGGTGGCCGAGCGCGGCCAGGCCGCGACCCAATGCCAGCGTCGTGGTGGTCTTGCCGACGCCGCCCTTTTGGTTGGCGATTGCCCAGATACGCATGTCACTGCACTCCTTGAATTACGGCGGGGACGGAACTTGTGCCGCTTTCGGTGGTGGCGGCCGCTTGGCCGCCGTCAGACTTGGGAAGCTTGGGCGCCCCGGCGGCGGTCGCATGCAACTGCGATGGCGGATCGGGTGCGAGTGAGCCAGCCGAGTCAGCGAGGATGATTAACACCACACGCCGGTTCGCATTCCGTCCCGCCTCAGTGCTGTTATCGGCACGTGCGCGGAATTCTCCATAGCCCACCATCGCCAATCGTTGCGGGGCGACGCCGTCGTCGGCGAACAGGTGCACCACGCTGGCCGCGCGCGCGGCCGACAGTTCCCAATTGGAGGGGAATTGCGCGGTGGCGATCGGTTGGTTGTCGGTATAGCCCTCCACGCGCACGCCATTGGGTGCGTCACGCAGCACCGAGGCCAGCGTGGACAAGGTGGCGCGGGCATTGCCGGCCAACGCGGCCGAGCCGGTGCCGAACAGGATGTCGCTGTTGATTTCCACCTCGATCCACAAATCGTTGCGGCGGATGGTGATGAGTTTCTTGTCGATCAGCGGCGCCAGCGTCTTGCTCAGCTGTTGCTCCACCGCATCCATCTGCCGCTGCGCGCGCGACAGTTGCGCCTGGTTGCGCAGCGACACCGGCATGCGCATCTGCGCGGCCATCGACGGTAGCAGGGTCGGGTCGGTCGGGCCGTTGGATGCCGCCATCGGCGCCCCGGCCTTGATCACCGAAGGGCGGTCGTGATCGGCGCCCAGGCTCTGGGTCTTGCCCAGCTGCACCGGGCTGGCCTTGTTCGACGAGCCACCGAAGGCGCTGGTCAGCGCCTGCGCCATGACTTTGTATTTGCCTTCGTTGAGCGAAGAGATGGCGTACATCACCACGAAGAACGCCAGCAGCAGCGTCATCAGATCGGCATACGGAATCGCCCACGCTTCGTGGTTGCCATGTTCTTCGTGGTGTTTGCGACGACGGGCCATAACAAGCTAATGCAAGTAGCCTGCCAATTTCGATTCGATGTTGCGCGGGTTCTCGCCCTGGGCGATCGCGATCAGGCCTTCGATCGCCATTTCGCGCTCGTTGGTGCTGCAATGGATCACGCTCTTGAGCTTGGCAGCGACCGGCAGGAACAGCAGGTTGGCCGAGGCGATGCCGTAAATGGTGGCGGTGAACGCCGCGGCGATGCCGTGGCCGAGCATGGCCGGGTCGGCCAGATTCTTCATCACTGCCATCAGGCCCAGCACCGCACCGATGATGCCCAGTGTGGGCGCATAGATGCCCATGCCCTCGAATACCTTGGCCGCGGCAAGATCCTGACGCTCCTGGTTGTCCACCTCGATCTCGAGCATGTTGCGCATGGCTTCCGGCTCCACGCCATCGACCAGCATCTGCAGGCCTTTGCGCAGGAAGGCGTCGTCCTGGCGCGGCAATTGGTCTTCCAGGCCCAGCAGCCCTTGGCGACGGGCGATGTTGCTCCACTCGACGATGCGCGCCAGCAGCTGCGGGCGATCGCTGGCCGGCGGCTGGATCACCCAACGCAGAATCTTGAACGCGCGCCGGAAAACTGCCGGCGAGGTGTGCAGCAGGATCGCCGCCACGGTGCCGACGATGACGATCAGGAAGGCAGCCGGCGACCACAGCGACGAAATGCCGGCACCTTTCAACACGCTGCCGCCCACGATCGCCACGATCGCCAGCACCAGTCCGATTACGCTGAGTCTGTCCATGCATGCGGTATCGGCCCAGGCGCGGCGGACTTGATAGGTGCGCCTGGTTGATGCGCCAGAAAGTTGTCGTTCTGGGGGACGGGTCTTTCAATTGCCGACCTCGTTGAGGGCGGGAGTGCGGCCGAGGACCGGTTCCTCGGTCGTGAAAGGTCTCTATGCGCTCAGTGTGTCTCAGGTCAGCCCCTGCGTTACGGAGGTGGACATAAAGGAGGCGGGCATAGAAGACATGACCGACGCGGCGCTCAAGCCCCTCTCCTGCAGGAGGAGGGGTTGGGGTGAGGGTACGTCCAGGCGCGTACTTTCGGTTGCAGGCTTCGGTAGGGGGCGCCAGCGTGGCCGGGAATGGGCTCTTCTGCGCGGCAGACATCCTGTCTGACGCGCCGTCGCGGCACATCCCTGCCATGGCGATGGCGGCCAAGCAGCGTGTGGCCGGACATGTCCCGGAGCGTGTCAACACACTCATGTCGACCACGTATATCACTGAGCTCGGTTGCAAGTAATGGCGTGTGCAGGCGCTTCGATAGACCGCTTGCGTCTGGAGATGGCGAGAGCGTTTTGCATGCGGGGATCGAGCTGCTGCAGCTAGCGACGTTTGCAGGCTGTACCGTGCCGCCTGCAAACGTGGCGAGCCCGGCCGGTCATCGTGATGCTTACAACGCCGCGCGCCTGTTGCGGGGCAGAATGCGCTGCCGGATAGGCTGTGATACTTAAGTTTTCCGCTGCATTAGAACGATCTAATCGCATCTGCGCACAAGGGGAGGGATGAGGAGGAAAACCGGGTCGCCGCAAACGGCGCCGGATTTTTGCGTCACTTCGCGCGGCGTTCTGTCCGATCGTTGGATCGACAGAAAGCCGCCGAAGCCGATCACTATTGGGAGAGCATGATCGAAATGAACTGCATGCCATTCGCACGCAACCGCAGCACGTTGTCCGCCGGTATCGCCATCGTCTTGTTCGCGAGTGCCGCCTCTACCACCGCTGTCGCCCAGCAGGCCGACGGCACGCCGGCGCCCACGGGCCAGGCCGCGGTGCAGGCCACGGACCTGGACGCGGTGACGGTGACCGGCTACCGCTACGCGATCGAAAAAAGTCTGGAGCACAAGCGCAACGCCAACGCCGTGGTCGATGTGATCACCGCCGAGGACGTGGGCAAGTTCCCCGACAAGAACGTGGCCGATGCGCTGCAGCGCGTGCCCGGCGTGGTCATCAGCCGCGACGGTGGCGAAGGCAAGAACGTCAGTGTGCGCGGCCTGTCTTCGGAGCTGGTGCTGACCGAATTGAACGGCAACTACATCGCCACCGCCGAGTCCAACGGCGACCCGACCCGCTCGTTTAACTACACGCTGCTGCCGTCCAACCTGCTCGGCAGCGCGGAGCTGTACAAGACCCCGGAAGCGCGCATCGACGAAGGCGGCATCGGTGGCACGGTGATCCTGCAGACGCGGCGCCCGCTGGAACTGGAGCCCAATTCCGGCTTCGTCTCCGCCGAGGGTACCTGGTCGGATACCAGCAAAAAGACCGACGGCCAGTTCTCCGGTTCGTACTCGTGGCACGACAAGGACAACCGCTTCGGCGTCTTCGTTGGCTACACGCAGCAGAAGCGCACCGCACGCACGCTCAATGCCAGTACCGAGAGCTGGCAGTGGTACGGTCGCGACGAAGTCGGCCCGGCGGTCGACGTGAACGGAAATCCGTCGGACTTCAACGCCAACTGGTGGGGCGGTACCGGTTTCTGGAACCAGGACGGCAATTACGCCACCGGTTTCATGATGCCGACGGCGGTCAGCCTGGACGCCAAACGCGAGGAGCGCGAGCGCAAGGGCGGGCAACTGACCTTACAGTTCAAGCCGACCGACGACCTGACCCTGACCGCGAACTACTTCCGCTTCGACCTGTCGCAGAACTCGCAGACCAATACCATCAAGATTCCCGAGTGGAACATTGCCCGCTATAACGGCGACGGCAACTGGCGCGGCGGCCGTCTGCTCGACGGACTGCAGTTCGATCCCAGCGGCACGATTGTCACTGGCGCCGCCTACAGCCTGCGTCCGGGCAAGACTTACTATTGCAGCGAGGCCCAGGCCGCCGCAGCCGGATTGCCGCCCGGCGGCTGGGGCTCGGATGACTGCACCGTGCCGACGCCGCAGATCACCGGCAGCTACAACATCGAGAAATCGCAGTCGCAGACGGTGGACCTGGGAGGCGAATGGCGTGGCGAGCAAGTGGACGTGGCGTTCAAGGTCGGCCGCACCTGGGCCAAGGGCGGGCCGGAGCTGCAGTTCTCCTTGCCGATCAAACCGCGCCTCCAGAACGCCGACGGCAGCTGGACCAACGGCAACTTCGCCAGCGCCTGGGACCTGACCGGCACGCCGTCCATGACGTTCTCGCCGGAGCTGATGCAGAACCTGCGCGACGGCATCATGCAAGTCGACCTGGGTTCGACCGGCTCGTCCTGGACCCGCAACACCAATCAGCAGCAGTACGCGCAGATCGATACCACCTGGCATATGGACGGCGGCTTCTTCGACTCGCTGCAGTTCGGCATCAAGCGTCGCGACGGCGGCATCCACCGCAATACAGGCAACAACCACTGGGTGTGCCCAGGCACCGACCCAAGCGACTACGACAACCGCTACTGGAACGGGCGCTGCAATGCCATCGCCACGCAGTTCTCGCCGGGGCTGCTGTTCGCGCAGGACAATCTGGCCGGTGGAATCAAGGCCAGCGCGTTCCCGGCGATCAACTTCCCGGGCTACATCGGCTACTTGAACCAAACCTACGGCGCGATGCAGACCCGCAGCGAAGACAACTTCGTCTACAACGTCGACGAAGAGATCTATTCGACCTACCTGCAACTCAACTTCCACACCGAGCGGCTGCGGGGCAACGTCGGCGTGCGGGTGGCGCGCACCGGCCAGCGTGCCGATTCCACCGACAAGGTGACCGCCTACAACGACTACTTCTTCGACGGCGCCGACGGCGATCCGCTGGCCTGCCAGCAGGGCGCCGCCATGCCCAGCGGCGCTCCGGCCGACACTTATTGCGGGAGCGAAGGCTACTGGCGTTTGTCCGACAGCGTGCAGCGCACCGAGTCGTTCGTGGTCAGCGGGCTGGACCGCAACTACACCGACGTGCTGCCGAGTTTCAACCTGGCCTACGACCTGACCGAGAACCTGCTGCTGCGCGCGGCAGCCGCGAAGGTGATCGCACGCCCAAGCTACAACGACATCGCCGCGCCTGGCAGCCTGGAGTACTACAGCCCCGAGTACGTGGCCGACCGGCGCCTGACCGGCGGTGCCAGCGAGCAGGGCTGGTACGGCTCGGGCAGCAACAAGAACCTGGAGCCGTACAAAGCCAACCAGTTCGACCTGGGGCTGGAATGGTATTTCCAACCGGGTTCGGTCGCCGGTGTGGGGCTGTTCCGCAAGAACGTGGAGAACTTTGCGGTCGATGTGATCAGCGACCTCAACATGATGATCGACGGGCAACAGGTCACCGTGCAGAACTACAGCACCCAGGCCGGCGGCCAGGACGCGGTCTCGCAGGGTGTGGAGCTTTACGCGCAGCACACGCTGCCGTTCGGCCTCGGGGTGCAGTTCAACTACACCTACAACGATGCCAGTAAGGCGGCGGTGCGGCTGGAGGACGGCACCGAAGCCGGCAAGACCTCCATGCCGGGCAGCGCCAGGGACCAGACAAACCTTACCGTGTTCTACGAAGCCGATAGCCTGCTGCTGCGCGCCTCGTACAACCGCCGCGGCGAGTTGGTGCAAGGCCTGGTCAACGGGCTGAATGTCTTTGAGGAGCCGTACTACCAGATCGATGTGAACGCGGCCTACAACATCACCCCCGCGCTCAGCCTCACCGCCTCGGTGCTGAACCTGACCAAGCAGGAGTCGCGCCAGCACCTGGGCGACGACACCCGGGCGCGGTTCTATACCGGCGGCTACGCAGGCCGGCTGGCGTACCTGGGGCTGACTTATAAGTTCTAGGCGCCAGCGTGTCGCGCCCATGCCTGCCGCGTGGGGGTATGGGCGCGATGGCCCGCGGACGGTTAGGCTGCAGCTTTCGCCACGACGACATCTTCGCGTGTGCGTGGTCGTTTACCGCCGGATATCATCGCATGATGTCTTTCCTGCTGCGAATGCTCGCACTGTCGCTGGGCTGGTCATGGCGTCGTCTCGCAACCTTCTTCAATCGAACTAGTCAGCGATGCTGCGCTTGACTCAGAGTTCGCTGAAAGAAGTGAACCTGGAACAGTTATTTGCTCGCTTCAAGGACTGGTTATCTTTGGAGCTGATTTTCAAAATAATAATCCCGCAACGCATTTCGTCAATGCCTGCGGGGTTATTTTTTAAGGCTCTATGCCCATCAGCACCAGAGGAACAGCGGGCACACCTCGGCCTTGCCTTACAAGATTGGAAAGCTCACTTTCGTAGTAAGCAATTCCCGAAGACATATTCTCCTGCAAAGATTTCATTGGCAGAATTTCTATGCCGACGTCAATTTTGTCACCAACATAAAATGCCATGTGTTTGACAAAAAGATCGTAAGCTACAAACGAATACTTTCCAAACTGCACTTCTATGGCCACCCTGTCTTTCACAAAATCCGTCTGATTGTAGGTTGCAATCGCCTTATGACCTGCATCCTCAATTATTCGCTTTTGCTCCGCTCTGTCCAACCCTAATGTCGCTCTAATGAGCCTAGCGTCATCGGTCACGAAGTAGGAATAGCGATCTTCATACCAGTGAAGCTGCGACAGAGCATCGTTAAAAGCTTCATTCAGTGCTACCGGGCTATACAGAAGACCATCAGCGAACCGCCCTGCCTTTCTTGCCTCTTTTGTTTCTTTGGTGCGGCAAGCCTCAGCGTCTATACGGGTAATGACCCGATCCAGCTCCAAAATCACCTTTTCATGGTGAACTTTTAAAAATTCCAGGCCGTTCAGATGTGAGTAGATTTTTGCGACTTTCAATGGCCACCCCTTGGCAATGTTGGGTCGTAGACAGGCTTGCCCATGGGACGCGTTTTTAGCTCCCCTGCTCGCAAGGCCCTGACTCTTTCCCATCCTATGTTGACGAACTTCTTGTCGAGATCGCAGCCATAGCCAAGACGGTTATTCTTGACTGCTGCGATCACACTGGATCCGACTCCAACATAAGGGTCAAGGACCGCATCACCTTCATCTGTCATCGAAAGGACAAGGCGTTCAACCAATTCGACGGGGAACTGACAAGGATGATCGACCTTCTCTACATGGTTCGCTTTGACGTTCGGAATAATCCACATGTCCCCCGGATTTTTGCCCAGAGGATTTGACGACAGCTGACCAGCCTTCGGCCCCTTAAAGTGACGCTTCATTGGATACTTTGAAGGGACACGAACGGGGTCAAGGTGGAAGGTGTAGTCATCGCCTTTGGTGAACCACAGGATGGTTTCGTGACGCCCGGAAAAGCGCTTCGTGCAGTGCAAACCATGCTCAAAGTGCCAAACGATGCGATTGCGAAGCTTCAACCCATGCTGCTTGAAAAGCGGATAGAGCACTGCATCCAATGGGACGACTTCGCCATCCGCGGTGATGTGGTTGCCAACTTGCCAGCAGATAGAGCCGTTCGGGTGCAACACGCGGACGCACTCCGCAATGGTCTTTGCCTGCTCGGAGAGGTAGCGCTCTAACGAGGTGCGCTTCTCGTAGCGCTTGCCGATGTTGTAAGGCGGCGAAGTGACGACGAGCTTCATGCTTTCGGCGTCCAGACTTCTAACAAAATCAAGGTTGTCGGCCACTTCCATCCTGACTTGATGGTCGGTGTTCAACGCCACTACCTTGGCCAACTGCGCCCGTGTCATAGCTCAATCTCTGGATCAAAGACAGGATGTTAGCCCCTATCGATCTCACAGGGCGAGTCGGGCGGGCGGTTCCAGCGTGATGGGGTCATGGGGCAGGCGCACTTATCAGGCGACGGCGCTCGGCTTGCGTGGCCCGTCTGGAACTGCGCCAGCGGCGCACACAGCCGCGCGAGGCCTGCCAGCGTGTATTGACACGCCAGACCGTGTACTTGCAATCTAGGCCCAAGGAGCGTCGAAACTCCGTACATAGCGGTACCCACCTCCGTCAAACCGGTGGGTTTTTTGTGCCTGCATCCTGCAGGTACAAGCCGACGCAATGCCTGCGTCGGGAGGGCGGCTAATACAACACCCGCAAGGGGAATATGCCCGCCGACTATGTACGGTTTCGAACCTCCCGACATCCCGTCGCCGTTGGCGACGGTTCTTGGGTTGTTCCAGGAGGGCGTTGCCATGTCTACCGCACCATCCATGCCGGCATCGGTGCCGGGTTATCTGTTGCCAGCTTCCGCCCACAGCTTGTTGAGCGAGGCAGGCGAAGTGCTGCGCCGGCTAGCCGCACGCGCGGCCGTTGAGCAGGCCAGCGACGGTCTTGCGCAGCAGTTGCTCAACCAGCCCGGCGTGTTGTCGCAGGCCTTGCACAGCCTTTCTGCACGCATCGACGTGGCGTTGCAGCAGTGCGTCGCTACACCTAGTAGCGCTACCCGCCGCCAATCGGAGGCGCCATGACACGCCACCGCCCACCCACCACATCTGCCAGCGCACGGCCCACCCGCACGCGTACGCGCCCCGCGCCGACCAAACGGGTGCAGTGGGTCGTTGTGGAACCCGACCGCACCAAGCTGCCACCGATGCTGCCGCCCGACCCGGACGCCTCCCCGCAAGGCCCCGGCACGCTGGGCGCACCCCGCCGCGCCCGCCGCCCGCGCCAATGCACCGTCAGCTACACGCATTACCCCGGCGCTCACGACCACGGCGGTGACCAGCACGTACCCCATGTCCGCCTCAGCGGCCTATGGCTGGAACAACTGGGCTTTGCCATCGGCACCAAGCTGCGCATCACCGCAAGCGAAGGGCAACTGCTGATGGAGGTGTTGCCGCCGGTGCAGGTGCCGGCCAAGGCGCGCAGCGTGCGGCGATGATGGTGCGGCTGCCAGAAGCCTTGCGATTGACCTCGGTGCCGGATGCCACTAGCGTCGCAGCCACACCAGCGCACAACGGACGCTTCATGATCGCGCGCCCCCTCTACGCCTTGCTCGCCACCTTCGCCCTGGGCGCTTGCGCCCACACAGCGGCCACACCAGCCCCGGCAACCGTCACGGAGACATCTGCCATGAGTTCCTCATCCGAATCCCCAGTCACTCCCGCTGGCAGTGAACCCAATGGGCCGATACGAACGGCAGAGGATGCACTCACCCGCATGCTTGCGTTGATTCAAGCTATTGACGGACTGGACGATCTGACACCCGACTACCTGCAGTCCAAAATGGGGGTTCCGGTGACGCGTGCGGTAGCTGATCCCAAGCGTTACGGTGCCAGTGCTCCGCTTACCAGTGAGTGGGGTTACAGCTTTGGCATGGATCAGACGCCTACTGCGGGGCGTTGGTTCGAGTTCACTTTTATTCCGGCGCAAGCGGGTTCTTCCCCGCCCATGACGGAGATTTGCGGGATCGATTTCGATACGTTTACCAAGAAGCTGGAAAACATCGGATTTGTACGTCAACGCAACATGGTGGAAGACGGGCGATGGATGAGTGACTTCTTTAGCCGCCCAGGCGTGCGCGTGGAGGTGTTTCCACGAGGTGAGGCTGATGCACCGCAGGAGCGGGTGGAGCGCCACTGCGTTGAATGGATCTACATTCGTTAAACCAAGGAACGGTCATGCCATTGAGTCCACAGGCACAAGCCATTGTTGATGACTTCGGGCGCGAGCCAGGCGTCACCCCCGAACATGTCACCAATCTGCAGGGTGTGCTAGCCGCATCGCCCGTTCTGCTTGACCAATTCAATGATGCGGTTGCCAAGCAACGCGTACTCAGTCTAAAACCTCTGACTGATCCGAATGCAGGCGGGACGTTCACGCCGAATGAGAATTCCATCCGGCTGCCGCTGTCCAGGCTTTCCAATGGGCATGGCGGCAAGTTGCTTGATTCCGGTGACATGACGTTTGTGCTGGGGCATGAACTGCAACACGCCATGTACAGCCCAAACGCAGCTGCTTCCCGTAAGACGTTCGAAACCGCTGCGGCGCAAATAGCCAAGACCACGCACGACTATTCGGACGCGGCGGAGAAGGTTCTAGCAAGTAACCGTGTAGATGAAGCAAGTGCAGAAATTGCAGGCTGGAATGCAATCGTCAGCAGGGTAAACCAGTCAAATCCGCATGCCTCCTTGGAAGATATTTATCGGGAAGCACCCGGCCGCATGCACGACTTCATTGATCGAACTGGCGGAATGCCGCAGTTCAATTACGCGCTCAAGTCCAACCTTACCTTGAACGCAGATATGACGATGCCTGTCACTCCTGCCAACGTTGAGGCGATGGGTGCAAACTTCTTCGACAAGGATGCCAAGAGCACTCGCATCGGCTATACGGGTCAGTCCGACTACGCCAACCACTACGGCCCGTGGGTGGTTGGAACGGCTGCCATCTACGAGCGCCACTACAACAAGCCAAAGCCAGGAGACCCGGAGCAACCGATGATCCTGGACATGCAGCGCTTGGGATTGAAGGAAGAAGTACTGGAGCGCAACGGCATCGACCTGGGCAGCGATACGCGCCCCATGCCTTACCTCGACAGCAGCACGCAGCCGCCAACGCCCGGCCTGTTCCAGCACAGCAAGAATACGCACCTGCATGTCTCGCCCATCACTGCACGCGAGTTGGAACAGGAGCTCCGGGAGCGCGATCCCCAGCTGCCAGGCTCATCAGCTCAGCTTCTTCCGTCAGACCCCGGCCACGTGGATCATTCGCTTTACCAACAGATCAGGGATGGAGTGCAAAAGCTCGATGCCCAGCATGGAAGGCAGTGGGATGCATCAAGTCAGCGCATGACCGCCAGCCTGCTTGCGCTGGCAAAAGAGGAAGGGCTGTCACGGGTGGACCATGTAGTGCTCAACACGCCGACACCTCAATTGGCTGGCGGCGAGAAGGTCTTCATTGTCCAGGGTGCGCTTAATGACCCGGCACACCAGCGCGCCCATATGCCGACCCTGGACGCCGTGCAGACACCAGAGGTCCAGTCGTTCGATCGCCTGCAGGCAATAAACCAGACTCAGGCCCAGGCACGCGAACAGCAGCAGGCGCTGGAGCAGTCGCAGCAAGCCGTTACCCAGGCCGGTCCGTCGATGACGCGTTGAGTTCAACAAGGCAGGGTGAAGCCCACACGCCAAGCGCGCCAATCCGCCGTCAGCTACCTCATCGCCGCGGGCGCCGGCGACCAGCACGTGCCCCACGTCCGCCTCAGCGGCCTATGGCTGGAACAACTGGGCTTTGCCATCGGCACCAAGCTGCGCATCACCGCCAGCGCGGGGGCAGCTGCTGATGGAGGTGTTGCCGCCGACGGAGGTGCCTGCAAAGCACCTTAGGGCGCGTCGGTGAGCGATGCTCGCCGCATTCAGCTGAATCCTGTCCGCCGCTAGCCGATCTCGCCAACGGAGAACCAGGTGAAGTAATTGCTGCCGCCGCCTGATCTGAGGTCATCAACGTGTTAAATTTCAGCGCTACTCTTAGCGCAGGATAAGGGAGATGGCCCTTCACCTTGGGAAATCCCATGGCCGGCAAGTTAACCAAGGACGTAATGCCTTCCCTCAGGCAACGTTGTTATCAATTGCCCTGCTGGCCCTATGCACCCTTCATGCGGGGTGTGCCCCGAGCACTCCACGCGATCAGTTAGCCATAGCGGCTGCAAAGCCCTCCTCTGAAACCAGGAGCAAAGACGTGACGGAGCGCCTCAAACAAGACGTCGATCGTTTGATCGCAACAGACTTCCAGGATGTTGCCGACGTCAGTACTCAGCTCCAAGCTCAATTTGGACCACGGCACTTAGACGGAGAAAGAGAGCTTCGGGTAAGCGAGCAAGGCGTGCTGGCAGGTAAAAAGGTGCGGCATGTTGAGTTCATTAATGCGACAGATGATCCATCGCGTGGGAAGTTGGTTATCGATTTCTCACCACCTGGCCCGATTTTTATGGAGTCTCCCTGGGTAGACGCTATCCCTTACCCACCTCGTCCAGATGCGCGAGATTCCAGGGCCTATTGGGAGATGACAGTTAACGGCACCAAGGTCATCTTTGGTCTGACGGAAGACCAGTCACACCTAAGCTATATCTCGATCAGCAAACTTTGAGATAAAGCTTGATGAATCAAGCAAGGGAAATGCGTGATGGAAAGTAATGAAGAACAAAAAATTCCACAGCCGAAACAGGTAGGTGCACCATCCAATGGCGCGCTGCCGGCTTCTCCGCTGAAAGATCCAGCATTAGCGCCTCTAATTAACTCTTCGCCTACACTCCAAGCAGGCCTTTCTCAGTTCAAGCGCGATGGCATAGGCGTTGATTGGGGCAGTGCGGGTGGAGGCACTTACCTGGATCCAGGTAAAAAAGTAGTGATTGACCAGAACGCAGCTGGCAAAGGCGAGCGGATTGCCAGATCACTATCGCATGAGATTGGACACCATGGGTTTGCCGAGCCTAAAGATTATTCTTCCAAGCAAGCTTATGTGAATAACATGCTGCGCGGCGAAGCAGCTGCAACGCTCAGTAACGCACTAGTCCGACGCGAGATTCTGAATCATCAGGGGCCGGATATCGGTATTTCTGGAAGCGGCACGAGGCCGCAGCAGTACGAGGCAATTGCAGATCAGCAAATATCAGGTCACATCACACGCGATGCTGCATTGAACCAGATTGCCCAGGTCTTCAAGACGGAACAACCTTCGGTCGCTCCAAGTAAGACATACGAGCAATATTATGGCGATTACTACGACAAACACATCGTCCCTTGGAAGCTTAAACAGGGGCGGCCGGAGCCCGGAACGGTTGGCGACATCACTACTTCTGATGTGAAGCAGGGTGGCCTTGGACCCGAATCACATCCGGCATCACCGAAGACCGCGTTGTTGCCCTCACAGCCAGGCCATACGGACCACGCGCTTTACCAGCAAATCAAGGGTGGCGTGACGCAGCTAGATGCCCAGCACGGCAAAGAGTGGGACGGGGCAAGTCAGCGCATGACCGCCAGCCTGCTTGCGCTGGCAAAAGAGGAAGGGCTGTCACGGGTGGACCATGTAGTGCTCAACAAGCCGACACCTCAATTGGCTGGCGGCGACAAGGTCTTCCTTGTCCAGGGTGCGCTCAATGACCCGGCACACCAGCGCGCCCATATGCCGACCCTGGACGCCGTGCAGACACCAGAGATCCAGTCGTTCGATCGCCTGCAGGCAATAAACCAGACTCAGGCCCAGGCACGCGAACAGCAGCAGGCGCTGGAGCAGTCGCAGCAAGCCGTTACCCAGGCCGGTCCGTCGATGACGCGTTGAGTTCAACAAAGCAGGGTGAAGCCCACACGCCAAGCGCGCCAATCCGCCGTCAGCTACCTCATTGCCGCGTGCGCCGGCGACCAGCACGTGCCACACGTCCGCCTTAGCGGCCTATGGCTGGAACAACTGGGCTTTGCCATCGGCACCAAGCTGCGCATCACCGCGAGCGAAGGCCAGTTGTTGATGGAGGTGTTGCCGCCGGTGGAGGCGTAAGCTCCCCCACCTGGCAGACACCGCATAAGTAGTTCTTTCTGGCATCGTTTCCTCAGCCAGGAGGTTCTATGCGCACATCAAAGTTTACCGAGACGCAGATCGTCGCGACGCTTAAGCAGGCCGACGCCGGCGTGTCCGTCAAGGACATCTGTCGCCAGGTCGGTATCAGCACAGCGACGTACTACCAGTGGAAGAGCAAGGACGGAGGCCTGGAGGCTTCGGAGTTGCGGCGGGTCAAGGAGCTTGAGTCCGAGAACGCCAAGCTCAAGCGGATGTACGCCGAGTTGGCGCTCGACAACGCGGCCATGAAGGATCTCATCGCAAAAAAACTCTAGGGCCGGCGCGCAAGCGCGAGGCCGTGCGGTACCTGATCGAGGTGCACGCGCGGCCACTGCGTCGGTCCTGTACATGCGTCGGGCTTGCGCGTGCGGCGTGGTATGCGCCACCGCTCGACTGGACAGTGCGCGATGCCGAGTTGATTGCGGCGATCGCACGTGTCGTCGAAGATCGACCGAGTCGCGGCTTCTGGAAATGCAGCGACGTGCTACGCAGGGTGCGTCCTGACTGGAACCCGAAAAGGATCTATCGCGTATATAAGGCCATGCGGCTCAACCTGCGCCGCGCTGCGAAGCGGCGTCTTCCGAAGCGCGAGCGTGTCGCGCTGTATGTCCCGAGGTTGCCTGACACCGTCTGGTCGGTCGACTTCATGAGCGACGCCTTGGCGTGCGGCCGGCGCTTCCGCACCTTCAACGTGGTCGACGACTTCAACCGCGAGGTGCTCCACATCGAGGTGGATACGTCGATCAACTCGCATCGTCTGGTGCGCGTGTTCGAGCAGATCAAGCACGACCGTGGCCTGCCGCAGGTCGTGCGTTCCGACAACGGGCCCGAGTTCCTGGGCGAAGCATTGACCAGCTGGCTAAAGATCAATAGCGTGGCGATCCGATACATCCAGCCCGGCAAACCGAACCAGAACGCTTTCATCGAGCGTTTCAACCGCACTTTTCGCGAGGAAGTGCTCGACCAGCACCTATTCACCCGACTCGATGATGTTCGCGAGGCCGCGCATTGGTGGATGATCGACTACAACGAAGAAAGACCACACGATTCACTCGGCGGGCTGGCGCCTGTCGAGTACCGCAACCAACACGCCGGAAGTTCTACTTTTAATGTGTCTGCTTGACGGGGGAGCTTACGGAGGTGCCGGCCAAGCCGCGCAGCGTGCGGCGATGATGGTGCGGCTGCCGGAAGCCTTGCGATTGACCTCGGTGCCCGATGCCACTAGCGTCGCAGCCACACCAGCGCACAATGGACGCTTCATGATCGCGCGCCCCCTCTACGCCTTGCTCGCCACCTTCGCCCTGGGCGCTTGCGCCCACACAGCGGCCACACCAGCCCCGGCAACCGTCACGGAGACATCTGCCATGAATTCATCCAGTCCTACCACTGTGCCGCCTAACAAGCCCACTGCGGAAGGCTTGCTTGGTCAGCTGCTTGTGTTGATCAAGGGCAGCCAGAACATCTCCGACTTCACTCCCGAGCGTCTGAATTCGACGATGGGGCAGGCGGTTGAGTTCGTGAAAGGCGACGAACGCCGATATCGGGCCTTCGGCCCGCTCAATAAGGATTGGAGTTATGGATTTGGAGTCGATGAAACCAAGCTTGATGGCAGATGGTTTGGATTCCGCTTCGATCGCAATGTGGCCGGTGCATCGCCTGCGATGACCGGAATTTGTCGCCTGGACTTTGATCGCTTTACCCAGCAGCTTGAACAGATCGGGTTTGCGCGTGAGCGCAACATCGTCGAAGACGGCCGCTGGATGAGTGATTTCTTTGCGAGGAAATAACGGTTCCAGGTTCACTTCCACGGGATAACGGTTCCAGGTTAAGTTCCACGGCAGCATGGGCCTTCGCCAAACCATCGTGACCATGCCCGCGCGCGTAGCGGCGTAGATCGGCAGCGATGCTGGTAGTGAAACGACAACGGCCGCAGTACGCGGCCGTTGTCGTTAGGGATGGTCTGATCAACGCGACCGGAAAACGAAGCAACCGCATCCGCCGCGCTGAGGGCGCTCAAATCGCCGATTTTTTGCCGGTTTCGGCCGTTTGCGGGGTGTTGCCTGGGTTACAGGCACAGCTTCCCCGCAGCAGGCATTAACGCTTTGCGCGTCAGCCACAGATTCGACAGTGCAAACAGCGTCAGCACCTGTGCGGTGTTCTTCGCCAAACCGCGATAGCGCACCTTGACGTAACCAAACTGACGCTTGATCACCCGAAACGGGTGTTCCACCTTCGCACGCAGGCTGGCCTTGGTGTGCTCCCAGCGCTTGGCCAACTTCAGTTCGCGCTTGTTCTTGATCTGCTTCAGCTTCGAGCGCTTCTCCGCGATCAGGTAGCGCAACTTGCGCTTGCCCTTCATCTCATCGCGCTTCTCAAGCCCCGTATAGCCGCTGTCC
>NZ_JSBW02000087.1 GCF_000772705.2 Xanthomonas vasicola
TATACATTATGCGAAGTCGCTACATTGACGCTCCTGTGCGCCCTGGCGGCCTATCACTGCTGGTCCCTCCACAGGAAGCGGACTGGACAATGACGTTTGACACCTACGAACGCGTAGACCTGACCGGCCCTTGGGCCGGTTTTGGTTTTCAGGGACATCGATTCTTCACACCAGAAAATTACGACATCGAGCCGTGCGGCATGCGGTACTGGGCGCTGACCTGTGCCATCGCACGGGAGTGGTCGCTGATGATGTCTGAAGAACGCAATACCCGCTCGGCGAACCCGCGAACGCCTACTGCCACAAGGTCTCCGGGGTCGCGTTTGTCTCAAAGCGCAGAAGTGATCTACCTGCGGGACGTACTCCGGCGCAGGCGTGAAAAGCGGTCATCAGTGGTGGATGGCGCGGGGTCCGCCGATCGAGCGCGGGTGGTCCGGCACACGCGTAGGCCACGAGGTCCACGGCGCGGGTGAAGCGTTATCCGTAGGGGCGATGCCCCTACACCCCTACAATGCCGGTTCATCGTCATTGGGGACCGTATGAGCTACAGACCGCAGAACAACCACGATGGGCTTTGGTGGGAAATCGCCCTGGGCATCTTCGTAGGCCAGCTGATGACTGCAGCCTTTGCAGGGATCGTAGCGCTGTGCCTGGGCTACTTCACATTCCGAAGCGTCAGCGCAGGATCACCAACACCACTACCACAACGGCTATACACGCCGCGCTACCAGCACGCAGCGCCGGCACCGCTGCAACTAAGGCCGTTGGAATCGGACGAACGATGCATTCAACACAAGCGTTTCCGGCGACTGTCGAACGGATGGCAGGAATTGCCGAACGATGCGTGCTGAATCGTGACGCGTCACGAAACTACATGTCCAACGTGGTAGCCGGCGTGCTTGTGGTCGTCTGATAGGGCTTGCTTTCCGGGAACGTGCCGAGGCTGCGCGGAACATGCACAATCACGCCGCTTCTTTGGTGATCGCGATCAGCGCCACCGGCGTCACTCCCTGCGGTCGCAACGCCAGCAGCGCCGTCGCTCTTGCCATCAGGCGAGGTGTTATAGAGGCGTGGATCCTGCTCGCGCACTGGCTCGTGCCACGGCCACGCCGTCGCCACCACTGTGTGCTTGCCCGCAACAAGCCGCACACCATATGGCTGCACCGTCGCATCGAAGCCCAATGCGCGAAGCTGGGCAAGGTCCAGTTGCTCAAGCACGATATTCGACGTGTCGATCCACTGGAGCCACGCACGATCATGCCCGGCAACCTGCGCAATGGCAGCAACACGAATGCGACCCTTTGCGGCGAGCTCGATCACATAGCGCTGTTCCGGCGTCAGATCGGCGAGCGGATCAGCCACAACCGCCGCAACGGCCTGCTGCCCAGGTGCGGACACCAGCTCGCCCGGCTTGAAAACCTGCCCGACCGCTGGCGTCGATGACGGACCAGCAGCAGCGGCATGCGGTGGCTGTTTACCCTTGTTGAAGTAGCTGGCGAAGAAATAAAGCCCGACGCCGCCAACCACCAGAAAAATCACGGCGCGCACCGCCATCGCGGCCCAAACGTTTTTGCCGCCTTCTTCATAGACCTCGGTGTTTTCCGCACCAGGCGCATAGCCGTCATACAACGGAAAAATCGCCGAATCGTATTTGAGCGTCTGGCCGCCCACCTTCTCGAATTTGCCGGGCGACGTGGTGTGGAAATACGTCACGCGGTACCGGCTTTTCATGCCAACGGCAGTGAGCTTCTGGAACGTGTTTTTCTTCTCGATACGTGCTTTGACCGCTGAATGCAGGCGGTTGATCCACTGCGTCATGATGACCGCATCGCCACCGTTCTGACCGAGCAGCGCCCAGAAATTCTCAACAGCCGGTTCAAGCGGCTTGCGCTCGTTGACGTAGAACTCGTGGACCTCATCGATCACCACAAGCGCATCCTTGAAGTCATCGGGGATACACCACTTGCCCGACTCATCTTGGGTGCATGCGAACAGCTTCGCCACGTCCTTCGTATCGACCAGCACGAGCAGATCGCGCACGTCTTTTTCCTGCATGCCCAGGTGCTTGGCAATGCGGTCATGACGCAAGCCGTTGAGACGTGCAAAGACGCGACGCCCCTTCTTGATCGCAGGAAGAATGTGATGCTTTACCGCGTCGTAGCTCTTGCCGGCACGCGGTACGCCTTCGTTGAAAACGAGCATGTCACCAAATCCCAAGCGTCAACACGCGACGCAACAAGTAGAAGATCATCGCAGCGCCAATGGCAACCAGCGACGGCCCAATCATGAAAACGTCGGCGAACCACAAGATCGTGCTGCCTGCATTTCCCAACATGCCGCCAATGCTCTGGCCTTTCATGAAATCAGGCATCGGCAGCAAGTTAATCACGTAGAGAACCGCCGAGAGCATCTGATCGAGCCACATCACAAACAGGTCGCCAATGAAATCGGCGAACGCCTGCCAAATCAATTTGACAGCCTTCCAAATCCATGCAGTTAGATCACTGAACCAACCAACTTGCATACCGCGCCCCTTATGTGACAGCAATGCGCATCGCCGCATACGCGGCAATCGCCAAAATGACCCACCCACACGCACGCAGAAACCCAAGAAACGTGCCACTACAGTGAAAATCAATCTTCATGGCATCCCAGAACCTCGACGCACCCAAGGTAAACACGGGACACGATCCGCCAGACGGAACCGTCATAAAACTTGCGATGCCACCTGCAATGGGCGTAGCGCGCACCTGGGCCGCGAACTTGGACACAACCGACTCCACTGTCTTGTCGCTCTTGGTATACAGATCACCCATCGGTGCACCCGCGCCAGGATCATCGCC
>NZ_JSBW02000088.1 GCF_000772705.2 Xanthomonas vasicola
CGTGTACGCATGGGCGGAAATTGCAAGAAACCAGCCTTCAGCGTAGCGAACACTGGTAGTTTTAGCACGCCGGTGCAGACATCAAGGCCTTGCGGTCGTTGGGTGGTTGGGGTTTTTCAGGGGCGACCATTTAGAATTCCAGACCGACTGGTTCGATTCAAGAAGAAAGCGGCGAAACCGACCTCAGCAGTTGTGTGGTTCGCTAAATCCCGCAGCACCTGCTGGGACCAGCCCCGGGTTTCCATCGTAGGAGCATGCGCCCAAATGAGGCGTATCAATTCGTCAGGGCGATCAACTAAAGTCTCCCAGAAAGCGTGAATAGCTGGGTCTGCGTCATTGATCACAATTCGCTTAGCATGCCCTCGCAGAAGCAAATAAAGGGCAGCCCCAGCCCCACCCGCGTAAGGCTCGACATAGCATCCTCCTTCCAAGCCATTTTCACGCATCAGCCTTGCGAGCCAAGGCCCCATTCGGCCTTTGCCACCTGGGTAACGCAGAGGGCTATAAAAGTTTCCGTCCTTACCCTCGCTCATGTCACAATTTCGCTCTTTTTCAGTAAGGCAATGCTAAAGACGGGTGCTGATTTGTCAATCGTGGGGGCCTTTTTGCGAGCCAGATTTGGAGCAGGAGATCAAAGTTCCGCAGCTCCACCCGAGCCTCGCAGGCGAAGAAAAGCAGCTTGTATGGTCCTTGGGTCCAAGTAGCTCCATTAGCCTAACAAGCAGGATGGCTCGCATCTCTAGGTCCGAATTAAGCGCTTGGCCCGCGACCGCTACTGGATCTGCCCACGACAGTAAAGGCACTCACCAACCATCCGTAAGCATCGCTAAGCGCATCGGCGATGTCTGCTTCGCTCTCGCATTCGACAGTGGCTTCAGCGGGTAACGCAGGACGCTTGCCTTTGGTCTCCCACACAATTCCTCGCACGCGGAACGCCTTCATTCCTGCTCCATGGATGTGGACGTGGATCTGCCTTGGCAGTCTAGCGTCGGCAGGCTGCCAAGGTGAAGGGGCTGGCTATGCCCCCCCCCTTGCGGCCAGACTGGTGTGCTGACGCCCGCCGATGACCAAGTGGTCGAGGACTCGGATATCGAGCAGCGCCAGCGCCTGCTTCAGGCGTTCGGTGACCTTCCGGTCAGCTTCGCTGGGCTCCGGGTTCCCGCTCGGGTGGTTGTGGAAGAGGATGACGGCAACGGCGTTGAGCGCCAGCGCGCGCTGGGCGACGACTCGGGGATGGACTTCGCAGCCGTCGACTGTGCCGCTGAAGAGGTGTTCGGTTGCCAGGATGCGGTGTTTGGTGTCGAGGAAGACGACGCCGAAGACTTCGTGCGGCAGGTGGGCGCAGCGGGCGACAAGGTAGCTGCCGGCCTGCTCGGGACTGTGGATGCGGCCTTGGCGTTGAAGGCGCTGTTCCAAGATGGTCGCGGCGGCGAGCAAGATGCCCTCCTCGTCCATCTGGAGTTGGTATTGAGCCTTCAAGTCTTGGGTGCGCTTCATCGGTCTGTCTCCACCAGCGCGTTGTGCGCCTCGTGAGAACCGACAGGCGGAGCGTCCGGCCCTACCGCACCCGACAGGGGGCACCGCGCAGCGAAGGGCCGCAACAAAGCGCCAGCGCCGAGGAGGAGGCCTGTCCTTGCGGTCGGGACAGCGAAGCTAAGGTCCCTTTCAGAGGCCCAGCGCTGGTGGAGACAGCACCACGCATGCCCTACAAGACCTGCGGGCTAAACGGTATTCGGATGGGCGGGGTCGATTGATGTCAGCAGGCGATGACTGGGCTTTGCAGCCAGTGATGGGTTTCCGCGGACCTGTGCTTGCTTGCCTTACGCACCCATCGCTGCGCATGAGAAGCGCGCAGGCATCGGGATGGGCTAGTCGACCCCAACGGGCTCAGACGTGTTCGTCTAAGTTTCCCAGCCCGTGCCAGGACAAGATTTCCTCGGCTCGACGGCCAACGAACTGCGCGTCCTCGTTCGACATGGCCTTGCTCTCGATGGCAGAGGCCATGCTGGCAAAGGCTTGCCAAAAATGACGGCGATCAGGACTTGAGGCCCGCAGGGCGGGCACCGCAGCATCCAGGCGTTCGAGGTGACGGCGAAGCTCGGCTCTGTCCATGGGCCTGAGTATCGGCAGTGCGGTCGCACCGCTTGAGACGCCGCCAACGCCACACAACTAGCCTCTTCAGGTGCCGAGATGGCGCTGCTCAAGCGCCCCGCGGGGTGAGCGACCATCGGGGCCCACGTCCGGCAAGGTCAGACTGCACTCCTGGCATTCGTCGCACCATCGGTGTCGCGCCCTATCGGATGTCAGAAAGTTCCGATCCAGGCATATCGCTGCTTTGAATATAAATTCAGACTAACAATAATAGGCTAACATTTAACTTAAATTAATTTTAAAAATCGAGCGACAAGCTCATTTAGTTAGATTATTTACTGCAAACAGTACGAAATTGACTGCGATAAATTGACACGAATTAGTCGCCCCTGAAAAACCCCAACCACCCAACGACCGCAAGGCCTTGATGTCTGCACCGGCGTGCTAAAACTACCAGTGTTCGCTACGCTGAAGGCTGGTTTCTTGCAATTTCCGCCCATGCGT
>NZ_JSBW02000089.1 GCF_000772705.2 Xanthomonas vasicola
CCGCGGGGCACGCCCCGCACCCCATTTCGTGACGCGTCATGAAATAAAAAACCCCGCGTGAGCGGGGTCTATTCAAGCGAGCAGTCTGACTACAGGAGGCTCGAAATAGAGCTGCGTTCCGATGGCCCAATCGGGGACAGGTGCGGGCACTGCTTCAAGGGTGCGGAAAAGGGGAACAACGTTGGAAACATTGCGAGGAACCAACGTTGCAATGTCAATGCCGTGAGGCAGAAGCTCAGAGCGATATTTATAGAACGTCCGGTGAGGAAGGATCGAGCGAAGATCCGTTCCAGCCTCCCAAGACTGATATGCCATGCGCAACGAAGGTCGCAGGTTGTCAAGGATATCGGCAGACAAATTGGCAGTAGTAGTCATGGTCATCCCCTGCAAGCGTTCGCGGAGTAACTCGCGAGTTACGTTGCATGGTAGCTCATCATCGGCAAACCAGTCTGCGACCATAGATCGGGACATGCGCTTGAGTTCCATGCTGCGAATAGTGAGTTCAGCACGGAGTGCTTTATCAGCCCAAGCAACAGCATGAGGTAAAGAAAGAATGGCGTCTTGACCGTGACCCTTAGCGCGAATCTCTTGGCCTTTGCTATACAACTTGAGTGCCCAACGCCGGCTATTTCTGCCGAAATAGAGCGTGCTTGACTTGACGAGCTGACCGCGCCCGCGATGAGAAAGATGTGCTGTTTGCTCAGCGGCACGAAGCCACTCGAGGACTTGGGCACGACTCTCCAAGTGGAAAGATTCCGTGACGTCAACACGAGTGAGTTGGATCATGCCGGCCCGCACCAAGGCACGGTCCGCCTCAGTGGGATTGAGGGACAAAACGTCGATTAGATGATCGACAGTAGCAATGGCCAAAGAGGGCAGATCGTCGGTGCCCCAAAGGTTGTGACCTTGGAAGAATTTGACGGGATTTCCGCTGACTTCAAGGTGCGTGCACGGATCGGCAGTATGGGTACAAGTGCGTATCTGAAGACCAGTACCAAAGGAACCTTCAACGGTAGAGCGCTTAGCAGATCGCCAAGATATCTCACCGTCTGCATTCAACGAAAGGACGTGACCTCCAGTGATCGGTGTTGAATGAGAACAAGGCACGATCATGGTGAGCCAATCAATCACCTGTTTCGCTTCCTCATTGCAGCACGCCGCTTAGTGCTGATGGCAAGCTCAAGCTGATTAGCTGCGATAGCTGTTTGACGAAGAACATCGCCCATGACCTTAAGCGCATCGACCTGGCGGTCGTGAGCCATCTCAGCAGCCGTGGCCATCTCAGCAAACATCGGGCGGCCTTCTATGAGCCACTCGCGGATGATCGTTGCACGACCTGCGCCGGTGACCTTGCCCAATCGGTCCAGGACAGCGACCACATCGGCAGGAAGGGTGAGATTGACTCGGGTCTGTTCAGATGGCATGAGCGCAGTCTAGGAGTAACGCGGAGTGTCTGCAAGGGGGTGTCCAGTGCACACCGTGCACAAATGTGCGGTATCACTAGCCCCGCACATCGAGATGGCCGAGCGAGTCGGGGCAAGGCTTTCAGAGCTCGAGGCAGGGTTTGCCCGCTACTTAGGCACATGTATCAAGCAAAGCGGGGCCGCGAGGCGCTGTGGCGGCACCAGGGGCTACACAGGCCCATATCCTGCCCTCCCCTTCTGCCGGTTCTGCGGCCCGTACCGGGTCGGCCGTGGCGGCCCGCCCGCACCCACGCTGACGCTCCGTTGCAGTCGGGCCGCCAAGTCCTCCCAAAACGGTCTGCAGGCGCGTGGGACGGGGTAGGCCGTCAAAGGACCGGTTTCGCGCCGGGGTGAGCTGTGTTGGGCATTGCCATGGAAAGGCGGTAGCCGCGGGGCACGCCCCGCACCCCATTTCGTGACGCGTCATGAAATAAAAAACCCCGCGTGAGCGGGGTCTATTCAAGCGAGCAGTCTGACTACAGGAGGCTCGAAATAGAGCTGCGTTCCGATGGCC
>NZ_JSBW02000090.1 GCF_000772705.2 Xanthomonas vasicola
AAGCCGAAGAGGCGGCTGGTGCGCGAGCGGCCAGAGCCGTTGGCGGTGCCGGAGACGATCAACCAGTTCTGGTCGATGGACTTCATGCACGACCAGTTGGCCGATGGTCGCAGCTTCCGGTTGTTTAACGTGCTCGACGACTTCAATCGCGAGGGTCTGGGGATCGAGGTCGACCTGTCGTTGCCATCGGCCCGGGTGATCCGCTCGTTGGATCAGATCATCGAGTGGCGCGGCAAGCCGCGCGTGATTCGCTGTGACAACGGCCCGGAGTACATCAGTGGCGCGCTGCTAGCCTGGGCACAGCAGCGCGGCATTCGGATCGACCACATCCAGCCGGGCAAACCACAGCAGAATGCTTACGTCGAGCGCTACAACCGTACCGTCCGCTATGCCTGGCTGGCCACAACGTTGTTCGACACCATCGAGCAGGTTCAGGACGAGGCCACACGCTGGCTATGGACGTACAACCACGAGCGCCCCAACATGGCGCTGGGCGGCATCACCCCAGCGATGAAATTGGCGATGACCGCATAGCTCCACTTTTGGCGACCGCTAAAAGCGGGGGGATTACCGATGCTGCTCAATGGCCTCGGTCATCGCCCATGAAGCTGTGCACTTGGTACTTGGCAGCCCACTTTCGCTTAGTCTTCAGCAAAACTACGAGGGCGTCGCTAGATACTTGCAGCAAAAATGCTTTGGCTGCGGATCTGCCTTTGAATAATATTTTCAAATACCTACTTATCTGTTTTGCGGGCAGCATATCCATGCTAACAACAGCGTGTGGGCGAGGTGAAATCGAACCGCCTACGCAAATTAGCGTGGGCAGCGATTTTGGCGATCTTGGAAAATTTCATAATTGCCAGGCCATTGCCAGAAGACAACTCTCCGGCATTGAGAAGTGTGAAATTAACTTACTCAAGAAAGAGTGCACCCCTTCTGCCGATTGTCTGATCACATGCCAATCCAGTCCGGATGGACATAAGGTAGGCGGAGGTTGCTACCACCTCTGCTTTAGTACTGTAACTGGCCACAACTGGAGCGAAAAACCTAAAGCTGATTTCAGCAGCTGCGACGCCCAGTCAAAATGAAATAAAGGATATTACGGAGAACAGAAAAATCCATATCCATATCCATATCCATATCCGTAGCCGGCCACAATGTTCGCGGTTGCGCGCAGTGAGCTGAATTTGAGAACCTTCAGGAGCTCTTTTGCGGATAAAAATCGCAACGGATCGCACGATCAGGATATTTGCCCTGGCCGCTGGTACGACAAAGCTTACTTTCATCTGATCCTACTCCACTCATTTTGCGCAGTTGACATCCCAAGCAATCAGTAGCGATCTCTACCTCAAGGAGCGTAGGAACTCCATGCATAGCGGTACCCACCTCCGTCAACCCGGTGGGTTTTTGTGCCTGCTCGCAGGCGCAAGCCGACGCGATGCCTGCGTCGGGAGGGCGGCTAATACAACACTCCTTCGGGAGGAATATGCCCGCCGACTATGCACGGTTTCTAACCTCCCGACATCCCGTCGCCGGCCGGCGACGGTGCCTGTTCTTCGAAGGAGGCGTTGTTATGGCAAATATATCGATACTGCAAATGGGTGAGCGTCACTCCACGGTGCTGGCGGAGGTGAGGAGATGAGCCGGACGCGGTCTCCAACCTCGAAGCGGTCCAAGCCAGATGCCAAACGCACCGCTACCGCCAAGCAGCCTGAGCGCGCGATCGATGCACAGCCCATGCGGCTGGTTCCATCGCCCACGTTCGACGTGGACAACCTCGACTTCGACCGTCGCCCCAGGCGCCGCGTGGACGATCTGCCACCGCGCCCGCCTCGTAAGTCACGCACGCCCACGCGCTGCACGGTGGGCTATGCGTTCTACGATGCACAACCGGGCCGGCCACACAGCCAGCGGATTCCCAGCGTGCGTTTGCGCGGGTTGTGGCTGGAGCAGTTGGGGTTTGTGGTTGGCTGCAAGTTACAGATCACTGCGCGCGCGGGCGAGTTGGTGGTGACGGTAGTGGAGCACTGAGCTGGGTTTTGGATTTGGTTATTGGCTGGAGGCACTGCTGTGGGAGGGCGTTATGGGTAAGGCCGTCTCGCCCTGGTCCGCTCCTTCGGAAGTGCTTGGCTGGTTATCGATGGAACGCCAGTGTTGCGATCACGCCACGCTCCTGCCCTGGCCGTACGCTGACGCGCCAGCCGTACAGATCGCAAAGCCGACTCACGATCGACAGACCAATGCCGCCGCCTTGCGAGTGACCTGCATGAGTGCCGCGGTAGCCGCGTTGGAACAGCTTGGCGGCGTCTTCTTCGCTCAGGCCGGGGCCGGAATCGATCACTTCCACTGCATCGCCCAGCACGCGCACGCGCACTTGGCCGTCCTGGGTGTACTTGACCGCATTGCCGATCAGGTTGCCAAGCGCGACTGAGAGCGCGGATTCCGGGGCGTCGATGACGAGATCGCGTACGCCCTCCAGTAGCAATTCCAGTGGTTTGCCGCCGAGCTGTGCACGGTGCGAGTCGATGAGTTGTTCGGCCACCTTGGCCACATTGCTGCTGCCCTGGCCGCGCTCGTTGCGCGAAAGCAGCAGCAATGAGCCGATCAAATCGCTGCATTGCTGTTCGGCACGCTGGATGCGTTGCAGCCGCTGCAACACCTTGTCGTCCAGGTTGGGCTTGGTCAGCAGCAGCTCGGTGGCACCGCGGATCACCGCCAGCGGGGTGCGCAGTTCGTGGCTGACGTCGGCGTTGAATTCGCGGTCGCGCTGCACCACTTCGGTCAGACGCGCCGAGTAGTCGTCCAGCGCTTCGGCCAGCTGGCCGACTTCGTCGTCCGGGAAATGCGCCGCCAGTGGCTTGGGTTGGCTGGTGCCGCCGCGATAAGCGCGCAGGCGTGCAGCCAGATCGGAAACGGGGCGCATCACCTTGGACGCAGACCACCAGCCGATCAGCAACGAAAACCCGCTGAACACCAATACCGACAAGACCAGGGTGCGCTTGAGTTGGATCTCGCCCTTCAGCGCCTGGGTCATGTCGTAGGCGAGGAAGAACCATTCGCTAGGTGTTTTGCGCACCGCAAGCTTGTACGAATAGGTATTGCCGCTTTCGTCCACGCCGGTGATGGTGTGGATGCCGTCGGGCAGCTGATACCACTCCGGTTGTTCGCGGCGTAGCGCTTCGAACTTGTCGCTTTTGACCACGCGCCCGCGCATCTGCTGTAACGGCAGATCGGGATTACGCATCGGATCGGAATAGAAGCGCTGCGCGAAGGCGTCGATATTGCGGTTCATCACGTCTTCGACCAACTGGTTTTCCACGCGTGAACGTGCCCAGTTGGTGGCAAAGGCGAACAAGGTCGTCAGGCAGAAACCCAACAACACGAACGACAAGATGATGCGGCTGCGCAGGCGCCGCCGATAGCGGCCGCGCGTGCGCGCCGGCCGCGCGTCGCTAGTGCTTTCAGGCATCGGGCGAAGCGATGCGATAGCCGATACCGTGGCGGGTCTGGATCATCGGCACATCGAACGGCTTGTCGACCACGGCACGCAGGCCGTGGATATGTACGCGCAGCGAATCCGAATCGGGCAGCTCTTCGCCCCACACGCGGGTTTCCAACTCCTGGCGCGTGACCACCGCTGGCGACGCTTCCATCAGTGCCTGCAGGATCTTCAATGCAGTCGGGTTGAGCTGCAGCAGCTTGCCGCGACGGCGCACTTCCAGCGTATCCAGGTTGTATTCCAGATCGCCGGTTTCCAGCACGCGCGTGTGCACGCCCTTGCCGCGACGCGATAACGCGTTGAGGCGCACTTCCACTTCCTGCAGCGCGAACGGCTTGATCAGATAGTCGTCTGCACCGGAGTCGAAGCCGGCCAGCTTGTTGTCCAGCGAGTCGCGCGCGGTGAGCATCAGCACCGGGGTCTGCTTGCGCGCTTCGTTGCGCAGCTTGCGGCAGACCTCGATACCGTCCATGCCGGGTAGGTTGAGATCGAGCACGATGGCGTCGAACTCGTGCACCACGGCGAGATGTAGGCCCGTCACACCATCGGCGGCGAAGTCCACCGTGTGGCCACGGTCTTCGAGGTAATCGCCAAGGTTTGCGGCGATATCGCTGTTGTCTTCAATTACTAGAATTCGCACTGGAACCTCATTCGTTAAGCTGTTTTTAGCGCTGGCGCCGAGAAATTTCGTTTCGACTCAAAATGGTCTGATGGCGCCGCTAGGCAGCCGTCATGTCCTGCTTCGTAGTCATCTGCAAACCGAGCACACGCTTGCGCCAGCAATAAGCCGGCTATCTTCGCGTGCCTTGGTCAAAGTTCGGGTGACGAGCTCCTGATCGTTGCGGACGGCTGCCAGTTGCTCTAGCGGCGGCACGTGGATGTCTGGCCGCGTCTCGAGTGCTGCTTCGATCCGCTCAAGCGCCGCGCTCACCTTAGCGCGCTCATCCTGACTGATCTCGGAGTACTTCTCGCCTTCAGCAAGATCGGTACGGACCTGCGCTGCCTGCGGCTTGAACGGCTTGTCCAACTCGAGCACGCCCGCCCAGGCAGGACTACTCACCAACCCCGTTGCGAGCAGCAACCCCGCAACACTCCACAGCTTTGCCATGCGACGCCTCCCTGTGCCTGACCGATTTAACATCTGGCGAATGTAGACGCGAACCCCAACAGCGGCAAGCCGTCCATAAAAAGGCCCAAGTGCGACACCGCACTTGGGCCAAAGTTCATCCCGATCACCGTCACTGCCGAGAGCGGAGCTACGGTCGGGAGAGGCTAGCGAGGCGACAATTAAATTTTAGTTAATTTTTTGGTAAAAATGTTAGCCAGCCCATCGGCGGACCGACTGCTCCAGGTGCTGGACGATCGCCCCGGCCACGTCCACGCCGCACACGCCCTCCACGCCCTCCAGACCAGGGGTGGAGTTGACCTCCAACACCAGCGGGCCGCGTTTGGATCGGATCAGGTCCACCCCCGCCACCGCCAGGCCCAGCGCGTGTGCCGAACGCACCGCCACCTCTCGCTCCAGCTCGGTGGCCTCGGCCACGGCCGCAGTGCCGCCCAGGTGCAGATTGGAACGGAAATCGCCTTCGGCCGCCTGACGGCGCATCGCCGCGACCACCGTATCGCCGACCACGAAGCAGCGCAGGTCGGCGCCCTCGGCCTCGCCGATGAATTCCTGCACGATGAAATTGGCGTACAACCCGCGCAGTGCTTCGACCACGCCGCGCGAGGCGCTGGCCTTTTCGGTCAGGATCACCCCGGCGCCTTGCGCACCTTCGTTCAACTTCACCACATGCGGCGGCGGGCCAAGCATGGACAGCAGGTCCTGGGTGTCGTCGGGGTTATCGCCAAACACGGTGACCGGCATATCGATGCCCTGCGCGGCCAGCAACTGATGCGCACGCAATTTGTCGCGCGCGCGCAGGATGGCGTCTGACGGATTAGGCGTGTAGGTGCCCATGAATTCGAGCTGGCGCAGCACGGCGGTGCCGTAGCGCGTGACCGAGGCACCGATGCGCGGAATCACCGCGTCGAAGCCGGTGATCGGCTTGCCCTTGTAGTGCAGGCTGAAGCCATCGGCGGCGATGCGCATGTAGCAACGCAACGGGTCGAGGATGCGCACCGTGTGGCCGCGCTTGCGTCCGGCTTCGATCAGCCGCCGGGTCGAATACAGCTTGCTGTTGCGGGAAAGGATGGCGATTTTCATCGCGGCAGGCACACGACGCGGCTTGGACATGGGCAGAGTCTGATGACGAAGTGACCCAAGTCCGCACAGTGCAGGCCGATTGCGCGTTCGCGGCAGGCCCGCGTTGTACGCTGCGATCAGGCCGACTGCGACGGCCCCGAGGATGAAAGAGCGAAGTACCGCGACAAGTCCAACAACGCTGTGGCTGCACGGGCTCAACCGGATCGATGCTAGCAGGGCGTTAGCGCGTCGCTCAAGCAATGCACGCGTGGTTGCACAAAGCACTTCGCGCGGACCTCACCCAGATCGCAACCAGTCGGTAGCCTTGCCCCATTGCCCGCGCATGGCCGCAGCCTGGCTCGCCGGCGCGTCGTGCAGTGGCGCGCAAAGTAAACGATCCCGCCGGCCGCCCTCACGCCGCACCCTTGTTGCCGTAACGCGTTTTGCACAGCTATAGACGCAATGCTTGAGGCCCCTCAATGCCGGCGTGCCGGCGCATCCGAGACTCTCCATGCGACGTCCAGCAAGCGCGGCCTATGCCAATCCCTCCCGCATCCGTCAGGGGCGCCCGTTCCCACGCGGTGCCGTTTTCGACGGCAAGGGCACTAATTTCGCGCTGTTTTCCGCGCATGCCACGCGTGTGGAGCTGTGCCTGTTCGACGAACAGGGCAATGAAACCCGCGTCGATCTTCCGGAGTACACCAATGAAATCTGGCACGGGTATCTGCCCGATGCCAAGCCGGGCCAGCGCTATGGCTATCGCGTCCACGGCCCCTATGCGCCGACCGAAGGCCATCGTTTCAATCACAACAAGCTGCTGCTGGATCCGTATGCGCGCGAACTGGAAGGCGACCTGATCTGGTCCGACGAGCTCTACGGTTACACCGTGGGCCACCCCGATGGCGACTTGAGCTTCGACGAGCGCGACAGTGCACCCTTCATGCCCAAGTGCGTGGTGGTCGAGGACACCTACGACTGGGGAGACGACACGCGCCTGCTCAAGCCGTGGAATGAGACGGTCATCTACGAAACCCATGTACGCGGCTACACGATGCGCAATCCGCAGGTACCCGAGGCGGTACGCGGCACCTTCGCTGGCCTGGCCCAGCCGCAGGTACTCCAATACATCAAGGACCTGGGCATCACCGCGGTGGAGTTGTTGCCGGTACACGCCTACCTGGACGACCAGCACCTGCTCGACAAGGGGCTGCGCAATTACTGGGGCTACAACACTATTGGCTTCTTCGCGCTGAAGTCGCGTTACCTGGCCAGCGGTCATCGCGATGAGTTCCGCGACATGGTCAAGGCCATGCACAAGCAGGGTCTGGAAGTGATTCTGGACGTGGTCTACAACCACACCGCCGAAGGCAGCGAGCTGGGGCCGACGCTGTCGTTCAAGGGCATCGACAACGCCAGTTACTACCGTTTGGCGGAAGACAAGCGCTATTACATCAACGACACCGGCACCGGCAATACGCTGAATCTGAGCAATTCGCGGGTGATCCAGTTCGTTAATGATTCGCTGCGTTACTGGGCCGGCGAAATGCACGTAGATGGCTTCCGTTTCGACCTGGCCACGATTCTGGGCCGCGAGCCAAGCGGCTTCGATCAGCGCGGCGGCTTCCTGGATGCCTGCAATCAAGACCCGCTGCTGTCGGAGGTCAAGCTGATTGCCGAGCCGTGGGACTGCGGCCCGGGTGGCTATCAGGTTGGCCACTTTCCGCCGGGCTGGTCGGAGTGGAATGACAAGTTCCGCGACAATGCACGCGAATTCTGGAAAGGCGAAGACGGCAAGCTGGCGGAATTTGCGACCCGCTTTACCGGCTCGGCCGATCTGTTCGATCGTCGCGGCCGTCGCCCGTGGGCGTCGGTGAATTTCATCACCGCGCACGACGGCTTTACCCTGCGCGATCTGGTCAGCTACAACGAAAAGCACAATATCGATAACGGCGAAGACAACCGCGATGGTTCGTCGAACGATGGGTCCTGCAATTACGGCGAGGAAGGCGATACCGACAATGCCGAGGTGCTGCAGATTCGCGAGCGGCAGATGAAGAACCTGTTGGCGACGTTGCTGCTCTCGCAGGGTACGCCGATGATGCTCAGCGGCGACGAACGTGCGCAGACCCAGGGCGGCAACAACAACACGTATTGCCAGGACAACGAGATCACCTGGCTGGATTGGGAAAACGATCCGACCGACGGCCGCCTGACCGACTTCGTCAAGGCGCTGACCAAGTTGCGCAAGCGCTACCCGATCCTGTCGCGCGGTCGCTTTCTCAACGGTCAGTACAACGAAGAAGCCGGCTTGCGCGACCTCACCTGGCTAAACCCGGGTGGCATCGAGATGGACGATGCGCATTGGACCGATGCCGGCGCACGCTCGGTTGGTCTGTTGCTCGAAGGCAAGGCGCAGACCTCCGGCGTCAAGGAACTGGCCAACGACGACACCTTGCTGATCGTCATCAATGCGTATCACGAGGGCGTGACCTTTACCCTGCCCTCCTCGGATGAACCGGTGCATTGGAAGCTGGTGCTTTCGACCGACGAAGCGCTGGAAGTGGACATGATGCCGGCCGGCGCCAGCGAGTTCCTGGCCCCGCCGCGTAGCGTGTCGGTTTTCGAGTGCAAGAGCGATCAATAAGATGTTCTAAGCAACACGCAAACGATGAACGACGCTTGCTGCCTGCCGGTATTTGGTGGGCAGCAAGCGTTTTTGTTTAGGCCGTTGGAATACAGACCACCTTGCGTGCGCTACGCAATGACACCTATGGCACCACCCAAGAAAGAGTGGCGCTAGGTTTACGCTGGACCAAGTTTATCGTTTGCTGCTCGGATGCGGCACTAGAAGTGAGGGACATCCACGCCTCGACATTTCATTGAAAAACTACAAATGCCTTTACCATAGGCGCCGATAAAGTCAACTACTTGAAAATTCCGCACTGAATGCGAAGTCTGAAAACAGCTAGCTTGCAACAATCGATAGTGCTGTAACCGGGAAAAATCCAGCATCTGCCACCAGACGGCCTGCTGTCAACGAAATTTAAAGCGTGCAACCGAACACAACATCTATCGACGATTGGTTATGCGCATGTCGATGCAACAAAAGCCCAAGAAGGCGCTAGTGCGTCAAACATTCGCCAATACATCGAAGCGCAAAGCAAGGCAAGGCAAGGCATTGCCGGATTACTACGCCTTCAAAAAAATGATCGAACGACTCAACCCGGATACAGCGGAAAGCGCTTGTCCGGATGATTGGCTTTCCATTCCTTGTAAGAGCTGGTGCCTTCCCAGGCCTTGAACGCCTTCGGCGTACGGCCACGGCCAGACCAGGTCTCGCCGGAATGCGGAATCCAGTATTTGGCGACGACTTCGCCGGTGGAAGACAACGGCCCTTTGGTCTTGCCGGTCATCGCCAGCGAAGCGATCTGGGATTTCTGCTTGGCATTGAAACGATTGCCGAACTGGGTAAGCACCTCGATCACTTGGTCGAAGGCTTCCAGCGTCTGGGCGTATTTCAGCTGCGCTTCTTCTTGCTCAAGCTTGCGCAGCTCTTCCAGCAATTGGGCCCGAGCGGCGGCGGCGGGTGAAACGGGCGGATCCTGGCGCATTGGCGAAACATAGGGTTTGGGCGGGTCAGCGAGTATTGCCGCTGCGCCGCTCAGCGTAAAGCGCCTGGGGCCATACGGGTCTGCTGGCGCTCAGCGATGGCGCAACAGCGCGTGCTCGCGTGCCATGGTCAGGTCAGGACCGGGCCGATCCGCCCGGCGCGGATCAGTTCGCTGCAGTGCTTGCCGACAAATTTCACTCGCGGCGCGCGAAACCACTGCACCACCCGCTCCAGCTCGCCGGCATTGATGGACCAAGCGTGGTAGACCGCCTCGCCCAGTTCCTCCACCCCGATCAGCCCGAGTTCGTGGATCTGCTCGGGATCGGAGCGAACATGTCCAGCACTTTGCCGGCATTGTCCGGCGTGACACACCAGATGCTTATCTGCTTGGCGAGCCCGGCGCTGTAGGCGATCGACGCCGCCCACGCAGACTTAACACGGCGCATGCCCTTGATCAGCGCGCCGACGAGTTTGGAATGGATGATCATGCCGGCACTATGCGGCGGCGCTAGAGCCGGCTCAATCGGGATCTTCCTGATGCTACGCAAGGAAATTCAGAAGCTTGGAGTCTCGGCAGGATATGGGACGTCGCAGCACCGTCAACGCCGCGCCGGCCTCCCCCGGCAGCAGTGGCCTGGCTCACCGAACAAAAGAAGCGCTCGCCCTTCTGTGGGGAGACGTGCGTCTTTGCGTAGTCGCGCTGGCCCGGCACGTGGAAGATCTTGTTGCCGTTGCTGGAAATATTGCCCTTGATCCTGCAATGGCTCGGTGGCGCCGGCACCGTTTGGCGTGCCGTTGCTGCGCGCGCTTTCTTGTCGTGGCGATAGTCTGCCGGCATCTGAAACGCGCCTTGCCAGAGGTTGCGCCGCTGTTGCTGCGCGATGCGCTCGTCTGCACTGAACGCGGTAGCGTATTGACGATAAGCAACCGCCCAGCCTGATCGCACCATCCAGGCATTGATGGACTGTCCCTGCACGAAGCATTCGGCCACGGTGCGGCCATAACGATCGGTGTCGTTGCGCTGGCAGCGCACCGTTTTATCCAATAGATAGCCGTCCAACGCCGCTGCAGCGCGGCGACCGCACGGCCAGGCGCTGCCATCGTGGGCGGTACACTGTTGCGCGCTCTCCGGCGCATCGATTCCCCACAGGCGGATGCGCTGTTGCGCAACGGTGATGGTGTCACCATCGGTCACCGTCGCACGACCGACCAGTTCCGCAGCACCCGCAGGTAAAGCCACAACCACCAGCACCAGCACCACCATCCACCGTTTCAACAACCTCAACAGCCACTTCCTTTCTAAATCAGCAGACCGCGCTCCGCGTGTCTTGCCTTGTTGCCACTGCAACCGGTCGGCCTGGTCAAGCGTTCCATCGAACCTGACATCTGCGTCGGCAACCAATGCAAACGCAGGGGCCGGCACTGTATGCCAATCTACCGGCGATGCCTATCCTTTTCGCCTCGCTCTTTGTGCATGCTTCAGCCTCTTGCATGCGCAAAAAGAGGCAAGCGGCGCGTTGGATGGCGTGCAGGCAGAAAACGCAGAAACGTGCAGAGAACACGTACTGACTGACGGATTCTGGCTAGCTGCAGCTCGGCTCTATGCGCAGTCGCGGATCGATCAATTTTCCAGATCGCGATAGCAACTGACGCGGAGGATCAACGCGAAAGCGGAAAGGCGTTAATGCCAATGCAACAGGTCAACCTGAATCCAGAGAATGATGCAAACCTCCATATAATCCGAGCATAAACCGCAGGTCACCCCTGAGATTTTTTTATTTGCGATTATCTGCTCTCGCTAATGGAGAGCCTTATGAAATGTGATCTTTTTGACGAGCGCATGCAGTTGATCGATGGCGCCGTATCAGTCCTATCTACTCAGCGCGACATCGTGCGGGCAGGGCTCCGAGAGCTTGGAATATCGGGCGACTGGTCGTCGAGCACTGGAGCGATAACGGCTTACGGACACGAGACTGACCAGGTAGCCGTTTGGTCTTTGATAGTTCAGCCGAAGGCCTCTGCAAACCGCATGCAAGCCTGGCTTGACTCACGACCGGGCTAGACGGATCTGAAGGAATCGAAAAGAGCGAGCGCCAGCAATTGCCGAGCACGCCGAAACGCTCAAACCTGATGGCGCATGAAGCGGGCGATGGGAAGCCCAAGGCAAGGTGCATTTCGGCGCGACCGGGACACCGCCTCATGCGCGATCTCCCAGACGCTCGCTGTGGGCGGGCTTGCTCACCTTGGCGGTCATCTCGTGCATCGCCGTTCTGTGCCGTGCGATCTCCTGGGTCAGTTTTGCCTGCCTCGCCGGGTCGGGCTGAGGTTTGTGCCGCTCCTTGTCCAGGCGTGTCTGCGCCAACTGCATCCGCTTGTACGACAGATGCGTTTGCGCCTTGGCGTTGAAGCTCTCGGCCGTGTGGAACTGCACTTCAAACGTATAACCCTCGGCATCGGTGAAGCTGGCATTGATGCCCCGGTAGGTGCCGTCTCCTGAGGTAAAGT
>NZ_JSBW02000091.1 GCF_000772705.2 Xanthomonas vasicola
TTGCACTGTCGAATCTGTGGCTGACGCGCAAAGCGTTAATGCCTGCTGCGGGGAAGCTGTGCCTGTAACCCAGGCAACACCCCGCAAACGGCCGAAACCGGCAAAAAATCGGCGATTTGAGCGCCCTTAGCGCGGCGGATGCGGTTGCTTCGTTTTCCGGTCGCGTTGATCAGACCATCCCTAATACATTTCTTCTTCCTGTTCTGATTGCAGTATCCGTGTGTTCAACAGGATGCTCTGTCAACTTTACAAAAGTTCGAGCATACGGGGAGTGCTCAAATCGTGCGGGTGGGGGTGGGGAATGTAAAGTGGGGGCAGAAGCAACATGGGAGCGTGGGGGTCCCATGATGGCGATGGCGATGGATGTCATGAACATTGTGGCAGATGCGCAGAGCTATGAGCTGGATACTTCAGGATCCACGATTCCGTATCCAAGTCGAGGGGACTTTGTCGTTACGCTTTCAAATTCAGCAACAGGCGCCGTGCAGGCAAGTCGCGTGTTTTCATGGGTAAAAGTTGGAACTTTGTTGAAGGCCGAAGACCCTAACGCCATCAATGACTGGGCCTATGCCAACTCAAGTAATGCGGACAAAATCACGTATGATGTTGTTCGCTTTCGCTCCAATTATGCGGCTGGACCACAAGTCATTGCCGGACAATCGAAGTACGAGGGAAGCACGCAGGCTACGTATTCGGTCGCTTTCGATGGGACTTCTTGTCCGCGCGTCCCTACCCCGACCCCTTGCCACAACAATTGATTCCATAAAACTATCAAGGGATCTTTCCTGCTCATGTCGCTCACGGGGTCGCGGTTGATACATCATTTCTGGCTTGTTGGATTGGCGATCGTGTTGGGCGGCTGCCGGTCATTTCCAGACATTCCCGATGGCGTCAGCGTGGAAGGATTCAATCTGATTTCCGTAAGTCGATTGGGTCTTTTGACTTATGTCAAGACGGACATGTACCTGCCCGGCAGGAATAGGGAGGGGCGCCCAGATGGCGCCCTGGCCCTAAGCGAACTTCAGTGCACTGCCGATGGCCTGAATATAAAAATATCCATGCAAGACCAAAAGCCCGACATTGCGCGCTATTGCATTGCGATTGAAGGTGCTCTTCGTCAGGTGCTATCTCTCTACAAGCAACATCCCGTCTCTATTCACATATATCTGCTGCCAGCAGGAGCTGGATTCAAATATACTAAATCATCATTTCGCGTCAGTGGCACCACTCTTAGCTTGGCTGCACCTCTATTTACCGACGATCAAAGAAGTCTTGGAAATATTGTGGATCTCGTGTCACACGAAGCATTCCACCTTGCTGGATATCTGTCGGGAGATAGCCGTGCAGCTGATGAGCGAGATGCTTACTGGATGGGGTTGTGCTCGCAGCTTCGGGTACTTGGACAGATAAAAGTGCAAAACCTGCCCGGTGGAGCTATTGCAGCAGACAACCAGGCCCTCGCGCGATCCTCGTCGGATGCTTATTTCGTTCGACGTGAAGTGTGGCCGTTTGTTTCCGAAAGCAAAATTCAGAAAGGAACGCCTGGTGGAGAGTCAATGGAAACAGCGTGCAATCATCGTTTTTCCAACGGCCCTTAGGGAAGGTCTGAACAACGAGGTCTGAGAGTGCGGGATGTTGCGTCGTTCCGAGGAGTGGCATTTGAATCTTCGAAATTTCGCCATTTCTGGCGCTTTCCGCGGGAATTCCCCGGTTTACAGGCGCACGCTCCCCATAGCCGGCAGCAACTGCTTTCGCTTCATCCACAGGTTGGAGAGCGCAAACAAGGTCAGCACGTGTGCGGTGTTCTTGGCCAAGCCGCGATAGCGGACCTTGGTGTAGCCGAATTGACGTTTGATCACCCGGAATGGAT
>NZ_JSBW02000092.1 GCF_000772705.2 Xanthomonas vasicola
ACCGCCTCAGCGCCGTCGCCGGTGTGGCCCGCACCTATGACGCCACCGGCAACACCACCGCCATCGGCGGCACTGCGCGCCAATACACCTACGACACCACCGGCCGCATGACCCAGGCCCGCCGCGCCGGCGCGGTGACCATGAACTACCGCTACAACGGCCGTGGCGAACAGGTGCGCCGCTTCCTTGGCACCACCAACACCTACACGCTTTACGATGAAGCCGGCCACTGGCTGGGCGACTACGACAGCAACGGCGCGCCCAAGCAGCAAGCGATCTGGCTGGATGATCTACCGGTCGGCTTGTTGGCTAACGCAAATAAACTGCACTACATCGAACCCGATCATTTGGGTAGCCCGCGTGTGGTGATCGACCCAACCCGCGATGTGGCGGTGTGGACGTGGAGCCTGAAGGGCGAAGCCTTCGGCAACACCGCCCCGAACCAAGATCCGGATGGGGATGGTGCGGCGCTGGTGTTGGATATGCGGTTTCCTGGGCAGCGCTTTGATGCGGCGAGTGGATTGAATCAGAACTACTTCCGGGATTATGAGGCGGCTACCGGGCGGTATGGGCAGAGTGATCCTATTGGTCTAAAGGGCGGGATGAGCAGCTATTCCTATGTTTCCGGTAATCCATTGATAAAATTTGACCCGAAAGGGCTCTTGTCTTTTGGCCCATCCTGCTCAAATGCCCAGCGAATTTTTATTAGCAATGAGATTGTTAATCTCGCAAACGAAATAAAGGAGAACACAAAGCCAAATTGCGAGAATGGCGACTGTGATTTGAATGCAGCCGCTGATGCGATGAGATTCCTAGCAGGCGCATCTATTTCCTGCAACTACGGAGCTCCGTGTGCAGTCACTACGATGCCAAACTATATTTATTTCTATCCACCGTTAATTGGGGCACCGGATGCATCAAAAATTGCTAACCCTGATGGAGCTTGTGGGTGCTTTCGTTCTGTGCTTTTCCACGAAGCGCTCCACCATGCACTGGGTTGGACTACGTCTGAAGATACGGTTCGGCGTGAAACGAGAAAATGTATTTCGTGCGGGGCCAACTACACTGAGGGTGGAAAGCCGCTATGAAAAAACTATGTACTCTTGCCGGAGCCTTAATTGCGATATTCGTGCTATCTCCTGGTTGCACGAAAGGCCCTCATGACGACTTGAATGTCGCGGGCGTGGTGCCACCGCCACCGGATGTTGGTACTGTAACCAGATTTAAATCATGTTCAATCGACCTCAGAAGAACAGTTAATGAAAGCGAGAAATGTCAGATTGAAAAGTTATCGGCAAGGTGTCTGCCGGCCGATGATTGCATGGTTCAGTGTCTTTCAAGCCCTGATGGCGTGAAAGTGGGAGGTGGGTGCGAGCACGTCTGCTTCTCAGGACTGCACATTCGTCCTCCATCTCCACCGAAGTGGTCTGAATGTTTTGAAGGCTACAAAACCTCAAACCTCAGGAACGGAGGTAATTAATCGCTCTGAAAACTCCACCAACCCAACCGCCGCAACGGGTTACCGACAGCACAGGTGTGCCAGAACCACTAGTTAGTCGCCCCTGAAAAACCCCAACCACCCAACGACCGCAAGGCCTTGATGTCTGCACCGGCGTGCTAAAACTACCAGTGTTCGCTACGCTGAAGGCTGGTTTCTTGCAATTTCCGCCCATGCGTAC
>NZ_JSBW02000093.1 GCF_000772705.2 Xanthomonas vasicola
CGCTCTGAGTAGCGGCCGGGTTTAGAGTCCGGGGTTGATGATATCGGTGTTGGCCAGCTGTTGGGCATACGCAGATGGCGTCATGCCGCCAATTGCCTTCTTGGGTCGTTCCTCGTTGTATTCACGTCGCCAGCGTTCGATCTCGATGCGCGCGTGCAGCAACGTCGGGAACCAGTGCTCGTTGAGGCATTCGTCGCGTAGCCGGCCGTTGAAGGATTCGACGTAGGCGTTTTGGTTTGGCTTGCCGGGTTGGATCAGCCGCAACTGCACGCCACGGGCATGCGCCCAGGCGACCATTGCCTTACCGCAAAACTCCTTGCCGTTGTCAGTGCGGATCACCTGCGGCAAACCGCGACTGTGGGCCAGTCGGTCCAGCACGCGCGTCACCCCGTGGCCTGAGATTGCGCGCTCCACGTCGATGGCGACCGCTTCGTGGGTTGCGTCGTCCACAATCACCAGACACTTGATCACCCGGCCTTGGGCGGTGCGGTCGAACACGAAGTCCATCGACCACACCTGGTTGGCCTGCGCTGGCCGCAGCAGCGGCTGACGCTCGCCAACCGGTACCTTCTTGCGCTTGCGGCGCCGCACTTGTAGCTGCTGCTCGCGATACAACCGCTCCACGCGCTTGTAGTTCACCAGGCGTCCTTCCTGTCGCAGCTTGAGATAGATCATCCCCACGCCGTAGCGGCGATGGCGATGCGCCAACGCAAGAATGCGCTCGCGCAGTTCGCCATTGCGGTCTTGGCGCGGGCAATAGCGCAGCGCACTGGCGCTCATACCGATCACTGCCAACGCACGACGCTCGCTGGCACCACGCCCGATCCACTCGCGCACCAGCGCACGACGCGCCGGTGCGCTCACCACTATTTTCGCAACGCATCCTTGATCAGGTCGTTCTCGAACAACTGCTCGGCCAGCAACTTCTTTAGCCGCGCGTTCTCGGCCTCAAGGTCCTTGAGCCGCTTGGCGTCGGGCACGCTCATGCCGCCAAACTTGCTGCGCCACAGATAATAGGACGCCTCGCTGAAGCCATGCCGCCGGCA
>NZ_JSBW02000094.1 GCF_000772705.2 Xanthomonas vasicola
CTGTTTGTACTTCTGCAATGTCGATATGAAAGTAGCCAATCGGATAGCTTTTAAACCGCTTCTTCGCGGCCTTGTCGCCCGTGATGTCGGGTAGCCGCGAAATGCCATGGCGCTGCAGGCAACGGTGAAAGATGAGCGCGTCAGACGGGAATGCTTGGCTGCAGTGCGTAGAGACAGTCGTCCAGCGGCAGCAAGGTGTGCTTGCGGAAAGCGACAATCGCCGCCTCTTCCGCAACGGACAACACTGTGGGCCACGGCTGCGTCGGCCCGGTTGGCAAAATCGGCAACCGAGGTCCGCTTCTTCCACTTCGCCACCGTCTTTTGATGGATGCCGTAACGCTTGGAAAGCGCTCTCAGGCGCTCTTGCGTGACCCGCCGAAAAGTCTGTGCCAGTGCTGCATGGTGGCACTTGGAGATTGATTCGCCCCGGACACGTCCAGCATCGTGCCTAACGAACGAGAAAAATAATCTGACGATCTGGCCCAGCGCTCCATCTGCAGCCGAGTGAGACAAGGGCGGCCGGGATTGCTAGTGAGCGAAGTGGTGACCAACGGTCCCAGCGTATCTCGATCACGCAAGAACGACCATCGGCACGCCGTCGCATCCAGACGCTCACCTGCGCACCGCAACGCGAGCGATTTCACACTCAACGCTTGGCCGCCTCGCAGAGCTTGCGATTGAACCAGGTGGACTTGGCGATGGGCAGGTACGCATCCCAGTCGCTGGGCGGCAGCATCGTGCTCTCCTTGTCCAGCTCCGCTTGAAACGACTCCTCGTCGTGGCTGTGACCCGCCATGGTCTCGTCCAACGCCGCCAGGCACTCTTGCGGGCGGTGCAGGCGCAGCAGGGTGAGCGCGCGGTCGTTGGCGAAACGGTCGCGATCGAGCCAGTTGAGAAACTCGCCGCACTCACGCGCAAACGCCTGCATGCCGGCAAGTGCTTCGGTATAGCGCTTGCCGCGATAGTCGCTTAGGTACGCCTCACGTCTCCGGCTGCTGGCCGCGGAGGTGCAGCCGGCCGGCAACTGCAGATAGTCGCCTTCGAAACTGGCGCGCATGCCGCAGTAATCGCGGCAGCTGTCTTGGGTCAGTGCGGCGATGCTGAAGCCACCTGCCACCGGCTTGAAAGATAGTTTGCACGGCGCGTCGCTGGCATCGCTCACTTCCGCCTTGTCGCCTTGCAGCGTGCCCTCCAACGAACAGGTGTGGCCGTTGGCGCCCACCGCGAGAATCTCGAAGTGGCGCACCCCACCCTTGTCGCTGACCTGCAGGCTGCCCCAGCCTTGCTTGGTGCCGTATTCGCCAGGTGTCGGACCGGCCGCTACCGTGCCGAACGCCGACAGCCACACCAACAACAGTATCCCGCTCCATCCATATCGCCGTGCCATTGCTTCGTCCTGTGTTCGACCAAGCGACAAGTGTGCGGCATCGCGGTGATGCCAGCGAGTCAGGTGTTGACCATCAACCCCAGCAGATCCAGCGCGCCATGCGCCAAGATCGCCGGCCACAGCCGCCCGCGTCGGGCCACCCACTAACCCGGATCAGCCCAATCATCACGATACTGATGGTGCCGACCGGCCCCTGGTACAGGTGATACGACATGCGGATCGCCACGCTTCCATTCACCGCAACTGTAGGGGCCATGGCGTGGCTCCAGGGCGTGGATGAGGTAACCGCACACGAACACTTCCTCGAAGATCGGATTGATCAGCGAGATCGCGGGCACGACCGTGATCGACGAAAGCCCCAATTGCCTGCGACAGGCCTGCCACGACTGCTCGCTCGACAGCCTTCTTGAAATCAGGGTTGCGACGCAGCGTGGCATCAGCGCGGGTGCTCATACCTGATCAGGCTTACGCCCAAATGCCTGTCTTGGCTATTGCCAGATGCCGCTTTCTGCCTGCTTGCACAGCTGCAGCTATGTGGGCGCCGTGGTCTGTTTGCGTGATCGAGTGCCGCCTTCGTGAAAGAGGCGCGATGGGTTGGCGGTGCTGTTTTCGGTTGCTCAGGGGACAGGCCCCGAAGAGTGGGCCGCAGGCATTACCCCATATGAGCAGCACCCCGTATTACAGCGCCATCGTTCCGCAAGCGTCCTCGGCCATACAGGCGCATGCGCCGCTGATGATCGATCTGCTGGCCTACATCGAGCAGCACATCGGCGAGGCGAAGCCGGGCAACCGAGTCATTGCAGCAAGGGTTCGCGTTGTCGCGCGCATCGCTGTACCGCTTGTTTCAGTCGCACGGCGGCGTGACCAGCTACATCCGCGAACAGCGGGTAAGCACCGCTCACCGCTATCTGCAGGCCTGCCCCGACTGCAGCCTGACCTGGTTGCTGTACGAAATGGGCTTTGCATCCGAGCGGCAGCTTCAACGGGCATTTCAGCAACGCTCCGGCATGCCGCCGATGCAGTGGCGCCGCCAGTGCCGCGCCGCGCCGCACACACCGACGTCAGGACGTGGCCACTACATGCCGATGTGGCGCTTCATGCGCGAACTGAGCCAGAACACGCAACGCGCAGAAGTCCCGGTGCGCGCCGGGATGTTGCCGCTGCACAACGCTTCGCTCGTGCATACCGAAGCGCTGCGTCGTCTCGGCCAGCCGCTGCGTGCACGTGCGATTGAGCTGGAGTATGTGGATAGTTGAGCGTGGTGTGCGCGTTGTACGTGTGCTGCACATACGATGCGCAGAAAGTTCCGTGGCCTGCGGTCGCTGGCGATCAGGGCTTGGAGTGATTGAAAAATCACTGCATAACCGCCAAACCGAGCGTGGTTGCTACCCGGCATCTATACGATCCAGCGCTGGTGCTGCTGGGCGCCATGAGCATCAGCTTGATGAGCGCGCGTCTTGAGCCACACGCGGCGCTGTAGCGATCAGCCAACAGCGCGCAATACCGCGTTGTCACAGCGCCGCGAATCAGCGAATCACTAGGACCGGAATCGAGCTGTGGGTCAGCACTTCCACCGTCTGGCTGCCGAGCAGCATGCGCTGCATGCCGCGGCGGCCGTGCGAGGTCATGATGATCAGATCGCTGTTGCAGTCCTTGGCGGTCTGTACGATGCCCTCGGCAGCGAAGCGATCCAGCACATGCCGTGACGTGGCCTTGATGTTGGCGGAGGCGGCCAGTTCCAGCGCCGGGCGCAGGATTTTTCAGCAGCCGCTTCGCGCCCGGTGCGATATTCGGGGCTGGCCTCGTAGCCCACGCTCCAGCCCATGGCATCGTACATGCCCATCGCCCACGGCTCGGACACGGTGACGATATCCACTTTCGCACCGGTCGCCTTGGCCAGCTCCAGGCCTTGAAACAAGCCGCGATGCGACAGCTCGGATGCATCGATGGCGATCAGGATTCGTTTGTACATGATGACCTCCCGGATAGACCGGCGGCCCCGCCGGCGAGGTGAGATTGACAGCACGCGGCAACGCAGACCTTGATACAAATCAATCTTGCACGTTACTGACTGTAGCGCTTGAAGCGGCAACCCTGTCTTGGTGAGCGACCGTCACACTGGTGCCAATAGCGCGTTCAAAATTGCACTGTTCGCGTGTGCGCTGCATTGCGCAGCGGCCGCGCCCACCTGGTAGCAGCATTGTCGTTTTGCTAGCTCCTCTTCTTCGTTGCTTCAGTCGGTGGGCGCCTCATCGGCAGTGTGCCTGGGTTCACGTACGCGCGCAGGGTTGCCTACTGCGGTCGCGCCGGCCGGCACATCGCGCGTAACCACCGCACCAGCACCGATCACCGCATCGTCGCCGATGCTGACGCCCGGCAGGATGATTGCCCCACCACCAATCCACACATTGCGCCCGACGCGGATCGGCCGCCCGAACTCCAGCCCGCTGGCACGTCCGGCCGCATCGCGCGGATGGTCGGCGGCATAAAACTGCACCGCGGGCCCCACCTGCGTGCCATCGCCGATGTACACCTCGCAGATATCCAGAATTACGCAATTGAAGTTGAGAAACGCGCCCGCGCCCAGACGAATGTTGTAGCCGTAATCGCAATGAAACGGCGGCCGGATTACCGCGCCCGCGCCCACCTCGGCTAGCCGCTCGACCAGCAACGCATGCCGCTGCGCGGATGGCTGCGCGCAGGTGGCGTTGTAGCGTGCCATCCACTCCGCAGCCGCCGCCTGATCGGCCTGCAGTTGTGCATCGGCAGCGTTGTAGAGTTCGCCTGCCAGCATTTTTTGTTTTTCCGTCTGCATGCCGTGGCGGGCCCTATGCAATGAACTGCTAACAGGGTGGCATGGATGTTGGGCGGTACGCATCGAGCGATGCACCAATAACCCCGATTGCCGCTCAACGCGGCTTACACAACGTCGCGGTCAGGCCATTAGTTGGAGCGACTAGCGCGGTCACCAGCGGGGTGGAAACGGCCAATGCGGATGTCGAGCCCGGGCCTCACCCGCAAGGCGGCTGTGTCGCCATTCCGTTGCTTGCCGCATACGTTGCAACGCCGCTCTGCCAGCATCCATACTCCTGATCCTGCCCTTCCGGCACGACCACGTTCAAGGATGACGTCATGACACAATTTCTAGCCGCCTGCGTTGCGTTCTTGCTGTGGGCATGCCTCAGCACACCTGCACACGCAACCACCTCACTTTCTTTTGAAGAGAGTGGCTACTCCATCCTTTTCGAAATCGGGCACGACACCCGACCAGTGATCGCCAGTCTTCGTTTCAATGCACCTGGCGACAGCGAGGGCATCTGGGTGCGCAGCGACTTCCAGGTCAAGACGTTCGACACCAAGCGCAGAATCCTCCGCCTGATTTACACAGGGCATGATAAGCGTGTGCCGCCATTTACCCTGGTCGTGCTCGCCAACAAATCGACACTGACCTTGAACGGCAAGCGGATCAACTACAGCTTCAGTTGGGAGATGTAAGCGCGCGAGGGCAGCAACGGCGGCGACAGGTCGTCCACCTGCCGTCTGCTTCGCGCGATCTCGCTCGGCGCGTGTAGTGCAGCAGCGGTCGGCCCCGCTCACTACACGCCCAGCGCAACCACACGACTGCTCCGCCTGCTAACGAAAACGCAATCGCAGGCGAATACAAACCCGACTACACAACAGTCAGATTGGCGTAAGCCATCACCAGCCACTTGGCGCCGACTTCATCGAACTGCACCTGCACGCGCGCATGCGCGCCAGCGCCTTCGTAGTCCACGACCACGCCGCCGCCGAACTTGGGATGTTCGACGTTGGCGCCAAGCTTGATCGGTGCCGCTTCCACCACACCATGCACCGGCCCGCCGCGTGTCGCGCCCAGGGAGGCAGTACGCGAGACCTGGACCTTGGGGCGCACTTCATGCAGCAGATCGCGCGGGATTTCGCGCAGAAAGCGCGACGGCACGTTGTAGTTGTCCTGGCCGTGGATGCGGCGCGATTCGGCGTAGCACAGCACCAGCTTCTGCCGCGCGCGGGTGATGCCCACATACGCCAGGCGCCGCTCTTCTTCCAGCCGCCCGCTCTCTTCCAACGAGCGCGCGCTCGGGAACAAGCCATCTTCCAACCCGACCAGAAACACAATCGGAAATTCCAGGCCCTTGGCCGAATGCAGCGTCATCAGCTGCACGCCTTCTTCGCCGGCCTGTGCCTGGCCTTCGCCGGCTTCCAGTGAGGCGTAAGCGAGGAAGGCGACCAGCTCGGTCATGCCCTGGCTGTCTTCATCGTCCGGGCGGGTAAAGCGCGAGGCGACCGACACCAGTTCGTCCAGGTTCTCGGTGCGCGATTCCGAATCCAGCCCACCGCGGCTTTCCTTGGCCCAATGCTCGCGCAGGCCCGAGCGCATGAGCACGTGGTCGATGCGTTCGGCCAGTTCCATCTCGCCGGTTTCGGCATGCAGTTGGCCGACCAGGCTGAGGAAGGTCGCCAAGGCATTGCGTGCCCGTGCGGCCAGCGTGTTCTGCTGCGTGCACAGCATTGCTGCTTCCCACAACGACAACGCATTGGCACGCGCCAAACGGCGCACCTCATCCAGCGTGCGATCGCCGATGCCGCGCGTGGGCGTGTTGACCGCACGCTCGAAGGCTGCATCGTCGCTGCGGTTGGTGAGTAGGCGCAGGTACGCCAATGCATCCTTGATTTCGGCACGTTCGAAGAAGCGCATGCCGCCATACACGCGGTACGGCAGCTGCTCGGAAATCAGCGCTTCTTCCAGCGCGCGCGATTGCGCGTTGCTGCGGTAGAGCACGGCCACTTCGCCATAACTGCCGCCGTCGCGCACCCACTGCCGCGCACGCTCAACCACATAACGCGCCTCGTCGACTTCGTTGTAGGCCGCATACAGATCGATCGGGTCGCCATCGCCGGAATCGGTCCACAGCTGCTTGCCGATGCGGTCCGGGTTGTGCGCAATCACGGCGTTGGCAGCGCCCAGGATATTGGCGCTGGAACGGTAGTTCTGCTCCAGCCGCACGGTCTGCGCGCCGGGGAAATCCTTCAGGAAACGCTGGACGTTTTCAACCTTGGCGCCGCGCCAGCCATAGATGGCCTGGTCGTCGTCGCCCACCACGAACACGTTGCCCGATTCGCCGGCCAGCACACGCACGAAAGCATACTGGATGGCGTTGGTGTCTTGAAACTCGTCCACCAAAATTTCGCGGAAGCGTGCGCGGTAATGCGCCAGCAATGCAGGCGTGTCGCGCAGCAGCTCGTGCGCGCGCAGCAGCAATTCGGCGAAATCCAGCAGACCGGAGCGGTCGCAGCGTTCCTGATAGGCCGCGTACACCTGCCGGCGGACCTCGGTCCAATCGTCGTTGGGCTCGGGCTGGATGTGCTGCGGACGCCGGCCTTCGTCTTTCTGTTCGTTGATCCACCAGCTCATCTGCTTGGGCGGATACTTGCTCTCGTCCAGCTCCAGCGACTGCACCACGCGCTTGACCAACCGCAGCTGGTCATCGCTGTCCATGACCTGGAAGCCTTCCGGCAGCCGCGCATCCTGCCAATGCAGACGCAACAGGCGATGCGCCAGCCCATGGAAGGTGCCGATCCACATCCCGCGGCTGCCGTTGCGCAGCTGCAGGTCAGTGCGGTGGCGCATTTCACCGGCGGCCTTGTTGGTGAAGGTCACCGCGAAGATGCCGTGGTTGGGCACGCCCTGAACTTCATTGAGCCAGGCAATGCGATGGATCAGCACGCGCGTCTTGCCGGAGCCGGCGCCGGCCAGCACGAGGTAATGCCCCGGCGGTGCGGAAACGGCCTCGCGCTGGGCGGGGTTTAAATGATCGAGCAAATGAGAGACATCCACCAGCGCATTTTACCGGTTGTAGCGTCGCCGCGGCTGAGACTGCGATGAAGCGGTTGGGATTGTGGTGATTGATTGCCCAAGCCAAGCCCCTCTCCCTTCGCAGCAAGAAGGCACAGCTTGCGCACCGACGGTGCGCGTGCCTTTGAGCGGCCGCGCGCTGGCGCGGGCTGGGGCACGGAGCGGGGCTTGGGGTGAGGGTACGGGGGCGAAGCAACGGGCGTGTCACCTTCAGGCGCGTGGCGACGCGTTTGTCATTGCAGTGACTGACGCCTCTCTGCAGCGCCGTCATCCGCCCCTGCGGGCACCTTCTCCCCCATCAAGGAGGACAATGCCCCGGCGGGAGAAGGGAACTATCTTCGGCTCAATCTCGGGGCCAGGCCTATCGATCAACCCCCAGCACTCCCAGCACATCCCGCGCAATCCCAGCAGCCTGCTCGCGCAACTCCGGCACTGCCAGGCTTTCCCACAACGTGCCGATGCGCAGGCTGCCGATCACCCGCAGTTGCGGATTTGCAAGCCCTTCGGCGCAGATCAGGCTGCCATTGGCGGCAGTATCTACGCCGATTCCATGCGGCCCGGCCACGGCAATGCCCTGCCCCAACAATTGCTGCAGCAGCGGGTTGCGCATCGCCTGCACCCGCATTTCCACGCCGGTGGCATTGACCAGCGTCTGCACATCCAGCTGCAACGCATGTCCGGCACCGGCGGCCCCGGCGCTCACGCGCACGCAAGCGCCCACCTCGAAGGCCACATCTAGCCGTGCGCGATGCACCTGCAGCTGCCCGCGCGCCTGCATTGCCTGTAGCTGCGCATGCACCGGTGCGGCGATGCGATGCCGATGCACGTCCCAATAGCGCACCACATGCCGCAAAAAGCGGCGCTGGTCGGCAACCGACAGTGTCTGCCACAGCACCTGGCTCAACGGCCGGATGCGCTCCATCACGCTCTGCCACGGCAGGCCCTGCGCAGCAGCGGCACGCGCGTGCTGGCGTAATGTGCGTATGCGCGCGCGCAGTGACATTGCCAGCAGTGGTTGCGGGTCGAACGCCGCCACGCCGCCATGCGCCTGCGGCAACGGCAACAGCCCATGTCGCGACACCACATGCACGGCCGCGCGATGCGCCTGCGCCGCCAACGTCACCGCCGTGTCGGCCATGCTCAAGCCTGAGCCGACGATGCACACCGCCGCGTCCTGCGGCAACGCTGCAACCGCCTCGCTGTCCCAGGCTTCAACACGCTGCGCGCGCGACAATCCCGTGGCACCGCGCAGCGGCAGCGGCCGCAGCGCATTGCCTACGGCTAGCACCACGGCGGTGGCCTGCAACACTTGTCCATCGTCCAGCTGCAAGAGCGCGCCACAGGCAGTGCGTTGCAGGGTCTGCACGTGTGCGGTGTGCACGCGCAGCGATGCCAGGCTGTGCGCACGCGCAGCTTGCAAACGGTCGCGCAGATACGGTGCGTAATGCCGGCGCCCCACGAACTGCTGCGGTAACCGCGCATCGTCCAGCTCGGGGCAACAGGCGTTCGCGCGCAGGTAATCAACGAAGTCGTTCGGCAATTCCGCCAGCGCACTCATGCGCGCAGCCGGCACATTGAGCAGGTGTTCGGCCCGAGCGGTGGAATACGCCACGCCTTCGCCCAGCACCGCATGCGGCTCGATAATGACGACCTGCAACGGCGCCACGGCCTGACGCAGCAGCTGCAGCGCGACCAGCACACCGGACGCGCCACCACCGACGATGGCGATCACTGCATCGCCGGGATCACGCGGTTCATTCATGGCGGCATTGTAGGCGATGCATCGCATGACCCCCCGTCGTTGGGCGCAGGATTGTTATGCCGCAGTGGCGCAGGCGCGGCGTGTGTCACCGCGTCCCACACGGCCAGCAGCCGAAGCGCTTACGATCGGGCGCTCAGCATCGGCGCGCGCCGTGGGGGGCCTGCAATATGTCCATCGCTCTGGTCCGGCTCATCCTCTACGTGCACAATGTCGCGGCGGTCAAGGCGTTCTACCAAACGCACTTCGCGCTATCCGTCATCGAGCAGATCGCCAGGAGTGGGTGGTGCTCGCAGCCAGCGGCATCGAGCTGGCGCTGCACCGGGTTGGCGAGGCTTACCGACAGCAGCCGGATACGCGTGCACCCGGCAGCGCAGTGACCGCGGCAAACACCGCCACCAACTGGTGCTCGCCATCACCACCGATCTGCTCGCGCATCTCCAGCAGCTGCAGCGTGCCGGCGTACCTGTTGGCGAACTCAAACGCTATGCCGGCTTTGCTTAGCAGATGTACGACGGCTGCGATCCGAAGGGCAAGGTCTTCCAGGTCAGGCGTCTGGATTAGGAGCAGCGAACAGAATGCCGCGAACAGTGGTCATTTGCTTGTAGATGGCATGCAGAGCCTGCAGCGCCCACGTGGCGCATGAGGCACCGAAGACTAACCGCGCCCGTCCAGCACTAAGCGCAGCCGTTTTATTAGCCGCTCTACGCCGCAAGCGCCCTACATCAATGCATCGGCCAACCGCGCAATGCCCTCGCGGCTGCGCCGCCAGGCCGGGCGGCGGCGCCACTGGTCCAGCTCTAATTGCCGCGCATTGGCCAGATAGTCCTGTTCGATATCGCGCAGCCGCTGCACCACGCCGGTGTCGTAGCAGAGCATGCCGATCTCGGCGTTGAGCGCGAACGAGCGGATGTCCAGATTGATCGAGCCCACCAACGCAATGTCCTCGTCCATGCTCAGATGCTTGGCATGCAAAAAGTGCGGACGATACAGCGCAATCTTCACCCCACACCGCAGCAGCTCTTCGAAATAGGCTTCCTGCGCCCATGCAGCCAGCCGCTGGTTGTTGCTCTCCGACAAAATCAGCTGCACATCCACGCCCGAGACGCCGGCAATGCGCAACGCGCTCAGCAAGGCCTCGTCGGGCACGAAGTACGGCGTCACCAACACCACCTTGCGCCGCGCCAGATGGATCATCGCATTGATCGCATCGCGCGCATTTTCGAACGGATATGCCGGCCCGCTGGGCAGCAATTGCGTGGCGATATTGGCCTCGCACACCGGTGCATCCGGCCACACGTCCACGCGCTCGCCGGTTTCGGTGAACCAGTCGCTGGCGAATACCGCTTCCAGATGATTGACCACCGGCCCGCGCACGCGCGCCACCAATTCGCGATTGGGCACGCCATCGATGAAGCCGGCCTCGGCCAGATTCTGCGAGCCGACAAACGCCATCTGGTTGTCGATCACCGCAATCTTGCGATGGTTACGCAGATCCATGCGGCCGCTGCGACGCCAGCGCAGACCGCCGGGCAATACCGCCAGCACCTGCACGCCGCCGTCCTGCAGGCGCTTGCGGTAGCGGCGCAGGCCGCGCTTGGCCCCCACCGCATCCAGCAGCACACGACAGCGCACGCCGCGCGCACTGGCGCGTTCCAGCGCCGCCACCACCGCCTCGCCCACTGCATCGTCGAACATTAGGTAATACAGCAGATGCACGCGTTTTGCGGCTGCGTCGATCGCTGCGATCAGGGCCTGCAACGACTGCGCGTAGTCGTCGAGCAATTCCACCGCATTGCCCAGCGTCGGCATGAAATCGCCTTCGCGCTCGATCAGCGGCACCACTTCGGCACTGCTGGTGTCGGCCTGCGGGGTCCAGCGCAGGGCGTGCAATGGCAGTTGCTGCTCGCGAATCACCTGCGAGGCACTGGCTTGCCGCTCCACCCGCAGCCGCGACAACCACGGATGGCCGAACAGCAGATACAGCGGCAGACCGACCACCGGCACAAAGCCGATCAGCAACAGCCAGCTACGTGCCGCACCAGGCGTGGTACGGGCGGGAATCCATAGCAGGGCGGCCAGGCGGATCGTCCAGTCCAGCGCCAGCAGCCAAGTGCCTGTCACCCAATCGGGCAGCATCAGTGATCCTTTCTCATCAGTAACCCGATTCTGACCTGGCCACGCATAAACGCAACGGTGTCGATGTCGATGCCGGCGTGCAATAGCGAAACGGCCCACCCTGCGCATCGGCCGGCTGCACGCGTTCGGCGCAGACCTGTCGCAAACGTCTGCACGAATACCGACTGCGCGCGGGTAGGATACCAATCGCTACGTGTGGTCATACCGATCTGCCGGCGCAACTGCGGCCCGGCGCTGCCGATCTCGGCGAGCCGTCCGGCGCGCCGCTCGAACAAAAATTGATCGCGCGACATCAAGGTCAGCCAGTCGTCTTCCAGCAGCAAGCCGCGCACGGTCAGCTCAGCGCCGCATTCGATGCGCAGCGGCTGCGGCTTTAGCTGATGGTCGCGGAATAGCTGTTCCCAGCACGCGCGCACCGGCGTGCCGGCGATGGTGCATGTGTCGGGGCAGCTGCAACGACAATTTCCATTCCAGCGGTGCGCATTATCTCAATGCCGACACCACGGCCTTCATGCAATTTCTTGAAGGCGATTTGTTCACTGATTTTCCGGACCTGCGCTCATCATTCCGCACGGCGGCGGCGCGGTGCCGTATCACTGGGCCGCTTCCGCGGCCTGGCCGATATGCTGGGCAAACCTGCGCTATCCACCCGCGTGATGCGCAATGTGTTTTTCGATACCTGTGTGTATCACCAACCGGGTATCGACCTACTGTTCGAGGTGATCGACATCGACAACATCCTGTTCGGCTCGAGATGGTTGGCGCGCGTGCGCGGCATCGACCCGCAGACCGGCCACTACTTCGACGACACCAAACGCTACATCGATGCGTTGGCGATTTCCGATGCCGACAAGCGCAAGGTGTTCGACGGCAAAGCACGGCGGGCGTATCCGAGATTGGACGCGCAGTTGCGGTCGCGTGGGCTGTGATGGCACTTTCTTCTCCCTCCGGGACATTGTCCCCCTTCATGGGGGAGAAGGTTGCGCCAACGCCGGATGAGGGGCGCCGCATAAATTTGCGAGTCTCTGCGATGACGAACGCGTCGCCACGCGCCTGCAAAGGTGACACGCCCGTTGCTTCGCCCCGTACCTTACCCCAACCCCGGCTTCGCGCCCCGGCCCGCGCCAGCGGCGCGGGTGCTCCAAGACACGCCCCCCTTCGGTACGCAAGCCGTGCCTTGTCGTCCCGGCGGGAGAAGGGCTCGATGCACGCTTGCCGCATTGGTATGCGCATCAACGCAGCAGACAACGACACTGCTCATTGCACGCACATACGCCAACGCTCACGCAGCAACTGCATCCAACCCCACAAACGCAAACACCCGCTTTTCGGCGGGTGTTTGCTTGAAAGCAGATCCAGCGATCAGTCGATCACTTGATCTTGCCTTCCTTGTACATCACGTGCTTACGCACGACCGGGTCGTATTTCATCATTTCCATCTTCCCCGGAGTGTTTTTCTTGTTCTTATCCGTGGTGTAGAAGTGGCCGGTAGCGGCCGAGGAAATCATACGAATCTTGTCACGCTTGCCTTTTGCCATGACTGCTTACTCCTCAGACCTTTTCGCCGCGCGCGCGCAGCTCTTTCAGAACGGCATCAATCCCGTTCTTGTCGATGGTGCGCAATGCATGCGCGGAGACACGGAGCTTCACCCAGCGGTTTTCGCTGGCGACCCAGAAACGACGCTCATGCAGGTTAGGCAGGAAGCGACGACGGGTTCTGTTGTTTGCGTGGGAGACGTTGTTACCCGTCTGCACACGCTTGCCGGACACTTGGCATACGCGGGACATTACGCACCTCGATAAATGAATTGCCACCCATAGCCTGGGGAGCGGCGGCCCCGACAGCGCCAAGGCTGTCACGCAACGTTGGGAATCAAGAACTTACGCTGGAACAAGCCGGCAACCCCATTGCGCTGGGTGCCGCCATCCGGAGCGATCCGGGCACAGCGAGCCGCGCATTATGCACGGCTTTCCTATGTGCCGCAAGCACTTAGCGGCAGCGCGGGAGGGACGGGATCGGCAGCTCAACAGCTCGCTTTCAGCATCCTTGGAACGAACCTAAGGTTGCATCATCCATACATGAAACTTGCTGGGGCTGTCCGAGAACCTAGACCGCCGCGACGACGCCATCAACGAAAAGTTCATGCCCAGCGACAAAGCGTCAGCGAGACGCATGATTCTGGGGAACCTGTCGCTGCAACCCACACAACGCGCCTGAAGCGAACGTCTGCGCAACGCTGCTTCGCTGCGCAGCGCCAACTACAGGCCGAGCGCAGGACCGGCTGCAGTGCCGCGCCGATGCAGCCAGCGATACAGCACCGGCAGCACCAGCAGGGTGAGCAGGGTGGAGGAGACGATGCCGCCGATCACCACCGTGGCCAACGGGCGCTGCACTTCGGCGCCGGCACCGACGTTGAAGGCCATCGGCACAAAGCCCAGCGCGGCGACCAGTGCAGTCATCAGCACCGGTCGCAGGCGCGACAACGCGCCTTCGCGCAATGCCTGCTCCAGCGGCATGCCTTCTGCACGCAAGCTGCGCACGAAGGCGATCATCACCAGGCCGTTGAGCACTGCCACACCAGACAAGGCGATAAAGCCCACGCCGGCGGAAATCGACAACGCCAGTCCGCGCAGCGCCAACGCCACCACGCCGCCGGTCAGTGCCAACGGCACGCCGCTGAACACCACCAGCGCATCGCGCAGCGAACCGAACGACCAGTACAGCAGCGCGAAGATCAGCAGCAAGGTGCCTGGCACCACCCAGGCAAGGCGCTGGCTGGCGGAGATCAGTTGCTCGAAGGTGCCGCCGTAGCCGATCCAGTAGCCGGTGGGCAGTTTGACCTGCGCCTGCACGCGCTGCTGCACCTCGGCGACAAAACCGCCCAGATCGCGATCACGCACATTGGCGGTAATCACGATGCGGCGTTTACCGTCTTCGCGATTGATCTGGTTGGGGCCCAGCACGGTATCGATCTTGGCGACCTCGCGCAGCGGCACGGTGGCCGGTTCGCCACTGCGCCAGCCTGCTGCGCGGCTGGACTCGTCCAGATCCGCACGTTCGCCATCGCCACGTAGCGGGATCGGCAGATCGGCCAGCGCGGTGGGGTCTTGGCGCAGCGCCTCCGGCAAACGCACCACGATGTCGAAGCGCCGGTCGCCTTCGAACAATTGCCCGGCCGCCTGCCCGCCCACTGCCGCCGCCACGGTGTCCTGCACCACGCCGGGATTGAGCCCGTAGCCGGCCAGCGCGGCACGATCGGGCACCACCGCCAGCATCGGCAGGCCGGTGGCCTGTTCCAGACTCACATCGGCGGCGCCCGGCACTGCGCTGGCGATTTCCTGCACGCGCTGCCCGAGCTTGACCAACGTGTCCAGATCGTCGCCATAGACCTTGATCGCCACATCCGCACGCACGCCAGAAATCAACTCGTTCATGCGCATCTGGATTGGCTGGGTGAACTCGTAATTGTTGCCGGGCAACTGCTTCACCGCCTCCTCAATCTCGGCCAGCAATTGCGCTTTGGGCTTGCGCGGATCCGGCCACTGCGCGCGCGGATGCATGATTAGGAACGTATCGGCAACGGATGGTGGCATCGGGTCGGTGGCCACTTCGGCGGTGCCGAGTTTGCCGAACACATGCGCCACTTCCGGAAACTGCTTGATGCGTTTTTCCAGGGTGGATTGCATGGTAATGGCCTGTTCCAGGCTGGTGCCGGGAATGCGCAAGGCATGCAGTGCAATATCGCCTTCATCCAGGTTCGGAATGAACTCGCTGCCCAAGCGCGTGGCCAACACCGCGCACAGCGCCACCGTCGCGAAGGCCGCAATGCCGACCCAGCGGCCGTGACGCAGCGCGCCATCGAGCAACGGTGCATACACCCGACGTGCCCAGCGCATCGCACGGTTTTCGTGCTCGGCCACCTTGCCGCCAAGCAGCAATGCAATCGCTGCAGGCACGAAGGTCAGCGACAGCAGCATCGCGCCGGCCAGTGCCAGCACTACGGTGATCGCCATCGGGTGAAACATCTTGCCTTCGATGCCGGTCAGCGCAAACACCGGCAGATACACCGCGGTGATGATGCCCAGGCCGAACAGGCTGGGGCGAATCACCTCGGCAGTAGCTTCGGCAGTGAGCTCGAAACGCTCATCGCGCTCGAGCACGCGCCCAAGCCGAAGTTGCGCGTCGCCGAAGCGGCGCAGGCAGTTCTCCACGATGATCACAGCGCCATCGACGATCAAACCGAAGTCCAGCGCACCCAGACTCATCAGATTGCCGGACACACCGCCGCGCACCATGCCAGTGAGCGTGAACAACATCGCCAACGGAATCACCGCAGCCGTGATCAACGCTGCGCGCACATTGCCCAGCAACAGGAACAACACCACGATCACCAGCAACGCGCCTTCGATCAGGTTCTTGGCGACGGTGACGATGGTGCGGTCTACCAAGGCAGTGCGGTCGTACACCGGCACCGCCTGCACGCCTGCGGGCAGGCTGGCGTTAGCCACCTCCAACCGCTGCGCTGCGGCCTGCGCCACGGTGCGGCTATTGGCGCCGACCAGCATGAACACCGTGCCGAGCACCACCTCGTTGCCGTCCTGGGTGGCCGCACCGGTGCGCAGTTCGCGGCCCTCGCCCACTTGCGCCACATCGCGCACGCGGATCGGCACACCGGCGCGTCGATCCAGCACGATCGCGCCAATCTGCGCGATGTCATCCACCTGCCCCGGCACCCGCACCAGAAACTGCTGGCCGTTGCGTTCGATATAGCCGGCGCCGATGTTGCGGTTATTGGCTTCGACCGCTTGCGCGACGTCGTCCAGGGTAAATCCCAACGCGACCATGCGCGCGGGGTCGGGCGTGATATGGATCTGCCGCGCATAGCCGCCGATGGTGTTGACCTCGGTCACGCCCGGCACATTGCGCAGCTGCGGGCGCACCACCCAATCCTGCAAGGTACGCAGATCGGTCGCCGTCCACGCACTGCCGTCGGGTTTGCGCGCGTTCGGTTGGGCTTCCACCGTGTACATGAAGATCTCGCCCAGGCCGGTGGCAAGCGGCCCTAGCTGCGGCTCCAGATCGGCCGGCAATTGCGACTTGACCTGCTGCAAGCGCTCGGCCACCTGTTGCCGCGCGAAATACAGATCGGTGCCGTCGGCGAAGACTGCGGTCACCTGCGATAAACCGTAGCGCGACAGCGAGCGCGTGGATTCCAGGCCCGGCAAACCTGCCAGCACCGTCTCCAGCGGAAACGCCACCCGCTGCTCGGATTCCAGCGGCGAATAGCCCGGCGCCGCAGTGTTGACCTGCACCTGCACGTTGGTGATATCGGGCGTTGCATCGATCGGCAAGCGCGAAAAACTCCACGCACCAATCGCAACCAGCACGCCCGTCAATGCCAGCATCAACCAGCGCTGGGCGATCGCAAACCGGATGATGTTGGTCAGCATGACAAACACCTCCGCGCACACCTGGCACCGCACTGCGCCGAGCATCGCACTGGTCGTACCACCGACAGACAGCGCCGCTGCCCCACAGGAACGCGCCGCACCACACCAAACAAACACTCACCCTCGCGCCAGCACCGTCGTGGTGTTAGTTCTCGTTGTTGCTGTTGTTGCTGTTGTTGTTTGCTTTCGGGACCCCATACCGCAGCGGCAAGGCCGGCAGATACAACCCGCAGGGCGGCGCGCATGGATGCGCGACGTTTTTGTAAGGGACAGGGACGTCCCTTACAGAAATTTCTGCCGGCCTTGCGAACCCGCAGCGCCGCAGGCGCGGAGGGCGCGAGGACGGGGTGTGCTTTCTTTTGGTTACTTTTCTTTGCACAAGCAAAGAAAAGTGACTCGCGCCCGACAGGGCGTGAAAGCCTTTGCCCTAGCCCGAAGGAGCGCGAAAGCCTCTGCTCCAGCCCGAAGGGGCGCGAAAGCCCTCGCCCTAGCCCAAGAGGGCGCGAAGGCCTTGGACGTGGCACATCCCCTTGCACCCAACAAACGCCCCCACTCGACAACGCAATGCCACACAAACCAACGCGATCAATGATCATGCGAAGCCCCCGACTTCTCGATATCGGCCTTCACCAGGTAACTCTGCTCCACCACCACCGCATCGCCTGCCGCCAAGCCCGATAACACTTCCACCTGCTGCGCATCGCGCGCGCCCAGCTTCACCGGCCGCACCTCGTACACATCGCCCACCCGTACAAACACCACATTCCAGTCGCGAAACTGCTGCAACGCACCAACCGGCACCACCATCGCCGCCGGCTGCTGCGCCACCGTTACCCGCGCCTTCACTGCGGAACCCGGCCGCCACAAGCCATCGCTATTGCGCAACACCGCGCGCGCGACAGTGCTCTGGCTCGCGGTGGCGGTGCCCGGCAATACGCGTTCCAGGGTGGTCTGCGCCACCACGCCATCGCTGATGCGCGTCACCGTCACCGGTGCGCCGGCGGTGATGTGCCCGGCGTCGGCACCGAAGATATGCAGATCCACCCACAAGGTGGACAGGTCGGCGATTTCGAACAGCGCCTGACCTTCGCCTGCGTTGCTGCCCAGGCTGGCGTTGCGCGCAAGCACGACGCCACTGATCGGCGCGCTCACCGAGTAGGTGGTCAGGCTCAGATTGCTCTCCACCGTGGCCAGCGCCTGGCCTGCGCGCACCTGCTCGCCCACATTGACGCGCAGGCTGCGCACCGGGCCGGGAAAACGCGCGGTGGCTTGTGCCTGCGCACCTTCTGCAGGCGTCAGTAAGCCTTGCACTTCGTGCTGGTCGGCGATGCTGCCAGCGCTGACGGCGGCGACACGAATGCCCGCGTCCTGCGCAATCTTGCCCGCGATGGTGGTGCGCCCCTCGTAGCTGGGATAGCTCCAATGATGTGTCTTGCCCTGCACGGTGGCGCGCACTTCCACATCGAACGAATGCGGCTCGCTGACCGTGGTTTCGGCCAGCAGACTGCCGTCGTCGCGCGGCCGCAATTGATGGACTTCACTCACGCCGCCGAGCCGCTTTAGTTGCACTTCCACGCTGCCGGCGGTGGCCGGCAACGGTTTGCCATCGCGGTACAGCCATGCCTGGTAGGTGGGTGGTGTGCCGTCTTCGGCGATGACCAGCTCCACGCTGTCGCCGTCCTGGTTGAGCAGTCGCCCGCCATGGATGCCGGTCTTGGCTGCGTCGCCGTGTGCATCGGCGCCTGCTCCGCCTTCGGCGGCGTGCCCGGCGTGGTCATCGTGCGATGCTTCACTGCTGCGGCCACAGCCGCTGAGAAACAGCGCCAGCAACAGCGGCGCGATCATGAAATGTGTCATCGAAGGTGATCCTGGTTGGCGCCGACGCGTTGCGTCGGGCAAACGAATGGAGATGGGTTGCGCTGGAAGTGCGGCAGGCATGGGCATCGTTTCGAGAGTGCTGGGTGCCGACATCCCTGCGGATGCAGCGATTGCAACGAAGTCCACGCACGCCGCACGAAAACGCGACGCGGAAGTAACGTTCATGGCGTCACCTGCGCGGCAGGATCGCGCACGAATGGCTGCCCGGTCAGGCGCTGGATTTCGATCAACGCGGTCTGCGCTTCCAATGCGGTAGCCAGTTGCTGCTGACGCGCATCGCTGCGTTGCGCCTGCAGCTGCGCCCAGTCCAGATAACTGGTGGCACCGGCACGATAGGCGCGTTCGGCAGCGGCATCGGCGCGTGCGAGTGCAGGCAGCACATCGCTGCGCATGCGCGTCACTTCCAGCTGTGCTGCACGGTAGCGACCATGCGCATCGGCCAGCGTTGTGTAGAGCGTCAGCGCCTGCGATTGACGTTCGATCTCCAGCAATGACAGCTCCGCTTCGGCTGCGCGAATTTCCGGCTGCGTGCGTGTAGCGCTACCCAACGCCAGCGAGACGCTGCCGAGCAACGCAGTGGCCTCGTTGCCTTCGAGCCGACGTACGCCCACCTGCCAGTCGAGATCCGGGCGCGCCTGGCTGCGTGCCAAGTGCACCCGTGCCTCGCGCACGCGCTGCTCGCCGTTCAAGCGTGCCAGTTCCGGCGTGGCGTCGAGCAGTTGCGCCAACACCTCGAACTCGGGAATCGCCGGCAGCTGCAACGGGTCGCCAGTGATCGCACCGAAGTCCGGCGTGCGATCGCCCCACAACACCGCCAATTGGCGGCGTGCGGCGAGCAGTTCCTGCTGGGCGCGGTCGCGTTCGAGTTCTGCGCGCGCCTGCAGGGCTTGGGCGGTCAGCAGCACCGATTCGGGCGATGCGCCGGCCTGCAACCGCTGGCGCGCGGCACTGACGGTGCGTTGGCGCTGGACCAGCGTTTCCAGCGCAACCGCGTGCCGCTGCGTGGCCATGCCGATGGCCAGGTAGCGCCGCGCCACTTCGGCCAGCACATCCAGCCGGGCCAGCGCGCGTTGCGGTGCCAGTACATCGATACGCGCCTGCGCCAGGGTGCGGCGCGCGTCGAGCTTGCCGCCGCGTTCCAGCACGCCGGCCAGCGTGACGGTGAGTTCGGCCTGGTCCAGCGCGCGGGTGGGGCCGGTGCCGAATACGTTTTCCAGTTCGGCACCGATGCGCAACGGCGGACGCAGTGCATCGCGCTCGGCGTCGGCGGTGAGGACCGCGCGTTGGCCATCGACCAGGCGCAGGTCGGGGTGCTGGCGGGCGACGCGCGCAATGGCGTCGTCCAGGGTCAGCACGGGTTTAGGCGGCAGGTCCTGCGCGTTGGCACACGACGCAACCGCGAAGACGGCAAGCGCCGTCAGTCGCAACCACATGAGGGTGTCTCCGGAATCGGGATCGATGGACAGGCCGGCAGCTGCCGGCGGTGCATCAGGCCGCGATCGGAGGACGCAACCCTGTCTCGCTCAGATGCGAGCGGTAATCGGTGGTCAGCACGGGCGGCTGCCCGTGCGTGCGTGCAGGCAACAGGCCCCAGGCCAGCGCCGGCAGCATGGCCGGGCTGTGCCCGTGGCAATAGCCGCTATGCATCAAGGCATGCAGCAAACCGGCACCGTCGCGTTCGCCGGCATCGCCTTCGTCGGCGCCGTCATGGCCATGCGGTGCGGTGTCGTCCAGATGCGCCTGGTCGTGCGCCAACGCATGCACATCGCCCAGCGCGCAGGCGACCGGTGCGACCAGTACGCCCATGACCAGCACCGCCAACGCCATCAGGCGTAGCAACGGGTGCAGCAGGCGGGCGCGATGGAGCAGCATGGGCGCAGCGTATAGGGGCCGGGGTGGTTACACAATTTCATGGGGGTGTCGCGTGGTTGTGTGCACTCGGACGCTCAGGTCAGATGCCTGGTGACCGAGCGCGCGGTGCCCTCACCGCTCGCGGGACACGCCGTAGACCCATCCATGGGGGCTCGATGGCGGCATCCATGCCGCAAGCGGCCCCGCAATCGGCAAGGACACCTCAGCAGACAGTTGGCTGGCGGTTCTGGGAAAGCACGAAACCACGCCGGACAGCTTGCTGCTTTGTTGAAATTCTGCGCGCCGATCGTTTCGACCGGTCATTGTCCACTCGGCATCACGGCGCCGCGCGACGGGCCGGTTTGGTATCTGTCGGGCGCGCCTTGCTTTCGGCGATGAAGGCACGCACCTGCTGCTCCAGCACCGGCAGGGTGACCGAGCCCTGGCGCAGCACCACATCGTGGAAGGCCTTGATGTCGAAGCGATCGCCCAGCTCCTTTTCAGCCTCGGCGCGCAGCTTGACGATGGTGATCTCGCCCAGCTTGTAGCTCAGCGCCTGGCCGGGCCAGGAGATGTAGCGGTCCACTTCGGTGGTGACTTCGTGCTCGCTGAGCGCGGTGCGGTCGCGCAGATAGGCTAGTGCCTGCTCGCGGCTCCAGCCGTCATGGTGCACCCCGGTGTCGATCACCAACCGGCAGGCGCGCCACATCTCGTAGGTGAGCCGGCCGAACGCTTCGTACGGGGTCTCGTAGATGCCCATCTCCTGGCCGAGCTTTTCGGTGTACAGCGCCCAGCCTTCACCGTAGGCGGAAATGTAGTTCTCGCGCCGGAACGCCGGTTGCTCGCCCTGCTCCAGCGCCAGCGACCCCTGCAGCGAATGACCGGGCGAGGACTCGTGCAAGGTCAGCGCCGGCAGGTTGTACAGCGGCCGCGACGGCAGGTTGTAGGTATTGACCCAGTAGGTGGTGGCACCACCGCGGCCAGCGGTCCAGAACGGCGCAATATCATCCGGCACCGGCTTGATGGTGAAGCGCCCGCGCGGCAGCGTACCGATGAACTTGCCCACCTGCCCGTCCACGCGCTTGGAAATCCATGCGGCGCGATCGAGCAACTCTTGCGGGGTCTTGGCGTAGAACTGCGGGTCGGTGCGCAGGAAGGTCAGGAACTGCGCGAAGCTGCCCTTGAAACCCACCTGTTTGATGATGGCGTTCATTTGCGTCTGGATGCGCGCCACTTCGTCCAGGCCAATCTGATGCATCTGCTCGGGCGTCAATTCCAGCGTGGTGTATTCGCGGATCTGCTGGCGATAGAACGCCTTGCCGTCGGGCAATGCTTCGGCGGCAAGCGTGGTGCGCGCCTTGGGCATGTAGTCGTTGCGGAAAAAGGTCAACAGCTTGCTGTACGCCGGAAGGACGGCAGTGCGCAACGCCGCCCTGGCCTGTTCACGCAATTGCGCTTGCTCGGCGGCGGGAATCTGCGCAGGCAGCTGCTTGAACGGCGCGTAGAAAGTCGATTCGGTGGGGTCTTTGACATCGGCCACGGTGGCGATGGACATATCGCGCCCGTCGAGCACGGCGCGCGGCACGCTGAATCCGCGTGCCAGGCCGGCGCGCATGTTGACCGTCTGCTGGTCGAAGTAACGCGGTACATCGTTGAGGCGCGCGATGTAGGCGCGGTACTCGGCCGCGGTCTTCATCGGCCGCTGCGCCATGAAGCCCAGATTCGACCAGAACGAGGTATCCGAATTGAACGGCATTTCGTACAGGCGCAGACGCACTTCGGCCGCCAGGTTCTCCACCTGCGGGCGGTAGATGGCGAAGTTGATCTGGTTGGCCGGCGAGAGCTGCTTCGGGTCGATGCCGTCGAGCTGCTTGAGTACGCCGTCCCATACCGCCAGACGCGCCTGCTGCGCGGCCGCGCTGACATCGGGCAGATGCGTGTTGTCGCCGGTGGTGTCGCTGTCTTCGTCGGCCTGACCGGTCTCGGCCTGGCGCCAGGCCCATTCTTTTTCATAGATGGCGCGGAAGCGCGCGTCGGCGGGTGCTTCGGCAGTGAGCGTGGCCGGAGCGGGCGGCGTGGCGGCGTACGCCGAGGTGGCGGCGAAGCCTGCGCCCAGCAGGGCGAGCGAGAGTGCGGCGGCGAGCGGAGAGGTCACGTGCGGAAAGCCTGATCTGGAGCGAACGCCCGATCATGGCAGCACCCGGGCACGCTGCCATGGGCCGGAAGTCCCAACGCGGGCTGTTGCCCTGGTCTGGCAGGCGTGTCAACGGCTGGCCTGATATGGCAGGGGCGCGTCGGTTAATGCCCCCATCCGCCAAGTCCCTTCCCCGGCAGCGGGGAAGGGACTTGCTGGGCGTGTCGAAGACAACAGGCCACCTCGCGTCGGGCGAGAGCGGCGTTGAACTCCTCCTTCGCGAGAGCTTGCCCTCTCGGTGAGAGGGTTGGAGTGCGGGCCACTTGAGATCGGCCGAACGCGGCTTCGGCTCAGGCCTTGCGCACCACCACCAGATGCCGCTCACCCTCCAGGCCGGGCACCTGCAGCGGGTGTACCTCGCTCATCGTCCAGCCTTCGGGCAATGCGGCGATTTCTTCGTGCGGATAGACACCCTTCATCGCCAGCAGGCTGCCGCCCGGGCGCAGCAGGTGGCCGCCGACGGCGATGATGCCGGCCAGCGTGTCCAGCGCGCGCGCGGTGAGGTGGTCGTAGGCCGCCGGCTCGTCCAGCGCTTCGGCGCGCGATTCGGCCACGCGGGCGTTGCGCAGCTCCAGATGGCGCAAGGCTTCGCGCATGAAGCGCGCCTTCTTGCCGTTGCTTTCCACCAGCGTTACCTGCAGCTGCGGGCGGGTGATCGCCAAGGGGATGCCGGGCAAGCCGGGGCCGGTGCCCAGGTCGGCAAGAGTGCCGCTGGCGATGTAGGGCTGCATGGCCAGCGAATCGAGCAGATGGCGGGTCACCATCTCGCGCGGGTCGCGCACGGCGGTGAGGTTGTAGGTCTTGTTCCAGCGCACCAGCAGGGCCAGGTAGCGCAGCAGCGGCGCGGCGAAGGCCGCATCCAGGGATTGGGACTGCAGGCCGCGTTCGAGCGCGGCAGAGACATCGGGGGCAAGTACGGCATCGTTCATGGCGCGATTATCGCAGCTGGGCTGGCGGGCATGCGCGTACCGATGAAGGCGGTGCGGCGAGGGATGGCGTGGCTGCCTAGGCCCCTAGTCCACCTGCCGCGCGACGCCCGCACTTCCAGTGACCGCAGCTGCATGAATAGATCGGCAGGTGGGCTGCACTAGCTGACGCAAAAACTGACATGACGCGGCTGCTGCATGGTTGCGTCCGCTTCCCTGCCCTGTTGTCCATGCCTGTGATCGACCCGTCTACCGCCTCACCCCTGCCTGACTCCGCTGCCACGCTCGCTCCACCGGATCCCAGCCGCCGGCGCATCCTCATCGCTGGCGCCACTCTGGCTGCAGCCGGGCTGCTTAGCCCCTTCGCACGCGCCAGCGGCAGTACCGACCCCTTCACCCTGGGCGTGGCGGCAGGCGACCCGCTGGCCGACGGCTTTGTGAGCTGGACGCGGCTGGCCCCCGCCCGCTGGACCCGGACGGACGCGGCGGCCTGCGCGCAGCGGTGCCGATGCGTTGGCAGGTGGCAGCGACCCAAACATGCGCACCATCGTGCGCCAGGACGAGACCGTTGCCAGCCCCGTCTGGGGCCGACCATCACCGACGGGGTGCAGGGCGGCGATGTGCTGGATGGCCGCGCGATGCTGTGGAGCCGCGCCAATCGCCCGGCGCGGTTGCGGGTGGAATGGGACACCCGCCCAAGCCTGCGTCAGGAGCGGCGCGTGGACGGCACGATCGCATCGGCGGCGCACGACTTCACCGCACGTGCGGACCTGAGCGGCCTGCCACGCAACCAGGACATCTTCTATCGCGTGCGTTTCGAAGATGCCGACAGCGGTGTGTTGAGCGCGCCCGTCCACGGCCACCTGCGCAGTGCACCGCAGGTGCGTGGCGATGTCCGCTTTGTCTGGAGTGGCGACACGGTTGGCCAGGGCTTCGGCATCAATCCGGATATCGGCGGCATGCGTATCTACAACGCGATGCGCGAGCGCAATCCGGATTTCTTCCTCCACAGCGGCGACACCATCTATGCCGACAACCAGATCCCGGCCGAACTGACGGTGGAAGACGGCAAGCGCTGGCGTAAGCTCACCACCGCGGCCAAAAGTAAGGTGGCCGAAACGCTGGACGAATTCCGCGGCAATTACCGTTACAACCTGCTCGATGAGCACGTGCGCCGCTTCAACGCCGAAGTGCCGCAAATCTGGCAATGGGACGACCACGAAACCACCAATAACTGGTCACCCGGCAAACAGTTGGATGCGCGCTATCGGGTGCGCGACATCGACGTGCTGGCCAAGCGCGCCCGCCAGGCGTTCCTGGAATATGCGCCGATGCGCGGCGTGCGTGCCGATGGCAACGGACGCATCTATCGCAAGATTGCCTACGGCCCGCTGCTGGATGTGTTCGTGCTGGACATGCCCAGTGACCGCGGCGCCAACAGCGACAACCTGCAACCGCAGCCCAGCCCCGATGCCGCGTTTCTCGGGACGGAGCAATTGGCGTGGTTGCAACGCGAACTGGCGGGTTCGCGGGCGCAGTGGAAGTGATTGCTGCCGACATGCCGATCGGCCCGCAGGTGCCCGATGGCGAAGATGCGAACGGGCGCCCGCGCTGGGAAGCGATCGCCAATGGCGACTCCGGCGTACCACGTGGCCGCGAACAGGAAATCGCCACGCTGTTGCGCTTCATCAGCCACGCACGCATCCGCAATACGGTGTGGCTCATGGCCGATGTGCATTACTGCGCGGCCCGTTATTGCCATCCCGATCGCGCGGCGTTTCAGCAGTTCGAACCGTTCTGGGAATTTGTCGGCGGCCCGCTCAATGCCGGCAGTTTCGGGCCGAATGGACTGGATGCCACGTTCGGCCCGTGCGTGGTGTTTCAAAAGGCGCCACCTGCGCCCAACACGTCACCGCTGGCCGGTTACCAGTTCTTCGGCGAGGTGGAGATCGATGGACGCAGCGGCGTGCTTACGGTGACCCTGCGCGACCTGGATGGCGTGGCGCAGTTTCGTCAGCCGATTCTGCCGCACGGTGTGGCGTAATCACGCACGGCGGCCGGCTTACACGCCCGCCAATGGATAGAACGCCAACGCGGCGCGACACTCCGGTGCAGCCCACCATTCGTGCAACTTCCATTGCGCGGCCTGGCCAAGCTCCGGATCGCACCACTGCAGGTGCAGCGCACCATCGAGCGTGAGTGCATACGCAAGCCGATGCAGGCCGAATGACAGGCCATGCCCATACGCCTTGAGCAAGGCTTCCTTGGCGCACCACAGCCGGAAGAACAACGCGTGCTGTGCGTCCGGCGCCAGCGCGGTGAGCAAGGCGATTTCGTCGGGATGGAAGAAGCGTTGCGCGATCTCCAGCACACGCGGACGCGCGCGGATGCGCTCCAGATCCACACCCAGCCGCACGCCCTCGCCCAGCCCCACCAGCAGATACTCGCCGCTATGGCTCCAGCCGGTGTCGCAGTTAGGCAGCGCCGGCTGCAGCGAGGGACGCCCGCGTGCATCGCGCTGCAATGGCACCAGCGCCGGGTCGATGCCCAGCGCCGGGCCAAGTAACTGACGCGCCTGCGGCTCGCCGCGTTCGCCGTGCCGGTGCGGGCGCAGCCACAGCTGCACCGGACCAACCCGCCAACTTGCGTGCGCTGTCACGCGCTGTGCACCAAGCCAAACACTTGGCCATCGCGCTCGACAGCTGCTTCACGCGCGGCTGCGTTGAATGGCGTCCATGCACCACTTCCGGTGCACGCGAACAAGGAGATCAGCAACATGGGCATCATCATCTGGTTGATCGTCGGTGGCATCGTGGGTTGGCTTGCCAGCATCATCATGCGTCGCGATGCGCAGCAAGGCATCATCCTCAATGTGGTGGTCGGCATTGTGGGTGCGCTGATCGCTGGTTTCCTGTTTGGCGGCGGCATCAATCAGGCCATCACGCTGTGGACCTTCGTGTGGTCGCTGGTGGGTGCGGTGATCCTGCTGGCCATCGTCAATCTGGCAACCCGCGGCCGCCTGCGCTAACGCATTGCGTTAGACAGATGTCGCGTTGTTCAACGCCCGGGCTCGCCCGGGCGTTCTCGTTTTAGACATCCACCACAGCCCGATCGGCCGGATGGTGCACGCCGTCTTCCACCGGCACGGCAATGTTCAAGGCATATGGATTGACGCCTTCCAGGCAGCCGACGTTGTAGCCGTATTCGTTGGGGTTGGAGCGGCGCTGGTGATGCGTGTAAATGCCGCACACACCGCAGAAATAATGCGCTGCCGTCTGCGTGTTGAACTGATACAGCCGCAGCACGTCTTCGCCCTGCAGCACATGCAGGCCATCGAGCGGAACCGACGCGACAATGGCGCCACGCCGGCGGCACATCGAACAGTCGCAACGGCGCGGATCCAGCAGGCCGTGCGGTAGATCCAGATCGATTTGCACTGCACCGCAGTGGCAACTCAGACGATGCACCGGTCCCAGCGTGACATCGCCTACCTTGTGCGTGCTGCGACGCAGATGCCGACCACTCATGCGCCCGCCTCCGCCAGCCGTACCCATGCCGGCGCGTGGTCACTGGGGCGCTCCCACGTGCGCGGTTCGCGGTCGATGCCCGACTCCACGGCGCGCGTGCGCAAGGCATCGGACACCAGCGTCAGGTCGATGCGCAGGCCGAGATTGCGGCGGAAACCGGCCTGGCGGTAATCCCACCAACTGAACTGCTCCGCTGCTTGGGGATGCAACCGGAATGCATCGTGCAGACCCAGCGCCAGCAGTTTTTCCAGCGCGGCGCGCTCGTCGGTCGAGGTGAGGATGTGGTGCTCGTTCCACACTGTCGCATCGTGCACGTCACGCGCATCCGGGGCGATGTTGAAGTCGCCCAGCACCACCAGCTGTGGATAGGTTTGCAGCTGCTGCGCGATCCAGTCATGCGCTGCAGCCAGCCAGCGCAACTTGTAGGCGTACTTGTCGGTGCCCACGTCCTGGCCGTTGACCACATACAGATTGATGATGCGCACGCCATCGACCGTGGCGGCGATGACGCGCTGCTGTACGTCGTCGAAGCCGGGGATGCCCGTCTGCACGTCCAGCGCCGGCGAGCGCGACAGGATGGCGACGCCGTTGTAGGTTTTCTGCCCGCAAAACACGCTGCGGTAGCCCAGCTCTGCCAGCGCTGCGTCCGGAAACTTATGATCTTCCAGCTTGGTTTCCTGGATCCCCACCACGTCCGGCGCGAATGCGGTGAGCCACTGTTGCAGGTGCGGCAGACGCACGTTGAGCGAGTTGACGTTCCAGGAGGCAATCTTCATGGCGCGGACCGAGGTTCAAACCACCAATGGTACCGCGCCATGTGCCGGGCCTCAGGGCGTGGGCCATGCGTTCTAGAGCAGGGGACATCCGCGCCCGCGATGCCGTTATGAATATGGGCCGGGCGCGTGCAGCCCGCCCAGGCGCGCGCCCTCCGTGGTTCGGGTGGCCGTGCGGCTTGGCGCGCCGGGCTGGCGCATCTGGCGCTTGCCACCACTTAGCGACGCAGGGTCGGCGCCTACTCGCAGGTGGCACCGATGAGGGCAATTGGTGCCCGTGAGCGAAGGCATAACGTTGTCATCTGCAAGTGACGGTGGCTATCAGTTCAATAACTTACTGTGAATTAATTAGCTCGGCCGAAGTGGGTAAGCTAGCGCTACCTCTATGACACAGCGAACCATGCCGTCATCAGTTGCCGTCGCGTTGCCGCCGCATTCGCCTGCGTTCCCGAGCCTGAGCCTTAACGAGCGCGACATGCTCGACCGCCTGCGTCTGGCCGGTGTGCTCACCCGTGCCGACCTTAGCCGCGGCAGCGGGCTGACTGTGCAGACCGCAGTGCGGCTGATCGAAGGTCTGCAGGCGCGCGGCATGGTGCAGATGGGTGAGGCGGTGGCGCGTAGCGGGCGAGGAAAGCCGGGCATGGCGGTGTCGCTGAATCCGGCCTACGGGCACACGCTGGGTATTTCCATCGCCACCGATGTGCTGACCCTAGCATTGGTGGATTTTTCCGGAGCAGTGCTCGCCGTCAGCGAGGTCGCGCTGACCGACACCACCTTGTACGGCGTGCTCACCCAGCTGCAGGCGGCCGATGCGGCGTTGCTGGCACGCGTAGACGATGCCGGCCCACGCCTGGGCATCGGCGTAGCGATGACCGGGTTCTTCACCGGCGAGGATGCTTTCATCAATCCGCCCGAACCGCTGCGCGCCCTGGGCCAGATCGCACTGTGCCCGTGGCTGGCCGAGGCGTTCGGGCAACCGGTATGGATGGATAACGATGGCAGCGTTGCCGCCGCTGGCGAGGCAATGCTGGGCGTGGGCCAACGCCATCGCGATTTCGCGTATCTGTATTTGAGTTACGGACTGGGCGGCGGCTTGGTCATCGACGGCCAAGTCATGCGGGGGGCACGCGGCAATGCCGGCGAATTTGCCGGCATGTTGCCTGCGCAGAAGCTGGAACGCGCCACCCTGGAATTGCTGCGTGAACTGCTGGCCGAAGACGGCGTGATCTTTGCCGATGTGCGCAGTTTGCTGGCCGCTTACGATCCGGCCTGGCCGGCGATCGAGCGCTGGATCGTCCGGAGCGCGCCGGGGCTGTCGTTGATCATTTCGGCCATCACGGCCGTGTGCGACCCCGAAGCCATCGTGTTTGGCGGACGCCTGCCATGCGATCTGGCGCGACGTCTGATCGCGGCGGTGCAGATCGACAACCTGCCACGGCGCGGCCAATCCCGCCCGATGCCGGTGCTGCTTCCGGCCGAAGCGCCTGCCGATGCCTGCGCGATTGGCGCGGCGACCTTGCCATTGCAGGCGCGTTACTTCCGCTGAGGCAGATGCTGCCTACGCGGCTAGCGTCCTTGCGGCGATGAGAGATACGCGCTCTGGTTAGCGGCAGCATCGCTGTCATTTCGTCGTTGCCGCAGGTGGCGGCAGCAATCGTCGAATAGCTCCACCGCCAGCGTGCGCGCTTGTTGCTGCTGCTGTTGAGCAAGCGCGTCCAACACTTCGTCCTCGGCCTGCAGTGGCGCAGTCGCCTCCAGCGCTCGCCCCGGCGGCTGGCGTGCGGCAAGTCGCCACGCCGCCGCATAGACCGGGTCGGGCGCATGCAGCAGCGGCGATTCCACTACTTGCGCCAAGGTATCGATGGCATCGCGGTGACCTGCCAATGCCAGCGCTTCCAGTTCGCTCACGATGACAGCCACCTCGCGCTCTGCATCCGGCGACAAGGTTGGCTGCGTGCGCGTAGGCGCTGCCGCCACAGCGCGCTGCATCAGGTCGGCCGCGCGTTGCGCCAGCAGATAGCGCTGGGCATCCACATCGCCGCGCGCGGCGGCGGTACGGAGCATCGCCTCGATCTGCAACGGCGTGCCCGCCACGCATCCGGCACGACCAGACAACCCTGCGGCACTCACCGCACCGCGCGCGATCTGCGCAGCCTGTTCGTGCTGACGTTCGCGGCAGGCACGTTGCTGCATCGCGTTGTCGAACAAGCTGGGCGATGCGCTGGTGGATGCCTGGCGTGATCGGGCGGCAATCGATGGGGCACTCGGCGTCATGGTGCGATCCTGCACGCGCGGCGCTTGGGGTGCACGCGACGCGTGCAGCGACCACGCACTAAACGCCAGCACCAGCACCGCCACGATCGCAACAACCATGCCCCGCCATGGCCAGGCTGATCGGTCGCCAAGCCCATGCGCCGTTTGCAGTGGGCTTGTCATCAGCTAACCCGCCTCAACGCAACGCCGCTTCCAGCGCGGCGTGATCGAAGCGCACCGGGTTGGCCTGACGCAGCTGTTCCAATGCGCCGGCGGCCGCCTGGTCGCGCAATTGCACCTCGATCTGTCCACGTGCGCTGTCCAGGGTTGCCGGTCGCCGCGCATCGACACGGATCAGGTGGTAACCCTCCGGGCCACGCACTGGGGCCGACACCTGCCCCACTGCCAGATCCTGCACCGGCGCGACAAACGCATCCGCCACATTGCGCAGGAAAATCGGCGACAGTTCGCCGCCTTCGGCCGCAGTACTGCCATCGTCGGATTCGCGCATCGCCAGTTCGGCAAATGGTGTACCGGACTCCAGCTGTTGCTTCAGGCGCTGCGCCCGGGCAAGCGCCTGAGCATCGGTCAGGGGCGTACCACGCCGCGCCTCACCCTGCGGCTTCAACGCCACGAACAAATGACTCAAGTGCACTTCATCATAATCGTGTGGGTGCGCATCGAATTGCGCTTTTATCTGCGAAGCATCGATACGCGCGCTTTCGCGTGCACGCGTCTGCACGGCCTTGGCCAGGATCGCATCGGTCGCCTGACGGATCCGTGCGGCCACGACCGGGTCGTCCTGCAAATGCACGCGCCGGGCCTGCTGCACCAGCAACAGGCGATCGGCGAATTCGCGCACAAACTCCGGATCGGCCGCACTGGCCGGATTGAAATCCTGTGGCAAGCCGGCCAGCGCAAGCGCGCGGTACTCCTGCGCATCGAGCGATTGTTTGCCGATCTGCAGCACCGGTGCCTGGTTGCTGCGGACATCGGATGCGGCAGTGGCGGCCTGCGCCACTGCCACGCAGAAGATCAGGCTCGCCGCTAGCGCGGCAGGCAACACACGTGTGGAAACCATACGACAACCTCCGTTAGACAAGAACCGACGACGGTCAGCGCCGCCGTCGGGTTCGGCCCGTGGGCCAACCAGATGCATGCGTTATTCGTGCTTGCCGCGCGCACGCAAATAAGCGATGGCGCCCTTCGGGTCATCGGTGGTGATCAGGCGGAAGTCCTCGTCGCGCGTGATGAAATCCAGACTGCCGCGATTGTCGGCCGTGTCGCGGCCGCCCGAGTAGGAGAAATACAGATCCGACAAGGCGTAGCAGCACGCGCCGCTGTTTTGATAGAACTTGCCGGCATACGGACCGTCGGGAATGGCCTGAAACACACCGACGCGATAGCCGCGCTCACGAATGAAGTCGGCATCGCTTTGCAACAAGCCACCGAGCTGCTTGACGTTGATTTCCATCGTCTGCTGGCCGTCGTTCATCCACGCCGAGATCGTCTGGCGCACGTTGATCTTGCCGAGCATGTTTGTGGTGAAGACCGGAATACCGACCATGCCGCTCCCGTCGGCACGGTAGGCAGCGCGGCTGGTGTACAGCGTTGCATTGACCTTGGCGGCAACATAGGTGCCGGACGCAACACCGAACGCGTCTTCGGCTGCCCTGCGGACGGCGCGTACCGTGGCCGCATCCTTGATGTCGAACACCATCGGTACGCGCAGGTTGTGCTGCCTGTAATAGGTGAACACCTCATCGACCCGCGGCACGTGATAGGCGGAGATGGTTCTGCGGTCTGGACTCAGCAGAAAAAGTGAACCGACCTGCGACCAGGGCGTCACCAGGATGGATGGATTCACGCCCTGATTGGTGATCGGGTCGTATTTAACGCCTGGATGCTGCTGCCACACCGTGGTGGTACGGCCAAGGTTGTAGTCGTGCAACAGGACCGGCACACCGTCGCTGGTGAGCTTGACGTCCAACTCCACGCCATCCATGCACTGGTCATTAGCAGCCTGCAACGCGCCGCGCGAATTCTCCGGCATATCGCGGATTCCCGAATAGCTTCCCCACAGACCGCGATGCGCCAGCACCGTCGTTTTATTGGCGCTATTGAACAGGATGGCATCCATTTTATTTGCGGTGGAGTCGTTACAGGCCGCCATCGCCAACTGTGGCAGGGCTGCCAATAGCACAAGCGTTCCAACGAGCCTGCATGCACGGGCCAGCGGATGGGTCTTACAAGAAGTCGTCATGTCTCTCGTCTCCAGAAGGAAGGAAGGTGCAGCACTGATGACGAGGACCGATGGGTCGACACCATCGATGCATTCGCCGGACCGCGCCCTCACTCCACCGACCAAGGCAGTGAGCGAGGGCGAGCCGGCCGTGATCGGCGGTCGACTCGGCGGGAAATTTACTTACTTTCGATGACTTAATTTCTTCGACGAGATGGCGGTTTGCTACCGGCGCGCAGAGATGGCGCACCGAGCGAACGAATGTCGACGATGTGGCAGGCAAGGCCGCAGGTTTCGCCTGCGCCGGCGCGATGACCGCGAAGACGAGGTGCAGATGCGGCACCGGGCGCGGCTTGCCCGCAGCAACTCAACGGTGCTCGGTCACCAGCAGATTCCGGACACGCAGGCCAGCAGCGCCCTGGCACCGTCTCGCGATTGCCGGGCCGTTTCGCCAAACATGCGGCAGCGTTGTCAAAAACGCAGAACGCCGGCACTGGGCCGGCGCTTGCGATCACACCAACAATGACGCTGGTCGATCAGTGACCGGACGCACTGCTGGCACCCAGGCCGGTTTCGGCACGGATCTGCTGCGCCTTGAACGCTGCGCGTTCGTTGGCGGCCTGCGGGCTGCGATCCAGCACCGAGAACAACCAAATGCCGACAAAGCCAATCGTCATCGAGAACAACGCCGGCGAGGTGTACGGGAACGGCGCCGAGCCGGCCGCATTGCCCAGCGTGTCCACCCACACCGATGGCGACAGGATCGTCAGCACCAGCGACGAGATCAGGCCCAGGAAACCACCGGCCACTGCGCCACGGGTGGTGCAGTTCTTCCACAACAACGACAGGATCAGCACCGGGAAGTTGGCCGAGGCGGCGATGGCGAATGCCAGCGACACCATGAAGGCCACGTTCTGCTTCTCGAACACGATGCCCAGCAGCACCGCGATCACGCCCAGCACCAGGGTGGTGGCACGCGAGACCTTGAGCTCGGAGCCAGGTGCCGGGTTGCCCTTCTTGATCACCGTGGCATACAGGTCATGCGACACCGCCGAGGCGCCGGACAGGGTCAGGCCCGCAACCACCGCCAGGATGGTGGCGAAGGCCACCGCCGAGATGAAGCCCATGAACACGTTGCCGCCCACTGCATTGCCGACCAGCACCGCCGCCATGTTGGCCGCACCCTTGCCGCCATGGATGGTGCCGGTGGCAACATCGGCGAACTGCGGGTTGGTCAACACCAGTGCGATGGCACCGAAGCCAATGATGAAGATCAGGATGTAGAAGTAGCCGATCCAGGTGGTCGCCCACAGCACCGACTTGCGTGCCTGCTTGGCATCGGGAACGGTGAAGAAGCGCATCAGGATGTGCGGCAGGCCGGCGGTGCCGAACATCAGCGCCATACCGAAGGAAATCGCCGAAATCGGGTCCTTCACGAAGCCACCCGGACCCATGATCGCCAGACCCGCTTTTGCCGCGTCCTCCGGCGATGCACCGCCGTTGGCCGCAATGGCGGTCTTCACCCGCACGCCCTCGGCAAACAGCGCCTCGAAGCTGAAGTTGAAGTGCCACATGATGGCCACGGCCATGAAGGTCACGCCGGTCAGCAGCAGCACGGCCTTGATGATCTGCACCCAGGTGGTTGCAGTCATGCCGCCGAACAGCACGTAGATCATCATCAGCACGCCGACCAGGGTCACCGCCACCCAGTAGTCCAGGCCGAACAGCAACTTGATCAACGCACCGGCGCCGACCATCTGTGCGATCAGATAGAACAGCACCACCACCAGCGTGCCCGACGCCGCAAAGCTACGGATCGCAGTCGGCGCGAAGCGGTAACCGGCCACGTCGGCGAAGGTGTACTTGCCGAGGTTGCGCAGGCGTTCTGCCATCAGGAAGGTCAAGATGGGCCAGCCGACCAGAAAGCCGATCGCATAGATCAGACCGTCGTAGCCGTTGGCCATCACCGCAGCGGTAATACCCAGGAACGAAGCCGCCGACATGAAGTCGCCGGCGATCGCCAGGCCATTCTGGAAGCCGGTGATGCCACCGCCGGCGGTATAGAAGTCAGCGGCCGACTTGGTCTTGGCCGCCGCCCACTTGGTGATCCACAAGGTGCCCAGCACGAAGAAGCCGAACATGCCGATTGCCACCCAGTTGGTGGGTTGCTTGTCGACCTGGCCCATGTCACCGCCGGCTGCCAGCGCGATGCCGGCAGGCAGCAGACCGGCAAGTATCAGAAGAAGGCGCGAATACTTGCTCATTTGCGGGCTTCCTCCAGGATCTGCGCGGTCAGCTGGTCGTAAGTACTGTTGGCGCGACGCACGTAGATAGCGGTAATGACGATGGTGAACATCATCACTCCGATCGCGATCGGAATGCCGATCGAGGTCACGCCGGCACCGATCGGCTTGGCGAGGAATTCCTTGTCGAACGCGATCAGGCCGATGTAGCCGTAATAGGCCAGCAACATCAGCACGGTGAGTGTCCAGCCCAGCGTATTTCGCTGACGCTTGAGTGCCTGGTACTTCGGATTGGCGTCGATCTTGGCGATCAACGCTTCATTCGAGACGGTCATGGTCTGTCTCCTGGTAGAGCGCTGGTAAAACGAAGGATGCGACGCCCGCTCCACCGCAATGGAGCAGGCCGCCGGTGGCAGCAACTTAGAAGCTGTACTTGGTGGTGAACTGCAGCCGCGAGATGTCGCCGCTGTCGCCGTTTTCGGCTTCGCGCCGGCCGTACATCAGCTCGGCGCCCACATCCACCTTCGGCAATGGCGAATAGAACACGTTGGCGCGGATGCTCTGCTGCGACTTGCTGGCCAGCCCGCCGGTGTTGGCCAGCGAGTGGTCGTAATCCGCGCGCGAATACATGATGGTGCTGCGCAGCTTGGCGGTGTAGTCGTGGCGCCAGGCTACCCAGCCGGCAACTGTGCTGACGGTCTGGATATTGCCGTCGATATCGATCTCCACATCCGAGCCGTTGCCCAGGCCCAGATAGCGCCCCAGGCCTTCGCCGTAGCTGAGTTGGTAACGCAGATCGTTATTGGAGTTGATGATCCAGCGGCCGCCGCCGGCGATGGCGCCGCCGAAATCGGTGTCGTTGGTCAACGTGCTGCGGGTGCGGTACTGACGCGCAATGGCCGACAGACCGAACGTGCCCCAGGTGCCCTTCCAGTTGTAGCGCGCGGTCAGGTCCGGCATCGCGCCGTGGTCCGAGGCCAGGATGGTGTTGCCACCCTGATACGGCGTGGTCAGCGTCTCGGGGTTTTCGGCCGACACGCTGAAGGCGCCGCGGGTGTAACGAATCTGGGTCTGACGGCTGAACAACGCACCGTCGGTCGGCCCGACGATATCGGCCGCTTCCGGAAGAATCGTGGGATCGATGAAGTTGGACCAGGTCTGACCGGCCAGCCAGTTGTTCCAGCTCATGTAAGCGTGCCGCAAGGTGCCGCCGTAGAGATTGTTGACCTGGTTGGCCAGCGCATTGCCGAAGAAATCGATTTCGATGAAGCCGGTGAGCTTGTCGCCGTTTTCGGTGACGGTATCCACGCCCAGGTTGAAGCGCGAGAACTTGGCATGGAAGTCGGTGTCGGTGCTGGAGGCTTGCCCGCCGACCGGTGTCTGGGTCGGGATGTACAGGTAACGCCCAACCGCACCTTCAGGCAATGCGCCGTCGCTGGTGCGGGTGGTCATGAAGTCGGCCTTGATGAAACCACCGTAACGGAACGTTGTCCCCGGCAACGCGTTCGGTGTGATGCTGGTCAGTTGGATCGGCTTCTTGCCGGCAGGCACCACCGGTGCAGGCGGCGTCTGTGCCTGCAAGGTGCGCACTTCGCTAACCTGGGTCTGCGTCTGAACGATCTGGCCCTGCTGCTGTTGCTGCGCAGAAACCAACAGCTGGACTTGACGCTCGAGCTCGGCGATGCGCGCTTCCAGTGCCTTTTCCTTGGACGTCTGTGCGAACGCCACGCCCGGCAAAATGGTGGCAACGAACAAGGCGGCCGCCAACGGATGGCGCACCAGCGGTGCAATACGGTGTTTCATGAAACCCTCTCCCCAATGAAGGCCTCGCGCTTGATGGCGATGCTGTGCGGAGCGTGAGGCAGTCCGCGCTTCGCGGACTATTCGCCTTTGGTCGTAGCTGCAACGCAGCATTCTGCAAGATGACCGATGGTCGCGCTGCGGCCCGCACTGGATGTGCCCTGGTGCACTTCCCGAGGGTTACGACCATGGTCTAAGGCGTCGTTGGCCGACGGGACAGAATGGATGCGGCACACTGATTGTCTACCGAGGGCAGCTGCAACGCCCTCTTCCCACAAGTTCATCGCAAGTGAGGGTGCCATGGCTGATGTTTATCCCGTCGATCCCGCGTTCGCCGCCGATGCGCGCGTGACGCGCGAGCAGTACGCCGCGCTGTATCGCGAATCGATCGAACACCCCGAGCAGTTCTGGGGCAAGGCCGCGCAGCGGTTGGAATGGTTCAAGCAACCCACCCAAGTCAAGGACGTCAGCTACGCGCTGGACGACTTCCATATCCGCTGGTTCGGCGATGGCGAGCTCAATGCCAGCGTCAACTGCCTGGACCGCCAGCTGGCCACGCGCGGCGACAAGACCGCGCTGCTGTTCGAACCCGACAGCCCGGGCGCGGCGTCGTACCCGGTCACCTATCGCGAGTTGTACGAGCGCGTCTGCAAGCTGGGCAATGCGCTGCGTAACCTGGGCGTCAAGAAGGGCGACCGGGTCACCATCTATCTGCCGATGATTGTCGATGCGGCCGTGGCCATGCTCGCCTGCGCGCGCATCGGTGCGGTGCACTCGGTGGTGTTCGGCGGCTTTGCTGCCAACTCGATCGCCGACCGCGTGATCGATTGCCAGAGCAAGCTGATTATCACCGCCGACGAAGGCCTGCGCGGCGGCAAGAAGATTCCGCTCAAGGCCAATGTCGATGCAGCGCTGAAGATTTCCGGCACCGACACGGTCGAAACCGTGCTGGTGGTGCGCCACACCGGTGGTGCGGTGGAGATACAGGCACCGCGCGACCGCTGGTTTCATGATGTGGTCGACGGCCAGCCGGCCGAGTGCGAACCCGAGCGAATGAACGCCGAAGACCCGCTTTTCATCCTCTACACGTCCGGCTCCACCGGCAAACCCAAGGGCGTGCTGCACACCACCGCCGGCTATCTGTTGTTTGCCAGCTACACCCATGAAGTGGTGTTCGACCTGCGCGAGGACGACATCTACTGGTGCACTGCGGATGTGGGTTGGGTTACCGGCCACAGCTACATCGTCTACGGCCCGCTTGCCAATGGCGCCACCGCGGTGATGTTCGAAGGCGTACCCAATTACCCGAACGTGTCGCGCTTTTGGGAAGTGATCGACAAGCATCAGGTCACCATTTTCTACACCGCGCCCACCGCCATTCGCGCGCTGATGCGCGATGGCGCGGAACCGGTCAAGAAGACCTCGCGCAAGAGCCTGCGCCTGCTCGGCAGCGTCGGCGAGCCGATCAATCCGGAAGCCTGGCGCTGGTATTACGAAGTGGTCGGCGACAGCCGCTGCCCGATCGTTGACACCTGGTGGCAGACCGAAACCGGCGGCATTCTAATTTCGCCGCTGGCTGGCGCGGTCGACCTCAAGCCGGGCTCGGCCACCCTGCCGTTCTTTGGCGTGCAGCCGGCGCTGGTGGATGCCGAAGGCAAGATTCTGGAAGGCGCCACCGAAGGCAATCTGGTGTTGCTGGATTCGTGGCCGGGCCAGATGCGTAGCGTGTATGGCGACCACCAGCGTTTCATCGACACCTATTTCCGCACCTATCCGGGTAGCTATTTCACCGGCGACGGTTGCCGGCGCGATGCTGACGGCTATTACTGGATCACCGGCCGCGTGGACGATGTGATCAACGTCTCCGGCCACCGTATCGGCACCGCCGAAGTGGAAAGCGCACTGGTCTCGCACCCCAAGGTTGCCGAAGCGGCCGTGGTCGGCTTCCCGCACGACGTCAAGGGCCAGGGCATCTATGCCTATGTCACCCTGATCGCCGGCGAGACTCCGAGCGACGAACTGCATAAGGAACTGGTGAGCTGGGTGCGCAAGGAGATCGGCCCGATCGCCTCGCCGGATCACCTGCAGTGGGCCCCCGGCCTGCCCAAGACCCGCTCGGGCAAGATCATGCGCCGCATCCTGCGCAAGATCGCCGAGAACGCCCCGGACCAGCTGGGCGATACCTCGACCCTGGCTGATCCGTCGGTGGTGGATTCGCTGGTCAATGAGCGTCTGGCGCGCTGACACGCTGGGAATGGGGAATCGGGGAATAGGGAATCGGTAGAGCGGTTCCCTGGTTGGCGGACGTTAGATTGGGTATGGGGGTTCGCAGAAGCGGGTTCCCTATCTCCCCAGCTTTCGCCGGCAGCTGCTGTCCTTCAACGCTGCCCCACTCAATTCGCTCCTCTGTTCTTTTATTCTCGTTTGCTGTCTATGCCGTTCGTTGTCCTTGCTGTCCTTGCTGCTTGCTTGCCACTGCTGGTGTTGCTGTTGCCTTTGCGATTCCCGATTCCCCACTCCCGATTCCCGGCTCCAGAATGACCACCCTGCTGATCGCTGATGACCATCCCCTGTTCCGTGAAGCCTTGCGCGGGGCGGTGCAACGCGTGATGCCGGGGGTGCAGTTGTTCGAGGCAGACACGGTGGATGCGTTGTACACGCTGGCCGATGCACAGCCGGATGCCGATCTGTTGCTGATGGATCTCAACATGCCGGGCGCGCAGGGGTTCAGTGCGTTGGTGCATATGCGCTCGCTGCATCCGCAGTTGCCGGTAGTGGTGGTGTCCGCACGCGAAGAACCCACCGTGATGCGGCGGGCGATCGACCATGGCGCGTTCGGATTCATTCCCAAATCTGCAGATTCGGACACCATCGGTCGCGCATTGGCCACCGTGCTCGATGGCGAGCGCTGGATCCCGGCCGAAGCGCAAAACCTGCCACCCACCGACAGCGAAGAACGCGAGGTCGGCCAGCGTCTGCGCGATCTCACTCCTCAACAATTCCGCGTGCTGCAAATGCTGGGCGCCGGGCGCCTCAACAAGCAGATCGCCTACGATCTTGGCGTATCCGAAGCCACCATCAAGGCGCACGTCACCGCGATCCTGCGCAAGCTCGGCGTCACCAATCGCACCCAGGCCGTGCTGATGGCCGGCAAGCTCGCCATCGATGCCGACGGCATCGTGCTGCCGCCGCCGGAAGACGATTGACGCATGCCGGCGTCCGCCGCCGGCTAAGCGTGTCATCAAATAGGGGTCGCTCGCCGCACGCGACAGACGACTGCCGCGATGGGTGTGGTCAGTAAGGCCGCATCGCGCGCGAGCGCGCTCCTACGTACCGGCCCTGCGCGGCTGCAGCAATGAAGTGAACCTGTAGGAGCGTCCTCGGGCGCGACAGGCGTTATCAGCAACTCACGCATTGCCGCCATGCCATGCGCCTAATTCCCCGTTCGCGCTTTTCTCTACCGTCATCGTCTGGCGAGCTGCATGTTGGAAAGCGCTGACCGCAGCGCAATGACACCGACCTGCGCATGCGTGTGCACGATGGCGCTTTTCCTGAGAGGCAGTACGCGCACAGGTCTGCACGTCTGCGAGGATCCTGCCGTGAAATCTGCTCTGCCGCGCGCACGAACAGCACGTTTAAGTCGCGCATCGGTACGAAGTTGGACTGCTTGAAGTGGAAGGTCAGTGGGTCGATCTTTTTTAGAGCAGCTAACAAAACTACTGCGCAGCCGCCAGGCGGGCGCGGCCGGTGCTCGGAATCCTCATGTACCACTCGTACACTCCGGTTCCTGTGCGCCGCCCGCACCCGCCTGACGACTGCTCGCTACGTTTTGTTAGCCGCTCTTAGTTCGCCGTCCAAACACAGACTCAGGATGTCGCTGGGCGCCTGCTTGCGGATGGTCAGCTGGAAGTCCTTGATCGGGCCGTTCCAGTTCTTGCCGGTGGTGAGCACATAACGCAGGTTGGCCACCCCCAGACCGTACTTGCCTTCGCGGCGCTGCATGCTGGCTTTGCTGGCCGGTTCGATGCAGGTGTCTTTTGCGTAGGACTCCAGCAAATAGCTGCTGGCTGCGGGACGCCGGTTGACAAACTGGGCGTGTAGGTGTGGCGGATCTGCACGCTTCCTTTGGCAGGAAATGGCTGCTGCCAGACGAAGTACTCGTTGAGCGCGAAGCGAGGTTGCCCATCGCCATCGACCCAGCGCGCGGGCAGCGGCTTGCGTCCCTTCGGCGGCGTGGATGATTCGGTGAAGGCACAGACATCGTCCGGGGTTCAGCCGGTGGCGGCGAACGTCTTGGAGATATCGCTGCCGTCGTCCAGCAGCACCACCAGCTTGCGCGTGGTGGCGACCGGTTTGCCGTCGGCCCAGAGTTTGAAATCGGTCAGCGCATTGTGGTCGGCCATGCCGAAATACATCGGCGGCATCGGGAAGGCCACCGGCACGCTCAGGTCGCGCTCGCTGTGATTGGTGAACACGTAATCCACCTGCATGCGTTCTTCGCTGAGCAGCAGCGCTTCGTGGTCCATGTTGATGTCGGGCTGATACAGCAGGCAGATGGTGCCGTTGTCGTCGCCGAAACTGCTGTCATTGGCCTGTGCGGCATTGCAGGCAAGCAGTGCCAGCACGCACAGCCGAACGGAAAACGCCATCGCGCCCATTACATGATTCTTGAAAGGCCGGCACGCACCCACGTGCCGTGCTGCACAGCATGCCACGAGCGGGCACGGCTGGATGCTGGCCAGCAATCAGCGCTGCGTGGGCAGCGAGTGTGGCAATCACTCTCTGGCTTCTCTTTGTGTTTCTGTCGTGCTGACTTGATACCGCTGCGTGCATCCGCCGTGGATCAGCCTGCAGACGCCGTTGGTTTGAGCCGCGCTTGCGTTCGACACTTTAATCAATTCGTGGATGCACAGACGCGCCGATGCCGCATTGCACGCTTGGCGCTTTACTGGATTGCGCAAACACCGATCCCAACGCAATGCATCAGTGACAAGCCCAAGTGCGCGGGCGTGATCGCATCCACAGCTGTATGCCGCGCGACATCGCAGTTGTCGATATCACCATTGACCATGCGTTGATGCTGGGCAAGGCTCGGGCACCCAGGACGCTGTTGGAGCTGGCATGGCACGACGTTTCCCTTGGCTCTGGATGGGCCTGCTGGTGACATGTGCATTGATTGCGGTGCTGGCGTGGCAGAACCGGCAGCTGCGCGTGCAGCAGCAATGGCTGCAGACGCGCATCAGCACACCGTATGAAGGCATGTACGTGCCGCGTATCGAAGTGACCGATGGCGATGGTCAGCGCCATGTGCTCGGCGCGCCGCAAGGGCCAGCGCAGGTGTTGTTCTTTTTCACCACCACCTGCCCGTACTGCCAGCGCTCGGCCCCAACCGTGCTGCGTGCGGCGCGGCAGCTGCAAGCCAACCTGCCGGGCCGGCCGCAGCTGCTAGGCGTGTGCCACTGCGACGCTGCGCAGGCTGCGCGCTATGCACATGTGCACGGTTTCGATTTTCCGGTGGTCACGTTGACCGATCGTCGCGCGCTGATGCTGTTTCGCGCGCGCAACGTGCCGCTACTGATGGCCATCGATGCAGAGGGGCGCGTGCGCCATTCCCATCTTGGCGTTTTCGATACCACGGAGCGGGTGCAGGAACTCGTCGCCGCCTTGCGCCACACGGACGCGCCAGCGGCTTTTGCAACGGTGAAGGAGTAATGCATGAAGAAGCGTTGGCTAACCTTACGCAGTGCGTTGATGGCGGCGACTTTTCTGGCAAGCACTGGATTCGGTGCCTTCCAGGTGATGGCGGTCGATAACGCACAGCCGAAAGTCGAATCATGTAGCGCATGGGCCTGCAAAGCCGAGTGTCCGGAATTTGGCGGCGATCTGGGCCAGGGCAACGTCTGCTACTGCTGCGGTTAACTGTGATCGAAAGAGCGACTGCGTAGCTGCCAAACAGAAACGCTCCGCGCGTGGAATCGGCCTGTCGCACGCGTACACCCGGTTCTTCGCACTGTCCGTATTCCGCGGGCACTACGCGACGTATCGATGGTCGCTGTAAGGCCTGACGGCGAGGTCCCCCCGGGCCTCGCCGTTTGACGCTATCGCTGCGTGGCGCGACGCGCACGCACGCACGCACGCACGCAAATGCGTAATCGCGCAAGTCGCGCAATCCCGCGTTGTTTTGTCGGGCGTTGTACACGCCGACTGGCAGGCTCAAACCGCCAGCGAACACGTCGTGACGCAATCCGGATACCCCTATGCGGGTGCGGGTCGGAGGGACGCATCCACTGCCGGCCGTCATCCAAGGAGAATTCGATTCCACCCATTGATGATGGTTGGTAAGGTGCACGCGGATGCGCCGATGCGTTTTGGCCACACGTGCCATGACGTCTTCTTCATCCACGCGACCGAGGTCGGTGCAGCCGGCGATCTTCAGATCAAGCGGTACGCTCCATAGCCCGCGGCTTGCGTCGGCCACGATTACGAAGATCGACACGCCGTTGTCCGGATTGGCCCGATCACGCCGGCTGCGGAATTCGACAGAGCGATGCGTGTCTGTACAAAGGTCGGCAAGCCGGCACCGCCACAATGCTGCACTGCAGCGTGATCTGTTCATTGATGATTGCCATATTCATATGCGAACAGCCGGGCACCTGCTGGCTGGTGGATGTTGTGATGCTTAACCCCTGCTTTCCAGATTCCCAATACGCGTGCTGCGCTTCCGCCCTGCTTGCGGAGCGGCGCGCGTGAGCGGCGTGGCACGGCAGCGTCTCGGCAGCACCAACGTGCAGCTATCGGCACTGGGCTTCGGCGCCGCGCCGATCGGCAACCTGTACACGGAAGTGGATGAGGCAGACGCACTGGCCGCGATTGCAGGCGCGTTCGAGGCTGGCATCCGTCATTTCGATACTGCGCCCTACTACGGCTACGGACTGAGCGAAGCGCGTCTGGGCCGTGGCTTGGCTGGCGTCGCGCGCGCGGACTACACGCTGTCGACCAAGGTCGGCCGCTGCGTCTACGACGACGGCCGGGCCGTTGCCGGCCGCGATGGTTTTGCCGTGGCCGGGCGGCGCGCCGAGTTCGATTACAGCGCCGACGGCGTGCGGCGTGCGTTCGCTTCCAGCCTGGAGCGCCTGGGCACCGACTACATCGACGTACTGCTGCTGCACGACATCGGTGCGCTGACCCACGGCGACAACCACGCTCACGTGCTGCGCCAGGCCTTGGAGGAGGCCTTGCCGGCGATGGTGGAGCTGAAGGCGGCCGGCGCGTGCGGGGCGATCGGGCTGGGCGTCAACGAGCAGGACGTGGCACTGGAGGTGTTGCCGCGTTTTCCGCTCGACTGCGTGATGCTGGCCGGCCGTTACACGCTGCTGGAACAGCACGGCGCGCGCGCGCTGCTGGAGCAGGCGCAGCAACGCAACGTGGCGATCCTGTCGGCCGGCCCGTACAGCTCCGGCCTGCTCAGCGACGCACGCGGCCCCGGCGCCACCTACAACTACGCCCCGGTCGATGCCACCACGCTGCAGCATGCGCAGCGGCTGTACGCGGCCTGCGCGGCGTTCGGGGTGGATATCGGTACGGCGGCCTTGCAATTCCCGCTGGCGCATCCGGCGGTGACCACGGTGGTGGCCGGCATGCGTACCGTGGCCGAAGTGCAATCGGCGGCCACGCGGCTTGCGGCCGCGATTCCAGCCGAGCTGTGGCAACGCCTGCGCGATGATGGCCTGCTCGATGCGGACCTGCCCACGCCATGAGCCGGGTCGACGCGCATCTGCATTTCTGGCACCTGGCCCGTGGCGATTACCATTGGCTGACGCCCGAGCTGGCGCCGCTGTACCGCGACTTCGGCCCGGACGATGCCGGCGCTGTGCTGGACGCTGCCGATGTCGAGCACGTGGTGGTGGTGCAGGCTGCCGCCACCGAGGCCGAGACCTGTTACCTATTCGAGCTGGCCCGGGATGACGCGCGCATTGCTGGCGTGGTCGGTTGGGCGGACTTCGCCGCGCCCGATGCGGCTGCACGTATCGGCGCGCTGGTGCGTGCCGGCGGCGGCCTGCTCAAGGGCCTGCGCCCGATGGTGCAGGACATCGCCGACGTGCACTGGCTGGCCGATCCCGCGCTGGATGCCGCCTTCGATGCACTGCTGGCGAACGAGTTGGCCTTCGACGCCTTGATCCGTGCCGCGCACGTACCGGCACTGCAGACGCGCTTGAAGCGCCATCCGGGCTTGCGCGTGGTGGTCGATCACGGCGGCAAGCCGCAGATTGCCGCCGGCGAATTTGTTGCCTGGGCCGCCGGCATGGCCGTTCTGGCGCAGCATCCCAATGTGCATTGCAAACTCTCCGGCCTGCTGACCGAAGCCGCGCGCGGCGCTGGCGTGGACGCGCTGGAGCCATATGTTGCGCATCTGTTCGCCCGCTTCGGCCCGCAGCGTTTGCTGTGGGGCAGCGACTGGCCAGTGCTGACATTGCGCGCCGATTACGCGCACTGGTTCGCGCTCGCACAGCAACTCGTCACCCGGCACGCCGCCGAGCACGCGGCAGCCATCTTCGGCGACAACGCACGCACGTTCTATCGTCTGCCACGGCCGGCGGCCCCCACCCACGGAACCTCATCGGTATGACTGTCTCGATCCCCACCACTCCCAACACCCGTCTGCAGGGCAAGCGTTGCCTGATCACCGCCGCCGGTGCCGGCATCGGCCGCGAAAGCGCGCTGGCCTGCGCGCGTGCCGGCGCACAGGTGATCGCCACCGACATCGACGCCGCTGCATTGCAAGCGCTGGCTGCCGAATCGGATGCGATCACTACGCAACTGCTCGACGTCACCGACGCTGCCGCGATTGCCGCAGTGATCCAGGCACACGGCCCGTTCGACGTGTTGTTCAACTGCGCCGGCTTCGTGCATCAGGGCAGCATTCTCGATTGCGAGGAACCGGCCTGGCGCCGCTCGTTCTCGATCAATGTCGACGCGATGTACTACACCTGCAAGGCGGTGTTGCCGGGCATGCTCGCGCGCGGCCGCGGCAGCATCATCAACATGTCTTCGGTTGCCTCCAGCATCAAGGGCGTGCCGAACCGCTTCGTGTACGGCGTGACCAAGGCCGCGGTGATCGGCCTGAGCAAGGCGATCGCCGCCGACTACGTGGCGCAGGGCGTGCGTTGCAACGCAATCTGCCCGGGCACCATCAAGACGCCGTCGCTGGGCGAGCGCGTCAAAGCCCTGGGCGGCGACGAACAAGCGGTATGGAAGAGCTTCACTGATCGCCAGCCGATGGGCCGCCTGGGCGACCCGCGCGAGATTGCGCAGTTGGTGGTGTACCTGGCTTCGGACGAATCGTCGTTCACCACCGGCCAGACCCACATCATCGATGGCGGCTGGTCCAACTGAGCACGGCAACGACGCACGCTGCCGCCCGCCACACACGTGGGCGCGGCGATTGCGTGATGCGATCTGCAGCGCGCGTCCGCTTCGATGTGAGCACAGTGTCCTTACCTACCCGATGCACGCGCGCTAGGTTTGCTAGCCGCTCCACTTCTCCTCTGCAAAGGAAGACCGCATGAAACTCGTACGCATTGGCGCCGAAGGCCACGAACGCCCTGGCCTGATCGACAGCGAAGGCCGCATCCGCGACCTCAGCGGTGTGATCGACGATGTGGCCGGCGAGCACATCACCAACGCCGGCCTGGAAAAACTACGCGCACTGGACTTGACCACGCTGCCGTTGATCGAAGGCGAGGTACGCTACGGCGCAGCAGTCGGCCGTATCGGCAAATTCATCTGCGTGGGGTTGAACTACGCCGACCACGCCGCCGAATCGGGCATGGAAGTGCCCAAGATGCCGATTCTTTTCATGAAGGCCACCACTGCGGTGTGCGGCCCCAACGACACGGTGATCATCCCGCGCGGCTCGGTGAAGAGCGACTGGGAAGTGGAGCTGGGTGTGGTGATCGGCGATGTGGCGCGCGATGTGTCGGTGGACGAAGCGCTCAACCATGTGGCCGGCTACGCGGTGATCAACGATTTGTCCGAGCGCGAATTCCAGCTCGAACACGGCGGCCAGTGGGTCAAGGGCAAGAGCGCCGACACCTTCGGCCCGATCGGCCCGTGGCTGGTAACGCGCGACGAGATCGCCGACCCGCAGAACCTGTCGATGTGGCTGGAGGTCAACGGCCATCGCTACCAGAACGGCAGCACGCGCACGATGGTGTTCGGCGTGGCCGAACTGGTCAGCCACATCAGCCGCTACATGACGTTGATGCCGGGCGATGTGATCAGCACCGGTACCCCGCCGGGCGTGGGCCTGGGCCAGAAGCCGCCGGTGTACCTGAAGCCGGGCGATGTGATGGAACTGGAGATCGAAGGCCTGGGCCGTCAGCGTCAGCCGGTGGTGGCGCATCCGCGGGATGGGGGGTGAGGCAAACCTCACTTCGAAGGGGTGGGTGCGGCGAAGGCCCATGCAGTGCGAAGTGACACATCGCACAGTGCGGCTTAAATCTGCTCATGAAACCTGAGTGCTGCGTACAGATTGATCTGCAACAGGATGACCCTTGTTGCACCGACAAACTGGCCTGCTTGACGCCACGCGGCCTAAGCCCCTCTTCCACCGGGGCGCCAAGGCGCGGCGTGCGCGCCATTGGCGCGCGTGCCTTGAAGCGCCCGTGCTGCTGGCGCGGGCCGGGGCGCGGAGCGGGGGTTGGGGCGAAGGTACGTCGCCACGTAGTCGCGCAACTCGACGTCATGACATCTGTTGTTTGGTCTGACGTGTAGCCGCCTGTGCTAATGCGTCACAAACATGTTGCTTCTACCGAATTTGCTCCCGCGCTGAATGTCCAAACGGTGTAACGCTTCGATCGCAATACACAGTTGATCGTGCAGTCGATTCATTGGGCTGAGTTGCAAACGCATGAGTCACTGCAGCGCCTCAACACATCGGGCGCTACGCGGCCGCACCCTCACCCCTTTCCCGGTGGGAGAGGGGTGAGGGTGCAGTTCCCGGATTTATTCATCGCTTCAGATTTCGTCATCGCTTGATTCCGGTCATTTTTCTTTCATCCGTTTTATTTCCCACTTTCCATCGCCAGGACTTTCATGAGCACCATCGTCGCCCTCGATACCCACGACGTCCGCTTCCCCACCTCGCGCGAGCTGGATGGGTCGGATGCGATGAATCCCGATCCCGATTACTCGGCGGCTTATGTCGTGCTGCGCACCGATGCGGCCGATGACCTGGCCGGTTACGGCCTGGTGTTCACCATCGGCCGCGGCAACGACGTGCAGACCGCTGCGGTGGCGGCACTGGCCGAGCATGTGGTCGGCCTGCGCGTGGAAGACGTCATCGCCGACCTCGGCGCGTTCGCGCGCCGGCTCACCAACGATTCGCAGCTGCGCTGGCTCGGCCCGGAAAAGGGCGTGATGCATATGGCCATCGGCGCGGTGATCAACGCCGCGTGGGACCTGGCCGCGCGCGCCGCAAAAAAGCCGCTGTGGCGCTTCATTGCCGAACTCACGCCCGAGCAGTTGGTCGACACCATCGACTTCCGCTACCTCACCGACGCACTCACCCGCGACGAAGCGCTAACCATCCTGCACGATGCGCAACCGCAGCGCGCGCAACGTATCGCGCAGCTGCTCGAACAGGGCTACCCGGCCTACACCACTTCGCCCGGCTGGCTCGGTTACTCGGACGAGAAGCTGGTGCGGCTGGCGAAAGAAGCGGTGGCCGATGGCTTCCGCACCATCAAGCTCAAAGTTGGCGCCAATGTGCAGGACGACATCCGCCGTTGCCGCCTGGCCCGCGAAGCCATCGGTCCGGAGATTGCGATGGCGGTCGATGCCAATCAGCGCTGGGACGTGGGCCCGGCAATCGACTGGATGCGCCAGCTGGCCGAATTCAATATCGCCTGGATCGAAGAACCCACCAGCCCGGACGATGTGCTTGGCCACGCCGCCATCCGCCAGGGCATCACCCCGGTGCCGGTCTCCACCGGCGAGCACACCCAGAACCGCGTGGTGTTCAAGCAGCTGCTGCAGGCCGGCGCAGTGGATCTGATCCAAATCGACGCTGCACGCGTGGGCGGGGTCAACGAGAACCTCGCCATCTTGTTGCTGGCCGCAAAGTTCAACATCCGCGTGTTCCCGCACGCTGGCGGTGTTGGTCTGTGCGAGTTGGTGCAGCACCTGGCCATGGCCGACTTCGTGGCCATCACCGGCAAGATGGAAGACCGCGCCATCGAATTCGTCGACCACCTGCATCAACACTTCCTGGACCCGGTGCGCATCCAGCACGGCCGCTATCTGGCACCGGAAGTGCCAGGTTTCTCTGCAGAAATGCATGCATCCTCGATTGCGGAATTCAGCTACCCCGCTGGACGCTTCTGGGTCGAAGACCTGGCAGCAGCGAAGGCGTAATCCGGCGTCCTACACAGCGCACATCGCATCCATTGTAGGAGCGGCTTCAGCCGCGACGGGCGTTCTCGATTGCCTGATCACGCCTGAAGCCGTTTTTTCCCCGGGAATACCAGCGACCTTGAGCAGCGAATCTTTTTAGAACGGCTAATAAAACCTAGCGAGCGATCGTCCGGTGGCTGTGCACGGCGCAAAGCAACCGCAGGCCGCGCGTGTTTCATGTCGATTCCGAACATTGGCCATGCCCGCACCGCGGCTGCGCAGATGTCTTGTTAGCGGCTCCTGGTTAAAGCACGCGCGCACATCGGACTCAGAGCCTATCAGCGGCGAGCACGAAGACGCGGCACGTGGCATGGGACCCGAACGCCCCTGATAAATGTCTGCCGACACTGCGCACCTGGAGCGCACAATACGTAACGCTCGAGTGCGCAATCCACGCATCCACAACCCCAGGCAGAACAACCGCCGCTAGCGCTGCGCTTCAATCGCCTTACTCAGCGCAAAAATCCGTCCCGCCTCACGCCACTTCTCTCCTGGCGCACTGCCGGGCAGCGGCTTTTGAAACCGCCACATCAGCTCTTCCCATGCCTGGATGCGCGGGTCGGCCGCATCGCGCGCCGCTTTTGCGGTTGGGTCGTAGTTCTCGCTGACGTCCATCAGCATCACCAGCCGATCGCCGCTGCGAAAGATCTCCAGTTCCAGGATACCGGCCTGCTGCAACGAGGCCACCACTTCCGGCCACACCTCGGTGGGCTGATGCCAGCGCTCGTATTCGGCAATCAGCGCCGCATCGTGGTGTAGATCCAGCACATAACAAAGACGCGGCATGCTCAGGCTCCTGCAATCACGCGCGCTGTGCGGCGTGCGCGCAACGCGAACAACAAAATCACAGCAAAGCAGGCGCCTGGCACCACCATCGCCCAGTGGATACCGGCCATATCGGACACCGCGCCCATCACCGCAGTGAGCAACGCGCCGCCAATGATCGACATCACCAACAAGGACGAGCCCAGCTTGCGGGCATCGTCATGCATGCCGTCTAGCCCCAACGCAAAAATGGTCGGGAACATCACCGACATAAATACGCTCGCCGCCACCAGCGCATACAACCCGGTCCAACCAGGCAGCGCGATGGCCACCGTACACAGGATCAGATTGATCACCGCAAACGTTGCCAGCAGCTTCGCAGGTGCCAGATAGCGCAACAGCGCGGTGCCGATGAAGCGGCCGGCCATGAACAGCACCAGCGAAATGGTCAAGTAAGTGGCCGCGGTTTTTTCCGGCGTGCCGGGTACGGCATCTTGCAGGTAGCGAATCAGATAACTCCAGATGCCGACCTGCGCGCCCACGTAAAAGAACTGCGCCACTACCGAAAACACGAACAACCGATTACGCAGCAACTCGCTGAAGCGTGCGCGCTTGGGTGCCACGCCAGCGTCCGCATCCGGTGCGCCGGTGGGGAAGCGCACCAACGCAATCAGGATCGCCCACAGCACCACCACCGCACCGATGATCAGGTATGGCATCTGCACCGCCGACGATTCGGTGGCGAAGAACGCCTCGCGCGCGGCTGGCGCCATCGCTGCAAGCTCGGCCGGGGTGTGCTCCACGCCGGAGAAGATGAAGTGCTGGCCGACCAGCACGCCGGTGATCGACCCCAGCGGGTTGAACGCCTGCGCCAGGTTCAAGCGCCGCGCTGCGCCATCGGCAGGACCGAGCACGGTGACCAGCGGGTTGGCAGTTGTTTCCAGGAAGGCCAGGCCGCTGGCGATGACGAACAACGCCAGCAGGAACAGCCAGTACGTGTGTATCTGCGCAGCCGGATAGAACAGGAGCGCGCCGCAGGCGTACAGCAGCAGGCCCAGCACCACCGCCGCCTTGTAGCTGTAGCGGCGCATGAACATCGCCGCCGGCATCGCGAACACGAAATAGCCCATGTAGAAGGCGCTCTGCACCAACCCGGCCTGTAGATCGGTCAGTTCGAAGGCCTTCTTGAACTGCTTGATCAAGATGTCGTTGAGGTTGTTGGCCATGCCCCATAAAAAGAACAGGCTGACGATCAACAACAGGGGAACCATGGCGGTACGCCCCAGGTTGCCGCGCGGTGACGCGGCAATGTCACTGTGATGCATGCGACCGTTCCCCTCCCAAGGCTGTGGCGCTTGCGTTGCAATCGAGCGAGCGTACTGCGCAGGCCAGCGCCATGCAAATATAAAATCTTTGTTTATATTTGCACTGACCCGCCCCACCTGACCCCGCGCCGCGTTGCCTGTACCCTGGCGCGCCGCACCTTGCCTGGACCTGCAAACGGATGAGCACCGAACCCGCCAAGTACCGCGCGCCGGCCCTGGACAAGGGCCTGGACATCCTGGAGCTGCTCGCCCGCCAGGCGCAGCCGATGAGCATGGGCGCGATCTCGCAGGGCATCGGCCGCTCGCGCGGGGAGATCTTCCGCATGCTGCAGGTGTTGGAAGAGCGTGGCTACCTCACCCGCGACGGCGAAGGCGATTACGTATTGACCAACCGTCTATTCATGCTCGGCATGCAGCAGCCGCATGTGCAGAGCATCAGCGAAGCCGCGTTGCCGGTGATGCGGCGGTTGTCCGATGCGATCTACCAGCCGTGCCACCTGGTGGCGCCGTCCGGCGACCAGATCGTGGTGATTGCGCAGATGGATGTGCCCAGCGATCTGGGCCTGGTGGTACGCCCGGGGCATCGTCGCCCGTTGACGCATTCCAGCTCCGGGCTGGTGCTGTTCGCCTTCCAGCAGCCGGAGGTGCAGGCGCGCTGGCTGGACATGCTCGATGCCAGCGACGTGCCGTTCGAGCGCGCGCAGTTCCTGGCCGCCGCCGCGCAGGCACGCCGCGATGGTTACGCCATGCAGCCCAGCGAAGCGGTAGTGGGCGTGGTCGATCTGACCGCACCGATCCTGCAACGCGGCAGCGCCAGCTACACGCTCACCGTGCCCTTCATCGAACGGCGCCCTGCCCTGGTAAGCCCACAAGCGGCATTGCAGGCCCTGTGTGCGGCGACTGCCGAGATTTCCGGCGGGCTGCACTAGCCGCACGCAACCCAGCACCGCGCACTACCGGTACAGGGCATCGACGCGGCGCAAAGCAACGCGATGGCGCCCCAGCGTGCACGCGACAGCGCAGCGCCGGCATGGACGCTGACGATGGACTCGGCCGACCTGGCACTCCTGCGCATGCCCGACTGGGCGCTCTATGACAGCCCCTGGGATTGGCAGGCCTTTTTGGCCAGCAGCTGCACAGGCCTTGCCGAGCGTCAGGTGCCTGCGTTGGTGATCGATCTGCGTGGCAACGAGGGCGGGCTGGATGTGGCAAGCGTGCTGCTTGGCTATCTGGCCGCAGGCGAGGTCGCGGTGTCGCCGCTTCGCAAATTGGTGCGCTATCGCCGCTTGCCCGATGCGTTGGCGCCGTATGTGACCACCTGGGACCGCTCCTTCCGCGACTGGGGCGCGCGCTGTCGCCTATGACACGCGTTTCTACACGCTCGATTCCCCGCACCCTGCAGCGCAGCGCTACCTGCCACTGCACACGCCCCACTTCAACGGCCGGGTATTGGTGTTGATCAGCGCCGAGAACAGCTCGGCTACCTTCGACGTTGCACAGCAACTGCAGCGCAACGGCCTGGCCACGCTGGTCGGCCAGCCCACCGGCGGCAACCTGCGCGGCATCAACGGCAGTGCGTTTTTCTTTTTGCATCTTCCCAATTCGCAGATCGAAGTGAATCTACCGTTGGTCGCACAGCTTCCAACCAGCCCACAGCCAGGTCCCGGCGTGTTACCCGACGTGCCGGTAGACATCACCACGCAGGATCTGCAACACGGACGCGATGTGGAAATGAACACGGTACGCGCCTTGCTGCGCGGCGATGGAACACCGCCGGTGGCCCACCATAAAGTGCCCGAATAGCCAAGGCTATAAAGATCAGACCAACCTTCGCGTGCAGTGCAAACGCACCGAACGCGGCAATGCGTTGGTACACTGCGCGCCCCTTGGGGAGTAGCCTGCTTTCGTCCATCGAAAGCGCCTGTATCAACATACTCGGCCAGTGCGCCGTGGTGCAGGCAACCAGTTTCGGTTTGGCGAGACCAGCGGCATGCGTGCACGACGACGGTTGGCGCGGGCGCATGCCGTTGTGACCGTGCCCAACCCGAGAGTGTCGATGTCTCCTTTTTCCATCGTGTTGATCGGTTTTGCAATGTCCACCGACGCGTTTGCCGCGGCGATCGGCAAGGGCGCGGCAATGCGCAAACCACAGTGGCGCGATGCGCTGCGTGCCGGTTTGATTTTCGGCTGTATCGAAGCCATCACCCCGGTGATCGGCTGGCTGCTGGGCCGGGCCGCATCCAGTTATGTGTCTGCCTACGATCACTGGATTGCCTTCGTGCTGCTGGGTGCATTGGGCACGCATATGATGATCGCCGGCCTGCGCAATGGGCCGGACGACGACGCCGGTGCAGACGCCGAGACGCCGAAACGGCATGGATTGCTGGGCTTGGCCACCACCGGTTTTGCCACCAGCATTGATGCGATGGCGGTTGGCGTCAGCCTGGCGTTTCTCGATGTGCACATCGGCGTGGTAGCCGTCGTGGTGGGTCTGTGCACCTTCAGCATGGTCACTGCAGGCGTGATGCTGGGCCGCGCGCTCGGCAATCTGATCGGCAAGCGCGCCGAAATCTTGGGTGGATTGATTCTGGTGATCGTCGGCAGCGTGATTCTGTACGAGCACCTGGGCGGGGCCGCGTAAGCATCATCTATCGTAGGAGCGCGCTGGCGCGCGATGAAGCATTATCGGTAACGCTTCATCGCGCGCCAGCGCGCTCCTGCAATACATGGCCTTGCTCTACACGCGAGGTAAGCATTGCCATCTTCAAGGGTTGCCGCATGCATCCCTGCATATCGCAGTAATGCCAGCACAGTGCCCGTCAGCGCTTCTTCGCATCGTGATGCGCACTCAAAAATGCACGTAGCGATGCCGGCTTCACCGGCTTGGTCAGCAAGCGATAGCCGCGTTCGCGCGCGAGCTGCTTGAGTTCGTCACGGCCGTCGGCGGTGAGCAAGGCGCCGGCGATCGGTGCGGGTGCAGCGGCTTGCACGGCGTCGAGCGTATCCAGACCATCCATGCGGTCGTGGAGGTGGTAATCCACCAGCATCAGGTCCGGCTGTTCGCGCGCACGTTCCAGTGCCTGGTCCACGGTGCTGGCGGTGATCACTTCCACCTGCCAGCGGCCGAGCAGCGCGCGCATGCCATCGAGAATTTCGCGGTCGTTATCCACGCACAGCACGCGCAGGCCGGCCAGCGAATCCCCACTGGGCGATGCACGTGCAGCCGTCATCGGCAAGGGCGGTGGCACCGGAGCCGGCGCCACACGCGGCAACAGGATCGAGAACATGCTGCCGCGGCCGACCTGGCTGCGCGCGCTCAGGTCGTGGTCGAGCAGGCGCGAGATGCGTTGGCAAATCGACAGACCCAACCCCAGACCCTGCTCGCCCCAATCGAAGGGCTGCTGATAGCGGCGGAATTCTTCGAAGATCTGCCGCATGTGGTGTTCGGGAATGCCCGGGCCGGTGTCCCACACCTGCAGCTCCACCTGCTGCCCGCGCCCGCGCATGCCCAGTACGATGCGGCCCTGGCGCGTGTAGCGCAGCGCATTGGCCAGGAAGTTCTGCATCACCCGGCGCAACAAGCGGCGGTCGCTGCGCACCCAGATCGGGCGCACATGGACCTGTAGCTGAAGACCACGGCTGGCCGCCACCGGCGCGTATTGCGCAGCCAATTCATGCATCAGTGCGCTGGCGTCGAAATCTTCGACCGTGGGGCGTAATCCGCCGGCATCCAGACGCGAGACATCAAGCAGACCATCAAGCAGTTCTTCAGCCGCACGTAGCGAGGCATCCACGCGCTCGGCCAGATGCCGCTGTTCTTCGTTGTTCTGATGACTCTCGCGCAAGGCCGAGGCGAACAAGCGCGCGGCATTGAGCGGCTGCAATACGTCGTGACTGATGGCAGCGAGAAAGCGTGTCTTGGATTGCTGCGCCAACTCGGCCTCGCGCGAGCGATCGGCCACGCGTTGCTCGAGATTTTCGTTGGCATCCAGCAACGCACGTTCGGCGCGCTTGTAGTCGGTGATGTCGTTGTAGCTGGTGACGTAGCCACCGCCCGGCAGCGCCTGGCCGCGCATTTCGATCACCTTGCCGTCGCTGCGGGTACGCTCGAACACATGCGGCGAGCCGGCGCGCATATGCCGGATGCGGCGGTCGATCTGGTCTTCGATATCGCCCTCGCCCAGTTCGCCACGCTCGGCGTTGTAGCGGATCAGATCGGCGACCGGGCGGCCCACATACAACATGCCATCGGGATACCCGAACAGCTGCTGATAGCGCCGATTCCAAGCGGTCAGGCGCATGTCCGGGTCGACCACGCTGACCGCCGCGCTGATGTTTTCCAGCGTGGTGGACAGGATCTCGCGATTGAAACGCAGTTCCTGGCCGGCTTCATCCAACACCGCCACCACTTCGCCCAGATCCATACCCGAACCACGCAACAGGCTGGTCAGTACCAGGCGTGCGGAGGCGGCGCCAATGGACGCGGCCAGCAGGCGTTCGGTGAATTGCACCCAGGCACGGTCGGCCACCACGGTGGGCTGCAGTTCGCGTTCCAGTAGCGCCGCTTGGTCGACGAAGGCGCGATGCGCATGCCGCTCACCCACCACGCGCTCGGCCAGTGCCTGCAGATCGGCCACGCGCACATGCCCCGGCCAGTCGCCGGCCACCGCCGGACGCTGCGCATACGGGTCCAGGAATGGCGCTGCACGCAGCCGCTCGTCCACGCCGGGACGCCAGCGCGCGGAGACCAGCATCATCGCGCCAACGTTGACCAACAACGACCAGAACGTGCCATGCGCAAGCGGGTCCCAGCCGCGCATGCCGAACAACTGCTGCGGTTGCAGCCAGGCGATACCGAACGGCCCATCTACCAGCCACTCCGGCTGCAGCCAACCGGCGCGCGTGGCCGCCGGCAACAACAGCGTGTAGATCCAGGTCATGAAGCCGAGCACCATGCCGGTCTCCACGCCCTTGCGGCTGGCCCCGCGCCAATACAGCCCGCCGATCACACCCGGCGCGAACTGCGCCACCGCGGCAAATGCCATCAACCCGTACGCGGCCAAGGTAGTGTCATTAGCGACGCTGCGGTGATAGCCGTAGGCAATCAGTGCCAGCAGCAGGATGGCGACACGACGAATCCACAACACCCGCGAAGCCACCGCCGCGCGCGCGTCGGCGCTGCCACGGCGGCGCAGCAGCACCGGCATCACCAGGTCGTTGCTGACCATGGTGGCCAACGCGATGCTGGCCACGATCACCATGCCGGTGGCCGCCGAAAATCCGCCAACGTAGGCGACCAGTGCCAGCACCGTGTTGCCCTGGCTGAGCGGCAGTGCGAGCACCACTGCATCGTCCACCACTGCACTGCCCTTGCCGAACAGTGCGATGCCGGCCGAGGCGATCGGCATCACCATCGCCGAGATGATCACCAGATACGCGCCGAAAAACCAACGTGCGCGGCGGATGTCGCCCACGTCGCTGCATTCGACCACCGCCACATGGAATTGGCGCGGCAGGCAGATCACCGCCAGAAAACTCAGCAGCGTCTGCGAAATGAAGCCCACCGACGGCGTGTGTTCGAACAGCGTGCGCGCCGAATCGGCGATATGCAGTTGGTGGTCGCTCAACCACAGCCACGCGAACAAGCCAACCGCCACGATAGCGACCAGCTTGATCACCGACTCCAGTGCGATTGCCAGCATCATGCCGCGGTGGTGTTCGGTGGCGTCCACCTGGCGGGTACCGAACAAGGTGGCGAACAAGGCCATCAGCAACGCCACGTACAACGCCGGGTCGGCGAAGATGCCGCGCCCGGCGCTGCTATGCCCGGTCAACACCTCCAGGCTCATGGCCACCGCTTTGTACTGCAGCGCCAGGTACGGCACGATGCCGACCAGCGCAATCACCGCCACCAATGCGGCCAGCCGGCGCGAACGGCCATAGCGCGAGGAAATGAAATCGGCGATGGAGACAGTGTTTTCGGCACGGGCGATCAGCGCCAGACGCTCGATGATGCGCCAGCCGAACAGCAGCAATAACAGCGGGCCCAGATAGATCGGCAGGTAGCCGATGCCGTTGCGCACCGCCGAGCCCACTGCGCCGTAGAAGGTCCACGACGAGCAATACACCGCCAACGCCAGGCTATAGACCGCCGGCCGCAACCATGGCCGCTCCGGGTACAGCGGACGGCGGTCGCCCCACCACGCCACTCCGAACAGCAGGGCTGCGTAGCCAACGGAAACCAGCAGCAGGATCCAGCTCGAGACCAACATGTCCTCCTACACGGCGCAGCGCCAGGCCTGGAGTTTACGCAGTCGTGCACGTTGGCGTTGCGTGCGCCGCATCCGGCGCCGGGCAGCGGTCAGGCACATGGTTGCGACGGCGTTCGTGCCTCGCCCTGCCAGGCCGCTCACGGGGTTGGACGAGCGCGCTGCGCTCGCTTCGCTGGTCATCGGTCATCGCAGACACGCAACACACACCCGCGCCCATCGGATTGCCGGCATGTCGTTGGGCGGTTTCTCCCTGCCGGTGGGGTGACCCGAAGCCCGTTCACACGCGCCAAGACAGCCAACACGCGCAGTGCAATCACAGCCGTCGGTGCTGCACGATCATGGCCGCAGCACACCGCAGCTGCTGAGCGATAGACGCCGCGCAACTATTGCAGCCGCGTCTGCCAGGACGCTTGATGTTAGCGCTATCACGACATACTGTCTGTCCACGTTGAATCGGACGAGGTGCCGAGACGTTTCTTGCGACGTCGGTTTGCATGGCACGGTTTGATTGCCACGCAACGCTGTCGTCCACGCCATCCGCGTGATGCCAGTCATCGCTGCATTCCAAGCATGACAGTCAGCAACCGCAGTGCGCTTCGGTCACGCGATGGAGCGCGGAGCAGCGAGCAGGCGTAACACATGTCACCGCGGTAAATCGGCCGCGCCCTTCTCGCACAACCGCAGTCGATACGTGCATCGCACCACATCCATCAGAACTCAGCACCGCATGCGTAGAGAGCCCATGTCCGTTCCAGCAAGAACACAGACCTCGTCAATTGCGCCGCTGCGCGCGCGCTCCCTACTGATCATCGCGATCGGCCTGTTCGCCGCCGGCGGTGCGTGGGCCTGTAACTCGCCGGTGTCGGTGTGCGAACGCGACAGTGCCGGCGCAGTTGCGCTGATCCGCTCGGAGGTGCCGGCCACGGTCGTGGTCGATGCATCGGCCGACCTCGCCGTGCGCTCGGTCGCCGATAATTTCGCGGCCGACCTGCAACGCGTCGCCGGCCGCAACAGTGGCGTGACCACCGACTTGGCTACCGTCCGCGGAACGGCCGTGATCGTTGGCACACTCGGCAAGAGCCCGTTCATCGATGCACTCATTGCCGGCGGGAAAATCGACAGGGGCGCTTTACTGCAGCGCTGGGAGGCGTACACCCAGATCGTCGTCGATCACCCCACGCCACAGATTGATCGCGCGCTTGTCATCGTCGGTGCCGACCGCCGTGGCGCGGTATTCGGCACCTATGATGTTTCAGAAAAGATCGGCGTGTCGCCCTGGTACTGGTTTGCCGACGTGGCAACAGCGCATCGCTCCAACCTGTTCATCACCCGCGGCAGCGTGTCGGATGCGCCGAAGGTGCGCTACCGCGGCTTCTTCATCAATGACGAAGATCCCGCCTTGAAGGGCTGGGCAACCAAGAAATTCGGCGGCGTCAATGCGAAGATGTATGCGTATGTCTTCGAGCTGGGGCTTCGCATGAAGGCCAATTATCTGTGGCCGGCGATGTGGGGCAAGGCGTTCAATGTCGATGATCCCGACAACATGGTGCTGGCCGATCAGATGGGCATCGTCATGGGCACCTCCCATCACGAGCCGATGATGCGCGCGCAGAAGGAATGGCATCTCAAGAGCATCCCCAACAGCGGCGGTGCCTGGGACTACACCAGCAATGCCGCCAATCTGCGCGCCTTCTGGAAGGGCGGTATTGCGCGGATGATGTCCAAAGGCGATGGTCAACGCTACGACAGCCTGGTGACCATTGGCATGCGCGGCGATGGCGACGAACCGATGGCCGAAAGCACGGCAAGCCATTTGCTGGAACAGGTCGTCGCAGACCAGCGCGCCATCATTGCCGAGGTGACGCAGGCACCGGCCACGCAGACGCCGCAGGTGTGGGCGCTCTACAAGGAAGTGCAGGACTACTACGACCACGGCATGCAGGTTCCCGACGATGTCACCCTGCTGTTTTCCGACGATAACTGGGGCCAGATTCGCCGTCTTCCGATCACTGACCTGCAACGCGCCGGCGGTTATGGCGTGTACTACCATTTCGATTATGTCGGGGTGCCGCGTAACTACAAATGGATCAATACCAACCAGATCGAAAAGATCTGGCAGCAGATGAATCTGGCCTATCAGCGTGGCGCACGGCAGCTCTGGGTGGTCAACGTCGGCGATATCAAGCCGATGGAATACCCACTGAGCTTTTTTTTGAGGATGGCCTGGAATCCGGAGGCGATGACGCCCGGTGCACTTGCGGCGTATCCGCAACAATGGGCACAGGCATCGTTCGGCACTCCGCATGCCGCGGGCATTGGCGCGTTGATGACTCGCTACAGCACGCTGGTTGCGCGTAGAAAGCCGGAATTGATCGACCAGGATACGTTCGCCCTCGGCGAGGGTGCACCGGCCAAGCTCGACGGCGGCGAGTTCGGCGCGATCGTCGCCGAATGGCAGGCGCTTGAACAGCGCATGCTTGGCGTCAAAACGAGCTTGCCGGCCGACCAGCACGATGCCTACTACCAGCTGATCGAATACCCGATCGCCGCAGTGGCCAATCTCTACCAGCTCTATTACGCGGCCGCGTGGAACAAGCGCCTTGCCGCAGGCAACGATGCGCGTGCGAACTACTTCGCCGATACGGTCGAGACCACCTTTCAACGCGATCAGGCACTGACGCAGCGCTACCACACCATCAGCGGTGGCAAATGGGACGGCATGATGAATCAGGTCCACATGAGTTATGTGACCTGGAATGACCCTACTCAGCAGTCGATGCCATTGATCAGCCGTGTGGGCGGCGACACGCCGCCCGACCGGATCGCCCGCTCCATCGCGTTCGCACCGCCTGCCGCGCAAACGCCAGGAGTGATCGCGATCGAGGCACCCATGTTCTCGCGGGTCACCGCCAACAAGGGCCTGCAGTGGACCGCGATCCCCGCACTGGGACGCACGCAAGGCGCCGTGGTCGCACTGCCGCAGGGCAAGCCCGCCACCGCGGCCGAGGACCGTGTCGCTGTGGAGTACGACGTGGTCGTCACCACGCCGGGCACGGCGACACTCGGCCTGTATCTTGCGCCGACGCTGGATACGTCCAATCGCGGGCCGCTCCGGCTCGGCGTATCCATCGACCATGGTCCGGTGACCACCGTCAGTTCGGACTTGCAGCCGACCGGCGGGGCGCAGAACCTGCCCGCTGAAAAAGCCTGGGCAACCGCGGTGCAGAACAACGCGGTGTTCCTGTCGGCACAGATGGGCGCGCTGGCAAAGGGGCGGCACACGATCAAGGTCGTCAGGATCGACGACAACATCGTCCTGCAGAAGCTCGTGCTGAGCACCGTGCCGGTGCCTGCGTCCTATCTGGGGCCGGCGCCCACACATTGACGCGAGACTGGCTGGAGAGCGTCAAGGATGCTCTCCAGCCATTTCGGGGTGACTATCGGTAATGTCGGGATGGATCTTGGCGTCCGCCGAGAGAGCCTCATCTCATCCCGGCAACCGCACCTCGACCCGATACACCTGCCCACTCACGATGTTGCGAATGCGCTGCTCCGGACAGGCCTCGCCATCCACCATCACTTCCATCGCAGTGCGGCCCGCCTCGCGCATCAGCGTGACGTTAAAGTCCGCACCACGGAACTGGCGCGTCGCACGCGCGTGCGGCCAGTGCGATGGCAGCTGCGGGCGAATCGCCAGCGCGTCGCCCTCGCCGACCAGCCCGAACAACCCTTCCAGCACGCAGCGATACACCCACGCCACCGTGCCGGTGTTGAACAACTGACTTGAGCGCCCGGCCGTGCGCGGATACTGATGCCACGCGCCGCGGTAGTAGTTCGGTAGCGACACCGGCAGATGGCCGCGTTGCAGCACATCCTCGCGGGTCGGCCCTGGCAGCAGCGCGCGCAGGATCTCCCAGGCGCGGTCGGCCTCGCCAATCTGGTACAGGCTGTACAAATAGAATGCCGCCGCGTGGTTGTAGACCGCACCGTTTTCCGCCGCGCCCGGCCACTTCTGGGTTAGCCGGCCCACGTCGTCGCGCATATGCGTGTACGCCGGCGCTAGCATCACGGGGCCATACGGGGTGTGCAGCTGCTCGCGCACTGCCTCCAGCAGTGCCGTACGTTGCTCTGCATTAGCGGTGCCGGCCAGCAGCGCGAAACTCTGCGGATTGAGATAGATGCGCCCCTCTACATCGTCGGCGATGCCGAAGCGCACGCCATCGTCGGTGATGCCGCGCGCATACCAGTTGCCGTCCCACAACTCGCGGTTGGCATCGGCGTTGATCGCGGCAACCGCCTCGCCGAATGTCTGCGCCTGCGCGCTGCGGCCCTGCGCGGTGCAAATCTCCGACCACAGGCGCACTGCATACGCGGTGGCGACCGTGAGCCAGCCGGACACCCCCTTGCCGCGCCAGCCGACCATATTCATCGGGTCGCACCAGTCGCCCTGCGCGATAAAACTCAAACCACGTGCATCGCGCGCATCCAGCAGCCATTGCATCGCTGCATCCAGGCGCTCGGCCACGCTCAGGCGCTGCCCGTCGTGGGTTTCCACGATCGCGTCCAGGATGCTGGCATCGCCGGTTTCGGCCAGATACGCGCTCAGGAAGATCGGCAACCACACGCAGTGGTCGGTATGCGGCACCTGGTTGATGTATTTCAGCTCGGCGCCTTCTACCAGCAGAATGCCGTCCGGCATCGCGCCACTGGGTTCCTGCTGCGACAAGGCATGCAGCAGCGCCGCGCGCGCGGTGGCCGGCTGCAGATAGGCCATGCCCATATGGTCCTGCAGATAGTTGCGCGTCTGCGGATCGGTGGTCAGGCGATTGACGTCGCCGTGGTAGAACACCTGGCGCGGCAACCAGTGGTTGACCAGATTGTCCAGCGCCGCATCGGGTGTTGCGATCTGCACGCAGCCACGGCCGGCCTGCAGATAGTCCGCATACTCTCGTGCCGCTTGTGCAAAGCCGGCTTCCGACAAATAGCGCGCGCGCAGCGCGGCAATTTCGGCATCGTCCTTGGCCGGCCCGAATGCGAAGCGATACACGCTGGCGGCATCGGCGTCCAGCATCAGCCGGTATTGCAACGCGGCGGCTGGCGTTTCGTAATGCGCATCGTGGTTGCCCAGCTGCTCGGCCTGCACCGCCGATGGCGCGTGCAAACCACCCTCGCCTTCGAATGCCGTCTGCTGCGCGTCCCAGGCCACCGGCGTCTGCTCGTGCAGCAGGAAGGTGCAGTCTTTGAAATCGCGCTGGCGGAAGTAATCGTCCACCTTTTGATACGGCGCCACGCTACGGCAGACGATGCCGCCCAGGGCCGGCTCATAACCGCCGGATTGATGCATCCACGACATGTAGCCAACCGGGAAGTACGCATACAGGCTCAGCCTGCGCGCGCGCCCGGAGACGTTGTGCACACGGCATTCCCACAGCTCCACCGCATCGTCGGTGGGCAGGGATACGCACAACTGCACCACGATGTCGTCGTGCCGCACACGCCAGCGCACATCGTGCTTGCCGGCAGAAAATTCGAACGCCTGCGGCTGCGCGCGCACCGGTTCGTGCGGCACCGAGTACACCGCGCCGGTGTCTTCATCCTTGAGATAGAAGAAGCGCCCGGGATGATGCGCGTAATACGGCTGCTCCGGCATCATGAAGTTGCGCGCTTCCAGCACCGGCGCATGCGCGTATTTCGAGGGTTCCGGCTGCATGAACTGGCCGGTGGCATAGCCGCGGCAGGTCAGCTGCAGCATCATGCGGCGGTTCCACAAGAAGCCGCCGGCATTGGGCATGGCGGTCGGGCTATAGAGCGCGTAACGCGCACCATCGGCGCTGGGCGCCATCAAGCTGGACAGCGCATCGGACGTAGCAATGGGGGTTGCAGACACGGTCAAGAGTGCTCCTGTTCGTCGCGCTTGCGCGCGGCCAGTTCGTGCTGGATGCGGCTCAACAAGCCATCGTCCAGTGGATAAAAACGCATGGTCCATGCAGCCAATAATGCGACCGCACCAGGAATCACCGTCAGCAGCAGCACGATGCCGGTCAACGACCCGGTGGACTGCGCAGTGTTGGCGACATACCCCATTGCGGCCAGCACCCAGGCGATGCCGGCAGAGGCCAGCGCGCCGCCGAGCTTTTGCGAGAACGTCGCAGCCGCAAACGTCATCGCCGTGGCACGGCGGCCGGTGCGCCATTCTGTGTAGTCCGCGCTATCGGCATACATCGAAAACGCCAATGGCGACTTCGGACCCAGCGCCAGGCCGATCAGTATGTTCAAGGCAAACACGGCCCACACCGCATCGGCAGGCACAAAGAACATTGCACAGCTCAATAAGCCAACGAGCACCATCAGCCCGCACATCAGCCGGCGCTTGTCCCAGCGCCGCGTCAGCATCGGCGTGATTGCCGCACCCACGCCCAAAGCCACCGAATAGCTGCCTAAAAACAAGCCCACCAGATCCGGGCGTTGCACGTAGTACTTGAGGTAATACACGCCAGCACCGCCGCGCATGGTGATCGTGATCATGATGATCAACGACAGCACGAACAGCACGCACCACGGCTTGTTCTGCAACAGATCGGCGATGTCACGCCGGATCGGTGTGCGTTGTTGCGGCGGCGGTTGCACGCGCTCGCGCGTGGTCAGCGCCACGGTGACGAACAACAGCATCGCCACCGCGCCGTACAGCAACATCGTGCGCTGCCATCCCAGTGCATCGTTGCCTGCGCCGAACCAGCGCACCAAGTCCATCGTGAAGTAATTGACCAAGGTGGTGCCTGCAAACGCACCGATGAAACGCAGGCTGATCAGGCCGGTGCGCTGCTGGCTGTCGGCGGTGATCACGCCCGACAACGCCGAGTACGGAATGCTCACCACCGTGTACGCCAGCATCATCATCAGGAAGGTGATCGTGGCCCACCACATGCGCCCGTGTTGATCCAGATCCGGCGTGGTGTAGGCGAGCACACCGGTGGCTGCCATCGGCAACGCGCCCCACAACAGATACGGGCGGAACTTGCCGAGCCGGCTACGCGTGCGGTCGGCCAGTGCGCCCATCGCCGGGTCGGCGATCGCATCGGCGATCTTGGTTAACAGGATCATCGTGCCGACGGCAGCAGCAGGCAGGTGCATGGTGTCGGTGTAGAAAATCAGCAAGAACGCAGAGATGTTGGCCCAATACAGATTCAGACCCAGATCGCCGGCGCCATAGCCCAGCTTTTCGCGCCAGCGCAGGCGCGCCGATGCAGGAGACGTTACGGGCGATGACGTCATCGACACACCTTGAAATGCGTTGTACCCGGCCGAGCACGCCGTTACGCTGGGTGCTCGCGCACCTGGCGAGGAGCGCCGACGCTACACCACGCGTCGGCTGCCGCCAATGTGAAATCCACTCGAATGCCGAATCGATCCAGAGATATAACCTGCCGTGATGGACACCGCCACACACGCCACGCCCGCGTCCGCTTCGCCGCTTGCCATCGTGGTGATGGGCGTGTCGGGCAGCGGCAAGACCACCATTGCGCAGGCACTTGCAGCGCATTACGGCTTTCGTTTTCTGGATGCCGACGACTATCACAGCGTGGCAGCACGCGCGCAGATGGCGGCCGGCCAACCGCTCACCGACGCGATGCGTCTGCCATGGGTGGAGCTGCTATCGGCGACGCTGCGCGATTGCGTACAGGCCGGCGAATCGGTGGTGCTGGCCTTCTCCGGTTTGCGCAGCGCGCATCGCCAATTACTGCGCAATAGCGGGGTGCCGATGCGCTTCGTATTCCTGCACGCAGCCCCGCAGGTGATCGCCGCCCGCTTAAGCACCCGCGCTGGCCACTTCATGCCACCCACGTTGCTCGACAGCCAGCTCCAGACGCTGGAGCTGCCGCTGGACGAAGCGGACGTGGTGTCGGTGGACGTGGATGCCAGCGTTCCTGCCGTGGTGCAGGATGCGATCGCCCAACTGGCAGCAATCGATCCCGCTGCAGTGCAGCATGCTTCACGCGCGTCGGAGCGCTTGTAAGTCGGTGCAGATGACTTGCATGAAGCGTGAGGTGATTTCCGCTTAGTGCAGTTGCTTGCGTGTGCGTCGTGCGTCGTGCGTCGTGCGTCGTGCGTCGTGCGTCGTGCGTCGTGCGTCATGATGCTGCCGCTGCTGTGTCGCGATGGGCAATACGTCAGATCAATAACGCCTTTGCGCATCATTACCGCAATGCGCGCAGACAGGCACGCTGCAACGCCGCCTGGTGCGCTTGCTGTCGCGCTGGCTTCGTCGCAGCCAATGCGCGTGCAACCGCATTCCGCGCGCAGCGACTGCGCCGCCAGAAGCTCCTCCCTTCTCCCCTCGGGAGAAGGTGCCCCAAAGGGGCGGATGAGGGTACGGGCCACGCATGCGTGCACACGCCACACCATGAGCACCACGCCGCACCGCACCGCACCGCACCGCACCGCACCGCACAATCACCCGCAAGGTACTGCGCGTATCAACTCGATGTCCACATCACGCACCAGACTCTTGTCGCGCCCTCTTCTATCGCACCCTCAATCGCAGCAAAAACCCACCACACAAGGTTGCGCGAAATTTCCTGGTTACTTCTTGCAAACCGCTGTCATCCGCACACATTCAACGAGGCCGCATCAATCATTTTTTCTATCGCGATCGCGCAAGATAGTGATGAACCATCACGATTGGTGCGAATAACGAACCGATTGAACGCAAATTTTTCGAGCTGGTCGTACCAGATGCAAACGGACCCGACCGATTTCTGAATGCAGCGCGGCTTAGGTGTTGCGCGGTCACGTTAGTCGTCCATCGTTCGGTCAGCAGATCCGGGGGGATCCAACGCTTCCTTCTATCTAGGACATGCCGTGATGACCAATTCCAAACGCCGTTTGCGGTTCAGCAGTGTGACGCTCGTTCCCTGCCTGCGCTTCAGTGCAGTGGCTTTCGCCCAGTCTGGTGCCACCACCGCGCGAGAGCCGGTATCGTCCCTGGATACCCAGGCATTCGCACGCTCCGGCGAGGTCTGGCGCAGCTTCGGTCAAGACCTGCCCTTCGCCAGCCCCAGCAACTGGACCACCGCCGGTGGCGGCTACTTGAACTCGCGATTCGCACCAGGCGAGTGGAAGATCAATCGCACCACCGCCAAGACCCTCAAGCCGGCGTGGACGCTGACCACCACCGGCGATATCTCGGCCACGCCCAGCGTCGAAGGCGGCACCCTGTATGTGCCTGACTGGGGCGGCACGCTGTATAGCGTGGACACGCAAACCGGCAAGCCGAACTGGCAAGCCAAGCTGTCCGATTACACCGGCAACGCCAACTCGGTGACGCGCAATACGCCGGCCATCAGCGCCAAGAGCATCATCGTTGGCGACCAGGTCGCCGGCACCTTGCTGGCGCTGGACAAGAAGACCGGCAAGCTGCTGTGGAAGACCACGGTAGAAGCCAACCCGCAGGCGCGCATCACCTCCGCGCCGGTCATCTACGGCAACCGCATCTACGTCGGCGTGTCGTCCGGAGACTGGGGCAACCTGGCGGTCAACCACAGCTTCAGCTTCCGCCGCAGTGTGGTGGCGGTGGATCTGAACACCGGCAAGAAGGTGTGACAGTTCTACAACCTGCCCGAGGGCTACACCGGCGCGTCGGTGTGGGGCCAGGTGGCCATCGACCCGATCAGCCGTCGCCTGTATTTCGGCACCGGCAACAACTACAACATTCCGCAAGGGGTGGGTAACTGCATTTCCAACGCGCGCTCTTATCGCGGCAGCGAACTCACCGTGCAGGATGAGCTCAACTGCATGGCACCGGACAATTACGTCGACTCGGTGATTTCGTTGAATCTGGATACCGGCACGCTGGTCTGGGCCAACCGTGCACAGGGCTACGACGCGTGGAATCTGTCCTGCGTCATGGCGCCGACCAACGGTCTGTGCCCCAACACGCAGGCAACCAACCTGACCGGCCCGGATTACGACTTTGGCGGTGCTGGCGTGCAACTGTTTGCCGTGCCGCGCAACGGCAAGTTGCAGCAGTTGGTCGGTGCCGGTCAGAAGAGCGGCATCTACTGGGCCTTCGACGCCAAGACCGGCGCCAAGGTGTGGTCGACCCAGGTCGGCCCCGGCGGCACCACCGGCGGGGTGGAATGGGGTACCGCGTTCGACCCGTACAAGTCGCAGGTCTACGTGGCTATCAACAACAACTCCAACGCCACCTATACGTTGGGGCCGGCGAACGTCCAGACCCATAACGGCGGTTCGTGGGCCGCGCTGGACGCAGCAACCGGCAAGATCAAGTGGCAAGTCAAGGTGCCCGGCATCAACCCGGTGAATCCGACCGTGCCGGCGGGCGGCCAGGGCTCGCTGACGGTCTCGCCGAACCTGCTGTATGCCGGCTCGATGGCGGGCAATATGGTCGCACTGGACGCTGACACTGGCGCCACCGTGTGGAACTACAACGCCAGCGGCTCGGTGATCAGTTCTCCGGCCATCGCAAACGGCGCGCTGTACTGGGGCGCCGGCTACGGCCGCTTCAACTTCGGCACAGCCGCCACCGGCAACCAGCTGACCAAGTTCGTGCCGGATAACGCGGCAGCCAAGTAAGCGAAATCTGCAGGGCGGTGTTACGCCGTCTTGGCAGTACCACGACACCGCCGCCTTTCGGGCGGCGGTGTCTTTTCAGCGTTCGTTGTTGGGCTATGCGTAGTTGCAGCGCAACACGAGCGAAGCGCCAATGCAGTGCCATGCCGTCTACAGCGATCAAGCTACATCTGCGCGTTAAATACAAATAGCGGCTACTAAAACTTCGGGCGGTCGTCAGTTGGGTGCGGACGGCGCGCAGCAACCGCAGCGCACAACTGGTGCACGCCGCACCGAGCAGCGGCCGCACCCGCTTAGTGGTTGCGTACTCGTGTTGTTCGCTGCTCCAAGCTCGCAGCTAGAGCCGCGTGACCTGGCATAGGCGAATTTGCCCTGCTTCCAATCCATGCGCCTCGGCCGCACGTCGGCGCAGCGCGCATACCAAACCGGCTGCATCCAGCTCGCCATCGGCTGGTACGTCCACGCTATGCGCCAGCTGTCCCCACAGCACCGGCCGACCGTCGCAATAGCCTTCGTAATCGGCGAAGTAATGCAGCTGGCGCCGCTCAGGTCCCGACGTGGACATCGCCCTGGATCTCCGTGCAGCCCAGATGTTCCAGCGCAATCTCCAGCCCTAGCAGATAGCTCTGCGCGCAGTAGCCATGCACCGTGGCGATGCAGTGCCCCAGACCATGCGGCAGGCAGCGTTCCGGGCGGTCCACGCTATCGTCATGCGTTTCGACATACGGATAAGGCAAATCGCTCAGCACGCGATGCAACCGCGCGCTGTCCACGCAACTGCCCGGATCGATCAGCGCGATCTCCATCCGCGCCTGACCGGCCACACGTAGCGCATCCAACAGGTCCTGCTCCGAGCCACAGGCACGCAATGCCACCGTCTTGCCCGCATCCCCGGCACAGGCCACCAATTGACGGATGACAGCGCGAGGCAACGGCTGTGGCCCACGCACCAGCGGCATCGCCGCCTCCGGCCCACGCATGATCATGATCGACATGGCGTCCTCCTCAGGCAGCAACGCGCAACGGCGCGCGCATCGACGGCAGACACCGCGCGGCAATGCCGAGCGACATCGCATATGCACGCGGCGCATCGTGCGGCGTGATCACCACCGCCAACGGCGCATGCTGCGGATGCAGCCACGGCTCCAGCTCCTGATCGGCATCGGTATGCAGTTCGATATACGGCGTAGGCAACGCATCCACGGCGGCACGCAAGGCCCGCGCGCAGCGACGTTCGGACAAGGGCAGATCGCCCGAATCCAGCAACACCAGCTCCACCTCGGCATCGCCACCGGCCGCATGCAACTCGGCAATCAAGCTATCCACATCGGCACACGCCAACGTGCGCAACGCACGCCCGGCACACTCAGGCAACTGCATCGGCAGCAACGGCGCCGGATCGGCCTGAGGACCTCGCAAAATCAGGATACACATCGTGTTCGGCTCAACGCACCACAGTGCGGGAGTGCCAAGGTAGGCCTGGCCGGCATAAAGGGGCTATTCGCGCGCCGGGGGTGGGCATAAAGAGTGCGTAATGGCGCGTTTTTCACCGGCATGAACCGTCCAACGCCGCATTGATGCCGATGCCCAGCGCAGGTAAAGCTAAAAGCTATTACGCCATGAGAACTTACTTCAGCAAAGCTTGCACCTAACGCCTACACATTTTCGAGTAATCGATTGCGAATGCCACCAGCAGCACCACTTCCGAGAAGCAAAACAGCTTTACTCCTTTGGTCAATGCCGACTCCACTTCCAACCACTGGAGCATCAGGAAGAACACCGAAAAAAAGACAATGTAGCCGACCGATAGCCCACAACCCTTCTACGCCATTTCCTTTTTGCCCAGCTCTCATCCGTTGCTTGCCCGCCTGGATACCTGAAAAATCATTGTGCACATCGACTGGCAGGTCGATGAGGAACGAGCACAAATAAAGTCATCTTTCGCTACCACTCGGGAGGTAGACGCAGATGCAAGCGGCGCAGCCCTGTCTGCATGCAACAAGAGCTGCACGCTACATGCGGCAGACGTCAAAGATTGACCAGTAGTTTCTGCCAGCAAATGTCGCGCGCTACTTCTCCCGCCGCCAATTCACCGACCCCTTGGTCTCGACGGTGCTGGATTCGGCTTCAATATCGAAGCCGCGGCTGAGCAGGTATTTGAGCGTCAGGACCGAGCCGCCGCCGATCATCGACACGCCGTAGCCGACGTAAAGTTTGGGCGAGAGATATTTGCCGAAACCGACCACCGAGCCAAGCGTGCTGGATTGACTGACGCCGGCTTCGTCCAGGCCGAGCTTGGCGCCGATCTGCGAGGCGATCAGGCTGCTGCCTGCCGACAGTGCCGCCGAGGCGGCGCTGACCTGTTGGGTTTCGTCGCTGCTGGCCGTGGACAGGCCGCGGCCGAGGACCAGGTACGACAGCGCTTCGGATTGCGACATTGCCGGTTCCGACCATACATCGGCGCGCGGCGATTCGGCGCGGCCGCTGACGTCGATGCCGGCGGTGACATCGCCGATCTTGCGTTCGGCGCGCAGGCTCACGCGCGGGTCGGACACAATATTGTTGTTCCAGGTCAGCTGGCCGCGGCTGATGGTCAAATCCTGGCCATAGGCCTTGTAGCGGCCACGCACATCCAGCCCGCCGTTGGCGGTCATTTCGCGGCCCGGGCGTGCGCGAATCTGCATCTGCCCGCTCAGCCCGCCCTTGAGACCGAAGCCGGTCATGTTGACCTTGTCGCCGAGCACAATGGCCAGGTCCATATCCAGTGGCGATGCCGGGGTTTGTTCCGGATCTACAGGGTCCAGCACCACCACGTCTTCAGACACCGAGGTGCCGCGGTCCAGGCGTTCCAGGTCGATGTCCGCTTCGGGCACGGTGACCTTGCCACGCAGATGCATGGTGTTATCGGTAATGCCGAACTGCATATCTGGGTTGGCGATGATGCGCAGCTCGCTGGTGTTGTAGGCCAGCACGTTGTCGCCGCGGATATTGAGCAGCAGCGGCGTGCTGGTACCGAACCACGACAACCCGCCATCGACCGTGAGCGTTCCGGGACCGGACTTGGCCGACGCGGTGATCTTGGCCGAGCCATCCGGCAAGGCATCGAAGCGGCCCTTGCCTTCGCTCAGCGTCAAACCCATCGACGGATATTCGGCGGTAAAGTTACTCAAGGTGGCATCGCCGCCCAGCAGCGGTTTGTCGCGGGTACCGCGCAAGCTCACGTGGCCTTCGACCAGCCCCTTGGGCTGCACCACATCGGCAATTACCAATTCGAGCCAGTACAGCCGCGACATATTGAGATACAGCTCGCCGTTGAGCGGTGCGTACGCATCCCAGCCGGTGTTGAACTTGGCATCGACAAAGCCGGCACCCTGGAAGCCGATACCGAGCTTGCCCTGGATCTGCTGCGGGGTGAAATCGGCCTGCATGCTGAACTGGTCGTAGCGCAGCAACTCGCCGCGATTGGGATTACCGGCCACTGCCGCGTAGCGGGTTTCGCCCAGACGAATGCCGCCCTCGGGCGAGGCGATGCGCAGGCTGCCTTCCCAGGCGTTGCCGCGTGGTTTGAAGCTGCCGTCCAACGAGAGTTCGCCACGCAGATAAATTTGCCGGCCTTCCTGCTTGGGCAGCCACGGCTGCACCAGCGACAGCGGCAGTGCATCCCCGTGCACCACCATGCCCTCGCGCGGCCAGTTGGCGCTGGCGCAGAGTGCGCCACCGGTGGCTGCGCCCAGGCAGGTGTCCGACAAGGTGAAGGCCGCGCCGTCGGTGCTGAACTGCGCCGGCTGACGCAACGCCCAGGCATCGCCCTTGGAAGGCGCAATCCGCAAGGTGGCGACCTGGCCCTGCCAGCGCTCGCCGTTGCGCCGTACATCGCCCTGCAAGGCAACGCTGGCCATGCTGTTGCCGATGTCGGCATCCAGCCGCAAGGCTTCCACCGCGCCGCGCGCCTGCACGCGCACGCTGTCCAGCACCGCGCCGGCTTCGATGGCGGTGCCTTGCAATGCCAGTTGCCCATCGCTGCCGCGCCACGGCAGCCGGCCACGCAGGCTGATGCTCTGCGCGCTATAGGTGTTCCAGCGCAGGCCATTACCGGTGATGTCGGCGGTGATGTCGGGTGCGTCGCGCTTGCCGCTGACCTGCAGTTGCCCACGTAGTACGCCGGTGGCGCCAGGCAGCACATCTTCCAGTTGCAACGGCTGCAGCTGCGCGGCGATATCGAGTTGGTCGCCCACCTTGCCCTTGGCGTTGATGCGGCTATTGCCCAGCGCCAGTTGCAGTTCGCCTTCGGCCTGTTCGCCGCGCAACGCGAATTTGCCATTGGCCGACAGCGCGCGTTGACGCAGCTGCCCGGTCAGGCTGGGGATGTCTGCGGTGGCTTCGAAGCCTGGCGAGACGCCGCCCGCAGGTGCCGGCAATTGGCGGCCCTTGGATGCGATCTTGCCGGACAGATTGCCGTTCCAGCCCGGCACGAAATAGCCCGGGTCGAACTTGGCCAACTGCGCGTTGACATCCCATTGCAGCTCCGGCGCCCAGACCACTTCGCCGGTGAGATCCAGCGCGCCGCCCGGCGTTTTCGCCTGCACCTGCTTGAGTTGCGCACGTTGGTCATTGCCGCGGCTGTCGAACACCAGTTCGGCCTGCTGACCATCGCGCTCGACCGTGGCGCGGCCAATCGCGGCCCATGCCTTCAAGGTGCCGGCCACGCCCAAACGTGCGTCCTTCAACTCCACCGGCACCAGCGGCGCCTCGGGTGTGGCGGGGTCCGCCGCCGGCGTGAAACGCAAGCCGCTGGCATTGACCGCAAACCGGAAACTCGGATTCTGGGGATCGCGCAAATCGGCGGTGCCACGCAATTGCGTGCGGCCTTCGAAGGTGTCGATCACCAACGGTTCGACTGTGAGTACCTGGTCGGCCAGGGCGATATGCGACGGCTGCAGCGTGGCGTTCAACTCACCCTGCTTGACGCTGCCGTGCAGATCGGCGTTGCCGCCCTTGCCGGAGGCCTGCAGGTTCAGGGCGATCGGCGTGGCCGGCGGATTGGGTTGCCCCTGAGCGGCCGGAATCAGCAGCGAGGTATCCAGCGCCTCGGTCACGGCCTTGAACGCCCAGGTCGGATCATCGCGACCGGTAAACACCAGGCTGGCCTGCAGCGGTGCGGGCGCGCGGCCGGCAATGGCCACTTCCATCTTGTCCAGATCACCGCGTGCCACCAGCCCGAGGCTGGCCGGGGTCCGCCCGCGTGCGGCCGGTAGCACCGCAGTGGCGGTGAGGTCGGCGCGGTAGTCGTCGTTGGGCACGTAATCGCCGTGCAGACGGAAGTCGCCCCTGTCGGTGTCGATGACCAGATCGCGCATGCGCAGCTCGCCGGTGGCGACATCGATCCCGCCCTGCACCTTGTGCAGCACGATCATCGGCTGCTGCAGCTGAGTGACGCGCAGGTTCTGCACATCGATCTTGTCGGCCTGGATCGCCAGCGGCACGTTGATTTGCGGTAGCGACTCGGGCCAGCTGGGCAGGGTGAATGGTTCGTCGCTCTTGCCCAGATTCAAGGTGGCATTGCTGACCTGCACCGCGTCCAGCTGCAGCTTGCGCCCAAGCAGCGGGCGCAGATACGGCTCCAGATACACGCGCTCGGCAGTGAAGTGGATGTCCTGATAATGGAAATCCACATCGCGCAGGGTCAGCGGGCCAGCTACCGGGCCTTCGACCTTGCCGTAGGTAAAGGTGGCGCCCACCGGCAGGCGCGCAACCACCTGCGCCAGCAACACATCGCGGCCGGCCACGGTCTGCAGCAGCCAATAGATCGTGATTAAGGCCAGCAGCACCAGCCCGAGCACGGTCAGGCCTGAGCCCACCCAGAACCGGCGGCGGCGATAGAAGCGCGCGCGGGGCGGTGCGGCTGGCGGCGTGGGTGTGCTCACAGGTTGGCCCCGATATCGATATAGAGCTGAAACTGCGAGTCGGGGTCGTTCAAGCCATGCGCGATATCCACCCGCACCGGGCCCACCGGCGAGCGCCAACGCAGGCCGAAGCCGACACCCGTGTGCCAGTCTGGCCGGTCATCGAACGCGCTACCGCTGTCGACGAATACCGCGCCGCCCCAGGGGCCGCCCTTGAGGTAATGCTCGTACTCGGCACTGGCGGTGACCACGTTCTTGGCGCCGAGCGCGAATTCGTCGGGCTTGGGCGTACGCGGGCCGACTTCGCGAAACGCATAACCCCGAATGCTGTTCGCGCCACCAGCGAAGAAGCGCAGGCTTGGCGGCATCGCGACCAGATCGCTGGTCCAGGTGGTGCCGCCTTCGCCGCGCAGGATCAAACGGCTGTTGTCGCCAGCGCCCAGAAACCAGCGTAGCTGGCCGTATACCTGCCCGAAGTTGGTATCCGAGCCGGCACCCTCGGCACCGCCGCGAATGAACATCTGGCCCGACACGCCGCTGCGCGGAAACAGCCGGTCGTCGACGTTGATGTAGTTGGCCTGCAGCTGCGGATAGATCAGCGTGGAGGTTTCGTACACCGCGCCTTCGAAATCGTCGCCGCTGCTGAAACGCCACCGCTCGCGCAAGGCGTTGATCGAGGCAATCGCGCTCCAGCGCTCGTTGATCTGGCCGCTGCGGCTGCCGGTGAGTTTGACGTTGCGCAGGTCGATGTAATCGGTCTGCTCGTCGTACAGCCGCGCCGAGGCGGTGTACCAGCCATCCAGCCAACGGAACGCCGGCACGCGGTAGCTGGTGGTCAGGCTCTTGCGGTTCTGCGCGTAGTCCAGCTGCGTGTCCATCTTGTGGCCGCGCGAGTTCACGTAACGCCGCTCCACGCCACCGCGCACACCGGCGCCGCTCTCGCTGCCGTAGCTCAAGCCGGAGGTGTACACGGTGCGCTTGGCGCGGGTAAGTTTGACGTCCACCGGCACGCGGCCCTGGTCGTCGGCCTCTTCGGGCTTGGGCTGGATATCGATGGTGCTGAAGTAATCCAGCTTGGTCAGCGACTCGCGCAGCCGATCCAGCTTGCCTTCGTGGTAGTAGCTGCCCTCCTCCCAGTACACCAGCGGATCGAACAGGCCGTCGCGGAAGTAGTCGTAGTCGAAGCGCACCTTGCCCATGTCGTAGCGGCGGCCGCTGTCCCAGTTCAGATCGATGTCGGCCGCATGCTCGGCACGCGTGATCGCAACGCGGCGCTGGGTGAAGTCGGCATCGAAGTAGCCACGCTCGGCCAGGCGCCGGGTGATGCGCACCTTGCTGGCTTCGTATTGCGGATGGCTGAAGACCTGCCCCTCGCGCGGCTCGAACTGCTTGAGGTCCTGGCCCAGGTAGCGGTCCTGCTCGGCCCAGCCGGAGATCGAGATATGCGAGGTGCGCACCCGCACCGGCTCGCCACGATCCACCGTGATCACCACGGTCACCTTGTCGCCTGCACGTGGCGCAGCCAGCGTGATGGTCGGCGAGTAATAGCCAAACGGCTCCAGCGCCTCACGCGTCTGCCGCTCGGCTTGTGCCAGCAGATACTCCAGACGCGACTCGCCTTGCTCCTTGCCGACGGCCTCATAGAGAGACAAAGAGACCTGGATGTTCTCGATCATCTCGGCGTCGTCGCCGTTGTCCAACCCCTTGATTTCGATCTTGTCGATGGTTGCCCGAGCAACCGCTTGCAGCGGAACGAACAGGGTGCACAGCAAGGAAAGAGCAAACGCGACTTTAAGCATCTGCAAAGGATACCCAGCCTTGGCGTGAAGGGCTAAAAAATGTGAGCAGACGCGACTATACGGGCCGCGCAGCCTTCTTGAGCCGAGATTACTTTAACCTTTTCTTCACACTCCCACCGCCGTTCTGTCTCGTCGAATTAGACAGGATTTGGTTAGGCCGGTTGCTCCGCTTGAGCTCGCTGTGTTATAGCTTGCGAGTCGTAAATAGAAGCACGTTCCGCTTTCTGCACTTAAACAACACGATCAACTCAATAGTCGCCCCTGAAAAACCCCAACCACCCAACGACCGCAAGGCCTTGATGTCTGCACCGGCGTGCTAAAACTACCAGTGTTCGCTACGCTGAAGGCTGGTTTCTTGCAATTTCCGCCCATGCGTACA
>NZ_JSBW02000095.1 GCF_000772705.2 Xanthomonas vasicola
AAGCCGAAGAGGCGGCTGGTGCGCGAGCGGCCAGAGCCGTTGGCGGTGCCGGAGACGATCAACCAGTTCTGGTCGATGGACTTCATGCACGACCAGTTGGCCGATGGTCGCAGCTTCCGGTTGTTTAACGTGCTCGACGACTTCAATCGCGAGGGTCTGGGGATCGAGGTCGACCTGTCGTTGCCATCGGCCCGGGTGATCCGCTCGTTGGATCAGATCATCGAGTGGCGCGGCAAGCCGCGCGTGATTCGCTGTGACAACGGCCCGGAGTACATCAGTGGCGCGCTGCTAGCCTGGGCACAGCAGCGCGGCATTCGGATCGACCACATCCAGCCGGGCAAACCACAGCAGAATGCTTACGTCGAGCGCTACAACCGTACCGTCCGCTATGCCTGGCTGGCCACAACGTTGTTCGACACCATCGAGCAGGTTCAGGACGAGGCCACACGCTGGCTAGTCGCCCCTGAAAAACCCCAACCACCCAACGACCGCAAGGCCTTGATGTCTGCACCGGCGTGCTAAAACTACCAGTGTTCGCTACGCTGAAGGCTGGTTTCTTGCAATTTCCGCCCATGCGTACACGCCGTCCTGCTGCCGAAGACAGACCCGCCGACGAGTTGTTCCGTTCGCGTCTGGAGAATCAGATCGATCTGCAGCATCCGCTGGCGCAGCTGAGCCAACGGATGCCGTGGACGGCGTTGGAGCAAGCACTTTCATCGCGCTTGCCGGCCACCCCGGCCGGTGGCGGTCGGCCGGCATTGCCGGTGCGGCTGATCGCTGGTTTGCTCTACCTCAAGCACGCCTACGACCTGTCCGATGAAGCGGTGTGCGAGCGTTGGCTGGAAAATCCGTACTGGCAGTTTTTCACTGGCGAGGTCGTGTTCCAGACGCGCTTGCCGTGCGATGCCAGCTCGCTGACGCGTTGGCGGCAGCGGCTTGGCGAAGCGGGGATGGAAGAGTTGCTGGCGCACACCATCAACGCCGCGCATGCCATGCAGGCGGGGAAGC
>NZ_JSBW02000096.1 GCF_000772705.2 Xanthomonas vasicola
CGTGTACGCATGGGCGGAAATTGCAAGAAACCAGCCTTCAGCGTAGCGAACACTGGTAGTTTTAGCACGCCGGTGCAGACATCAAGGCCTTGCGGTCGTTGGGTGGTTGGGGTTTTTCAGGGGCGACCAATTATTCCTGCGGCGTATCGACTGGCGGCTTGGGGGCCGTCGCAGCGTTCGGGGCATTTCCGCCCCGGTTACCGCGCGAACGCTGACGCCCCTGGCGCTCACGTGGACGCCGCGGTGCGCGTGCGACCGGTGCCGGCCCGGTCACTTCACGTCCGGGTACCTGCACCACGCGCAATTGCTCGGTATCCAGCTGCAAGGCAGTGAGCTTGCCGCCCCAGACCGCACCGGTATCGATCGCATGCACACCCTGAGTGATCGTCAGGCCCAGCGCAGACCAATGCCCGCAGACGATCTTCAGATCGCGCTCGACCCGCCCCGGCACCTCGAACCACGGATACAGGCCCTGGGCCTGTGTTCCCGGCGTGCCTTTGTCGTCGGTGGCGATGCGCCCACGCGGGGTGCAGTAGCGCATGCGCGTGAACAGATTGATGATCGCGCGGCTGCGGTCGTAACCGCTGAGGCCCGGTGACCAGCCCGGCTGATCGCCGTACATATTGCGCAGCAGCTTGCGATAGCCGCCGCCCTGCAGTTGCTGTTCGACCTCGCGTGCGTATTTCTCGGCAAGTTGCGTGGTCCACTTCGGCGCCAGCCCGGCATGGATCATCATCCAGCCCAGTTCGCGGTCTACGTGCGCCAGCTTCTGCATGCGTAGCCAATCGAGCAGTGCGTCGCGATCCTCGGCAAGCACGATGCGCAGCAGATCCGGGTTGACCTTGCGCTGCTCTTCTTCCGAACGCGCGCCGATCGCCAGCAGCGACAGATCGTGATTGCCCAGCACCACCACGCTATGTGCGCGCAACGAATGCACCAGGCGCAGCGTCTCCAGCGATTGCCCGCCGCGGTTGACCAGGTCGCCGCAGAACCACAGCGTGTCCTGCGCGGGGTCGAAATTGATTTTTTCCAGCAAACGCTGGGTGATGTCGTAGCACCCTTGCAGGTCGCCGATTGCCCAGACGCTCATTGCGCGCGCTCCCTCAGTCCAGCATCCATCAGTGCAGCGTCCTGGGTACGCTCAGCACAAAGGCGGCGATCGGGGCGATAAATTCGGTGCCATCGTCGGCCACCATGTCGTAGTGGCCTTGCATCTGTCCCTGCTCGGTCTCCAGCAGCACGCCGGAGGTGTAATGGAAGGCTTCGCCCGGGCGCAGCCAGGGCTGTTCGCCGACCACGCCTTCGCCATCCACCTGCTGAGTGCGTCCATTGCCATCGGTAATCTGCCAATGGCGCGCGATCAGCCGCGCAGGCACCGCGCCCGCATTCTGGATGCGGATGCTGTAGGCGAAGGCATAGCGGCCCTCGTCCGGGGTGGATTGATGGGCGAGGAAGCGGGGCGATACCTCGACCTCGACCCGGTAGCGCGGATCATCGTGCATGGCGAAAGTCTAAATAAAACAGTGTGGGAGCGGCGCTCAAGCCAGCTCGACATTGGCCAGCCGGATGAAATCGGCGACCTCGAGTTGTTCGGCGCGTGCGTCCGGGCGCACCTGTGCCGCTTCAAAGTGGGCCGGCTCGCAGACGGTGGACAAGGCGTTGCGCAAGGTTTTGCGACGCTGCCCGAACCCGGCGCGCACCACATCGGCGAAGCGGCGACGGTCGTTGATCTGCACCGTGGCCGGGTCGCGTGGCACCAGCCGCACCACTGCTGAATCCACTTTCGGCGGCGGCCGGAATGCACCTGGCGGCACCACAAACAACGCAGTCACCTCGCAATACGCCTGCAGCATCACGCTCAGCCGCCCATACACCTTGCTGCCGGGACCGGCGGCCATGCGGTCGACGACTTCCTTTTGCAGCATGAAATGCATGTCGGCCACGGCGGCGGCATGGTCCAGCGCATGGAACAGGATTGGCGAGGAGATGTTGTAGGGCAGGTTGCCGACCAGGCGGATCGGCGTGCCGTCGGCCAACGCGGTGAAATCCACGCTGAGCACATCGCGGTGGATGATGCTCAATGCACCGATTGGTGCGGCGGCTTCGGTCAACGGTGCGATCAGGTCGCGATCGAATTCGATGACGGTCAATGCGCCATGCTTGCGCAGCAGCGGAAAGGTGATGGCGCCCTGGCCCGGGCCGATCTCGACCAGATGCTGGCCGGCGCGCGGGTCCACCGCCTGCACGATGCGGTCGATGTAATACCGGTCGGCAAGAAAGTGCTGGCCAAGCGACTTCTTGGCCGGTGCGCTGAAAGAAGAATTCATCTGCGCAGTTTAACGGAGGCGGCGCCTGCACGCGGCGTGTTTGCGCGGACTAAGAGCGGCTACCAGAACGTAGCGAGCAGTCGTCAGGCGGGTAAGGGCGGCGCGCTCAGAACCGCAAAGTAGGCGTGCTACATGCCGCGCTGAGCAGCGGCCGCGGCCAACTGGCGGTCGTGCAGTCGCTTTGTTCGTCGCTCCAGGGCTGGCGGACAGGCGGCATGCACGATGCAGCATGCCCGCAGCAGGCATGCAAGCGGACCTGGCCTAGCGGCGTGCAGCCAATCGCGCGCATAGCTCGGTGGCCGCCATCAGGCTGGAGGGGTTTGCGATTCCGCGGCCGGCCAGTTCCAGTGCGGTGCCATGATCCACCGACACGCGCGGGTAGGGCAGGCCCAGGGTGATGTTCACTGCCTGCTCGAAGCCACTGTACTTGAGCACCGGCAGACCCTGATCGTGATACATCGCCACCACTGCATCGCACCTGCTGAGCTTTTGCGGCAAAAACGCGGTGTCGGCCGGTAGCGGGCCGATCAACTGCATGCCGTCGCCGCGCAGCTGCTCGAGTACCGGAATCACGATATCCAGCTCCTCGCGGCCCAGATGGCCGTCTTCGCCGGCATGCGGGTTGAGGCCGAGCACGGCGATACGCGGATGCTCCAGACCGAAGTCACGCTGCATCGCTGCATGGGTGATGCGCAGGCACTGCAACAGGGCTTCGGAGGTGATTGCATCGGCGACGGCACGTAGTGGCAGATGGGTCGTGACCAGTGCGACGCGCACGATGCTGTTGGCCAGCATCATCACCACCGGGCAGCCGGCTTGTTCGGCCAGCAGTTCGGTGGTGCCGGTGTAGGGAATGCCGCCCGCGTTGATCACTGCCTTGTGCACCGGGCCGGTCACGATGCCGTGCAGGCGGCCGGCGAGGCAGTCGCCCGCAGCCCCGCGCAGGCCGGCAATCACTGCCGCCGCGTTGGCCGGGTTTGGGGTGCCAAGCCGTGTCGCCACGGCTTGGCGAATGGGATGCAGTGGCAGGTCGCCAGGCGCCCGCGCCGGTTGGTCGGGATCGAGCAGGCGTATAGACAATGACAGCGCCTTTGCGGCGCTGTGCAGGGTATCTGGGTCGGCGTAGGCAATCAGATGCGCATCCGAGCGCGGCCGCTGGGCGAGCCGGACGCAGAGCTCCGGCCCGATTCCGGCCGGCTCGCCTGGCACCAGCGCGAGCGACGGGACCATCATGCTATCTGCCGCGCCCGGCCTCAGCGCGTCGGCTTTGCCGGCGGCGTGGGCGCTGCAGGATCTGCCGACTTGGCCGGAGCGGCAGTGGCATTGTCATCGGCGCGGTCGCCGGTGCGGTAGCTCACATACGCTTCGCCACGCAGCTCCTGCAGATAGCGGTTGTACTCTTCTTCCAGCTTGCGGCGACCGATCGTTTCACGGACCTGCGCACGCTGGTTTTCTGCACTGACGTCGGTCTGGCGGCTGCCAACGCGCTGCACGATGTGCCAGCCCGCCTGAGTACGGAACGGCTCAGATACCGCGCCATCTGCCAAGCCTTCGACCTGCTTGCCAAAGTCCGGGCCGAATGCGTCTGCCGGGAACCAGCCCAGATCGCCACCCTGGCCGCGGCTATTGGTGTCCTCGGAGGATTCTTTGGCCGTTGCCTGGAAATCGGCGCCGCCGACGATGCGCGCACGGATCGTATCGATCTTGGCCTTGGCCTGCGCCTCGGTCTGGTTGTCGCCGACCCGCACCAGGATGTGGCGTGCGTTGTACTCGGTGACCATCTTCTTTTCGCCGCCGGCATTGGCGTCGCGCATTTCCACCAGCTTGAGCAACTGGAAGCCGCTCGGGCCGCGCAGCGGTCCGGCCACCTGGCCTGGCTTCATGTCGCGAATCAGTTGGGCGAATGCATTGGGAATTTCATCCAGGCTGCGCCAACCCAGATCGCCGCCTTCCAGCGCATTCGGGCTGTCCGAATAACGCACCGCAGCCGCCGGGAAGTCCAGCTCGCCCTTGTCGATCAAGGCTTTGACACCATCGACCTTCTTCTGGCCCGTGGCGATCTGCTCGGCGGTCGCGCCTTCCGGCAAGCCGATCAGAATGTGTGCCAGGTGGTACTGGCTACCGGTGGCGGCCTGTTGGGCCAACGCGGTATCCACTTCGCCTTCGCTCACGCTGATACGGCTCTGCGCAAAGCTCTGGCGCAGGCGCTGCACGATGATTTCGTCGCGCACCGAAGCGCGGAAATCCGCGTAGCCCATGCCGTCGGCGGCCAGCTTCTGGCGCAAGCCATCCACGGTCGTGCCATTCTGCTGGGCGATGCTGGCGATTGCGCGATTGAGCTCCTCGTCGCTGACGCGGATGCCGCTGCCATCGGCACGGCCAACCTGCAACTTGACCAGTACTAGGCGCTCAAGCACCTGACGTTGCAAGACATCGTCTGGCGGCAGCTGGTTTTCGCGACCGGCGTACTGCGACTTGACGTTGCGCACCGCGCGATCAAGCTCGCTCTGCAGCACAACGTCTTCGTCGACAATGGCAGCAATGCGATCCAGCGGCTGGGATTGCTGTGCCGAGGCCAACGGCGAAACCGTGCTGGTAATAGCCAGCAGCGAGGCAAGAACAACAGAGAAAGGCTTGGTCATGGAATCAAGTTCGGATCGTAATCGTCCGGATTAGTCGTGGTGTTGCTGGGCGGGACCAGGTACAGGTCGTCGCGGTAATAGCCGAGAATAGCACGGCGCAAAGTGCGGTCCGTGTTCTGCCCGAACGAGCTCAAGCCCTTCAGCACGAACTCTAACTGGATGGAGTTGTCCATCTCGCCATCGCGGTTACGCACAAACCGGCGCACCAGCCCGCGTACCGCCAGGCAGCAACTGTCCCACTGCACGCCACCAATGATTTCCAGCGGCTTGCGGTCCAGTAACGAGTAGTAGTAACGACCGACCGCGCTCCAGCTGGGGCTGATCGGGTACAGGAAGGAGAAGTCGGCCTGCTTTAGCTGGTCGCTGTTGTCGATGAGGTTGCGACGATAGCGATACGCCAGGTTGATGATGCCGTCGTTGTTCAGCAGGTAGCGCGTGCGCAGGCTGGCCAGATCTTCCTTGCGCGAGTTCGGGTTCCACTGGTAGGTGGCGCCCATCGACCAGCGGTCGTTGACCATGTAGTTGGCGTCAGCCACCCAGGCGGACTTGCCCTGGTCGACGGTCTGCTCGCTGCCGGCTGCCGAGTTATTGCTGTTGTTGATGGTGACCAGCGAATCGCTGAAGTACAGGATTTGGCCCGCACTGAGCGAGAGCTTTTCGCGGCCATCGTCCTGGCGCAGCCAGCGCGAGGTCACCGCCAGGGTCAGCTGGTTGGCATCGTTCTGGCGATCGGCGCCGGTGTAGCGGGTGTCGCGGAACAGCTGCCCGTAGCTGAAGGTGAACGGGCGGGTGTCGAACACCGGCAGATCGTCCTGGTCGCGGTACGGCACGTACAGGTAGTACATGCGCGGCTCCAACGTATTGAGATAGTTGGTGCCGAACAGCGAGGTTTCGCGATCGAAATACAAGCCGGCGTCCAGCGAGGCGATCGGCAGGCTGCGCGTGGGCGAACGATCACCGGTCAACGGCGCGGTTTTGGCCAGCGTGGAATCCAGCTGGTACGCGGTATAGCGCCATGCCACAGTCGGTGTCACAAACCAAGCTGCACCAGACAGCGGCATCGAAATATACGGTTTGACGTCCAGGCGCGAGCCGCTTCCGTATTGCTTGTTGCGGATGTTGGTACGGACGTACTCGTCGCCGTTTCTATTATTGTTGTCGGCGTTCTGAATGAAATTCACCTGGTACGAATCGTCGTGGGTGAAGTGCACCGCCTCCGCGTACAAACCTGCCTCGAAAATGCCCAGCGGCTTTTCCCAGGTGAAGTAGGCGCGCGGCTGCCGGTTATAGGGCAGGGCCTGCTCGTCGAGCGTGTAGTCGGTGAGCTGCCAACGGTCGGCCATCAGGCCTGCGGTCCAGGTCTCGCCGGTGCCGTAGATGCCTACGGTGCTTTGCAGGCTGGAAGCCGAGCCCATGCCGTTGATCCGGCTGGTGAAGTCTTCAACGTAGCGGGTGTCGCTAACCCAGGAGATGCTGCTGCGCGCCTGCCAGTAGGTGTTGACGTTGTGGTAGCCGCTGTAGAAAACGCTGCCACGGTCCTTGTCGCGCAACTTGTCATTGGGCAGGTAATTGCCGGTAATTTCGCCGCGCCCGCCGTCGTACAAGTAACGGAATTCGGTGCCGAACATGAAACCACGCTTGCTCATGTAGCGCGGTAGCAACGTGGCGTCGTAATTCGGGGCCAAGTTCAGATAAATCGGCTGTAGGTAATCGAAGCCGTTGCGGCCGGATAAACCGAACTGTGGAAACAGCAGGCCGGTCTGGCGGCGGTCGTCGATCGGGAACTTGAACCACGGGAAATACAGCACCGGCACCTTGCCGATCTGCAATACCGCGTTACGCGCGGTGCCGAAGCCCTCTTCGTTGTCGACGTCGATCTCCGGCGCGCGAACGCGCCAGATCGGCTGCGAGGGGTCGCAAGTGGTGTACGTGGATCGATGCATCTGCCCGACCTGGCCCTGCAGGTCCACCGATTCGGCGTCGCCATTGCCACGGCGCTCCACCAACTGGTACTGGATGTTGGTGACCTTGTGGGTGTCGGTGTCCTGATTGCCTTCGGCGCGGTCGGCAACCATGCGGAAGGAGGTGTCCTGGTAACGGACGTTGCCTTCGGCAATGTAATTGCCGGTTTCGGTGTCCATGCGCAGGTTGTCCGCACCCAGGAACTGGTCGCCGCGCTTGAGCGCCACGTTGCCCTGGTATTGCGGAGTGGTGCTGGTGCCGGAGAGCTGGTCGCCTTCGATGTCGGTCGGCAACTGTTGACGCATTTCGGCCGCCTTGGGGTCCGCGGCGGGGGCGCCGTCGAAGCCGGGTAGCGGGTCTACAGCCGGGCACAATCCCCAGTTCAACGGCTTGTCGGCAGCCATGGCCGGGATGCAGATGGCGATGCTCAGAGGCAGGGGCAGCAGGCGGAGAGCTCGGCGCACGCGGGGGTTCAACCAATAAAATGGCGACTAGCTTGCCGCATAGCCCGCATAGGGGCAATGAAGAGTGCCGGCGTCGGGAGGGCGAGGTTCATCGCAATCGGTGGCGCGACGGGCGCCCCAGCAGGGATTCAGCGCAGCGCTGCCACGTGCGCCACGCTACTTTCGCGCAGCGCCTGCAGGTCGTAGCCGCCTTCCAGCATCGACACCACGCGGCCGCGCGCATGGCGGTCGGCCAGGGTGCGCAGTGCCCCGGTGAGCCAGGCGAAATCGTCGTCGTCGAGCATCAGGTCGGCCAGCGGATCGCGCAAATGCGCATCGAAGCCGGCGGAGATGAGGATCAGCTGCGGGCGGAAGGCATCGACCAGCGGCAGCATTTCGTCTTCCCAGACATTGCGGAAGCGCAGCCCGTCGCTGCCCGGGGGCAGCAGCAGGTTGTGGATATTGCCGACGCCGCGCTCGTATACGCTGCCCGAATGCGGATACAGCCCGGACTGATGGGTGCTCAGGTACTGCACGGCGGGGTCGCGCTCGAAGATTGCCTGGGTGCCGTTACCGTGATGGACATCGAAATCCACGATGGTGATGCGCTCCAGCCCATGCAGGTCGCGCGCATGGGCGGCGGCCACCGCGATGTTGTTGAACAGACAGAATCCCATCGACACCTGCGCGGTGGCGTGGTGACCGGGCGGGCGCACTGCGCAGAAGGCGGTACGGGTCTGGTCCTGCATCACCGCATCCACCGCGGCGATGCCGGCACCTGCGGCGCGCAAGGCGGCTGCGCGCGAGGCCGGCACCATGCGCGTGTCCACGTCCAGCTGGCGATAGCCATCGAAGGCGGTTTCCAGCACCGAATCCACCTGCTCGCGCTCGTGCACGCGGCACAGGTCGCCCAGCTTGGCCAGCGGCGCTTCGCGCCAGCCCAGATCCGGGAATGCGGCGCGCAGGGCGCCGACCACCGCTTCCAGGCGGGCGGGGCTTTCCGGGTGCTCAGGGCCGGCGTCGTGACCGAGGCAGGCGGGGTGGGTAAAGACCAACATGGGGCAACTTTAGCCTCTGCGCCGACTCGGGCACATGCTCAACCGCGTCGGCGGTCGTGCCGCCACATGACTTCCTGCTGACCATCGGCACGCGCCAGCACACGCGCCAGTACGAACAGCAGGTCCGACAGGCGGTTGAGGTAACCGATCGCCTCGCTGCGCACCGCTTCCTGGCGCGAGAGCGCAACGGTCTCGCGCTCGGCCCGGCGCACGATGGTGCGAGCCAGATGGCAGCGCGCGGCGGCTTCGCCACCGGCCGGCAGGATGAATTCCTTCAGTGCGGGCAGGGTGTCATTGAAAGCATCCAACTGGCGCTCCAGCGCCTCGATGTCCGAAGCATCAATGGCCGCATGTCCAGGGATGCACAACTCGCCGCCCAGGTCGAACAACTGGTGCTGCACGGTGGTCAGCAGTGCGGCGATCGGCTCCGGCACGCCGGGAGCGGCCAGCAGTACGCCGATGGCCGAATTGGCCTCGTCCACGGTGCCGTAGGCATTGACCCGCAATGCATCCTTGCCGGTCCGGCTTCCGTCGCCCAGGCCGGTGCTGCCGTCGTCGCCGGTCCGCGTATAGATACGTGAGAGTCGGTTGCCCATGGCTTAGCCGGCGCGGGGCTGGCAATGCGGTGCGGCCAGTCGCTCGGCAGCCACCTGGATCACCGCAGCGGCAGCCACGTAGAGCGCGGCGCTGCGCAGGTACGGGCCCAGCCAGTCGGTGTAGTTCTTGAACCAGCCGGCCACGGTCGGTTCGGCCACGCTGGCGCTGATCCAGTAGAAGCTGCCCTGGGCGATCAGCTGGCACAGCGCTACTGCGATCAGCAGTGCGGGCACCAGCCGGGCCAGCGTGTTCCACTGCGCGCCGTGATAGCGCCGGCGCAGCCACACGCCGCCAGCCCACAGTGCGAAGTACGCCGGGATCAGGCACCAATACGCCGGCGACACGCAGTAGTGCTGCCAGAAGCTCATGCCTTGCCGGGTGATCACCAGCCAGTCCACTGCTACGGCCAGCAGCATCAGTAGCGGAAACGCCAGCTTGGTGCGCGCGGCCAGATGAAATCCGCCGATGAAGAACACCGCCCAGGACGCATCCGGGACCGGCACGAAGTGATTGATCCGCGTTGCCGCCATCAGCACGGCGAGCAGACTCAAAATCAGGGTGTCGTGCGAGCGAGGAGTCATACGGAAAGAGGCCGGATCACAGGTCTGGAAGTGTAGCGTGGAAGCAGCGTTGCCCGCGGCTTGGGTAACAGCAGCTACCAAAAGGACTGCGCAGTTCTAAGACCGCGCGGCCGGCGCTCTGAATCGGCATCTATCATTCGTAACAGTGCGCTTCCCGCGTGCCAATCCAGGGCCCCCGACGGCTGCTCGCCACGGTTTGTCAGACGCTCTAGAGCTTGCAAGGAGTGCATGGATCGCTGCGATATGCGGTGAGCAGCGCAAGGCGCAGCCGACAGCGGGCGCGGCAAGATGTCCCTGCTTGCGGCGGCAACGCGCAGGAGGCGAAGGCTTATCATGTGGGAATGACACATCCCCATGACGTTCTGATCGTTGGCGGCGGCCTGGTCGGCTCCAGCCTTGCGATTGCGCTGGACCGCCTCGGCCTGGATGTCGGGCTGGTGGAGGCCACCCCGGCCGGCTCCCCGCCGGCGGTGTTCGACCAACGCAACCTCAGTTTTGCTGCGGCCACCGTGAATGCACTCGGCGTGCTCGGGGTGATGGCCAAGCTGCGCAGCCCGCCCGGCCCGATCCGGCGCGTCCATGTCAGCCGTGCCGGCGACTTCGGCCGCGTGCAACTGGACGCTGCCGATTACGGCCGCACCGCCTTCGGCCAGGTGGTGGTGGCGCGCGACTTCGGCGATGCCTTGCAGGCGCGTCTGGACGAATTGACCCATCTGCACCGCTATCGCCCTGCGCGATGCATCGGCGTGGAACCGGTGCAGGACGGCCTGCGCGCGGTGCGCCTGGCTACCGAGTCTGGCGAGCAGCGTGTGCACGCCAAACTGGTGGTCGGGGCCGATGGCAGCAATAGCGCGGTGCGCGAGCTGCTGCATATCGACACCGACGCGCACGACTTCCTGCAAACCCTGTTCGTGGCGCGCATACGTGCGTCGCGACCGCCCGATGGCACGGCCTGGGAGCGGTTTGGCGAACATGGACCAACCGCCCTGTTGCCCCGTGGCGACCGCCATTACGGTGGGATCCATTGCGTGGCCCGCGCCGAGGCCGAAGCCGTGGCCGCGCTCGATGATGCCGGTTGGCTGGCCCGCCTGCAGCGTGCCGCCGGCTGGCGCGCCGGGCGTTTCATCGCCACCGGCGAACGCAGTGCCTACCCGCTGGTGCAGGTGCTGGCCAACAACCTCATCGCCGAGCGCGTGGTGCTGCTGGGCAATGCCGCGCAGACGTTGCATCCGATCGGCGCGCAAGGCTTCAACCTCGGCCTGCGCGATGCGCTGACGCTGGCCGAATTGATTGAACACGATCGCAGCGATGCCGGTTCCGGCGCGTTGCTGGCCGACTATGTGGCGCGGCGACGCGTGGACCGCGAGCACATCATCGGGTTCTCCAGCGGTCTGGCCCGGCTCACCGGCAACCCGGCACCCTTGCTGCGACCGTTGCGCAGCCTCGGTTTGTTCGCGGCTTCACAGGCGGCGCCGCTGCAATCGATGCTGGTCGGCGGCGCGATGGGCTTCCGTGGCGATGTGCCGCAGCTCTGCCGGGGCGTCGCATGAGCCGACGCAGTACGCGTGATGCTGTGATTGTTGGCGGTGGGGTGGTCGGCGCCGCCTGCGCGCTGGCGCTGACCGATGCCGGCTTGAGTGTTGCCCTGGTCGAAGGGCGCGAACCCGCGCGCTGGCGCGCAGATCGCCCCGATTTGCGCGTCTATGCCTTCGCCGCCGATAACGCTGCGTTGCTCGACAGCCTGGGCGTATGGAACGCGGTGCGCACCGCGCGCGTGCAACCGTACCGGCGCATGCGGGTCTGGGACGCCGCTGGTGGTGGCGAGCTGGGCTTCGACGCCGACACGCTGGGGCGCGAGCAACTGGGATGGATCATTGAAAACGACGTGCTGGTCGACCGCTTGTGGGCAGCCGTGCATGCCGCCGGCATTGAGGTGCATTGCCCAGCACGCGTGATCGAACTGGAGCAGGACGCCAATAGCGTGCGCCTGCGCCTGGACGATGGCAGCCGGCTGGAAGCGGCAATGGCCATTGCCGCTGACGGCGCGGCCTCTACCCTGCGTGAACTCGCCGGGCTGCCGGTTTCGCGGCATCCCTACGCGCAACGCGGCGTGGTTGCCTTCGTGGAAACCGAACAGCCGCATCAGGCCACCGCCTGGCAGCGCTTCTTGACGACCGGGCCGCTGGCGTTCCTGCCGTTCGCCGATGGGCGCAGTTCGATCGTCTGGACCTTGCCGGATGCCGACGCCGAGCGTGTGCTTTCGCTGGACGATGCGGATTTCTCGCGCGAGTTGACCCAGGCCTTCGCCGCGCGCCTGGGCGAGGTGCGCGTGGTGTCGGCGCGCACCGCCTTCCCGCTGCAGCGGCAGTTGGTGCAGCAGTATGTGAGCGGCCGCGTGCTGACCTTGGGCGATGCGGCGCACGTGGTGCATCCGCTGGCCGGGCAGGGCGTCAACCTCGGCCTGCGCGATGTGGCCGCGCTGCGCCAGGTCGTGCGCGAGGCGATCGCCAAGCGTGCGGAGTGGGCTGCGCCGCATCGCCTGCAGCGCTGGGCGCGCATCCGGCGTAGCGAGAACACCGTTGCCGCCTACGGCTTCGATGCGATCAACACGGTGTTTTCCAATGACGAGATGCACCTGACCTTGTTGCGCGGATCGGTGCTTGGCCTGGCCGGCAAGTTGCCGCCGCTGGTCGATGTGCTGTGGAAGCGCGCCTCCGGCGGCGCGTGATCGCACCACGCCAGATGCCGTAAACACATCGGCAGCTGTTAGCGAAGTGTTGATATGCATCTAGCGCTATAACGAAGGCAGCAGATTCCATACGACGGACGAGGCAGGCGTGGCTACAGTCGCGCCATGATCTCGTCCGCTCACCCTTCGCCCAAGCCGGCATTGCTGCTGTTGTGCGGCTTGCTGTGCGATGCCGCCATCGGGCAACCGCAGCGTGCCGCACTGCGCGATCTGGCCGATGTGCAGGTGGTGGATTTCGCCGGGTTCGACAGCATTACGCACACGGCCACGCATGTGCTGGCCGTCGCGCCGCCGCAATTTGCGCTGGCCGGGCATTCGATGGGCGGACGGGTCGCGCTGGAAATCATGCGGCAGGCGCCCACACGCGTGCTGCGGCTGGCATTGCTCGACACAGGCATCGCGCCGCGCCGCGATGGCGAACGCGAAGAGCGACTGGCGCTGGTACGACTGGCGCACGCCCAGGGCATGTACGCGCTGGCGCAGCGCTGGTTGCCGCCGATGCTACATCCCGATCACACCGCCGATGCCGTGCTGATGGATGGCTTGATGGCCATGGTGCAGCGGCAGAGCGCGCAGAGCTGCGCCGGGCAGAGCAACGCATTATTGGAGCGCCCCGATGCAACGCCGGTGCTCGCGCAGATTGCGTGCCCCACGTTGCTGGAGGCCGGGCGACAGGATGCGTGTAGTCCGTTGGCGCGGCATCAGGACATGGCGCGGCAGATTTCGCAGGCGCAGCTGGCAATTTTCGAAGACTGCGGGCACATGACGCCGGTCGAAGCGCCTGCCGCCGTCAACGACGCGCTGCGCGACTGGCTGCAGGCCGCGTGCCGCTGTCTTGCAATACCGCTTTCTCCCTCCTCGCGTCGCATCGCAGTCATCTATCCATTTGTAACGGAGATTCGCCTAGTGGAGCGCGTCCGTTCGTCTGTTCGTTGTGGTTCCGTGTTGCCGCGTGCGCTGTCGCGTCGTCAACCTGCATTGATCATCGCCGCCTTGCTGGCCGCGGCATCGCCAGCGGCATGGGCGCAGTCCGTGCCGGAAACTGCGGCGGTCCCCCAGGGCATCAACCTGGGTGGTACCAGCTTCCTCGATGGCTTTAGCTCCATGAAACCTGGATGGACAGTCATCGAATACCTGCGGCACGCCGGTTTCGATGCGATCAAGAATGCGAACGGCGACAATTCGCCCGCCTTCCGCGATCCCAAGATTGGCACCAGCGTGGTGTTGACCCAGCTCATCTACGTGACACCGTACACATGGAAAGGCGGTGCCTTGAGCTTCAACGCCATCGTGCCGCTGGTCAATTACGACACCTTCTTCGCTGCCGATAGCCCGGTGCGAGTGAGCAGCAATGGCTTCGGCATGGGGGACATTTCGTTCGGGCCTGCGCTGCAGATGCCGCCGGTGATGCGTGTTGGGTGGGTGTTCTTCTTCCAGCGATTTGCCATCGACGCATTCGCGCCCGTGGGCAAATTCGATCGTGATATCGCCATCAACCAGAGCACCGGTTTCTGGTCGGTCGCACCGCAGTGGGCCTTTACCATGCAACCCACCGACAGCTGGGAAATCAGCGGGCGGGTGAATTACCTCTACAATTTCCGTAGCAACCGCGCTGGCGGTGTGCCGCCTATTCGCGGGTTCCAGTTTCGCAATGGCAAAGCCGGTGATGCGCTCTGGGCCAACTTCGCCAGTTCGGTCAAGGTCACCGAACAACTGCGCGTCGGCATTAACGGGTTTTATCTGCAGCAGCTAAAGGACAACCGCACCAATGGCGAGCGCGTGCCGGACAGCAAGCGCAGGCAGTTCTATGCGGGGCCCGGGATGTCCTGGGGCTTCAATGAAAAGAACCTGCTCAATTTCATGTCTATCTCCCCATCAATGTCGAAAACTCGGTGGCGGGCAACACTTACAACCTGATGTTTGTGCATTCGCTGTAACGCGCGGCGTTAACGCGTTCCATCTTGCCGGCGCACTGGTGCAGGCGTATGGGATGGAGCGGATGCGATGCGCCGAGCGGATTGACGTGCGTTGTACGTCTGGCGTTATCGCTCACTCTGGTGGTGCTGTCCCTGCGATCGAATGCAGCACTGCGACATGCGTGTCTCACAGTCCCATGCTGTGCCGCTGCGTGTTGGCATGTTCGCGAAACAGCAATTCCGCGCGTGCGCCATCGCGTTGTTCGATGGCCGAGACGATCGCACCATGTTGCCTGTGTCCGTCATACAGATCGGCATAGTTGAGCGTGGCAGAGCGTTGGCCGAACACCACGTTGATCGGGCTGACGAACGGCACCAACGTGCACCCTTCCACGGTTTCGGTGAGGATCGGCTTGTTCGCCGCCTCCACAATGGCGCGATGAAAACGGGCATTCATTGCGCCATGGGCCGCTCATCGTCAGTGCAGAGGTCGCGGCTGGACAGGATACGGTCGCCTTCGCCCAGACAGGCGCGCAACGTCGCGAGCAACGCTGCAGGGGCGCCCTGTTCGGCAACCGTGCGCGCGGCCATGCCTTTTATCAGCGCGCGCACGGCCAGCGCATCCAGGCTTTCCTGCTGGCTAAAACGCCGCGCCGCGTAACCATGGTTGCCGGCCTGCACCAGCAAGCCTTCCTGGCATAACGCCGGTAGGGCCTGACGGATCGGCGTGCGCGAAATCCCCAGGCGCTCGGCCAATGCCGCTTCGGTAACGCGCTCGCCGGGGGCGAAGGTGCCGCACAGGAGCAATTTGCGTAGCTGCTGGATTGCTTGCAATCGGTGGTTGTTCGCCATTGGCTCCATTCTCTCGCGCCATACCGCAGCGCACGTTCCTTCGAAAGAGAAAACTCGCACTTAACCGTGTATAAAAACCTTGCGGATGAGATCGCTTGATGGCAATTTGGATCACAAAGATACCGTGTTGACGATCCGCAGTCGTTGATCCTCCTTTTTGAGATCCATTGCGTTGCAGAACCCGATTCACACACTGATGCGCGTCCGCCCCAATCAGCGGCCGGCCCGCGTCGCAGGAGCGCAGCATGGCAAGCATCATCGGCGGTATCGGGGCCTCGCACGTTCGCACCATCGGGGTGGCCTACGACAAGGGCAAGCAGCAGGATCCGGTGTGCAAGCCGCTGTTCGACGGCTACACGCCGGTGGCCGCGTGGCTGGTCGAGCAACAGGCCGACGTGCTGGTGTTCTTCTACAACGACCATTGCACGACGTTCTTCTTCTATCTGTACCCCACCTTCGCGTTGGGCGTGGGCGAGCGCTTCCCGGTTGCCGACGAAGGCGCAGGGCTGCGCAACTTGCCGCCGATTCGCGGCGACGTGCAGTTGCAGACGCATATCGCCGAATGCCTGGTCAATGACGAATTCGATCTGACCGTATTCCAGGACAAACCCATCGACCACGGCTGCGCGGCGCCGCTGCCGCTGCTGTGGCGGCATGGGCCGGACTGGCCTGGTACGGTGGTGCCGATCGCCATCAACGCGCTGCAGTACCCGCTGCCGACCGCGCGTCGCTGCTATCGGCTTGGCCAGGCGGTGCGCCGCGCGATCGAATCGTATCCGGAAGACCATGGAGCAGATCGACGGTACGTACCTGTTCGATCTGCGCACCCACAATCGCGCGCTGCACCTCAACCGGTTCTTCTGGCACATGATCCGCGCCCCGTGGCGCGATCGTTTTTTGCAGGACGCGCAGGTGCTGATGCAGGAAGCCGAACTCACCGAGCAGGAGAAGGCGCTGATCCGTGCGCGCGACTGGCTCGGTCTGGTGCAGTACGGCGCCAACTTTTTCGTCATCGAAAAATTCGCGCGTGTGGTGCGCATGACCAATCTGCAGGTCTACGCCATCATGCGCGGTGAATCATTCGAAGACTTCATGCAGACGCGGCGTGTGCCCCATGCGCGCTGAGCTACGCGTCTCGGCTGTGCGCCGCATCGCCGCGTTACCCGACTTCCTAACGTAAGGCCCACCCCATGACCATGTCTTCCGTGTTCTTCGAACACCGCATCAAGGTCCGGCATCTACGTGTCATCGAGGCGCTGGACCGGCAGAAAAGCCTGTTGCGCGCCTCACGCGTCTTGAATGTCACCCAGCCCGCGCTCACGCGTGCCTTGCAGGAGATCGAAGAGATCGTCGGCGCGCCCTTGTTCGAGCGGCACTCGCGTGGCGTGCGCCCCAACGCCATGGGCGAGGTGCTGGTACAGACTGCGCATGTGGTGCTGGGCCAGCTACGGCGCGCGCAGGACACCTTCGAAGGGCTGCTGCAGGACGATGCGCTCACGATTACCGTCGGCGCCTTGCCGGTGGCGGCCAGCGGTTTGCTGCCGGCGGTGCTGGCCGCGTTGTATCGCACCGAACCCACGCTGCGGGTGCGCTTGCTGCACGGCCGCACCGATGAGCTGTTGCCCAAGCTGGCCGGTAACGAAATCGATCTGGTGGTCGGGCGCTTGTATCCGCTGGCCCGCTACGATGCGCTGATTCGCAAGGTGCTGTACCAGGATCCGATTGCGCTGGTGGCACGTAGCGACCACCCGCTGTTTGCCAATGGCCCGATGCGTATTGCCGAAGCGGCGGCGTACCGGCAGGTACTGCCGACGCTGAGCCAACACGTCGAACGCGACGTGGCACAGGTCATGCGCGAGCATGGCCTGGCAACGCGCGACCAACTGCGTTCCAGCTCGGCCAGTTTCACTCGCGAAATTCTGCTGGGCACCGACAGCATTGCGGTGATGCCGAGCATGATGGTGGCCGGCGACATCGCACGCGGCGAGTTGCGTGCCTTCCAGCTGCAACAGCCCTCACAGGCGCGCGCAGGCGGGGTGATCTATCGCGATGGCGCGGCAATCCACAAGCCCGGCGTGCGCTTGCTCATGCGTGAGCTGGAAAACCAGCTCGCCCTCATGGCCGAACAGGGTGCGGTCTGGGTAGATGATCGTATCGGCGAAGACGACGTGTTGCTGGACGAGTCTGCGTGATCGCAGAAGGCTTGGGCAGCGAGCGCCGCTTGGTCACTCACGCCGATCTGCGTGAACACTCAACGGGTGTCGAGCACGTAGCGGTTTAGTGCGTTGGACAATATGCGGTAGGCAAGCAACGGGCAGCCCCAGGCTGCCCGTTGTGCCGTTCGCGGTGCGCGATGGCATATCAGTTCTCATTGGCCAAGGCATCCTTCAAATGGGCCTTCTGCAACTTGCCGGTTGCGGTGCGCGGCAATGCGTCCACCACTCGCAGGTGCTTGGGCACCTTGTACTTGGCCAGCCGTGCGATCAGATAGCTACGGATTTCTTCCAGATCCGGTACCTCATCGGCCGGCACGATCGCCAGATAGCCCACTTCGCCCCATTGCTGATCGGCCATGCCGACGACGGCGCACTCGCGGATGCTCGGGTGATCGGCGAGCACCGCTTCGATCTCTGCCGGATACACGTTCTCGCCGCCGGAAATGAACATGTCCTTCTTGCGGTCGACGATCCAGAAGAAGCCGTCGGCATCGCGTTGCACGATATCGCCGGTACGGAACCATCCGTCACTATCGAGCACGTCGGCGCTGGCCTGCGGGTCGCGCCAGTAACCAGGGCTGAGGTTGGGGCCGCGCAAGAGCAGTTCACCGGGAACGCGTGCTGGGCAGTCGTTGCCGTTGTCATCGACCACGCGCGTCTGCACCGATGGTGCTGCAATGCCAGCCGCGCCCAGCTTGCTGCGGATCACATCGGAGTTCACCGACATGCCGAACACCGTGCCCGCTTCGCTCATGCCGAAGCCGCAGACCATCGGGACGCCATCGTCCAGCCAGCCGAGCAGATCGTCGCTGGCGTGCGGCGCACCGCCGCTGACCAATGCGGTGAGATGACGCAGCGCTGCTGCATCGAAGCCGGGCTGATTGCGAAATGCCTGCATCATCTGCGGCACGCCGACGTAGTGGGTGATACCCAACGAACGGTCGGCGAACCAGCCCAACGTGCGTTTGGGCTCGAAGCCATTGGACACCTGGATCGAGCCACCCACTGCCAGCACCGGGCGCACATTGGTGACCAGGCCGATGATGTGAAACATCGGCGCTTCGCACAGAAAACTGCTGCGTGCGTCCACGCGCGTGGTGACGCCGAAGTTATGCGCGGCGTGTTGCAGATTTTGCTCGCTCAGCATCACGCCCTTGGGCTTACCGGAAGTGCCGGAGGTGAACAAAATCAGGCTGACGCGTTCGGGCGGAATCGATGGTGTGTCGGCGGGCTCCAGGGCATCGGCGCTTGCGATGAAATCCACCAAGGCTTCCACGTCCATGCGACCGGCGGCAACATCGCCGCCCAGCAGCAGGCGTGGCTCGGCGCGTTGCAGCAACGCATCCAGTTCGGTGGTACTCAACCGCCAATTGAGCGGCACATAAATCGCACCAACCCGCCCGCAGGCGTAATGCAATGCCACTTGCCACACCGAATTGCGTGCCAGTACCGCGAGTCGCTGCCCATCGACGCAACCACGCCTGCGCAGCATGGCAGCCAGGCGGCCGACCAACGCGTCGAGTTCGGCGTAGGTCCATTCGATGCCCAGCAAGAGATCGCGTGCGGCGAGCTGTTGCGGCGAGAGACGGGCGTGGAAAGCGATCGAGTCGGTCGGCATGGCCATGGCGCTGTCTTCTGGAAAATTAGGAAGTGACTGGTGTGCGTGCGACTGCTGCGTGTGGAAGGTTTAAACGCATCGGAGAGTTGGTGTGCAAATTTCGCCTGCAGGCATCCAACACGCCGGCACACAGCATGCAAGCGGTGAGCACTCACTCGGCGAAATTGCAGCCCATCAAGCGCGCACGCTTGTTGGGACGTGCGCTAGCTCAGATATACGGTTTTGGTTTCGAGGAAAGTATGCAGACCTTCGATACCGCCTTCGCGACCGATGCCCGACTGTTTGAAGCCACCGAATGGCATGCTGATGTCTACCCACATGCCATTGATCGCATGACTGCCACTGCGCACGCGACGTGCGATGCGATAGGCGCGTTCGGCATCTTCGCTGTAGATGCTGCCGTGCAAACCGTAGTCGCTGGCATTGGCTTTGGCGATAAGATCGGCTTCGTCTTGGTAGTCGATGAAGCTCACCACCGGTCCGAAGATTTCCTCGCGCGCAATGGTCATGTCCGGTTTGAATTCGGAGAACACCGTCGGTTCGACAAAGAAGCTGCGCGGCAAGTGCGCCGGGCGGCCACCGCCCCTGACCAGGCGCGCGCCTTCGGCACTGCCTTTTGCGATGGACTGCACGCGTTCGAGCTGGCGGCCCAACGCCGATGGACCCATGCTGGTGTCGGCAGCAAATGGGTCGCCGAGTTTCACTGCGCTCAATGCCGCGCAATGCGCCTGCAGCATCTCCTCGCGGCGCTGCGCCGGCACCAGCACGCGTCAACGAAAAGCACACCTGCCCGGCGATCGGCATGGAATAGGGCACCAAGGTGGGCAGCACCTTGGCGATGTCGGCATCTTCCAGCATGATCGCCGCCGATTTGCCGCCCAGCTCCAGACCAACCCGCGCCAGGCGCTCGGCGCAGGCGATGCCGATCAAGCGCCCCGCCTGGGTAGAGCCAGTAAAGCTGACCTTGTCCACATGCCGATGGCGGATCAGTCGCTCGCCCACCCCGCGGCCGGCGGGAAGCAGATTGAACACGCCTTCCGGCACGCCGACAGCGCTGATGCGCTCGGCCAGGACGTAGGCATCGATCGGCGTTTCCGGCGAGGGCTTTGCCACGACTGTGCAGCCAGCCGCCAGCGCGGCGGCGACCTTGTAGCAAAGCAGTACCAGCGGCGCGTTCCAGGGCGTGATTGCCGCAACCACGCCGACCAGTTCCTGCACCACATGCACGCGCCCACCATTGGGGCACACACGCGGTTCGACGAATGCGTGGGTGGCAATCAGATCGGCGTAGTAGTCGAATAAATCCGGCGCCTGCTGCGATGCGCGCTTGCTGAAGCCAAGGGCCGCACCCACCTGGCCCGTCCATGCTTCGGCCAGCTCCGGCATGCGTGCACGCAAGTGGTCGGCCACCCGCTTGAGTACCACGCTACGCTCTTGCGGGAAGAGCTGCGGCCAGGGGCCATTGTCGAATGCGCTGCGTGCAGCGGCAACGGCCGCTTCGATATCTGCATGCGAGGGTTCGGTGTAGCGCAGCAGCCGTTCTTCGGTATGCGGCGCGATCACATCGACCTGGCGATCGCCCGTGCTTGCGCGCCATTGTCCATCGATGAACAAGCCCAGCGGGCTGCGCGCGGCGATCCCGCGCAGCGTTTGGGATAAGGCTTCCATACTCCCTCCTCGGTGCAGAAAACCACTGGCAGCGCCAGCGATGCGCGCCTAACGCGCACCACTTCGGACGCCGTAGGACGCGCTTACGCTTTGCGTTTGCTGAGGTCGTACTCGCCCAGACCGGGCTTGTAGCTCTTCTCGTCGATGAACTGGCGGATGCCTTCCTTGCGGGCGTTGTTGTCGAACGAGTTGGCCGCTTCCTGCATGCGCACCAGATAATCCTCGGCTTCGTCGTAGGTCATGGTGCCAACGCGGCGCACTGCATCCTTGGCGTACTTGAGTGCGACCGGGTTCTTGCGCAGCAGCAGCTCGGCCACTTCGCGGGTGCGCGCTTCGAGACGTTCCAGCGGCACGCTTTCGTTGACCAGGCGCCATTCGGCCGCCTTCTTGCCATCCACCATTTCGCCGGTCAGCGTCATCCACATCGCATCGCGCATGGAAAGCAATTCCACCGCCACCTTGGTCACGCCACCGCCGGGCAGGATGCCCCAGTTGATTTCCGACAGGCCGAACTGTGCCTCGTCGGCGGCAATCGCCAGATCGCAGGCGAACAGCGGGCCGAAGCCGCCACCGAAGCACCAGCCGTTGACCATGGCGATGGTGGGCTTCTGATACCAGCGCAGGCGGCGGAACCAGCCATACGATTCACGCTGCGAGCGACGCACGCCGCGCAGACCCTGCGCTTCGGTTTCGCGAAAATATTCCTTCAGATCCATGCCGGCCGACCAGGCGGTACCTTCGCCACCGAGCACCAACACGCCGACGTTGTCGTCGAATTCCAGCTCGTCCAGCACGTCCATCATGCGGCGGTTGAGCGCCGGGCTCATCGCGTTGCGCTTGTCGGGGCGTGCGAACTTCACCCAGGCAATGCGGTTTTCGATGCGAACCGATACCACGTCATGCTCGTTCAAGAAGCGTCTCCTTCAAGTCGTGAGAGTGCTGGTGTGTTGATGTGCTCAGAGTGCTTCGGCCAGCGCGGTGTCTGATGCGGCGGCGCGTTCCAGTGCAGCGCTGGCGTTCAATTTGCAGAGCAGGCGCAGCAAGGTCTGTTGCTCGCTGGCCTGCAGGCCCGTGCAGGTGCGTTCGCCCGCGCGCGCCAGGCAGCCTTGCGCAACCAGCAGCGTGCGCTTGCCCAGGTCAGTCAGATACAAGCCCTTGCTGCGACGGTCGCGGCCGGCCAGGCGTTCGATCAGGCCTTGCTCGGCCAGCGCATTGGCGATTTTCATGCCAGCCGCGCGATTGACCAGCAGGCGGTTACCCAGCTCGGTCTGGTCGCAGCCGGGTTGATCGCGAATATGGATCAATGCGGTCACGCGCGCCGGAGTGAGCTGCAGCTCTGCCAGTTCCTGGCGCGCGGCATGGCTAGAGGCTAGCGCAGCCAATTGCAGCTGATAGCCAAGGTCGGCAGCAAGTGAAAGGCGAGCGGTCATTTTCTGGTCCAGATTGTATCCGTTAAATACAATGTAGCCGACCGAAACGGGCGCTGCAAGAGGCGGCGATGGCGCTACGCGAAGCACTGTGCGCGGCTGCGTAGTACAGCCGCGCTTGCAGAAGCGACGATTATTGCATCAGCCAGCCGGCGAGCTGTTCGCGGGTCAGATAGCCGCTGTGATGGGTGTCGAGCGCGTCGAATTCATCGGCCAGGGCAGGGTTGGCCTGCGCCTCGGCGCGGCTGATGCGGCCGTCGCCATCGGTGTCCATCGCCTGAAAATCGATGTGATAGCTGCCGACCACGCTGCTTGGCTGGATCGAACGCACGATTACGCTGGATTCGCCGCGCGGGCGCGCCAGCTCGGTTTGGTGGGTGACCTCGCCGCTGGCTAGCGACTGGGTGCGGATGGGGCTGGGGACATCGATCAGCGGCGAGCTGCTGGCCGGGGTGGGCGTCTGTTGTGCGTGCGCGGCGGTGCAGAGCAACAGCGAGAGAGCGAGCGTGGAAATGCGTGTGGCGGTGCGGCGAGTAGTCATCAGATCCCCCTGATGTAGAACAGCTTGCAAGCATAGAACGTGGCGGGCGATTTGCGTGCGTGCGGAACCGTGCGTGGCGGAGAGTGGCGGGTGATGCTTTGTTCAATCGGGTTATCGGAGCAAATATGGTTCGTCTCGGCGCTGCGCAGTTGGGCACAGGCGAGTCCTGCGCATTGCATAGCGCGCAGGACTTACCCTGAGCCTGCGCTCAGCCCGGGATAAACGGAAACACGATCTTCAACAGGCCCTTCAGGCCGCCCTCCGCAGTGCTTGCCACCGCCTTGGCACCCAGGCTGTTGAGCGCGCGGCGCACGTCTTCCCAGCGCAGCTGCGCGATGTCCTTCTTGAGCAGATCCGCGACCTCTTCTGCGGTGGGCGTGAGCTTCTGCAATTCGCGCACGGTGGCTTGCGGATCCGGTTGCAGATAGCCCCAACGCTCGGCGATTTTCAGCAGCGTGTCGAACCGCACCGCGACCACCTCGCGGTTGCGTTCGTACACTGGCAACGCGCCGACATCGAGAATGGCTTGTTCGAACTGCTGCGCATCGTCGGGATGTTCGATGCGCACCGCCAGAAAGCCTTCCTTGCGGCTGCGTTCGCTGACGTGCTTTGCGCCGGAGCGCAGATTGTCTTCGGTAAGCACGTTGGCAACGATGCGCTGCATGGCGGCGTCGCCTTCTTCGGGTACCAGCGAGCGCCAACGCGCATAGCCATCGCGCCGCAATGCCTTGACCTTGGCCGAGGTCACCCGCAACTGCAACGCGACCATGGCGTTGGAGCTGTTGCGCGAGATGGCGCCGTCGCGCTCGAGCAGTACGAAGATCAACAATTCCAGGTCACGCTTGGTCAGCGACTGAAACCCCTGCAACAGGGTCAGGCGCAGGAATTCGTTGCCAAAGGCGGCCGCGTCCTTCAATTCGATCGGTTGCATGGGGAGTCCTCCACAGGTGACCTGCAGGATGCCAGGACACTGTTGCGCGGCCTGAGAACCAATGCGACGCAGACGCCAGTTTCAGCGACCGGTTTCGCGCCCGCGGTGATCGGACCTGAACGTTTCAACTGCGCCGCGGTCCTGCAATGTGACGAACACCTGCCGGCCATCGCTACCGCCGAATGCCACGTTGCTGACCTTGCGGCCTTTCAGCGCAACCGTGCGCAGCAGTTTGCCCTGTGGCGACACCACCGCAATCTGCCCGGCATCGTAGCGCGCGATATACAGATTGCCGTCGGCATCGCAGCGCATGCCGTCCATGCCGAAATCGGCAAAGCTGATCAGCAGGCGTTTGTTGCGCAGGCTGCCGTCACTGGTCCGGTCATAGACCCACACCTTGCGCGACATGCTTTCGTTGACATACACGTGCTTGCCGTCGGGGCTGACATCCAGCCCGTTTGGTGTGGTCATGCCTGCTTCCAGCAGCCGCACCACGCCGTCGCGGCTGATGTGCCACAGGCGCCCGCTGTTGTCCTTCCAGTTCGGGTCGCTGGCGTAGAAGCTGCCATCGGGCGCCAGCGCCAGATCGTTGGGGCCATCGGCATCGGGCAACTCCGCGAACGTACTCACTGCGCGCGTTTGCATGTTCACCTGCAGAATGTTGTGGCCTGTGTAATCGGCGACATACATGGTGCCGTCGCGAAAGCGGATGCCATTGCCGGTGCTGCCGTCGGGCAGGGTGACGAATACCTCGGCCTTCGCGCTGCCGTCTGCCTGCAGCGCAATGCGTGCGATGGTCCCGTCTTTGCCCAGATTCACTGCGTAAAACGCGCCATCCGGACCAGCGGCGGGCCCTTCGGCATTGTGGGTGAATGCACCATCGCCGATCAAATCGCGCGCAACGAAGGGTTTGTTGGCGGCGATAACGAACGAACTGGACAACAGTAGTGCCAGCGGCAAAAAACGAAGACGTCCAACAAGGGTCATGTGCGCTACTCCGGATGTGATCGCCAGCAGTGTGCCAGAACCTGCTGCGCGACCATGGCGGTGATCACATGCGATCAAGTAAGGTGCGCGAGCAGTACGCCCTAGAGCGGCTAACAAAGCGTCGCGATCGGTCTGAAGACTGCGCAGACGTTTGGTTGGCTGTTATCACTTGCGAAGGAGGTTTGCATGTCCGTGGAATCGATCACACGTCGCCGCTTGCTTGCCGCCTTTGGCGGAGCAGGCATTCTGCTCGCTGCACCGACGTGGGCAGTGCCGAAGAAAAAGCCTGGAAAACCTTTGAATGTGGCGTTGGTCGGGCTGGGCAGTTATGCCAGCGAACAGCTCGCACCCGGCCTGGCATTGACCAAGCATTGCAAGCTGGCGGGCATCGTCACCGGCACCCCGTCGAAGATTCCGCAGTGGCAGGCCAAGTACGGCATTGCCGATCGTAATGTCTACAACTATGAAAATTTCGATCGTATCGCCGACAACGGCGAGATCGATGTGGTGTACATCGTCACGCCTACGCACTTGCATGCGCCGCTGACCTTGCGCGCCGCTGCCGCAGGCAAGCACGTGTGGTGCGAAAAGCCGATGGCGATGCATGCCGGCGAATGCGAGGCGATGATTGCGGCCTGCAAGCGCAACAAGGTGGCGCTGACCATCGGCTACCGCATGCAGCACGAACCCAACACACGTCGCCTGATTGCGATGGCTAGCGAAAAGCCGTTCGGCGCGATGCAGCGCGTGCGTGCCGAGGCCGGGTACAGCGGCTATCAAGGCACTGCCAAGGCCGACCGCCCGTGGCGGTTGCGGTCACAGTTCGGCGGCGGTGCGATGTACGACATGGGCGTGTACCCGCTCAATGCTGCACGTTACACAGTGGGTGCTGAGCCGCTGGCAGTGACGGCCAAGCGCTGGACCGACCGCCCTGATCTCTTCGATGAAGTCGACGAGCACATGGACTTCACGCTGGAATTTCCGAATGCGGTGCGTGCCGAGTGCAAGACCAGCTTCGGCAAGAACATGAATGTGCTGCGCGCCGAATGCGAGCGCGGCTGGTACGCGTTGTCGCCGTTCCAGAGCTATCAGGGCGTGACCGGCAAGGCCAGCGATGGACGCGTGTTCGACGCCAAGGTGCAGCATCAGCAGGCATTGCAGATGGACGAAGACGCGCTGGCGATCATGAACGGCACGCCGCTGCGTGCGCCGGGCGAAGAGGGCCTGCGCGACATCCGCATCGTCGATGCGATCTATCGCTCGGCGCGCGAGGGCAGCAAGCGTATCGTGCTGTGAGGGTGGCCTGCTCTGTCCATTCGCGGAGCGGGTGACTCAGTGAGCTGAGCAAGCAGGCGTGCTCAGCTCGGTTTTGCAAAGCGGTCCTGCGGAGGCGTTGTATGTCACTTGGCGAGTACTGCCAGGCGACTGTGGCGGACGCCGACTGCCAATTGCGCGTGTGTGCAATGCCATGGAAGGCGCATTAGTTGGCAGCTGAACTATGCATGGCGGATTGCAACTGCTTTCGATCAGGGCCTTCCTGATCCCATCGGCACTCGCAGCAACTCAGCCAGCAGCCACTCGCTTTTACGATTCCCCGATCCCGATCCCGATCCCGATCCCGATTCGCGATTCCCAGCTCAATCTCGCATCGCCAGCACCGTGATCTCTTCCCGGTCGTGATACAGCTGCTTGGCGCGCACGATCAATGATTTTTCTGCCTGTTGCTCGAACAGATCCAGGCATAGACGGGTCTCGTCCCAACGCTTTTTCATCGGCAGCTTGAGGTTGAAGATGGTGTTGCGGCACCAGCCTTCGCGTACCCAGGTGGCCATGCGTTCGGCGACGCGGCGTGGTTGCTCGACCATGTCGCAGACCATCCAGTCCAACGGCTGCGCAGGCTTCCAGTGAAAGCCGTCGGCACGCAGATGCTCCACCAGCCCGGTCTCCAGCACATGCTCGCGCAGCGGGCCGTTGTCCACGCTGGTGACGTGCACGTGCTGCCGCGTCAGCACCCAGGTCCAGCCGCCGGGTGCAGCACCCAGATCGGCCGCGCGCATGCCGGGTTTGACCAGTGCCTCGCGTTCTTCGGGAGTGAGCAGCGTCAGCAAGGCTTCGTCGAGCTTGAGCGCAGAGCGCGACGGCGCTTCCGGTAGCAATTTCAGGCGTGGAATGCCCAATGGCCACGGCGCGCTATCGGCGCTGTCGGCCACCGCAAGCAAGGCGTGGTCGCCGTCGAGAAAACAGATATGCAACCGCGGTTGGCGCGGCTGCGGCTTGTCGGTGAGCAGGCCAGCTTTGCGCAGGGCGGGGCGCAGCGCATTGCCGAAGCTGCGCGCTAGGCCCGCCAGTGGCTTGCCCGCATCCGAATCCGGGTGTTCTACCCACAGATCGCCGAAACGCTGCTGCCCGTCCAACGCGGCCAGGATCGGGGTGATGCGGTCCTTGGGGTCGATGCCTTTCAGCTCGGCAATCACCAGCAGCTTCTGCCGCGCGAAGATCAATTCGCGCCATTGCAGCCTGGCAGCAAGTTGCGCGGCCTCGTCGCAGACGAACAGCACATAGCCGTCGTTGCGCTGGGTACGTGCATAACCGGCGATGCCGATGAATGCAGCGCGTGCGCTCAGTTCGGCGGCCAGTTCAGGTTCGAAGCCCTGGCGGCAGTAACACAGCAGACCGCTCATCGCCGCACCTGCATTGCGCCAGCAGCGCACGCGAAATCAATAATGGTCACCGCCGCCCTCGCCGTAGTTGCGCAGCACCGCGCAGGCCTGGTCGCGCAGCACGTCGCGCACCACTTCAATGCCGCGGCGGCTCAGTTCGCCCACCCAGTCGGCCGGCAACGGGCCTTCGTCGAATTGCGTCAGCGCCATCACGTCGTCGGCGCGCGCGCCGATCAGCAGGCGGTCGATGCCGGCCCACACGGTGGCGCCATAGCATTGGCAGCACGGCTGCGCCGAGGTGGCCAGCGTTACCGGCGCCAGCACATCGTTCAAACGCGGTGTCTGCAGGCGCTGTTGGGCGAGCATGTAAGCCATGTTTTCGGCATGCGCCAGCGAGGTGGTCTGCGGCACCACACGGTTCACCGCTGCAGCAATGATGCGGTGGTCCGGGCCGAACACGACCGCGCCAAAGGGGCCGCCGCTGCGCTCCTGCACATTCATCCGCGACAGCTCGATCGCCAGCGCCACCTTGTCTTCATCGCTGGGATAGGCGCGGCTGTCGTCGACATGCGCGTGGATCCAGTCGGGCAGGGTGAGGTGGACTTGCGCGTAAAGCATCAGTGGACCATTTCTGTAGGGGGAGTGGCGGGGCGCAGTGTATCGGCCTGCGCGTCCTTTGCGGCACATTGCCCGGCCACGCACTGGCAGGCGCTGATCTGGCGGAAGCCGCACACGCTCATCATGCCGCTGGCCTGGCACTGCGCGAGCACGCCCTTCGGGTCGGTGGCGCTGTTGACGTTGACGCAGGCCGGAAACGCGCCACAACAGTTGCCGACGTTCTTCACCGTGCAATCGGCATCGGTGCGGCAGGTGGTGGTGACGGTGATCGGTTTGGCCGGCGCCGGGGTGCCGGCAGGCCGGGAGCTGCTGGTCGATGACGGCGTGGCCGCATCGGTCGGTGGCGTTGCCGCACAGCCAATCGCGACAAGACAGGCCAGCAACAGCAGGCTGCTCAGACACCAGGACAGAAGACGGGACATGCGGCTGCTCCGATCGGACCATATGAGGGGCCATGGTAAGCCCAGGCCGCGTGCCCGGTGGTAGCAGCCGGCGGGATCTGTGCCGGCAAGCAGAAAGCGGCGGATAGGCGAGCGTTTGTACGGCGGCGACGCGCCAGTGCTCGTACGGTGTCCGATCGGCGCTCAATGCCTCGCTATCAGCGATGAGCGCTGAGGGATCAAGTCCGCCACTGCCTTAAACGTAGCTGCTCTATGCGGGTGGTGAATTGCAGAGGAAAGTGCCTGGCGTGTTCCCGCGGGACACAGCTGCATCGTGGTCACGCATGCGCCTCAGCGGCCCGCATCACGCGCTGGCGCATGCAGTGCCGCGCACCACAGCACGCCGACCAGCAAGCAGGCGATCGCGGCCTGCTCCAGCAGTGTGGGCAGGCGCATTTCCCAGGCAAAGCCGTACAGCAACGCGAATACTGTCTCGAACACGATCATCTGCCCGACCAGGGTCAGCGGCAGTACGCGGCTGGAGTGATTCCACAGCGCGTTGCCGATCACCGAGGCCAGGATGCCCAGCATCAGCGACACGCCCCAGAAACTGGCCCATGCGAGCGGTGCATGCGCTGCGCTACCGATCAAGGCGGCGGGCGCCAGCAGCAACGCCAGTGCGCCGGTGACCACGCCGGTGAGCAGCGACCAGTCGCCGACGGACAGATCCGGGCGCCGCCGCAGCCAGCGTGCATTGGCGATCGAATAGGCCGACCACGACGCCAGCGCGCCCACCGCGCACAGCAGGCCGGCGATGCGGGTGAGGCGGTCGCTCGCTTGCTGGCCGGAGTCGTCCTTCACGGTATCCAGTGCCACCAATGCCACGCCGATCACGCACAGCACGCAGGGCGCCGCCAGACGCCGCAATTGCACCGCGCCTGCGGCACGCGTGCCGATCACAGTGACCACGACCGGCAATAGCCCGATGATCAATGCGGTCGCCGCACTGCCCGCCCACTGCACGGCGCTGCCCAGCAGCACGTAATAAATCAGATTGCCCATCAGGCTCAGGCGCACCAGCGCCCACCATTCGGCACGACCCAGCCGGGCAGCGGTCTGTCGCGCGCGTGGCGCCAGCACCAACGCCGCCACCGCGCCATACGAGAGATAGCGCGCCACTGCCAATTGCAGTGGGGTAAATGCTGATAGCAATTGTGGCGCCAGAAATACCAGCCCCCACAGCGCGCCTGCACCGATTCCGAAGGCGACACCGACCATCAAGCGTTCACGCATCGTGCTGTTCCTCAGGGCGTGCATCGCAGCGTGCCGTGCGGCAGGTGGTTGATCAAGGCGCGCGCTGTAGAAATTTGGACGCCACCGTCGTATCGACGAAGTTACTGCAGTCCGCTGCGCTGCCGTGATCTGCAGGCCGAATGCTTCGGGTCATCGACTGCGTTGATTGATCGCCTGATGCCATCCCAGTACATGAGTGACCACCGCGAACTTGCTGGCGTGGCTGGATCAGATGTGTTGTGAGTCATTGCTCCGCGTCGGCGCTGAGGCCGGGGAAAGCGCGTCATTAGACGCAGATACTGCATCCGCAGCGGCGCGATCACCGCCTGCTCCTGATAGCAGCAACGCCCGCTTCGAGCGGACGTCGCTGTATTTCGGACTTGGTTACTTGGCCCAGGTATCGCGCAGCGTCACGCTGCGATTGAACACCGGCGTGGCCGCGCTATGGTCGCGGCGGTCGGCCACGAAGTAGCCGGTACGCTCGAACTGAAACGCTTGCTCGGGCGCCGCCTGCGCCGCGCTCGGCTCCACATAGCCGCGCACGCTGCGCTTGGATTCTGGGTTGAGATGGTCGCGGTAGGTCTTGCCTTCGGATTCGTCGTCGGGCTTTTCCACCGAAAACAAGCGGTCATACAGGCGAATTTCCGCTTCCACCGCATGCGCCGCGCTGACCCAATGGATGGTGCCCTTGACCTTGCGGTTGGAACCGATCATGCCCGGACGCGACTCCGGATCCAGCCAGCCGCGCAGTTCGATGATCTCGCCCGCTGCGTTCTTGATCACCTCATCCACGCGTGCAATGCCCGCGCCGCGCAGACGGATTTCGCCGCCCGGTACCAGACGCTTCCAGCCCTTGGGCGGAACCTCGGCAAAATCCTCGCGCTCGATCCATAGCTCGCGCGCGAACGGCACCTCACGCGTGCCGAAGCTTTCGTCCTTGGGGTGATTGGAAAACTGCAGCGTCTCGGTATGGCCTTCCGGCAGATTGGTCAGCACCAGTTTGAGCGGGTCGATCACGGCCATGCGGCGCGCCGCTGCTGCGTCCAGATCTTCGCGCAGGCAACCTTCCAGCACCGAGAAATCGATCAGCGAGTTCTGCTTGCTGATGCCCACGCGGTCCACAAACAGGCGCATCGCTGCCGGCGTATAGCCGCGGCGACGCAGGCCTTGCAGGGTATACATGCGCGGGTCGTCCCAACCATCCACCAGCTGTTCTTCTACCAGCGCGGTGAGCTTGCGCTTGCTCATCACCGTGTAGTTGATGTTGAGGCGCGAAAACTCGATCTGACGCGGTTTGGCGGCTTCGCGCGGCAGGCCCTTGTCCAGCAGTGGCTGCAGCAAATCCGGATGACCGACCAGGTCTACCTTGTCCACGCACCAATCGTACAGCGGGCGATGGTCTTCGAATTCCAGCGTGCACAGCGAGTGGGTAATGCCTTCCACTGCATCGCCGAGCGAATGCGCGAAGTCGTACATCGGGTAGATCGGCCAGGCGTTGCCGGTGTTCTGATGTTCCACATGCTTGATGCGGTACAGCGCCGGGTCGCGCAGGTTGATGTTGCCGCTGGCCATGTCGATCTTGGCGCGCAGCGTGCGCGCACCATCGGGGAATTCGCCAGCACGCATGCGCTGGAACAGGTCCAGGTTTTCTTCGACGCTACGCTCGCGGAATGGCGAATTGCGGCCGGGCTCGGTCAGCGTGCCGCGGTATTCGCGCACCTGTTCTGCGGAGAGGTCGCACACGAAGGCGTGGCCATCGCGGATCAGCTTCTGCGCGGCCAGGTAATACACCTCGAAATAGTCCGAGGCGTGGCGCAGCTGCGCCCACTCATAGCCCAGCCAGCGCACGTCGTCCTGGATGGCAGCGGCGAACTCGGGGTCTTCCTTGGCCGGGTTAGTGTCGTCCAGGCGCAGGTTGCACAGCCCGCCGAACTCGGCAGCCAACCCGAAATCCAGGCAGATCGCCTTGGCATGGCCAATGTGCAGGTAGCCGTTGGGCTCGGGCGGGAAGCGGGTGCGGATGGTCGTGTGCTTGCCGCTGGCCAGATCCTCGCGGACGATCTGGCGGATGAAGTCTTTCTTCTCCGCCGGGGCGGTGGCGTCGGTGGCTAGGGTCTCGGACATGCGCGCATCAGCAATAGGTAAACCGCAAGTTTAGGCGGTGGCACCGGTTAGGGGTAGGCGGCCGGGCTGCGGGCCTGCGTTTGGCAGCGTCTTGAGCGGGTGCAGCGGGCTGGGTCCCCCGCGGCTCAGGTGGGTGCTGCCGGTGCCGCTGCTGGTCGCACTGCGGTTGGCCTGCGCGGTCACCTTGACGGACCACCACGGCTGGCAATGCTCTGCGCGGTTGTGGCTCGCGCTGCTGCATTAGCGCCGCGACCGCCGACCAAGAGCGATACGCGCGCGCGGCCAGCCGTTTCGGTGGCTGCAGACTGCGCAGTTCCCGTAATGCCTTGCCCTGACCATGCCGCAAAGATGCCGCCTGCGCCGGCCCGAGGCTGCGCATAGCCCTATCGATGGCGGCTCCTGGGCGGGGCCTGTCGCGCGCAGCCGGGCATGGCTGGCGGCTACCGGTCGCGACGCGTACGCTGCGCCGACCCTATTGGAGCGCACTGCCCATGCCACTGCCTCGTCTGGTGATCGGCGACAAGACTCTGTCCTCCTGGTCATTGCGGCCGTGGCTGCTGTTGCGGCACTTCCAGGTGCCGTTCGAAGAAATCGCCCTACCGCTGGCGACACCCGAATATCAGGCGCGCATTGCCGGCTATTCGCCCACACGCCAGGTGCCAGTGCTGTGGGACGACACCTTGCACGTGTGGGATTCGCTGGCGATCTGCGAGTACATCAACGAGCGTTGGCTGGACGGTCGCGGCTGGCCGGCCGACCTGGCCGCCCGTGCGCAAGCACGCGCTGCCTCTGCAGAAATGCATTCGGGCTTTGCGGCCTTGCGTAGCCAGCTGCCGATGAATCTGGCCCGCCCGCCGGGACCCGCGCAGTGGGATGCGGCCGCCGAGCGCGAGATCACGCGCATCCAGGCGTTGTGGGCCAGTCTGCGCGCCGAACACGGCCATGCCGGGCCGTTTCTGTGTGGGCAGTTCGGCATCGTCGATGCGATGTTTGCGCCGGTGGCGCTACGTTTTTCCAGCTATGGTGTACCACTGTTCGAAGCGGCCGGCGATTATCTGGCGGCACTGGATGCGTTGCCGGCACTGCGCGATTGGCGCAACGGCGCAGAGCGTGAAAGTGCGGAGCGTGGCTGAAAATGCAGATCGCCTACCGCGCCAGTCACATCATTGATGCGCATCTGGCCAAGCACGCGCTGGAAGATGCCGGCATCACCGCGTTTGTCTTTGGCGAATCGCTGCTGGGCGGCGCCGGCGAGCTACCTGCCTTTGGCGTGCTGCAGGTCTGCGTTGCCGATGTGCATTTGAGCCAAGCCCAGGCAGTGCTGGCTGAGATCGGCTTGTGCGGTCAGGTCACGCGGGCGGTGTGAGATTTCGACTTACCGCGTGGTCATGCAGGCGCACGTAGCTGCTCTAAATCGAAGCCTTGTTGGCCGAGCGCGCCACGGGTAGCTGGCTTGTGCTGAGTTGGCCGAGTGCGCGGTGCCCTCACCGCTGGCGGGACACGCCGTAGGCCCGTCCATCTGGCCGGCAATCGGTGAGGGCACCGCGCCAGACAGTGGGTTGGTGGTTCTGGGGAGCACGAAACCGCGCTGACCAGCTTGCTGATTGCTTTGTTGAAACTCTGCGCACCGACCAGCCTGACTGGTCCTTGCCCGCCCACCGTCGCGGGACCCTTGGCGGCACGGATGCCGCCACGGAGCTTACAATGACGTACTTGAAGCGTGTCCCGCGATGGTGGGCGGGCAAGGGCTCTGCAACGAAGCCGCAGCTCGTCCGCTCTCCAACTCAACTCTGCTGACGCCACCCCGGCGGCGCTGCATCCGGTGCAGCCAAGGCACGCAGGCGCTTGAACAACACGGTGGTTTCGGCCACGTTCCAGACCCGCAAAGCGACCTCGAAGGTGTCCAGCGGTTTGGTCAAAAAGTCCTTGGCTCCCAGGCCCAGGGCATGGTGACGTGCGCTGCGGCTGGGGTCGGCGGTGAGCACGATCACCGGCAAAAACTGGCCAGGGTCGGAAAGCCGCGCCAGCTGTTCCAGCAGCGCGTAGCCATCCAGTTCGGGCATTTTCAGGTCTAACAGGATCAGGTCCGGCGCAAACGCCGAGACCAGCCCCATCACCCGCAGCGGATCGGTGGTGGCGATCACTTGCTGGAAGCCTTCGCGTTGCAGCAGGTCTTCGAGCAGCCGCACGTTGGCTGGTTCGTCGTCGACGATGAGGATGCGGGAACCGAGAATTTCGTCGCGTGTCATGCCAGCAACCTGTCGATTACAGTGAAAAATTCCGCCACATCGAGCGGCTTGGTCAGATAGGCGCGCACGTCTTGATTGCCGACGCGTGCCAGCGTGGCAGTCGTGGCGTCGGCACTGATCACCACCACCGGGATGGCTGCCGTTGCTGGTTGCGCCTGCAACTCGCGCAACAGCTCTTCGCCGTTGCCATCGCTCAAGTGCAGGTCCAGCAGAATCAGAACCGGCGCGCCGTGCTGCAACAGCTCACGTGCCTGCGCCAGGCTGGCGGCTTCGAGCAGCTGCCATTGCGGGCGACGCTCGGTGAGCGTGCGGATCAAGGCTTGGTTGGATGGGTTGTCTTCGATGCTCAGCAGCCGGCACATGCCGCTGCCGGCATTGCTTGGTGGCAACAGGGGACGCGTCGGTTCGCTGTGCTGATGCTCGCCCTGCGGCAGCGAAATCCAGAACCGCGCGCCATCGCTGCTGCTGTCCACGCCGATCTGCCCGCCCATCGCCTCGATCAAGCGCTTGCTCAGCGCAAGACCCAGACCGGTACCTTCCACGGCCGAGCGCTCGGCGCCCAACCGCTCGAACGGTGTGAACAGTCGCTCGATCTGCGCCGGCGTCAGTCCTGCGCCCTGGTCGGCGACCGTGATGCGCACCTGCTCGCCATCGGCCTGCGCACTCACCTGCACCTGCCCGCCAGTGCGATTGAACTTGACCGCATTCGACAACAGATTGAGTAGCACCTGACGCAGCCGCTGCGCATCGGCGCGCACCGTCCATGGCCCGTCGATGGACGACGGTCGCAGTGTGATGCCGTACTTGTCCGCATCCGGTGCAATCAAGCCCAGCGCCTCGTGCACAGCGGCACGGACAGAGATGGGTTCCGGATTCAGATCCAGCTGATCGGCTTCGATACGTGCGATGTCCAGCAGCTCGGTAATCAATCCGAGCAAATGCCTGCCGGCACCGAGAATATGCTGCAGATGCCGGCGATGACCGGGCTCGGGCAGGTCCATTTCCAGCACCTGCGCATAGCCCAGAATCGCGTTGAGCGGAGTACGCAATTCATGGCTGCTGCGCGAGAGAAATTCGGTTTTTGCCCGGTTGGCGGTCTCGGCCTCGCGTCGCGCCAGCTGCGCTTCGGCTGCGCGTGCGGCCAGCAGTTCGCTGGCCTGCGCCAAACGTTGGCCGACCTGGCCTAATTCATCGTCGGCACGCGGTTGCGGTGCCAGCGGCAGGCCTTCGCCTAAGCGGTCGGCGTTGGCGGCCAGTGTGCGCAAGCGCCCGGACAAGGCGGAAGCGAACCATGCCACCGCAAACACGGCACCCAGGCCGCCCAGCATCGCTGCGCTTAAGGTGATGATGAGATTGCGCTGCCGCAGCCCTTGCGCCTTGGCAGTACGTGCCTGCAATTGTGCGGTTTCTTAATTGCGTAGCTCGCGCAATTCCGCACGCAGGATGTCGAGCTTGTACTTGCCGTCCCACAGCTGCCGAATTTCTTCCTCGCGGCTTAGATCCGGGGCCAGCAAACGGCGCCAACCTTGCATTTTTTCGGCAAAAAGTGGCTTGATGTGCGCAAAGCGTTGCGCTTGGGTGGGGTCGGTGATGCGTTGCGACAGACGGTCGACTACGCGTTGCAGGCGCGGCTCGGCATCGCGATACGGGGTCAGGAATTCATCGCGCCGCACCAGCCGATACCCGCGCACGCCAGCCGCAGTTTCGGCTAATAGTGCGTGCGCTTCGTACAGATCGCTCAGCACTTTCAGGGTCTGCCGCACGTCGTTTTCGGCGGCGATATTTTGCCGTTCCACGCTGTAGATCGCCATCAATGCAACGGCCAGCAACAGCAATGGCAGGGTAACGACCGCCAGGCTTTTGCGGGTAATCGGCCAATCGTTCCAACGCATTGCCACTGCATTCATAGCGCAAGTCCGGATTGAACCGCGTACACCGCAGCCTGGGTGCGATCTTTTACCTCAAGTTTCTGCAGGATTCGCTCCACATGCACCTTCACCGTGCCCGGAGCAATCCCCAGTTCAGCTGCGAGGGTTGCGTTAGTGAGTCCGCGCGGGAGCAGCGACAATACCTGTCTTTCGCGCTTGCTCAGCGCGCCCAGACGATCGTCCTGCACTGGTTTGCGCCGCCGCGTGGCGATTGGTTTGGCGGGCTCAGCCACCATCGCCGGCAGTAGTAGCGCGAATGCCTGTAGCGCCTGCACATCGTCGTTGCCGGGTGCTGGGCGGCTCTCGTTCCAGGCCACGCAGAGCATGCCGTGGGTGGTGCCCAGCGCATGGATCGGCACCCTGGCTTCGCGGATGTCTGCAGGGCGCGGCGGCATCAGCCAGCCTGCTTCATGGCCGTCACCTGCAGCGCTGGCTCCCGGCGGTAATGCGCGGCCGCGGCTGGCCAATACCTGCGCGCGCGGGCCACGCTGCGCCAGCACCGCGCCGTGTTCCAGGCCCAGCAACAGCAGCACTCGCCCAAGGACCGCATCGCAGGCCTGCTCGGGGCTCTGTGCCTGGCGCAGTGCCACGGCGGCTTCCCACAGCGCCTGCCAGCGCGCACTGTCGGAGGCTTCGCGGCGTAAGGTTAGGCGCCAATCGCCAGCATTAGTGGGGGTTTCCATGATTTATCTCTAGGCCGATCAGCATATTTGAGCATATGCCATTCGGCAGAATTGTTGGGGCCGCTTGATTTCGATACTGCGCCTGCCCGATGAGGCACCCCATCAATCACACGGAGACACCCCATGTGTCGCACACTTTTCTCTCTGGTTCTGGCTCTGGCTGCCACCCCGGCGCTGGCTGGCGGCGTGATGCATTACACCGACAAGGCCATGCTGCCGGCCGGCGGCGAAGAGCGCGAAGTGGCTGCGCTGTTCGACACCTGGAACGCGGCGCTGGCCACCGGCAACCCGCACGAGGTGGCCGATCTGTAAGCCCCGGACAGCGTATTGCTGCCGACCGTCTCCAACGAAGTGCGCGCCTCGCGCGAGCAGATCGAAAATTACTTCGAAATGTTCCTGACCAAGAAGCCGCAGGGCGTGGTCAATTACCGCACCGTGCGCCTGCTCGATGACGACAGCGCCGTGGATGCCGGCGTGTACACCTTCACGCTGACCGACAAGGACGGCAGGAAGAGCAACGTGCAGGCCCGCTACACCTTCGTGTACGAAAAGCGCGACGGCAAGTGGCTGATCATCAACCACCACAGCTCGGCGATGCCGGAAGTGGATACACGCGCGGCGGTTGCCAAGGCCAAGTAATGCGGCGTGGGCGACAGGCGCTGGCCAGGTAGGCTTGAAAGCGGCTCCGGCCGGCGCCATCCAGCAGGCAATCCTCACGATTGCGGAGTTGCACCATGCTGGGAATCGGCGCCTTCAAACAACGTATGCCACGTCCGGGCGAGGCACTGCCCGGGCGCGAGCAAGCGCTGCCGCTACACAACACGCACCTGATCAACGGTCATCCGCTGCGTGGTGAGTTCACCGGCCTGGCCCAGGTGCAATTCGGGCTTGGCTGCTTCTGGGGCGCAGAACGCAAGTTCTGGAACGTGTCAGGGGTGTACACCACGGCAGTGGGTTACGCCGGCGGGCAGACCCCGAACGCAACGTATTCGGAAGTGTGTTCAGGCCAGACCGGCCACACCGAAGCAGTGCTGGTGGTGTTCGACGAACAGGCAGTGTCGTTCGAACACTTACTGCGCACTTTCTGGGAAAGTCACGACCCCACCCAGGGCATGCAGCAGGGGAACGATGTCGGTACGCAATACCGCTCGGCGATTTACTGCACCACACAGGCGCAGTACGCCGCCGCGCTTGCCAGCCGCGATGCGTATCAGCAACAGCTGGCCGCAGCCGGATATGGCGCAATCACCACGGAGATCCTCTTCCCGGCGCCCACGTTCTACTACGCCGAAGACGCTCACCAGCAATATCTCGCCAAGCACCCCAATGGTTATTGCGGGCTTGGCGGCACGGGAGTGAGCTGCCCGATCGGGCTGGATGCCTGACGGAAAGGCGGGCCGGATTGAAGCGCTGTCATCCACATGAGCGTGGCAGCGCGCCGATGGCAAACAGTGACAGGCAGCGTTATCACGCTCAGGCAGCGCATGGGAGTGCATGCCAGGCAACTTGAATGGCTACGTCGGAGACGGCGTGGCCATCTTTTTTTGAGCGGCGTTGGCAGGCATGGGCGATGTCATCATGCGTCTATGAGTCGAATCGACCCCGGTGAAGCTGTGCAGCGATCAGAATTAACGCGTCGCCACGGAAAGTGATGCAGAAAACCGGTTCAGTACAAACCCGCAGCTGCTCGGTGCGACATCAACGGTGCGATTGAGTCGCGATGGCGCGTGGTGCAAAGACCGGCTTGGTGATTCTGGCCTGAATCGGTTCGATTACACGAATTCACCGGCAAACATGCCACGCAATTGCGCAAGCGTGTCAGTGCGCTCGGGATGCAATTGCCGCATGCAAGCCAGCGCAAAGCCCACCGGGCTGGTGCCAGGTGCGGTGATGACGCCATCGGCGCTGACGACTTTTTCGTGGCGATAGTGCGCCGCGCCCGCGTAGGGCACCACATGCTCCTGCAAAAATGCCAATGCATTGCTGGTGTGCGCGCGCTCATCCAGCAGGCCTGCATAGGCGAAGGCGAGGGTGGCGCCGCAGATCGCGGCAACCGGGCGCTGCTGCTGCACGCGCTCGACCAGCAAGCCGCTCAGCCCAGGAATCTCGCCGGCCTGCCAGCGCTCACTGCCAGGCAGAATCCATAGATCGGACTCAAGCGGCGCCAGATCGGAAAGGGCAAATTCTGGCGTGATGCGCAGGCCGCCGATGGACTGCACCGCCTGTCCGTCGATGCTGGCGACGGCGACCTGGTCGCCGAACCATTCGCGTGCCGCCGGCAGTACCACACCGATTTCCCAATCGGCCACGCCGTCGACCATCACCACTGCAATGTTTGCCATGTCCGTTGCGCCAGTTGAGGGAACCCGGATTCTAGGCAGTGCGCGCGCACCTGGTGTAAGCGATATGTGCAGAGATGTATCGCTGCAGACGGCGGTCGGTCCGGGCGGGTGCTCGGCACGGTCGCCACCATGCTGGGTCTTGTGGTCGACCGTCTGTGTGCGTGGCATGTACAGCTGTGGCGCCAGCTGCAAGTTTCGATACAACTGTAGGTGCAGGCATGGACGCACTAGCAGATGCCGATATCGAGACGGTCCGATGAGGGTGGGCGAGGCATTGCGCGCTGGTGCCGCCGAGGATCTTTCAACATCTCTGCGAACTACGTGAATTCTGCCGTCAATCCCACCAACGCCAGACCCCACAAACGACAACGCCCACAGCCAGAAAGCTGCAGGCGTCGATGTTGCAGAACCACTTTGCTGCGATCAGCGGGCGAGCTTGTCGGCGATGGTCTTGCGCAGTGCGTGCAAGTCCTTGGCGAAGGTGTCGATGCCGCTGGCCAGTTTTTCGGTGGCCATCGGGTCGGCGGCCAGACCAGAAGCGAAGCTGTGGCTGTCGATCGGAGTGATCTGGGCGTTGCCGGCCTTGGCCGGCGAGAGCTTGCGCGGCAACTCGCCATGCTCGGCATCGAGCTTTTCCAGCAGGTCCGGCGAAATGGTCAGGCGGTCGCAACCGGCCAATGCTTCGATCTGCGCGGTAGAGCGGAACGAGGCGCCCATGACCACGGTGGACGAACCGCGCTGCTTGAACTCGTTGTAGACGGTACGCACGAACACCACACCCGGGTCTTCGTCGATGCTGGCCGGTGTCTGCCCCTGCGCCACGTAGTAATCCAGAATGCGGCCCACGAACGGCGAGATCAGAAACACGCCGGCTTCCGCACAGGCGAGTGCCTGCGAACGGTTGAAGATCAGCGTCAGGTTGCAGTCGATGCCGTCCAGCTGCAGCTGACGCGCAGCTTCGATGCCTTCCCAGGTCGCTGCGATCTTGATCAGGATCTTGTCTTTGGACACGCCGCGCTCGGCGTACATCGCAACGAACTTGCGTGCCTTGGCGATGGTGGCCTGGGTGTCGTATGCCAGGTCGGCATCGACCTCGGTGGAGACGCGGCCGGGCACCAGTGCGGACAACTTGACGCCCACGCCGATGGTGAGGCGGTCGGCCACTTCGTTGACGGTGGTGGTGCGATCGTCGCCGCCGTGTTCGCGACCCCAGGCCAGTTCACGCTCGAGCAGGTCCGAGTAGACAGGCAGATCCAGCGCTTTCTTGACCAGGGTGGGATTGGTGGTGCAGTCGACCGGCTGCAGGCGCTTGATGGCGTCGTAGTCACCGGTGTCGGCAACGACGACGGACAGTTCACGCAGCTGGGCGAGCTTGGAGGGGGATGCGGTCATGCGGGTTCTCTCGAATCGTGGAACGGGTCGGGGATAGGACGCAGCGCGCTACGTTAGCGCGCTCAGCGCCGGAAGTCGCCCGCGGCTGCAGGTTGGTCGTGCACGGCAGTCACACGCAGGCGCAGGTCACGCCCGTCAGGGGTGCGCCAATCGATGCTCTGGCCAACCGACAGGCCGAGCAGCGCACTACCGACCGGCGCAAGCACCGAGATGCGGCCGTGCTGCACATCGGCCTCATGCGGATACACGAGGGTGAGCGTATGCCGTTCGCCATGCAGTTGGTCTTCGCATTCGATGCGTGAGTGCATGGTGACAACATCGCCAGGAATCTGGTCGGGCGGCAGCACGCGGGCGCGGCCCAGTTCGTCGCTCAGCGCAGTAGCGGCGGGATGCTTGTTGAAGCTCGGCGAATCGAGCAATGCCTCAAGCCGGGCAAGGTCGTGGCTGGATACCAGAATGGATGGCGGCAAGCCGCTGTGGTGTTGCGAAGTCATGGCAGTCTCCTGACGAATACGGCTCGCCAACACGGCAAGCGGCACACGAGAGATGAGGGCGCCATGGGCGGATCGCAATACTGGGCCGCGCTGTGGAATTCCGCGGCGTCCGAGCGAGCCCGAGGTATCGCGCGCTAACCAATGATGCCGTGGCGACCTAGATGAGGATGCCGCTTCGATCAAGTGAGCGGTGATGCGGTAGAACGTATGCATGCCAGGCGCAACGTCCGCCGCTTGCTTGCTGTCGAGTGTTTCAAGCCAGCTCCACAACACAAAGGTTGTGCATGGCGTACCAGTAAACACCAGACAAACAAAAGGCGACACACTTGCGTCGCCTTCGTTCAATACCAGCAGTGTTGCATCAAGCGAGCGCAGCTGTGATGCGCCCGAATCCCGAATCCCGAATCCCGAATCCCTAAGCCGCAACCGCCTTCGGGCCGGTCGCAGCCTGATCCAGCGTGAACAGACTCTCGGGCAGTTCCTTGAACAGTTGCGATAGCTGCTCCAGAAACGCGGTCATCGCCGAGCTACGCCGCCAGGCCATGGCGATACGGCGGCTGGGCTGCTTGTCTTCGCGGAAGCGAATCAGGCGGATGTTTTCCGAACGTGCCACCGGCGGTTTGACTGCCAGCAGCGGCAACAAGGTGACGCCAACATTTGCCGCCACCATCTGCCGCAAGGTCTCCAGACTGGTGGCCTGAAATTCGGATTTTTCCATCGCGCCGGCTAGGTGGCACACATCCAGCGCCTGTTCGCGCAGGCAGTGACCATCTTCCAGCAGCAACAGGCGCTGCTCGGACAGATCGTCCAGCGTCATGCTGTCGTGACGCGACAGCGGGTGGCCTTCCGGCACCGCCAGCACGAAGGGTTCTTCGAACAGAAATTCGGCATGCAGCTGGTCGTCCTGCAATGGCAGCGCAAGCAATGCGGCATCCAGGCGGCCTTCGCGTAACTGGTGCATGAGCTGGTCGCTTTTTTCTTCGATCAGCAGCAGTTCCAGTCGTGGAAACCGCTGGCGGATGGCCGGCACCACATGCGGCAACAGATACGGCGCCAAGGTGGGGAAGATGCCCAGACGCACGGTCCCTGCTTCCGGATCCTGGCTGCGACGTGCAGCTTCCTTCATCTGTTCCACTTCGGCCACGATGCTGCGCGCACGCACAGCGGCTTCGCGGCCGGCCGGGGTCAGCATGACCTTGCGCGGCGCGCGCTCCACCAGCGAAACGCCGAGCTCCTCTTCGAGTTTCTTGATCTGGGTGGACAGCGTTGGCTGGCTCACGAAACACGCCGTCGCAGCGCGGCCGAAGTGCTTGTGGTCGGCCAGGGCTACCAGATATTTCAGGTCACGCAGATTCATATGCAGCCGCCTTCATTGCGGTGACGGGGAACGACTGGAGCGTGCTGCAAGCTTAGCGCCCGGGTTGGCCGGACGCTAAGCAGGCGTGTTCGCTTATGCGGCCTGCGCCACGCTGTCGGCGCTGGCCGGTGCGCTGGAGCGGATCAGGTGATCGAATGCGCTGAGGGCCGCTTTGGAACCTTCACCCATCGCGATCACGATCTGCTTGTACGGCACCGTGGTGGCATCGCCGGCGGCGAACACGCCCGGCACATCGGTCTGGCCACGGTCATCGACGATGATCTCGCCGCGCGGCGACAACGCCACCGTGCCACGCAGGAACTCGGTGTTGGGCAGCAGGCCGATCTGCACGAATACACCTTCCAGATCGATGTGCTGGATATCGCCGCCGGTGCGGTCCTTGTAGACCAGGCCGGTCACCTTCTGCCCGTCACCGAGCACTTCGGTGGTCTGCGCGCTGGTGATGATGCGCACGTTGTGCAGGCTGCGCAGCTTGCGTTGCAGCACCTCGTCGGCGCGCAGCTTGTCGTCGAATTCCACCAGCGTGACATGCGCCACGATGCCGGCCAGGTCGATCGCCGCTTCCACGCCGGAGTTGCCGCCGCCAATCACCGCCACACGCTTGCCCTTGAACAGTGGGCCGTCGCAATGCGGGCAATACGCCACGCCCTTGTTCTTGTACTGATCTTCGCCGGGTACATTCATCTGCCTCCAGCGCGCACCGGTGGAGAGGATCACGGTCTTGCTCTTGAGCGAAGCGCCATTGGCCAGCTTGATCTCGATCAGACCATCGGCACCGGCCGGAATCAGCTGCTCGGCGCGCTGCAGATTCATGATGTCCACGTCGTACTGGCGCACGTGCTGCTCGAGCGCGGCGGCCATCTTCGGGCCTTCGGTTTCCGGCACGGAGATGAAGTTTTCGATCGACATGGTGTCCAGTACCTGCCCACCAAAACGTTCGGCGGCCACACCAGTGCGGATGCCTTTGCGTGCGGCGTACACCGCCGCTGCAGAACCGGCCGGGCCACCGCCCACCACCAGCACGTCGAACGCCTCTTTCGCGGCAATCTTCGCAGCGTCGCGCTTGGCGGCGTTGGTGTCGAGCTTGGCGACGATCTGCTCCAGCGTCATGCGGCCTTGGTCGAACAGCTCACCATTCAAGTACACGGTGGGCACCGACATGATCTGGCGGGTTTCCACTTCGTCCTGGAACCAGGCACCGTCGATGGCCACGTGCTTGATGCGCGGGTTGAGCACGGCAGCCAGGTTCAGCGCCTGCACCACGTCCGGGCAATTCTGGCACGACAGCGAGAAATAGGTTTCGAACTGGTAGTCGCCATCCAGGTGCTGCACCTGCTCGATCAGCTCGGCAGCGGCCTTGGACGGGTGGCCGCCCACCTGTAGCAGCGCCAGCACCAGCGAGGTGAACTCGTGGCCCATCGGCAGCCCGGCAAAGCGCAGCGAGATGTCCTGGCCCGGTGTGGTCAGCGCGAACGACGGCTTGCGCTGGTCGTCGTCGCGATGGATGTCCAGGCTGATCTTATCCGACAGCAGCACCAGCTCTTCCAGCAGGTCGAGCATTTCGCGCGAGCCGGGGCTTTCGTCGATCGAGGCGTTGATTTGAATCGGCCGCGTTACCCGTTCCAGGTAGGCGGTCAGCTGGGTCTTGAGATTGGCATCCAACATGGAGAACTCCTGGGAATGGGCAAGGGGGGAGCGTGGCGTCGCTGCCGTGGGGCAAGTCGCCGGGAAGGAAGGGAGTGAACCGCAGCCGGCGCAAGGTCGGGATGCGTGCTGGCGATGGCTGGCGTGCAGCCCGGCACCGGCTCCGGTTCACCCCCGGCCCGTACGGGGCCGGAGATGCTCCGACCTGACGACAGGTCGGAGGTGACAGCCGGCTTAGATCTTGCCGACCAGGTCCAGCGACGGAGCCAGGGTCTTGGCGCCTTCCTTCCACTTGGCCGGGCAGACCTGGCCAGGATTGTTGGCCACGAACTGTGCCGCGGTCAGCTTGCGCAGCGTCTCGGTGACGTCGCGGGCGATGGAGTTGTCGTGGATTTCCAGGGTCTTGATCACGCCTTCCGGATTGATGATGAAGGTACCGCGCAGCGCCAGACCTTCTTCTTCAATGTGCACGCCAAAGGCGCGGGTCAGCTTGTGGGTCGGGTCGCCGATCAACGGGAACTTCGCCTTGCCCACGGCCGGTGAGGTTTCGTGCCACACCTTGTGCGAGAAGTGCGTGTCGGTAGTGACGATGTATACCTCAGCGCCAGCCTTCTGGAAGGCAGCATAGTTGTCGGCGGCGTCTTCCACTTCGGTCGGGCAGTTAAAGGTGAACGCGGCCGGCATGAAGATCAGCACGGACCACTTGCCCTTCAGGCTGGCCTCGGTGACTTCGATGAAGTTGCCGTTGTGGTACGCATTCGCCTTGAACGGCTGGACCTGAGTGTTGATAAGAGACATTGAGTTTCCTCGAGCGATGAAGGGGGCGGGTGATGGAACAGTGGCCATAGTAGGGAGGAACGATAGATTCCTCAAATCGATTAATGGAATTGTATAGATAGGATTGGACTATCAACTTTTCAGACGGCATCTAGCGCAACCGTGGCGTACGCCATCGTCGATAATGGCCAGCCGATGTTGCGCATAAGTGAACAGCCCGTATGTCCGACGATTTCGCTGCCATTCCCGCCGATCAGGTGCTGCGACGCGCCGCTGAGCGGATTGAACGCTGCGATGCCGAAGCGCTGCTGCTGCATGCGCTCGGGCGTGATCGCGCCTGGTTGTTCATGCACGGGCGCGATGCGGTGCCTCTATCGGTCGCGCAGGCTTTCGAGGCGTCGGTGCAGCGCCGCGAGGCGGGCGAGCCGGTCGCCTACCTGACTGGCTCGCGCGGATTCTGGACGCTGGACCTGGCCGTCTCGCCGGCCACGCTGATCCCGCGTGCTGACACCGAGCTGCTGGTAGAGCTGGCACTGGAGCGCTTCGACACTCGCCCCGGCCGTCGAGCCGCCGATCTGGGCACCGGCAGCGGCGCGATTGCGCTGGCCATCTCCAGCGAACGTCCGCAGGCGCAGGTGATCGCCACCGATGCCAGCGCAGCGGCGTTGGCGATGGCCCGGCGTAATGCCCACAAGCACGACTTGCGCAATGTCGATTTCCGCCTAGGTCACTGGTTCTGGCCATTGGCTGGCGAGGCCTTCGACCTGATCGCCAGCAACCCGCCGTATATCGCCGCGCACGACCCGCATCTGCAGCAGGGCGATCTGCGTTACGAACCGGCCAGCGCGCTGGCTTCTGGCAGCGACGGGCTGGACGATATCCGCCTGATCGTGGCCGACGCGCCTGCGCATCTGCTGCCTGGCGGCTGGCTGCTGCTGGAACATGGGTGGGACCAGGGGGCTGTGGTGCGGGCATTGCTCGCCGCAGCCGGTTTCGACACGGTAGCGACCTATCGAGACCTTGAGGCGCGTGACCGGGTCACACTAGGGCGCAAACCGCGGGCCTAAGAGCAGCTAGCAAAAGGACTGCGCAGCCGCCAGACGGGCGTGGCCGGTGCTCGGAATCGGCATCTACCACTCGTACGCTGCGGTTCTGAGTGCGCCGTCCGCGCCCACCTGACAGCTGCTCGCTACGTTTTGTCAGCCGCTCTAAGTCTGCGGCGCTGGCCTACAGCTCGCCCGTAACAGTGCCGCACATGGATGTCCCGTGGTGCCCATCCGCGGCCGCTCGTTCACCATTCCCACTCATACGCCCTGCCGCACCACTTGCGGCTTATCCCCCTGAGGACGATCGAATGAAACTGCACCATTTGGCCGCTGCTGCCATCATGCCCCTGGCTGCTGCGACCACCGCCGGCTGTTCGAAAGGTATCGATGTCGGCAACGATGGCGCAACCGGTCACCTCAATCCGCATCCGGCGAAGCGCTACGAGGTCATCGCTACGTCTCACGCTCCTGGGCCGTGGGATTCTTTCGAAGGTGCATATATCGGGTATGACGTCATTAATACTGAATGCGTGCCGATGATTCCCTTAATTGGCGAACAGCGTGTGCCACTGGGATGTAACGAGCGTGGGCGTTAGCGCGATAGCGCAAGGTGTGAGGTTTGCATGGGACGGGTTGCTAGACGAGCTTCTACGTGGCAGTCCTGAGACCAGTTACTTCAAGAAGAATGTGTACGGAGGCCGGGCTTTTTCTCGCGATGGAGCACCTAGTTATTCTCCTCTTCGACCAGAGTACGAAAGCAGCCCGGATGATTTCTTTCCAGTAACCATCGCTATCAAGGAAGCTAAGCCATGAAAGTAAACGATCAGGTCCTCGCCGATGCCGCCAATGACTCATATGCTAATCGGTTGCAAAGTGATGTCGAAAAAAAAATAATAAGTACGTTTCCTTGGATGGTTGGAAATACCAGCTGTTTGGTTATGCGAATAATGCTGCGGGTGGGTTTCACGCAACCGCATATCAGAATGTAGCAACGGGTGAGGTTGTAATTGCTTACCGCGGTACCGACCCAGGTTTATTTTCTGGCGAAACCAAGTCAGAAAGAGCGGGCCATGCGCTTACTACGCTGCAGGACATTGCAGTCGACGCCAAGATGGTGCGCGACACGCTCAATACGCAAAAGCCCGCAGCCGATGCATTCACCGCGGAGATGATCGCCAAGGCGGCGCACAGGGTATTCCAAAGAGCCAGGTATTCGCTACCGGCCACTCGCTGGGCGGCGCAGTCGCGGAAATAGAGGCCGCCAAGTACAGCCTGCGCGGTGCTACGTACAACGCTTTCGGTGCGGTCGAGCTGATTGACGGCCAGCCGCGGCCGGGCTTCCAACTCACCAATTACCGCATGGCCGGCGACGTGGTGAGCGCGGCTAGCCCACACTTGGGCGAGGTGGTGTCGCTGGCTAGCAAAGAGGATATCCATAGCCTGCGTGCCGGCCGGTATCTGGATGCGCCGGCCGGGTCGGCGCCGCCCAACGCATTGCTCGCGATGCGGCTGAGCGACCACGGTTTTGTCCGATGCGCATCGCGCGCCTCAAGCCCATGGACAAGGCATCGCCGCGCTGTCGGCGTCAGATCAGGCCATGTTTGCGCGCATCCGTCAGGACGCACCAACGTAGGCGACGCGCATGTTGCGCAGGCAATGCTCGACGCCAAACGCAATGGCATCACCGATGCCGGCAAGATTGACCGCGTGGCAATGGTCGGCGACACCATGTGAGTGGCCGGCACCACCCAGGGTTTTCGCGCCGCCACGGATCTATCGCAGCAGCCAGCACCGATGCATGCCACGTTGCAGCAAGCGCAGGCGCTCAATCAGCAACGTGAGCAGCAGGTGGCGATGGATGCACAGCAACGCCAGCAGGATGGCGCCGGCGCCCGAGGCGCGCCGGCAATGGTCTAGCCATTTCGGCGCCGCGGACGCCGCAAGTAATTGCAACCTGCGCAAGCAGGTCGGCGTGCTCTAACCTGGGTAAAATCCAGGTCTTTGAGTCGGAGCCACCATGCGCACCCTCTATCCCGAGATCACGCCCTACGAACAGGGCAGCCTGAAGGTCGACGACCGCCACACGCTGTATTTTGAGCAATGCGGTAATCCGCAAGGCAAGCCGGTGGTGATGTTGCATGGCGGCCCGGGCGGCGGCTGCAACGACAAGATGCGGCGTTTCCACGACCCGGCCAAGTACCGCATCGTATTGTTCGATCAGCGCGGTTCCGGCCGCTCCACGCCGCATGCCGATCTGGTCGACAACACCACCTGGGATCTGGTGGCTGATATCGAACGGCTACGCACGCATTTGGGCATCGACCGTTGGCAGGTGTTCGGCGGCAGTTGGGGCTCCACGCTCGCACTGGCTTACGCGCAGACTCATCCGCAACAGGTTGCCGAGCTGGTGCTGCGCGGCATTTTTCTGCTGCGGCGCTTCGAGCTGGAATGGTTCTATCAGCAAGGCGCCAGCCGTCTCTTTCCGGATGCGTGGGAGCACTACATCAACGCGATTCCGCCGGTGGAACGTGCCGATCTGATGTCCGCATTCCATCGCCGCCTCACCAGCGATGACGAAGCTACCCGTCTGGCGGCAGCCAAGGCCTGGAGCGTGTGGGAAGGCGCCACCAGCTTTCTGCATGTGGACGAGGATTTTGTCACCGGGCACGAGGACGCGCATTTCGCCCTGGCGTTCGCACGCATCGAAAATCATTACTTCGTCAACGGTGGTTTTTTCGAGGTCGAAGATCAGTTGCTGCGCGACGCGCATCGCATCGCCGACATTCCCGGTGTGATCGTGCACGGCCGCTACGATGTGGTCTGCCCGCTGCAAAGCGCCTGGGACCTGCACAAGGTGTGGCCGAAGGCGCAGTTGCAGATCAGCCCGGCGTCCGGGCATTCGGCGTTCGAACCGGAGAATGTGGATGCGCTGGTGCGTGCAACCGACGGGTTTGCGTAAGTGATTGCTTTGACATCGACCAGAGTTCGCTTTGGTCGATGTGCATGATCACTCTGCGGGACGCGCTCAGGCGCGATGACATACACATGACGTGTAGAAGCGCGCTTGCGCGCGATGCGGCATTACCGGCAACGCTTCATCGCGCGCAAGCGCGCTCCTACAGACTGCTGATGTGCAACGCGCTGGCGATGCCGCCGCCAATCGCCGCCATTCAATGCACCAGCAGTGCATCCGCCAGCGGCGGCAGGATGCGCGCCAAGCGCGCTGCCCACGCCTGTTGTCCGGCCGCATCGGCAATCAGGTCCTGGCGAATTTCCAGTTCCACATGCAGCAGGCCGCGGCCTTCCCCGTACACCGGGATCGCATAATCGGTGGCGTCGCTGACTGCATAAGGCTGGTTGTCGCCCACCACCAGGTCGGGTTCGTCACGCAACGCCTGCAATAGGCAATGTGCCAGCCGCGTGTCGCGGTGATACAGCACGCCGGCGTGCCACGGGCGCGCATTGCCGGCCATGACCGGTGTAAAGCTGTGCATCGACACCAATAGTGTCGGCTGATTACGCTGTGCACGTGCATCCAGTTCGGCAGCGATACGTGCGTGATACGGCGCGAAAATTGCATCGATGCGCTGCTGGCGGCCGCTGGCTGTCAGCTGCTGGTTGCCTGGAATCGATGTGCCATCACTCACAGTCGGCATCAGGCTGGGTGCTTCGTGCGGGCGGTTGCAATCGATCACTAGGCGCGAATAGGTCTGTGCGATGGCGAAGGCATCCAGCGCATCGGCCAACAAACGGGTGACGTCAGCGATGCCGATATCCCAGCCGATATGGCGATCAAGTTCATGCTGCGGTAGGCCCAGCTTGGCCAGCCGCGCCGGCACGCGTTGACCTGCATGGTCGGCGATCAACAACCACGGTGATGCGGCCTGCGCGTTGTGCACGGTGAAGGGCACCGGATCATCGGCGCTGAGCAACGGTTGGATTGCAGCTTCAATCACGCGGGGTGCCATCCAGTGCGTGATCGACCAGATACAGGCCTGCCCACAGCTTGGGATCCATCTGATAGCCCTCGGCCATCTTCTGCACCAGCCAGGCACCGACCTGCGTAAGTGGGATTTCGTGCACGGTGATGTCTTCGCTGGCATCGCCACCGCCTTCGCCGACCTTGCGCAGACCGGTAGCACGCACGAAGGCGATCTTCTCGCTGCTGGCACCGGCCGAGGTGGGGCCAATCATCAGCACTTCGGCGTGTTCGGCAGTCCAGCCGGTTTCTTCTTCCAGTTCGCGAATGGCCGACAGTTCGATTGACTCATCGGCATGTACATCGCCCACCAGCCCAGCCGGCATTTCGATGGTGCGCGCCTGCAGCGGCACGCGGAACTGTTCGACGAACAACATCGCATCTTCCGGCGTCACTGCCACGATGATCGCGGCCAGGCCGCCGGCATGCACGCGCTCGGAATACTCCCAGGTGCCACGCACGACCATGCGCTGATACTTGCCTTCGTAAACCACGGTGGCCGGTGTGTCGTGTCGGTTCATGGGTGCGGACCTTGTGCAAGGGAAGCGGGAAGGGACGGTGCGTGCGCGCCGGTGCTTGCAGCCAGCAGACGGCGCCGGGTGAGCGGGCCGAAGCGCAAGCTCTCGCACAGGCCGGTCAGCATGTCTGCATCGGCGTGCGCACGTGTGAAGCCGGTGTCGGTGAGCGCCAGCGGCGCATCGAGCGCAATGGTGGTGAGCTGCCGCCACAGCAGTGCGTGTTCGCGTTGCTCGCGCAGCCGCACTGCCATTTGCGCAGCGCCGCGCAGGCGCAGGAAGGGGATCTCGTCGATGCGCTCCAGCAGCGCATTCAGGCTACCGAAATGCGCCAGCAGCACCGCCGCTGATTTGGCTCCGATGCCGGTGACGCCTGGGATGTTGTCGATGGCATCGCCGCACAACGCCAGGTAGTCGGCGATCTGGTGTGCATGCACGCCATGGCGCGCCTTCACCCCGTGCATGTCCCAGCGCTTGTTGCGCGCGTAATCCCACTGTTCGTCGTGCTCAAGCAATAGCTGCGACAAGTCCTTGTCGGCCGATACGATCACCCCACGCACGCCATGCGCGCGCACGCTGTGCAGTGCGCTGCCGATCAGGTCGTCGGCCTCGTAATCGCGGTGGGCCAGCACGCTCAGCCCCAGCGCTGCGCACAGCGCCTTGCAGTGCGCGAACTGGCGGCGCAACGCATCCGGCGCAGGCGTGCGGTTGCCTTTGTAGGCCGGGTAGATCGCGTGCCGAAAGCAGCTGTCCAGCGCTTCGTCGAAGGCGATGGTGATGTGCTGCGGGTCTTCGCGTTCGAGCAAGTCCAGCAGAAAACGCGCAAACCCATGTACTGCATTGGTCGGCCAGCCTTGTGCATCCTGGAATTCGTCCGGGATGGAATGCCAGGCACGGAACACGTACAGGCTGGCATCCACCAGATACAGCGGAGTTGGACGTGGGGTCGCCGGGGGTGCAGAGTCGAGCGGAATGGTCGGTGTGGTCACGGTGTCCAATCGCGCAGCAACGCACGTGGGTCCGGGCGCTCGCGTTCGGGTACCTGCATGCGTGGCGTACCGATATGGATGAAGCCGACGATGCGTTCGTTGTCTTCCAGCCCCAGATAGCCGGTGACCGCCGGGTCGTAGGCCATCCACGCGCTCAACCACTGCGCGCCGAAGCCATGCGCCTGCGCCGCCTGCAGCAGCGCGAAACAGACGCAGCCGGCGGTGAGCAGTTGCTCCTGCACGGGCACCTTGTGTTCCGGGCGCAGCGAGGCAATCACCACGATCACCACCGGCGCGTCGGCGAAGCGCCCCCGTTCCTTGGCAATGGCGGCCGGCGAGGCCAGCGGGTCGGCGGCCAGAGTGCGCTCGGCGAGGAAATCGCCCAGCGCGTCGCGCGCGTCGCCACTGATGCGCAAAAAGCGGAACGGCACCAGTTTGCCGTGGTCGGGCACGCGCACTGCCGAGGTGAGCATGCGCAGCAGGCTGTCTTCATCCGGCCCGGGCGCACCGAGTTGTTTGGAGGGAACCGAACGGCGCGCGTCCAGCGCCTGGAGTGAATATGGCGGGTGCATAAATCCGGGTCGGGGCAACGAGGCATTGAAGTATAGACGGCCCCCTTCCTAACGCTTGCCGCATCACGGTCCGAACAGTCCGTGGCGATGGCGTAATGCGACGTGTGCGGATGTTCCGGAGGAGCTCGCCACGCGGAAGGCTTAACCCGCGCAGGCGGATCATGCTCACGGGCAAGCTGCACCGCAGCACAGCGCGCTAGGATGGCTGCCTGACACGCAAACCCAGGGCGGTCACGAGTAAAGTGAGATATAAGTCACACTCAATAAGCGAACTAACCGCCTACCATGCGAAGGCGGAATCTGGGGCCGCATCTATTTTTACTCGTTTGAAAATTTTCACGCCTGCAGAGGCGGGGAGCCTTTGCGCATGACTTTTCAGCCCAGTCCGTCGGGACACCCGGGCCGTGACCAACGCTTGCTCGAAAAGGCGCATGACGTGTTCGTGCCCGCGCTTGCGCAGGTTTTTGCTGCTGCAGTCGCGCATTTTGACGATGTGCTGTTCGACCGTGCCGAATCTGCTGGCGCGTCGCAGCTGCTGTTTCTCGATGGCATGCGCGAATTGCGCCGCAAGCGCGAGGAAGTTGCCAACCAATTTCGCCAACAGCTCGAAGACGGCTGGCAGGCGCTGGTGCTGGGCACGCCGTTGTCGGCCGAAGTGGTGCTGGCCGGCGACATGGGAACCGGCCCGCTGAGTCTGGTGCCCGAGCACGTGTTGGAATCGCGGCTAGCAGTGCGCAATCTGGCTACCGTGCTGTTGCGCGATTTCAAGCAGGTGCTGGCGCGGGTCGACCGCCGCCTGGGCTGGATCGCCGGTGGGCTGGAATTAATGGCCGACACCAATCCGATTGGCCCGGAACATCTGGGCGTGGCGATTCACGAAGCCTTCGCCACCTGCGACCTGGCGCCGGAAGTGCGGCTGGTGCTGATCAAGCTGTGCGAGCGCGATCTGGCCGAGCCGATCGGCAAGTTGTATGTGCGCCTGGACGAGACCCTGGCCAAGGCCGGCGTGATGCCGGAGATTTCGCATGCCAAGCGTGCGCCACGCATGCAGCCACGTGGCGAGACGCCGGAAGAGCGCGCGCAGGCCCAGGCCCAGGGAGGTCATGCTGAGATGGGCGGCGACGACCAGGGCGATCAGTACGCACCGGCCTGGGCCAACCGGTTTCTTGACCGCTGGGCGCATAGCCGCGGCCGTATGCAGGCCGCAACGCAGCGCGGCCATGCCGATGGCGGCAGTGCGGGCGACATGGACGGCGAGGCCGATCATCCGGGCGGTAGCCAGGGCATGCTGCTGGAAGCGTTGCACGAGTTGCTGCAGCAAACCCGCAGCGTGCGCGACACCGCCGCTTCTGCTGCCACGGTCGCGGTAGGCCAGCAGCGCCCGTTGAGCCAGCGCGAAATGATGTCGGTGCTGTCGCTGCTGCAGGCCACGCCCAGCGCGACGCTGCAGGCGGCCATCGGCGATGACGACGAATCGCTGGCGCAGCGGTTGAAGAACGAGGTGCTGTCCAGCGCCACGCGGCTGGGCGTGGACCCGGCCACGGCAAAACTCGATCCGATGGACGAAGATGCCATCGACCTGGTCGGCATGCTGTTCGACGTGATGCTGGACGAGCGCGATCTGGAAAATCGTTCGCGCGAAATGATCGGCCGCCTGGTGGTGCCGTTCGTCAAGGTCGCGCTGCTGGACCGCAAGATGTTCGTGCAAAAGACCCACCCCGCACGGCGTCTGCTCAACTCGTTGGCGGAAGCCTGCGAAGGCAACAACGGCGACAGCGCTGCCGAGCGCGTGCTGATGGGCAAGGTCGAAGAAATCGTTGACCGCCTGGTCGCCGAGTTCAACGAGAACCTCGCGATCTTCCTCACGCTGGAAGAAGAATTCCGCGACTTCCTGTCACAGCACCGGCGTCGTGTGGAAATTGCCGAACGTCGCGCCACCGAAACCCAACGTGGCCAGGAAAAGCTGGAACTGGCCCGCAGCCGCGCGCTGTCGGAGCTGGAGCAGCGCGTGCCCGAAGATGCCGGCCTTCCCAAGGCCGTGGAAGATTTCCTGCGCCAGCCGTGGCTGCACCATCTGACCATGGCGATCCTGCGCGACGGCGATGAAGGTGCGGGCACCATCGAGGCGCTGGCAGTGGCCGATGGCGTGCTGGAAGAACTGGCTGAAGCGCGCCGGCATATCGTCGGCAAGCCGTGGCTGCAGGTCTGGCAGCCGGCATTGCACCGCGTGTTCGCCAGCGTGGGTCTGCACGGCGATGCGGTGGTGGTGGCCATCACCGCGCTGCACGACACCTTGCAGGCGATTGCCGAAGCGCGCCCGGAACTGGAAAAAGCCCTGCCGGAACTGCCGCAGGTCAATCTGCCGCCGCCGGCTGCCGAAAGCGTCAGCGTGTTGCTCGGCGCCGAAGCGGTGGCGCAGAGCATCGGCAGCGCCGATTCCGAACGTTTCCGTGCGATGGATATCGGCACCTGGCTGGATTTCGTCGACAAGGACGGCAAGGTGCAGGCGGGCAAGCTGTCGTGGGTGAGCCCGATCTCGCAGCGTCTGCTGTTCGTCAATCGGCGCGGCGTGCGTTTCTGCGTCGCTTCGCCGGAAGAGCTGGCAGTGATGGTGCGCCTGGGCCGGCTGCGCGAGCACATCAACGACGGCGCCTTCGACAGCGCGATGCAGGGCGTGATCGACCGGCTGGACCCGCTGCACAACAACACGGTGCATTGAGCGACTAACCCGCATGTGCAGCCGGAACGCTGCGCATTGCGGTTGGCAAGCACGTGTTGCGCCGGAAAGCGTGGTCACTGGCAACGGCGTAGGCGCTGCGCTCTGCTAGCATCGCCGCGACTGGGCGCAAGACCGGAGCAACGCATGGCTGTGCAGGTGCTGGTGCTGAAAGAATGGGCCGATGGCGAACGCCGCGTTGCCGCGACGCCGGAAACGGTCAAGAAACTGGTCGCGCTTGGTGCCGGCGTATGGATCGAACCGGATGCCGGCCGTGCCAGCAGCATGGACGATGCGGCATATCTGCAAGCAGGTGCGCAGCCTGCCGGCGTCGATGCCGTGGCGCAGGCCGATGTGGTGCTGTGCGTGCAGGCGCCCTCCACTGAAATATTGCTTCAGTGCAAGCCACAGGCGGTGATGATTGGCATGCTGGCGCCGGACGCGGATCCGGCGCGTGCGCAGGCCTTTGCCGCGCGCGAGTTGATCGCATTTCCACTGGAGCGCCTGCCGCGCACCACGCGTGCGCAATCGATGGACGTGCTGAGTTCGCAGGCTGGCATGGCCGGCTACAAAGCCGTGCTGATTGCCGCGCAACTGGCGCCGCGCTTTTTCCCGATGCTGACGACTGCGGCTGGCACCATGCGCCCGTGCAAGGTGCTGGTGATCGGCGCAGGTGTGGCCGGCCTGCAGGCGATTGCTACCGCAAAACGACTTGGTGCACAGGTGGAAGGCTTCGATGTGCGGCCAGAAACGCGTGAGCAGATCGCCTCGCTGGGCGCGCGGTTTCTGGACCTGGGCGTGAGCGCGGCCGGCGAAGGCGGTTACGCGCGCCAGCTCACCGATGACGAACGCGCCGAACAGCAACGCCGTCTGGCTGAGCATCTCAAAGGCATGGATGTAGTGGTATGTACCGCCGCGCTTCCAGGCCGACCAGCGCCAAAGATCGTGACCATCGAGATGGCGCGCGGCATGCGCGCCGGCAGCGTGATTGTGGATCTTGCGGCGGAAACCGGTGGGAACTGTGCGGCCACCCGCCCGGGCGAGACCTATGATTTTGAAGGCGTAGTCATCGCGGGCCCGCTCAATCTGGCCAGCCAGGGCGCCGTGCATGCCAGCGAGATGTTCGCGCGTAACGTGTACGCATTCGCCACCTTGTTGATCAAGGAAGGTGCGTTGGTCTTCGATTGGAATGATGAGTTGCTGGCGAAGACGCGGTGGTCGGCGCAGGCGACGGCCACCAGCTAAGCGGCGCAGCAGCGCATCGCAGGCAATCCGCTAAGCGCGATGCGCAGCGCATCGTGAGCAGTGGTCGGGCGGGTGCGGATGACCTGCAAGTCATCTGATCTTGTGGCGCGCAGATCTGTTGCGGTTCGAGTTAGAGCAAAGAGGTGGCGGCTCTATTTGCGCCAACCAAAATTGGGCGTTGGTCATCATCTGCAGAGCCGCGTTCGTGGTTCCGGGCAGTGTCGTGGTGGTGGATGCAGCCGCGCCAGGGCCGCACGTGGGCCGACAATGTCGATGTCGCCCAGCGTCTGTGCTCAAACACACGTTGCAGCGCTGTGCGCTACCCGACTTAGAGCGGCAACAAAACATAGCGAGCAGCTGTCGGGTGGGCGTGGGCGGCGCGCAGGAACTGCAGTGTACGAGTTACATGCCGATTCCGAGCACCGGCCACGCCCGCCTGGCGGCTGCGCAGTCGCTCTGTTAGCTGGTCTTACATGTCCCACTTGCCGCACGGTTGTACGACGAAACATACGGTGTACGCACGGCTGCCGTTAGCGGCGGTGGCACTGCACATCGCGGATGCCCCGCAACGGATGGATGGCGATGGTCGATGAGACGCAATGCACGGCGCCTAATCGATCGCAATCGCCCTATGTATCCGCTGCAGAGCTCCAGGCAAACATCAGTCCTCAACCGGCGGATGCTCGCGTAACCAAGTGCTGCGCTCGGCCGGGCTCATCTTCTGCCAGCGTTGCTGCAGTTCGTTGCGCTGCTGCGGGTTAAGCGTGCGCATGCGGTCGAACAAGGCCTTGGCTTCGCGGCGTTGATCAGGTGTCATGTTGCGGAAGCGGTCCATGCCGGCCTTAGCCTGCTTACGCTGCTCGGGCGTCATGTCCAGCCAGCGGCGAGCATGCCGGTACATCTTTGGGCGTTCTTCGGGCACGTCGTTCCAGCGCTCGCGCAGCGCATCGATCATGACCTGGCGCTGCTGCTGGGTCAGTTGGTCCCACTCAGGCATCGGGGTTTCGTCACGCGGGCCCTGGCTGCGCGGGCCAGGGCCGTCCATGGGCGGGCCCGGCGGCGGAGGTCCGGGCGGGTGGTCCTGGGCCAGCGTCAAGGCGCACGGCCCGGCGCACAGCAACAGGGTCAACAGCAGGCGGGTGGTGTGGGTCATCGTGCTTATTCCATGGCCAGGGCGGTGTCGGACCCAAGCCAGACGTAGAGGTCCGGGTTCTGGGTCAGCAGGTCGTCTGTATCGGTGGTGGCGCTGGTGCTGGCAACTAACTGGGTGGGCGCGGCGCCAGACGGGGCGCGCTCGCTCGGACCCAATTGCAGGCCAATGCCGATTGCCAGCAGGCCCGAGCACGCGGTAGCCAGTAACCAGTAGCCGCGCCGGCTGCGCGTGGTGGCCGACGCGTGACGGGCCCGACACAGGCGCGCCAATGTCTGCGGCGGCAGGCTGGTCAGCGCGGTGGCATGCAGCTGGCGCAGCTGCGCATCCAGACGGGCGGGGTCGTAGGAGCGGTTCACAGGAAATCCTCAAACTGTTTTTGCAGCGCGTCGCGCGCACGCGACAGGTGGGTTTTGACCGAGCCCTCGGAGCAGCCCATCGCCTTGGCGGTGGTGGCCACGTCCAGATCTTCGAGCACGCGCAGGGTGAATGCTTCGCGCTGGCGTGCCGGCAATGTGCGCAGTGCATCGACCAGCCGTTGGTAGGCCTGTTGATGCTGTTGTTCGTCGACCGGCCCGGTGCCGTGGGCGGCCCAGTCGATCGGGCCTTCGTCGTCGGCACGCTCGGCCGGCGCCCAGAATTTCAGGCGAAAGCTGCGCCGTCGCTGCAGGTCGATGATGCGGCTGCGCAGGATGCTCCAGAACAGCGGCGTCCATTCTTCGGCTGGCCTCTCGCGATAGCCCAGCAGCTTCACCATGGCGTCCTGCACCGCGTCCAGGGCATCTTCGCGGTGTCGCAAGCCGGCCTCGGCAAAACGGAACGCACGCGGCCCGATGCCGGCCAGAAAGGCATCCAGCGAAACCGGCACGGTGGCGGCCGGTGCGGCAGGTTGTGGATCGAAAGGGGTTCCCACCAACACAGCGTAGCTTCCGCGAAGACGATACGACGTCAACGGGCGAGCACGGATTCGGTTGACAGGCGCCTGCACGTGCGCGGCGTGGGTATGACCGGCGAGCCGCACCGGCCAGTGGAGCGAAAGACGATGAGCGACGGTTTCGTAGCGCTGTACATCTTCATGCTGGCGGCCATCGCCGGCCACGTGATCATCTCGCGGGTGCCGGTGATCCTGCATACGCCGTTGATGTCCGGTTCCAACTTCATCCACGGCATCGTGCTGGTCGGCGCGATGGTGGTGCTTGGGCATGCCGACACCACGCTCTTGAGTCAACAGCCGGGTTAGTCGAAGGCGCGATGCCCTCAAAGTTGCTGGTTGTTTTGCTAAAGAACGAGGCCGCCGCGTTAGCCCGCCGACGCGCGGCCGATGATCCACTCTGACCAGGGATGGCATTACCAGCACGAGACCTACCGGCGTATGCTCGAAAAGCACTCTCTGCAACAAAGCATGTCCCGACGCGGCAACTGCTTGGACAACGCGGCCATGGAGAGCTTCTTCGGGACGCTGAAATCAGAATTCTTCTACTTGAACAGCTTTGACAGCATCGAAGGCCTGGAAGCCGGGCTGGTGGAGTACATCAGGTACTACAACGCACACCGGATCAAGCTGAACTTGAAGGGTCTGAGCCCGGTCACGGACCGGGAACAAGCCAGGCTGGCCGTCTGATCGCCCAACTGTCCAGCTTTTGGGGGTCACTTCACCCTGGGGGCTCGATGGCGGCATCCATGCTGCCAACGGTCCCGCAAGCGGTGAGGGCACCGCGCCAGACAGTTGACTGGTGCTTTATTGAAGAACAGAGGCACCGCGCCAGCGCGGCCAGTCATTGTTAGTGGCTTTGTTGAAAACTCTGCGCAACGACCAACTTGGTGGTCCTTGCCCGGCTACCGTCGCAGGACCCTTGGCGGCATGGATGCCGCCAAGGAGGCTACACGGACGTACTTGCGGCGTGTCCCGCGATGGTGGGCGGGCAAGCGCCCTGCAGCAAACTGGCAGCGCTTTTCAGCGCGCCCGGCTCAGCGCGCGGCCCACCACGCCACGAGCAGGGCGGCAACGTAGCAAAGTAAGTCGAAGCCGTTGTTGGCCAGTTGCAGCAGGGTCCAGGCCAGGCCGGTGCCCATCTTCTGGGCCGAGGTCCATGGGTCCAGGCCGAGCGGTCCGCCCAGTTGGGCCGAGGCGATGCCCCAGTTGGTGCCGATGATGATCAGCGCCGTCGTCACCACAGCCACGCCGATGCGCAAGCGGCCGGCGTGCAGGGTGCCCAGGCGCAGCATCCAGACGATCTCCAGCGCCGCGACCACGGCCATCCAGCCGGCCTGGTTGCCCAGCGCGAGTGCGATGAGCAGCCAGGCGATGAGGGCGGTGACGCATCCCAGCAGCAGGAGCGGGGGCCAGAGCCAGTGGGCAGTTCTGGCGGACGCGGTGGTGGGCGGCATTGGAGCTCCTGAGAGTGCACACATGATAAAGCGCGCGCCGGCATTTGCGGCGCACCGCTCGCCACGGCAGTGCGGCTGATGGAATGCAGCATCGTCGTCGCTGGGCGCGGTGGCAGGCGGCGATGCCATCGTGGTCGGCTAGAATGGCCGACTTGCGCGCGACCTGCGCGGCCCCATATCCAGCCCATGTACTCCCGTAGCAGCGAACCCGTCCAGTTCGAACGCGATTGCGATGCCGTCATGGTGCCGCAGGGCGATTCGGTGACCCTGCCCGCAGGCAGTTACGGCTATATCACCCAGGCGCTGGGTGGTAGCTACACCGTCTTCGTCGAAGGCAGCTTGTTCCGCATTGCCGGCAAGGATGGCGATGCGATCGGCAAGGAGCCGCCGCCCGGGCTGGAATTGCCAGCCAACGCCAGCGATGAAGAGGTGGAAGCGCTGGTGTGGCAGCAGCTGCGCACCTGCTTCGACCCGGAAATTCCGTTCAATATCGTCGACCTGGGCCTGGTCTACGAAGCGGTGGTCAGCCATCGCGAAGAAGACAACCAGCGCCGGGTCGACGTCAAGATGACGCTCACCGCGCCCGGTTGCGGCATGGGCGAGATCCTGGTCGACGACGTGCGCAGTAAGGTCGAAATGATCCCGACCATTGCCGAAGCCGATGTCGAGTTGGTGTTCGACCCGCCGTGGGGCCGGCATATGATGTCCGAAGCGGCCCGTCTCGAGACCGGCATGCTCTGATCGTCACGCGCCATGTCCACGATGTGGCGCTGCGTCCTTTCGCCCGCCATACAGGAATCTCCCGGTGTCCGTGTCCTTCGCTTCCACCCGTTCTCCGTCGCCGCGCAGCGCCGACGAACTGTCCGTGATCCTGGCTGCGCCCGGTTTCGGGCTGCATTTCACCGACCACATGGTCGCCATTTCCTGGAACAACGAGCAGGGCTGGCATGACGCACAAGTGCGTGCGTATGGCCCGCTGCAGCTAGATCCGGCCGCCTCGGTGCTGCATTACGGCCAGGAAATCTTCGAAGGCATCAAGGCCTACCGGCATGCCGATGGCTCGATCTGGACCTTCCGCCCGCAAGCCAATGGCGAGCGCTTGCAGCGTTCGGCGCGCCGTCTGGCGCTGCCGGAATTGCCGGTGGACCTGTTCGTCGAATCGCTGCGCCAGCTGGTCGCTGTGGACGACAACTGGGTGCCGTCGGCTCCGGAAACCAGCCTGTATTTCCGCCCGTTCATGATTGCCGATGAGGCGTTCCTGGGCGTGCGTGCGGCGCACAAGGCGTCGTACTACGTGATCGCCAGCCCGGCCGGCCCGTACTTCGCCAAGGGCGTGGCGCCGGTGTCGATCTGGCTGTCAACCGAGTACGCACGTGCCGCAAAGGGCGGTACCGGTGCAGCCAAGTGCGGTGGCAACTACGCCGCCTCGTTGCTGCCGCAGCAGAAGGCCTATGCGCAGGGCTGCTCGCAGGTGCTGTTCCTGGACCCGGTGGAAGGCAAGTACATCGAAGAACTGGGCGGCATGAACGTGTTCCTGGTCTACAGGGACGGCACGTTGGTGACCCCGGAACTGTCCGGCAGCATCCTGGAAGGCATTACCCGCGACAGCATCCTGCAACTGGCCCGCGACCGCGGCATGCCGGTGATCGAGCGCAAGGTTGCTATCGACGAGTGGAAGCAGGGCGTGGCTTCCGGTGAGATCACCGAGGTGTTCGCCTGCGGCACGGCGGCGGTGGTGACCCCGATCGGTGAATTGAAGGGTGATGGCTTTGCGGTCGGCGATCTGTCCGCGCCGGCGGGCGAGGTGACCATGTCGCTGCGCCAGGAGTTGACTGACATCCAATACGGACGCGTGCCGGATCGCCACGGCTGGCTGGTGCGTTTGTCGTAAGACGACATAGTTCGTCAAACAAAGGCCTCCGTGTATCAGCACGGGGGCTTTTTTGTTTGCGCGCCCAGCAAAAGCACATGTTTCGAACCGGAAAGGCGTCGAATTCAGTATGCGTTATTCGTGATTCGCATCGCACAATTGAAGTTTATTTCAGAAATTACCAATTATGTATTTTCCAGTTTGATTTTATTGAGATAGGTTTGCTGAACGGATCGATAACAGCGGAGGTCCGTGGCACTGGGGCGGTCGCCGTCGCGACGGTTTCGGAACTACCGCTTCGGCGGTTCTCTTGACTGGAATGGAATTCTATGTATAACGCGTCGCTTCGTTCGCGCCACCGTGCGCTCTGCATCCTGGGTGCCTCGGCACTTACCTCCCTGTTGCTGGCAACGCCGGCTTTTGCTGGTGATGTCTACCTCGATGGCCTGGCTACTGCGCAGACCCACCAGAAGTTCATCGTGACCTACAAGAACGGCAGCAGCGCGCTGAGCAGTCCGAGCGTGTTGACCAGCTCTTTGCGCACCGCGGCGCGTGCGCTGCCGGCAAAGGCCGGCAAGCCGCTGGGCTTGAACAGCGTGCGTCGCCTGGCAGTGGGACCGGAGCTGGTGCAGGCCGATCGCGCGCTGGATCGCGCCGAAGCCGAAACCCTGATGCGCCAACTGGCCGCCGACCCCAATGTGCAGAGCGTGGAAGTGGACCAGATGCTGCACGCCGTGTTGACCCCCAACGACACTCGCCTATCCGAGCAATGGGCCTTCGGCACCACCAACGCCGGTCTCAACATCCGCCCAGCCTGGGATAAGTCCACCGGTGCCAACGTGGTGGTTGCGGTGATCGATACCGGCATCGTCAGCCACCCCGACCTCGACGCCAATATCCTGCCCGGCTACGACTTCATCAGCGATGCCACCGCCGCGCGTGACGGCAATGGGCGCGACAACAATCCCGCGGACGAAGGCGACTGGAACTCGACCACTGGCTGCACCACGTCCAACTCCAGCTGGCACGGGACCCATGTCGCCGGCACGGTGGCGGCGGTGACCAACAACACCACCGGTGTGGCCGGTACTGCGTTTAACGCCAAGGTGGTGCCGGTCCGCGTGCTGGGCCGTTGCGGTGGTTCGCTGTCGGATATCGCCGACGCCATCATTTGGGCGTCCGGCGGCAGCGTCAGCGGTGTGCCGGCCAATACCAGCGTGGCCGAAGTCATCAACATGTCGCTGGGCGGCGGCGGCACCTGTTCGTCCACGATGCAGAGCGCGATCAACGGCGCGGTCTCGCGTGGCACAACGGTAGTGGTGGCGGCAGGCAACAGTGCCGCCAACGTGTCCGGTTCGTTGCCGGCCAACTGCGCCAATGTGATCGCGGTGGCAGCCACCACCTCGGCCGGTGCCAAGGCCAGCTATTCCAACTTCGGTGCCGGGATCGATGTCTCCGCACCGGGGTCGGGCATTCTTTCCACGCTCAATAGCGGCACCACCACGCCGGGCAATGCCAGCTACGCCTCGTACAACGGCACCTCGATGGCGGCGCCACATGTCGCTGGCGTGGTGGCGCTGGTGCAGTCGGTTGCGCCGACCACGTTGACGCCTGCTGCAGTGGAAACGCTGCTGAAGAACACCGCGCGCGCCTTGCCGGGTGCCTGTTCGGGCGGTTGCGGTGCGGGCCTTGTCGATGCCGATGCGGCAGTGACGGCGGCCATCGCCGGCAGCAACGGCGGTGGTGGTGGCGGAACCGGCAATACCCTGACCAATGGCATGCCGGTGACCGGTCTTGGCGCATCCGCAGGTGCAGAGTTGAACTACACCATCACGGTGCCGGCCGGCAGCGGCACGCTGACGGTGACCACCAGCGGCGGTAGCGGCGATGCAGACCTGTACGTGCGGGCCGGTAGCGCGCCGACCGACACCGTTTACGCCTGCCGTCCGTACCTGGATGGCAACAACGAAACCTGCAACATCACGTCGCCATCGGGCATCTACTACGTGCGGATCAAGGCCTACAGCACGTTCTCCGGTGTGACCCTGACAGCGAGCTACTAACGCGCGATCGCTAGGTGCGTTCCCTGGCCACGCCGCCAGGGGACGCCTGTTCTCTTCGCTTCACCTCATCTGCAATGTCTCGTAAAGGTCTGCCGTTCGGCAGGCGCAGGCGAGCTGTTGCCGCTCGGCCGGAATGGACACCGGTCAGTCGTTTCCACGGGCCTGGCGCCCTTGCAGTTATCAGCCCGATCCGCAGCGTGCAGGAAGACTCGGTCCTCTCGCCGCAGCTGCGGCACCTCCATGTGGGCCTCGGGTGGCACTGTGTCCGGCGTGCCGGCCAATGCCAATCCGGCCGAAGTGATCAACATGTCGCTAGGCGGTAGCGGCACCTGCTCGAGCAGTTGCCAGAACGCGATCAATGGCGCGGTGTCGCGTGGCACCACCGTGGTGGTGGCTGCCGGCAACAGCAATGCCAACGTGGCCAACTTCACCCCGGCCAGCTGCGCCAATGTGATTGCTGTTGCGTCGATCACCTCGGCCGGCGCGCGTTCGAGCTTCTCCAACCTCGGCACCGGCATCGACATCTCCGGCCCGGGTTCGGCGATCCTGTCGACCTTGAACAGCGGCACCACCACGCCGGGTTCGGCCAGCTACGCCAGCTATAACGGCACCTCGATGGCGGCCCCACATGTGGCCGGCGTAGTGGCGCTGGTGCAGTCGGTCGCTAGCCGCCCGCTGACGCCGACGGCGGTGAAAACGCTGTTGAAGAACACCGCACGTCCGCTGCCGGGCGCTTGCCCGGGCGGCTGCGGCGCCGGCATCGTCAACGCGGCCGGCGCGGTCAGCCAGACCCCGTAAGATGGCGCCGACGACTTGGATGCCGGCCCGTGCCGGTATTGTGTCGGGTCTTCCCCGACGCCACTGTCGGTGGTTTAAAGCCTGCATTGCCCCGCTTTGCGCGGGGCAATGTGCGTCTGGGCAGCGGCAATCGCCGGGCCGCCATCTAGGGCTGGCAGCAATGGCTGAACGAAGCGCACGCCAGTGCAGGATGGCTACTTCAGTGTGTCCAATGGAACGCCGATAGCCACCCCACGTGAGGCACGGACGTATGCATGCCCACGCATCAGGTAACGGCGTATCGCAGTGGCGTTAGCGCGTTGCCATCCGGGTTGCCAGGTCCTTGGGGAGGGATGGATTCATGTCGTATCACGTAGTTAGCGCGCTGCGCCGCGTCGCATTCGTCTGTGCGTTGTCATGCACGTTTCATGCCGCCGCTGGCGAGGTCAGTCTGCAAGGGCTGAATTCCAGCAGCACACATCAGCGTTTCATCGTCAGCTACAAGAACAGCGTCGGCAGCAGCCGGGTGACCGGGTTGTCTGCGCCATGGGGCGACATCGCGCGTGCCGTGCCGGAAGCGCACGGACGTGCGCTGGGTTTGTCGGCCACGCGCCGGCTCAGTGGCGGACCGATGTTGCTGGTGGCCAATCGCAAGCTGGATCGCGTGGATTCGGAAAGCCTGATGCGGCGCCTGGCCGCGGATCCTGCCGTCAAACGCGTGGAAGTGGACATCCTGATGCGGCCATTGCTGGTTCCGAACGACCCCGGCGTGCCGCAGCAGTGGGCGATGGGCGCGACCGCGGCCAGCCTCAACATCCGTCCGGCCTGGGACCGTTCCACCGGCAAAGGCATCGTGGTGGCGGTGATCGACACCGGCATCACTAATCATCCGGACCTCGCAGCGAACGTGCTGCCCGGCTATGACTTCATCGTCGACCCGGCCACTGCGCGCGATGGCAATGCGCGCGATGCCACCGCGACCGACCAGGGCGACTGGGCCGCCGCCAACGAATGCGGGCCCGGTGCATCAGCGAGCAATTCCAGCTGGCACGGCACGCATGTGGCAGGCATCGTGGCGGCGGTGGGCAACAACGCGGTGGGCGTGGTCGGGACCGCGTTCAACGCCAAGATTCTGCCGTTGCGGGTGCTGGGCCGATGCGGCGGCTACATGTCCGATATCGCCGATGCGATCGTGTGGGCAGCCGGCGGCAAGGTCAACGGCGTGCCGGCCAATCCTAATCCGGCCACGGTGATCAATCTGTCGCTGGGCGGCCCCGGCACATGCTCGGCCACGTTGAACAACGCCATCACCGCGGCGGTGACGCGTGGCAGCGCGGTGGTGGTGGCCGCTGGCAACAGCAATATGGATGTCTCCACCAGCGTGCCGGCCAATTGTGCAAATGTGATCGCGGTGGCGGCCACCACCTCGGCCGGCGCCAAGGCCAGCTTCTCCAACTTCGGCAACGGCGTGGATATCGCCGCGCCCGGGCAATCGATCGTGTCCACGCTCAATACCGGAACCACGGTGCCGGGCAATCCAGCGTATGCGGTGTATAGCGGTACCTCGATGGCAGCGCCGCATGTGGCCGGGGTGGTGGCGCTGATGCAGTCGGTGGCCTTGAATCCGCTGACGCCGGCAACGGTGAAAGCTTTGCTCAAGGCCAGCGCACGGCCATTGCCGGTGGCCTGCACGCAGGGGTGCGGGGCAGGGCTGGTGGATGCCGACGGCGCGGTGGCGGCAGTAATCGCTTCGACCACGTTGACCAGGAATGTGGCACGCACCGGGCTGAGCGCAGCGCTTTCGGATTCGCTGTATTACCAGGTCAATGTGCCCGCAGGCACACGTTCGCTCAAGCTCACGCTCGCCGGTGGCAGTGGCAATGCCGATCTTTCGGTACGTGCGGGTGCGCTACCGACCGATGCCGCTTACAGCTGCCGCAGCATGTTGCCGGGCAATGGCGACAGTTGCACGCTGGCCGCGCCCGCAGCAGGCGTTTATTACGTTCGCTTGAAGGCAACGCTGGGCTATTCCGGCGTGAGCGTCACCGCGGCGTATTGAGTGATCTCGGCGCGCTGCTGCTGGCGCGCCGAGAGCTGCTGACGACTGCTGTAGTGCGGCAGGCGTCAGCGCATGCGTGCAGTGTGGTGTGACATCGGCTGGGGGTTGAAGTCCAGGCAGATGATCGACTGCGATGCACCGCGTGAGCCGATTTGTGAGCGAGTGGCGTGCACACCAGCAAGTACGTGCGGCATCGCGGTTATGCGGTTACTCGCATAGTGCGCACGCGCGTGCGGCGAGTGCAGGCAACAGCTGGGCACCGGGCAATTCCAGCAGCAACCCGCGCTGGCCGGCGTTGATCCACAGCGCGGGTGCATCCAACGCCGTGGTTTCCACCAGCACTGGCGCTTGCCGTTGCTGGCCGAGCGGACTGATACCGCCAACCTTATAGCCGGTGCGACGCTCGGCATCGGCCACCTCCATCATGCGTGCCGACTTGCCACCGTACGCGCTGGCCAGTTTCTTTAACGACACCCGGCGGTCGCAGGGAATCACCACGCAGACCGCCTTGTCGTCGACCCACGCCATCAACGTCTTCAACACGGTGTGCGGCTGCAGGCCCAGCGCCTGTGCGGCTTGCAATCCCTTCGCATCGGCATCGGGCTGATAGTCGTACGGGTGCAACACGTAAGCCACGCCGGCAGCGTCCAATGCCTTGGTTGCACGGGTGGCCTTGCTCATGGTCTCAGACCGATTCGAAGCGATTGGCAGCCACGTTCTTGCGCACCTTTTCCGGATTCCAGATGCGGCCGTTCATGGCGATGTAGACGCCAGCCGGCAGCGATTGCACTGCACCGACGGCGCAACCGATATTGAATTCGGCATCCGAACCGCGGAAGCGTGCCGGGTTCAACGCGCCGGTCATCACGATGGTCTTGTCGGCGATGGTCTGCAGCACCTTGCCAGTTTCCACCATCGAATCGGTGCCGTGGGTGATCAGCACGTGGCGTGTGGGCTGGGCGGCGATGGTGGCACAGATCAGTTCGCGGTCGGCATCGGTGATGTGCAGCGAATCCTTGCGAATGATCGGAATCACCGAAAAATGGAAGGTCACGCCCAGTTCTTTCAAGATCAGGCCGATCTGCGGGTCGCCGATCTGGTAGTCCGATTTATCGTCGAAGTAGATCTTGTCGATCGTGCCACCGGTGGTGACGATCAGAAGGTCTTCCATTGCTGCGGATCCTGTAGGGCAAACGCGGTGCAGGCCGCGTGCGGGCCGCCATGATACCGCCCGGCCAGGGGAGTGGCAGTAAGACAGCGGCCTTGACCAACGGGTGCGCCGAATCTGCGCTAGCTGTGCCGAATGTGGCGGTGCTGCATGTGCTTGGGTTGATCCGGTGCAGGCATGCGCCGACCAGCGGAGGGTGATTTCCCGTTCAACACGGAGGGATCATGACGCACGCTACCAGCAGCCTTCGCACATGCAGCGCCTGCGCAGACGCTGGCTGCGGCGTTAGGTCCGAACCGGAGGCGACGCGATGTCGCAGTTCGCACGCTGCGTGCGTCCCGGCTCGGTGCGCATCGGCGCACCGAGCACCCGTATTCCGATGTCTCTCGGTCGCCGCCTACCGCACACACCGGACAACAAGCTGGTGCTGGTGGCGGTCAACACCGGCACTGGCCATCAGCGGCTGGATCTGACGTTACCGTCCGGCGCTGCCGCGCAGTTCGCCAAATACAGCACCTCGAGCACGCTCAATGTGGGGTTCGGCGGCAATTGCAGTGTGGTTAACGGCAGACTTTGCTGTATGTCGACCCGCAGGGCGTGACTACGCTGGTCGGAAACTAAGAGCGGCTATCGAACCGTAGCAAGTAATCGTCAGGTGGGCGTGGACGGTGTGCATGGAGTGGAGGCTCGGTACATGCCGCCCGAGCACCGGCCAGGTCCGCCTGACAATGGTCGCAGTTGGTGTGTTGGCTGCGCTCAGGAGTAGCCGCCTGAGTGCTTTCAAGTGGATGCGCTGGCACCCGCGGCATCGCGCAGTTGGGCAGCATCAATGCGGCGGGCGTTTCTTGCCGAAGCGCGCTGCCATGCCGGGGCCGCCCACCAGGCCAACAACCGCCAGGGCGAGCAGCAATTCCAGCCATGCCATACCACGTGCCTGCGGCTGGCTCCAGGCAGCCATCACGCCGTGGCTGAACCAGCCCAGCGCAAACACGCCGGCCCAGAAGCGGGCACGCGCGCTGCGTACCGCCAGCACGCCGGTCAGCGCGGCCGGCAGTACGAAGACGATGAGCGCGGCAATCGGGCGCGGGTCGTCGTGAAACCACACCGCGAACAACACCGCCAGCGCCAGCAGTGCGGCGCTCAGCAGCCAATGCATGACGCGCACGCTCATGGGCTTGCCAGCCGCCGCGCGATATCGGCCACCCGGCGGCCCAGCGCGCGCGCCAGCAGCGCTTCGTCCTCGCTCGGTTGCGGGTCTCCATCAGCGCCGGAGACATGGCTGGCGCCGTACGGCGTGCCGCCGCTGGTGGTGTGGCTGAGCGCGGCCTCGGTGAACGGGATGCCGACGATCAGGCAGCCGTGATGCAGCAGCGGCAGGTGCATCGACAGCAAGGTGGATTCCTGCCCGCCATGCATTGAGGCGGTGGAGGTGAACACGCCCGCCGGTTTGCCCGCCAGGGTGCCGCTGGCCCATTCGGCGCCCAGGCTGTCGAGGAAATGCTTCATCGGCGCGGCCATGTTGCCGAAGCGGGTGGGGCTGCCCAGCAACAGGCCGCTGCACTCGGCCAGATCGGCGCGGTCCACATACGGCGCGCCTTCGTCCGGGACCGGCGGGGCGCTGGTTTGAGTGACCGCAGCGACCGGAGGCACCGTGCGCAGCCGCGCGCTCATGCCGGGCACTTCGCCGATGCCGCGCGCGATCTGCCGCGCCAGCCGCGCCACCGAACCGCCCCGGCTGTAATACAGCACCAGAATCTCCGCCATCGTGTCTTTGCCGCCTGTGTGAGTTGCCGCAGTATCGACCAAGCCAGCCTGTTGCTGCACGCCGCAGCTGTGGCAAGGCCGCGATGACGGCGCATCGGGTACCCTTGCGCGATGTCGCGTGTGAACAAACTCCACCAATGGAAAGAGCGTCTGCGCGACCGCGCGCGGACGGTGAGCTTCGGGCGCTTTCTGTGGCGCCGCTTTCTCGACGACCGGCTGTTCCAGGCGGCCGCCTCGCTTGCGTACACCACCGTGTTTGCACTGGTGCCATTGGCGATCGTGGTGTTCGGTGTGTTGTCGGCATTTCCGGCCTTCAACGAGTGGAAGGACGCACTGACCGATTTCATCTTCAACAACTTCGTCCCCGGCGCCGCGCGCTCGGTACAGAACTATCTCAACCGCTCGCTGGAAGACCTGGGCAAGTTCACCGTGGCCGGTATGGTGGCGCTGGTGGCCTCGCTGCTGATCACCCTGCACAGCATCGAGCAGACCTTCAACAGCATCTGGCGGGTCGCCGCCGCGCGGCCGAAGGTGACGCGTTTCTTGATCTATTGGACGGTGCTGACGCTGGGCACCATGCTGGCCGCCGCCTCGATGGCGATGGCAGCGTATGTGTTCGCGCTGCCGCTGTTCCGCACCACCGAAGGCCAATGGCTGGCCGAATTCGCCTGGCGGCTGGCGCCGATGGCGGTGGAGTTCGTCTGTATCGTGCTGATCTACCGCGTAGTGCCGCAGCACGTGGTGCGGCTGCGGCATGCGCTGCCGGGCGCGCTGCTGGCGGTGATCCTGATGGAAATCGTCAAGTGGGGGTTTGGCTTTTATCTCGGTAATTTCCAGACCTATCAACGCATTTACGGCGCATTGTCGGCGTTGCCGATCCTGTTGTTGTGGATCTACCTGAGCTGGGTATCGGTGCTGCTGGGCGCCTCGCTGGCCTCGTCGATGGCGGCCTTCCGCTACCAGCCCGAAGCCATGCGGCTGCCGCCGGGCTTCGAGATCTACGGCCTGCTGCGTCTGCTCGGCCGGTTCCGCCAGGCGCGCGTCCACGGCGAAGGCCTGGACGAAGACCGCATCCTTGCGCTGGAACCCATGCTCACCGACACGCTGATGCAGGAGTTGCTATGCGAGCTCAAACGCATTCGCCTGCTGCGCCGCGACGAGCGCGGGCAATGGTTGTTGGCGCGCGATCTGGACGTGGTGCCACTGGCCGAGCTCTACGAAAACTGCCAACTGCGCGTGCCGATCGAAGACCGCCCGTTGCCGTGTCGCGACGATGCCTACGGCCAGGCCGCCGCCGCCACGCTGGAACAGCTACGCCAACCGTTGCGCAGCGTGCTGGCGCAACCGGTCGGCGACCTTTACACCCACCTTCCCGGAGGTCCTCCATGACTGTGCGTCTTGTCCGCGTCGCCTGTGCGCTGCTGTTGCCATTGCTGTTGCTCACCGCCTGCAAGCCCGCCAGCGAGGCCACTCCCGCCGCCGGCAACGGGGCCGCGCCGGCCGCCACCACCCAGACGCCGACTGCGCCGGCCACGCCCGCCGACCCGGCCGCACCGCCCGCCAGCTCGGTGGTGCAGCAGACCGCCGACATGCCCAAGCTTTCGCTGCCGACCGTCACCGGCGAGACCTACGACCTGGCCGCGCACCGCGGCAAATGGGTCGTGGTGAATTTTTGGGCCACCTGGTGCGCGCCGTGCTTGAAGGAAATGCCCGAGTTGTCGGCGCTGCACACCATGCGCGACAGCATCGAAGTGGTGGGTCTGGCCTATGAAGACATCACCAGCGCCGACATGCAGGCATTTTTGAAGGACCACCCGGTCTCCTATCCGGTGGCCATCCTCGACCCGTACCAGCCGCCACAGGACTTCGCCACCCCGCGCGGTCTGCCGATGACCTACCTGATCGGCCCGGACGGCAAGGTCGCCAAGCAATTCCTGGGCCCGGTCACCGCGCACGATATCGAAGCCGCCGTCGGCATCACCGGAAAGGCGGGGTAATGCAGGCGGCACGCTTCGCGGTGAGTGGGGTGGTGCAGGGCGTGTGGTATCGCGCTTCCACCCGCGAACGCGCCATCGCGCTGGGCTTGGTTGGGCACGCGCGCAACCAGGCGAACGGCAGCGTGGAGGTGGTCGCCGCCGGCAGCGCGGCGGCGCTGGAGGCCTTGGAAGCATGGCTGTGGCAGGGCCCACCGGCCGCGACGGTCACGGCAGTGACGCGCACGCCGTGCGCCGTTCCGCCGACTGAAGAATTTGTAACTGGCTGAGCGTGCGCCACTGAAGCAGGCCAACAGAGTTGGATGGCCTCGCCGATAACCTTGTCAACGCGATCAGGCGTGCACGGGGAATGTAATGGCCGCTCCATCTCAAGACCGCAACGACGGGCATGACCTGCCCGCACATCGCCGCAACCGCCAGATGGCGCAGTTGGCGCCGTGGCTGTATCTCGGTGTCCTGCTGGGCAGCGGCTGGTTGTTGTTTCTGCACCCGCACACCCGCGTGCTGCAACCCGAACAGGCGGCCACCAGTTGGCTGCTGGCCTGGATCTTCGGCGGCATCGTCGTCGGAGCGGTGGTGTGGAGCCTGCGTCTGGCACGCCAGGGGCTGGCTCAGCCCTCGGCAAACTATCCGTTGTCGGCGCGCCTGCCCGACTCGTGGGCCGATGCCTATGCCGCGCTCCTGCGCCCAGCCACCGCAGCCCCGATTGCTGCTGCCAAGCCGGACCCGGCCGGCGCCCAGCGTGGCGCCGCCTGGCACCGATTCGGCGGCGGCATGCTCAGCGCAGAAACGTTCGACCCCAACGACGCCACCCGCTCGCCGTGGGACGGGCTGGATGCGCAGGCGTGCATCGTGCGCCTGGACGATGTGCGTCAGGCCTGGCACAACGCCGCCGCCAACCGCACGCTGCAGCAGGAACGCCGTTACTGGCTGGATGTGGTGCTGTCGCTGCTCGACCACGGCGTGATGCGCCCGCTGCAGGACGGCTATCTGCCAGACACCGCCGCGCTGCGTACCGAACGCTTCTTGCTCGGCGCCGATGCCGGCCCGATCGTGCTGTCCGAAGTGTCAGCGTTGTTTGCGCGGCGTCTGGCCCTGGCCATCGAGACGATGCCGAGTGCCCAGCGCGAAGCCGCCGGCGTGCAATGGCGCCTGCTGCAACAGCTGCATGCGTTGGTGGCCGAAGGCCGCATGCTGGACGAGCGCTCGCAGGTGATCCAGGTGCTGGCATGGAACCCAGATGTGGACCTGGACCAGGTCGAAGTGGCCTACATCCTGGCCGCCGAATACCGCGAAGGCATGCGCGACTGGCTCCGCCGCGCCGCACTGGTGCGCCTGCCCGACAGCGCATTGCGGCTGGACGAAGTGCTGCTGTCGTCCTGTAGCCCGCTCGGCGCACAGGCCGATGACGTGGACTACATGGAGGCGATGCGCCCGCTGCATCGCGGTTTCATGCAGTTGTTCAGTCAGCGCCTGAGCCAGCTGGTGCTGCAGGCCGAGCAAGCCGAACGTCAGGCCGGCCTGCATCCGCTGCCGCGTGCCACTGCGGCCAGCAACGAACTCTCTCAAGACTGGGCGGTGTAATCGTCGATCGGTTCCAGAACGCCGTAGCGTTCCTTGTGCAGCTTGCCGGGCAATGGCGGCAGCTGCATCAACGTATCGGGCACCGCGGTGTCCGGTAGCCGGTCCAGCAAATCGCGGATCAGGCTCAAACGGCCACGTTTCTGGTCGTTGAAATCCACCAGCGTCCACGGTGCATCTGGCGTATGCGTCGCTTCCAGCATGCGTTCGCGCGCAGCGGTGTAGTCGTCGTATTTGGCGCGTGACTGCAGGTCCACCGGCGACAGCTTCCAACCCTTGAGCGGGTCTTCGCGGCGTTCGGCAAAGCGCTTTTCCTGCTCGGCCTGGTCCACGCACAACCAGTACTTGAACAGCAGGATGCCGTCGTCGACCAGCATCTGCTCGAAGCGTGGCGCCTGCTCCAGGAATAGGTTGTATTGCGCGTCGGTGCAATAGCCCATCACCTTTTCGACGCCGGCACGGTTGTACCAGCTGCGATCCATCAGCACCAATTCGCCAGCCGCCGGCAAGTGCGTCACGTAGCGCTGGAAATACCACTGCGTGCTTTCGCGATCGTTCGGCTTGGGCAGCGCCACTACACGGCACTGGCGCGGGTTGAGATGGCTGGCCATGGCCTGGATCACGCCGCCCTTGCCGGCGGTGTCGCGGCCTTCCACCAGCACCAGCGCACGCTGGTTGGTGTGGCGCAGCCAGCGCGCCATGTTGACCAGCTCCAATTGCATCGGCGCCAGCAACTTTTTGTAAGCCTTGCGTTTCAGGTGCGACATGCGCGTTCCAGCAACAGTGGAAAGCGCGCAGGCTATTCGCCCAGGCGTGGACGCAATGTCGCCAGATTGCAGGGCTTGGTGCGCGCATCCAGCTGCGCACGCACAATCTTTTCCCACGCTGTGCGGCAGGCCGAGGTGGAGCCGGGCAGGCAGAACACGAAGCTGTGATTGGCCAGCCCGGCAAATGCGCGCGACTGCAGCGAGGAGGTTCCGATTTCTTCCACGCTGATCGCGCGGAACATCTCGCCGAACCCAGGCATGACCTTGTCCAGCAACGGGGTGATCGCCTCCGGTGTGCTGTCGCGGCCCGTAAAGCCGGTGCCACCGGTGATCAGGATGCCATCGACCTGCGCATCGGCGATCCAGCCGGACACGATCGCTCGCATGCGGTAACGGTCGTCCGGGCAGAGTGCACGTTCGTGCAGCACGTGACCTTCGTGGGTGAGGGCATCGGCCAGGTAATCGCCGGAGCGGTCATCGGCCAGGGTGCGGCTGTCGGACACGGTCAGCACGCACAGGCGCAGCGGAATGAAGTCGAAAGTGGAAGGCATGCACGCAGCCTAGCGAGGCTGGGCCGCCGGGTACAGCGCTGCGGTGTGAAGTTGCATCGAGCGCCTACCTATCGGGTATAGAGTGATGCGTCGCCGTTAGCCCATGCTCCTGCGGGAGAGGGGTTGGGGTGAGGGTACGGCGGCAGGGAATGTTGCAGTGGTCACACCCTCATTCGGCGCTACGCATCCTTTTCTCCCAATGAAGGGGGCCAATGTTCCGACGGGAGAAGGAAATACAGCGTCGATGCGTATCCGCAGCGCTTGGAGGCGCCTCCAGCCACTCATCTCACGCAGCACATGGGTGCTGCATTCGACAACCGACATCTGGAAGCGCTAACAAAACGACTGGGCAGTCGCAGGCGGTCGCGGCTGGTGCTTGGAGACGGCATTTATCCCTCGCACCTTCGGCTCATGCGCGCCCTCTTCGCGCAAGTGGCGCCCGTTAGCCAACGCGTGGCAACGCTCTAAACCCCCAACCACCCACTGCGCTGAGCAACACCGCGCAGCAGCACAGCCAGATCATCCGCAAATCCGTCCATATCGAAAACACCACTGCGCAGGCGTTGCTCCGCCAACCGCGCACGCACGCCACGCAAGGCCTCCGCATCGCTCGCCAATGCGATTGCTTTGGCCACAAACGCAGCGTCATCGCCAACATTCATCTCATCCAGCCCCAGATGCTGATTGAGGCTGCCAGCCACACGCGCAGCAAAAGTCTCGCCCGGCGTGGTCAACACCGGGCAGCCTGCCCATAGCGCATCAGAGGCAGTGGTGTGCGCGTTGTAGGGATGCGTATCCAAAAACAGATGCGCATGCCGATAGCGCGCCAGATACTGTGGATGCGGCAACTTCGGCATGAAAATCAGGCGCTGCGGAGCCACGCCTTGTGCCTGCGCGAACGCACGCAATCGCGCATCCGCCTGGCCTGGACCGGACAGCAGCCACAACACGCTATCTGGAACCGCGCGTAATACCGCCAGCATGCGCAGCATGCTGCGTGCATTGAGCTTGTAACTGTTGTTGAAGCAGCACAGCACCACGCCCTGCTCAGGTAAGCCGCATTTCGCACGCGATGGCGGTTCGGCAACCGTGCGCGAGGTATCCGAGGGCTGGAACACACGCGGCAGGCGCAGCACCTGTTCGCTGTAGAACGGCTCCAGCGACGGCGGCAATGCAAATGCATCGCCCAACACATAGTCCATCCACGGTGCGCCCGAGGTGCCGGGATACGCCAGCCAGTTGAGCTGCACCGGTGCTGGGCGTAATGCAAAGACTTCCGGACGTCCGCCACCGCCCCAGCCGCGTAGATCGAACAGCAGATCGATGCCTAAGTCGCGAATGTGCTGCGCGGTCGCCACATGCCCGAGCGTGGTGACGTCGTGCAACTGCGTCGCCTGTGCCAGGCGCGCGCGAATCTCGCTGCCGTCGTCATGGCTGGTGGCGAACAGGTGCACCTGCAAGTCCGGCTGACGTCGCTGCAGCGCTTCGAACAACGCCACGGTCAGCAAACCGGTGGGGTGCGCGCCAAAGCCGTTGGAGACGAAGCCGAGCTGCGGTGCGCCGCGGCTGCGCAGCGTTGCCGCTGGCAGCGGGCGCAGAGACGCGGCAATCGCCTGCCCACGGGTGCGGGCGCACGCCAGTTGCTCGGCAGCGCTGGCGTCCTCGCTCAGGAACGCGAATGGCTCCACCGCCGCTTCGCCTTGCGCCACTGCAGTACGCACCTGCGCAGCCAGTGATTCCAGCTCGCGCCAATCGCATAGGCGGCGTCGCCAATTGAGTAATTGCGCGGTGATGTAGGGCGCGTCGGGCAACAGCTGATGCGCGCGCGTGTAGGCGTCGGCCGCCTGCTCCGGTTGGCCTGCATCTTCGAGCGCGTGCCCAAGCCACAACGCAATGCCCGGGTGCTGCGGCACCAGGTCCGAGGCCTGCTGTAGCAACGTGGCGGCTTCTGCATGGCGCTGCTGTGCCCAGCGCACCCGGCCCAGTCGCGCCACCGCTTCCGGGTGCCCAGGATGCAATACCAACGCGCGCTGCACGGCCGCTTCGCCGGCAGCGGTTGCGCCCATGCCGAGCTCGGCATCGGCCAGCATCAACCAGGCGACGAAATCGCCGGGCTGGCATCGCACTGCCTCGCGCAGCTGCAAGAGCTCGCGCGGGATCTGCGCACTCACGGGCTGTCGCTCAACCGTGCCAGTTCGTCGGCCTGATGCTCGTGCAGCAGCCGCGCGATCAATGCATCCAGATCGCCTTCGATGATGTTGGGCAGGTCGTACAAGGTCAGCCCTTCGACACGATGGTCGGTGATGCGGCCCTGCGGAAAGCTGTAGGTGCGGATGCGCTGGCTGCGGTCGCCGCTGCCCACCTGCAACTTGCGCGTCTGCGCTTCTGCTGCAGCCGCCTTGCTGCGTTCGGCTTCCGCCAACTGTGCTTTCAGCCGCTTCATCGCCTTGTCGCGATTGGCATGCTGGCTGCGCTCGGTCTGGCATTCCACCACCACCCCGCTGGGCACGTGGGTGATGCGGATCGCCGATTCGGTCTTGTTGACGTGCTGGCCGCCCGCACCGGACGAGCGGAATGTATCCACCTTCAGATCGGCTGGATTGATTACGATCTCTTCCACGTCATCGGCTTCGGGAATGATCGCCACTGTTGCGGCCGAGGTGTGGATGCGGCCCTGCGATTCAGTCGCCGGCACGCGTTGCACACGATGGGTGCCGGATTCGAATTTCAAGCGCGAATACGCACCGCGCCCGACCACGCGCGCCACCACTTCCTTGTAGCCGCCGTGTTCGCCGGGGCTATCGGATTCGATCTCCACTTTCCAGCCCTGGCGCTCGGCGTAGCGCGCGTACATGCGGAACAGGTCGCCGGCAAAGATCGCTGCTTCGTCGCCGCCGGTGCCGGCGCGGACTTCCAAAAACAGGTTGCCGTCGTCGCGCGGGTCGCGCGGTACCAGCAGCAATGCCAGTTGCGCGTCGAGTTCTTCCAGGCGCGCCTGTGCGGCGGCGATTTCCTCTTCGGCCAGCTCGCGCATTTCCGGGTCGCTGCGCATGGCTTCGGCCGCAGCCAGGTCGGCCTTGGCGCGCGTCTCGTCTTCCAGCGCCACCGCCACCGGCTCCAGCTGCGACAGTTCGCGCGACAACGTGCGGAACTTGTCGTTGTTGTTGACCACATCGGGGTCGGAGAGCAGGTGTTGCAGTTCTTCGCGGCGCTCGGCCAGCGCTTCGAGCTTACGGCGCAGGGTCGGCGTCATCGGTCCTCACGATCGGGGTAGCTATAGGGGGATGTTGGTAACCCGGTTTTTCCGGAAACAGCCGGTCGGCCGCGGTGGTCAATTCCAGGTCGTTGTTGAGCGCTGCATCGCGCAATGCGGCAGTGGGTGGATGCAGCAAGCGGTTGGTTAGCGCATGCGCCAACTGTTCCAGTACTTCGTCGGCGGCTTTGCCGTTGTGCAATTGCTGGCGTGCCTTGGCCAGCAGTTCATCGCGGGTGCTGTCGCCAAACGCGCGCAGCCGCTTGAGCGGTGCCTGGCGCGCGGTGGCCTGCAAGGTTTCGACATAGCGCGCCACCTGCAGGTCGATGATGGCTTCGGCCTGGTCGGCCGCTTCGCGGCGGCCGCGGCGGTTGTCTTCGACCGCGCGTTCCAGATCGTCCACCGTGTACAGGTAGGCGTCGCTCAACTCGCCCACGGAGGCCTCGATATCGCGTGGCACCGCCAGGTCGAACAGCAGCATCGGTTTGCGTTTGCGCGCGCGCAAGGCCTGTTCCACCTGCACGCGTGTCACCAGCGGCTCACGCGCAGCAGTGGCCGAAAACACCACGTCGGCCTCGGCCAGATGACGTTCCAGGTCGCCCAGCGGCAACGCGTAGCCGCCATGCTGGCTGGCCAGCGTCTGGGCGTGGGCGAGGGTGCGATTGGCGATCAGCAGACGACGTACGCGGCCTTCGCTCAAATGCTTGGCGGCCAGTTCGACGGTCTCGCCGGCGCCGATCAGCAGCACCGTGGATTCGTTGAGCCGGGCAAACGATTCCTGCGCCAGCCGCACCGCAGTGGACGCCACCGAGACCGGATTGGCGCCGACGCGGGTGTCGGTACGCGCACGCTTGGCCACCGAAAAGGTCTGCTGGAACAGCCGGTCCAGGCCGCTGCCCAGCGCGCCGTGTGCACGCGCCACTGCCCAGGCGTCTTTCACCTGGCCCAGGATCTGCGGCTCGCCCAGCACCATCGAGTCCAGCCCGGTGGCGACCCGGAACAGATGGCGTACCGCTTCGGCCTCCTGGTGCTGATACAGATAACCGCTCAGCCCGGGCGCATGCGTTTCCAGCCAGTTGACCAGGCTGTGCGCCTCGTCGGCCATCGCATACAACTCGGTGCGGTTGCAGGTGGACAGCAGCGCGGCCTCGCTCACCTGCGGCAACGCACGCAACGATTCGAGCGCGCGCGGTAGCGCATCACCTGCGAACGCCGCGCGTTCGCGCAGGTCCACAGGTGCGGTCTGGTGATTCAGTCCGAGCACCCACAACGTCATTGTTCAGTTGCTTGCGATAAGCTGGCGGCCATTTAGGGCCCCATTTTACGGCCCGGTTGCCCCCGATGCCTGTATCGATTCGCATCCTGAGTGTTCTTTTGCTGGTAGCAGTCTCCGCCAGTGCCACCGCAGCACCCAAGAAAGCACTGCCCGTTCCGCCGACCGGCAGTGCCGGCGCCTCGTCGCTGGAACCCGTGCTGGCCGGCGAATTCGCCTTGCAGGCCGGGCAGTTGGACGATGCCGCACGCGCCTATCTGGACGCAGCCAAGGCCGAAGCCGGCGATGCCGGGCTGGCCGAGCGTGCCGCCCGCATCGCCATGCTGGCCAACGACGACCCGCGCGCGATCGAAGCGCTAGCGTTGTGGCGCGCCCGCGCGCCGTCGTCGATGTCCATGCGCAGCACCGAAGCCTCGCTGGCCCTGCGCCGCAACGATCTGCGCACCGCTCGCCGCGACTTGCTCGTTTTGCTCAAGGAGCCCGATCCGCGCGGATGGCGCTTCGCATTGATTGCCCTGGCCAACGGCGGCCGCGAGCCGGAAGCCTCGGCCGATGTGCTCGAAGACCTGGTCAAAGCCGGCGCCATTCCGAATCAGATCGAAGCCTGGCAGGAATTCGGCCGGCTCGCGCTGCGCATGGAGCGCCCGGCGCTGGCCAAACGCATCGTCGACGAAGTGGTGCGCCGCTTCCCCGAAGAACCACGCGTGGCCTTGTTGCACGCTACCCAGCTGCAGCAGGAAGGCAAGAACGACGAAGCGCTGGCGCTGCTGAAGACCATCGAGCCGCAGGCGGTCAAGGACTCCGAGCTGCGCGGCGCGCTGGCCTTCGCCTACGACGCCATGGGCCAGACCGAAGCCGCCGCGCGCGTGCTTGCGACCGGGCCGCAGGACACCCAGACCTACGGCTTGCGTGCCTCGATGCTGGCCAAGGAAAAAGACCGCAGCTCATTGGAAGCGCTGTACGCCGAGCTGAAAAGCAATGCCACCAAGCCCGATCCGGACCGCCGTCTGCTGCTGGGCAAGATCGCCGAATTCCTCAAGCGCTACGACGAGGCGGTGGAGTGGTATCGCGGCGTGCCTGGCGGCCCGCAGCTGAGCGAGGCGCGTCTGCGCGCCGCCAGCGCGCTGTACGAACTGGGCCGCAAACCCGAAGCGCTTGCCGAAGCCCGCGCCCTGCAGGGCGATGCCACTGCCGACGATGACGCCCGCCGCGACGCCTACGTGCTCGAAGCCGAGCTGCATCAGCGGGCCAACGACGCCCCGGGCGAATTGGATGCCTTCGAACGTGGCCTGGCGGCTTATCCGGACGACAGCGCGCTGCTGTACGCCCGCGGGCTGGCCTGGGAGCGGCGCGACGATGTCCCGCGTGCCGAGGCCGATCTGCGCAAGATCCTGGTGGCCGAGCCGGAAAACGTCGCCGCCCTGAACGCGCTGGGCTACACCTTGGCCGACCGCACCACTCGTTATAAGGAAGCGTTGGCGCTGATCGACCGCGCCCGCACCGCCGACCCGGACAATCCGGCCATCGTCGATAGCTATGGCTGGGTGCTGTACCGCATGGGCCGCACCAAGGAAGCGTTGGTGCAGCTGCGCCGCGCCTGGGCGCTGGTCAAGGACCCGGAAATCGCCGCTCACGTGGGCGAAGTACTGTGGGTCAGCGGCAAGCAGGACGAGGCACGCCGTTACTTCGACGAAGCGCGCCGCCTGGACCCGGACAACCGTGCGCTGCAACGCGCCGTGGAAAAGTTCGGGCTATGAGCAAGGCGTTCCGCATGCTGGCCCTGAGCGGGCTGGTGCTGGTCGGGCTGTCGGCCTGCGTGAGCGTGCCGCGCGGGCAGGGCAGTGGCGCGGCGGTAGTTGAGCAAGTCTCCGAGAGCGCCCGCCAGGCGGAAGCCGCCCGCCAAGCCTGGCTGCAGGCGCATCCCACCTGGTCGTTCCAGGGTCGGGTGGCGATCAGCAAGGACCGCAATGGCGGCAGCGGCCGCATCGACTGGCAGCAGGACGGTCCGCGCTACCGCGTGCAACTCAGCGCGCCGGTTACCCGGCAAAGTTGGGTGCTCACCGGCGACACCACCAGCGGCGCCGGCCGGCTGGAAGGGCTGGACGGTGGCCCGCGCAGTGGCCCCGATGCCGAGCAGGTGTTGCTGAAAGCGACCGGCTGGACCATCCCGGTCAAGCAGATGCCGGACTGGGTGCGCGCGCTGCGCATCGCCGACGCTGGGGCCGCGCGGGTCGAGCTGGATGCCGCAGGCCGCCCGCGCACCGTGCAGCAGGACGGCTGGATCGTCGAATTCCTCGCCTGGACGCCCGCCAGCGCCGACCAGCCCGAGCTGCCGCAGCGGATCGAAGCCCGTAACGGTGAGGCCAAGGTGCGCCTGCTGGTCGACCAATGGACCGTATCGCCCTGATGGACGCGCCGGGCAATGATTGGTCGGCGTGGCCTGCGCCGGCCAAGCTCAATCTTTTTTTGCAGATCACCGGGCGCCGTGCGGATGGCTACCACCTGCTGCAGACCGTGTTCCGGCTGCTGGATTGGGGGGACACCATTCATCTTCGTCTGCGCAGCGACGGCCAGATCCTGCGCATCGGCGAGAGTTTGCCTGGCGTGGCCGAAGACGATGACCTTGGGATCCGCGCCGCGCGCCTGCTGCAATCGGCAACCGGCGCCGGGGCGGGCGCGGAGATCCGAGTCGACAAGCGCATCCCCGCCGGCGGTGGTTTCGGTGGCGGCTCTTCGGACGCGGCGACCGTGCTGGTGGCGCTCAATGCCTTGTGGGGCTTGGGTCTGGAGGCTGATGCGCTGGCCGAACTCGGCCTGCAGCTGGGCGCGGATGTGCCGGTTTTCGTGCGCGGCCGCAACGCCTGGGCCGAAGGCGTGGGCGAACAACTGACCCCGATTGCCCTCCCGAAAGCGGCCTATCTGCTGGTCGATCCGGGCGTTCACGTACCGACCCCGGTGTTATTTCGATCACAGGAATTGACGCGGGATGCTGCGCCCGCGAAAATACCGGACTTCGCTTCCGGTTCTCTGCTCGACAATGCGTTCGAGCCGGTTCTGCGGCGCCGCGAACCCGCCGTTGAGGCAGTGTTTCAGGCGCTTTCCAGAGTCGGCACACCGCGATTGACCGGGTCGGGAAGTGGCTGTTTCGTCGAATTCGCCACGCGCGCTGCTGCAGAGCAGGCCATGGCGCAGTTGCCGGACAGCCTGCGGGCGTGGGTGGTGGAGGGTGCAGCGCACTCACCATTGCTCGACGTACGTGACGCGATGAAGTTTTGATGCAGGGGCGTCGCCAAGAGGCCCAAGGCACCAGGTTTTGATCCTGGCATTCGTAGGTTCGAATCCTACCGCCCCTGCCAGTTTGTCTAGAAAAGCAGGTCCACCTGCAAACGTTTTAACTGCAGATCCCTCTGCAGCATCTCGCGCATCCTTGCGCGGGAATTGAACGAAAAGCCCGGCATTGGTCGGCTTTGTCCTGCTCCACCATCGACCCGCACGCTCTTCGCCGCAGCCCGAGAGATCTCATGCAAGACCAACGTAATCTGCTGGTGTTCTCCGGCAATGCCAACAAGCCGCTTGCCCAGAGCATCTGCAAGGATTTGGGCGTTCGCATGGGCAAGGCGCTGGTCACGCGCTTTTCCGACGGCGAAGTGCAGGTGGAGATCGAAGAGAGCGTGCGCCGGCAGGAAGTGTTCGTCATCCAGCCGACCTGCGCGCCGAGCGCGGAAAACCTGATGGAACTGCTGGTGCTGATCGACGCGCTCAAGCGCGCCAGCGCTCAGTCCGTCACTGCGGTGATCCCGTATTTCGGTTATTCGCGTCAGGACCGTCGCATGCGCTCCTCGCGCGTGCCGATCACCGCCAAGGTCGCCGCCAAGATGATCTGCGCGATGGAGGCCGACCGCGTGTTGACGGTGGACCTGCATGCCGACCAGATCCAGGGCTTCTTCGATGTGCCGGTCGACAACGTCTATGCCTCGCCGCTGCTGCTGGCTGACATCTGGCGCGCCTACGGCACCGATAACCTGATCGTGGTGTCGCCGGACGTGGGCGGTGTGGTGCGCGCGCGCGCCGTCGCCAAGCGTCTGGACGATGCGGATCTGGCCATCATCGACAAGCGCCGTCCGCGCGCCAACGTCGCCACGGTGATGAACATCATCGGCGACGTGCAGGGTAAGACCTGCGTGCTGGTCGACGATCTGGTCGATACCGCCGGCACCTTGTGCGCTGCCGCCGCAGCGCTGAAGCAGCGCGGTGCGCTCAAGGTCGTGGCCTATATCACCCACCCGGTGCTGTCGGGACCGGCGGTGGACAACATCAACAATTCGCAGCTCGACGAGCTGGTGGTCACCGACACGATTCCGTTGAACGAAGCGGCGCGTACTTGCGCCAAGATTCGTCAGCTGAGCGTGGCCGAACTGCTGGCCGAGACCATCCGCCGTATCGCCTTCGGCGAATCGGTCAGCTCGCTCTACGTCGATTGATGCCGCATTCGGTGCCCGGGTTCCAGGCGCCGCCACACGTCTCACCTGGTCGCGGGTGAGACGCTTCATCGCCGCGAGGCGGTGTTCCAAACTAGGTAGTGAAATCCAATGGCAAAGACTCATGAAATCAAGGTCGAGCGCCGCGCTGACGAGGGGAAGGGTGCGAGCCGCCGCCTGCGTCACGCTGGCGTCATTCCGGCCATCGTGTACGGTGGCGAACTCGAGCCGGTCAGCATCCAGCTCAACCACGAGCAGATCTGGCTCGCCCAGCAGAACGAGTGGTTCTACTCGTCGATCCTGGACCTGAGCCTCAATGGCGACGTGCAGCAGGTGCTGCTGCGTGACATGCAGCGCCATCCGTTCAAGCAGCTGATCATGCACATCGACTTCCAGCGCGTCAGCGCCAACGAGAAGCTGAGTGCTGCTGTGCCGCTGCACTTCATCAACGAAGCAGCCTCGCCGGCCGGTAAGTCGAGCGAAGTGGTCGTCACCCACGAACTCAATGAAGTTCAGGTGGTCTGCCTGCCGAAGGATCTGCCGGAATTCATCGAAGTGGACCTCGGTGCACTGGAAGTGGGCGACGTGATCCACTTGTCCGAAATCAAGCTGCCGGCCGGTGTCGAAATTCCGGAGCTGAAGCTGGGCAAGGAGCACGACGTTGCAGTGGTTGCTGCCAAGCATGTGCGCATTGAAGAAGACGCTGCCGGCGAAGAAGGCAGCGAAGACGCCGAGACCAAGTAATCCGTCGGCCGATTCCTCGCATTGCGCGGGGAATCGGCTGCGGTGACTGGCATGTCTGCACTCCGCCTGATCGTTGGACTCGGTAATCCCGGTCCGGAACACGCGCAAACCCGGCATAACGCCGGGTTTCGTTTCGTCGATGCCCTCATCGAGCGCAGTGGCGCCCGCTGGGCATTGGACAGCAAGTTGTTCGGCGAGACCGCCAAGGTCGATATCGCAGGACAGCCGGTCTGGCTGCTCAAGCCGGCCACCTTCATGAATCTCAGCGGAAAGTCGATCGCCGCCGCCTTGCGGTTCTGGAAGATCGAGCCGGAACACTTGCTCGTCGCCCACGACGAATTGGATCTGGCGCCCGGCACTGCACGGCTCAAGTTCGACGGTGGTCACGGCGGACAAAACGGTTTGCGCGACACCATTCGCCTGCTGGGCCATGGCAAATTTCACCGTCTGCGCGTTGGCATCGGCCATCCCGGTCACAAGGACCGCGTTGTGCCCTGGGTGCTGGGACGGGCAGGGCGCGAGGATGATGCTGCGATCGGCACGGCCATCGCCGCCGCCATCGACGTGTTGCCGTTGGCGATGGAAGGCAACTTCAGCGAGGCAATGAAGCGCCTGCATACCGAAAAAAAATAGAGAATGGGGAATAGGGAATGGACGGAGCGCTGCTCTTGCCATTCTCCATTCCCGATTCTCCATTCACTGGAAAACCCATGGGTATCAAATGCGGCATCGTCGGCCTGCCCAACGTCGGCAAGTCGACCCTGTTCAATGCGCTGACCAAGGCCGGCATCGCTGCGGCCAACTTCCCGTTCTGCACTATCGAGCCGAATGTCGGCATCGTGCCGGTGCCCGATCCGCGCCTCAATCAGTTGGCTGACATCGTCAAGCCGCAGAAGCTGATTCCTACCGCAGTCGAGTTCGTCGATATCGCTGGCCTGGTTGCTGGCGCGGCGAGCGGCGAAGGTTTGGGCAATAAGTTCCTGGCGCACATCCGCGAGGTCGATGCGATCACCCACGTGGTGCGTTGCTTCGAGAACGACGACGTCATCCACGTCAACAACAAGGTCGACCCGATCGCCGATATCGAAACCATCGATACCGAGCTCGCGCTGGCCGATCTGGACAGCGTGGAAAAGGCGCTCAACCGTGCCGAACGCAGTGCCAAGGGCGGCGACAAGGATGCAGCGGCGCGCAAGCCGGTGCTGGCCAAGTTGCAGGCCGCGTTAGCGGATGGCAAGGCGGGCCGCGCCGCCGGTCTGGACGAAGAAGAAAAGGCGCTGGTGCGCGATCTGTTCCTGCTGACGCTCAAGCCGGTGCTCTACATCGCCAATGTGCTCGAGGACGGTTTCGAGAACAATCCGCACCTGGATGCAGTGCGCGCGCATGCGTTGACCGAAGGTGCCGAAGTGGTACCGGTGTCGGCCGCCATCGAAGAAGAACTGTCCCAGCTCGACGACGAAGATCGCGACACCTTCCTGGCCGATCTCGGCCTGGAAGAGCCGGGCTTGAATCGCGTCATCCGTGCGGCCTACACGCTGTTGGGCCTGCAGACGTACTTCACCGCGGGCGTCAAGGAAGTGCGCGCCTGGACGGTTCGGGCCGGTTCGACGGCACCGCAGGCCGCTGCGGTGATCCATACCGATTTCGAAAAGGGCTTCATCCGCGCCGAGACGATCGGCTTCGACGACTTCATCAAGTATCGCGGCGAAGCGGGTGCGCGCGATGCCGGGCGTCTGCGTCTGGAAGGTAAGGAATACCGCGTCCAGGAAGGCGACGTCCTGCACTTCCGCTTCAACGTCTGATCAGCTGCGCGTGGCGCCCAAAGTCACGTGCCGTTGAGATGAAGATTGTTCGAAATTTTTGTTGACACTGCATGCGTCCCACAACAAAATAACGGGCTGCTTCACCCCGAGCCGAATTCGCCTTGCGGCGCACCGGTCCGGTAGTAAAAGCTGGAGGGATACCCAAGCGGCCAACGGGGGCAGACTGTAAATCTGCTGGCTTACGCCTTCGGTGGTTCGAATCCACCTCCCTCCACCAGTTTCACGTTGTGGTATGCAGTTCCCGGCGCGGGAGTAGTTCAACGGTAGAACCTCAGCCTTCCAAGCTGATGGTGCGGGTTCGATTCCCGTCTCCCGCTCCATTGAACGCAAATGCATGGCATAATGCAAAACTCGCTCACGTAGCTCAGTCGGTAGAGCACCTCCTTGGTAAGGAGGAGGTCGAAGGTTCGATTCCTTTCGTGAGCACCATTACTCAATCGTCTTCAACTCCAAACGATTACCGAGACACGCACCCATGGCAAAAGCTAAATTCGAGCGCACCAAGCCGCACGTGAACGTCGGCACCATCGGTCACGTTGACCATGGCAAGACCACGTTGACCGCTGCGCTGACCAAGATCGGTGCCGAGCGTTTCGGTGGTGAGTTCAAGGCGTACGACGCGATCGACGCGGCGCCGGAAGAGAAGGCGCGCGGCATCACGATTTCGACCGCCCACGTCGAGTACGAATCCCCGAACCGTCACTACGCACACGTTGACTGCCCCGGCCATGCCGACTACGTCAAGAACATGATCACCGGTGCAGCGCAGATGGACGGCGCGATCCTGGTGTGTTCAGCCGCGGACGGCCCGATGCCGCAGACCCGTGAGCACATCCTGCTCTCGCGTCAGGTCGGTGTGCCGCACATCGTCGTGTTCCTGAACAAGGCCGACATGGTCGACGACGCCGAGCTGCTCGAACTGGTCGAAATGGAAGTGCGCGAGCTGCTGAGCAAGTACGACTTCCCGGGCGATGACACCCCGATCATCCACGGTTCGGCGCGTCTGGCGCTGGACGGCGATCAGAGCGACATCGGCGTGCCGGCGATCCTGAAGCTGGTCGATGCGCTCGACACCTTCATCCCCAATCCGACCCGCGACGTCGATCGTCCGTTCCTGATGCCGGTGGAAGACGTGTTCTCGATCTCGGGCCGCGGCACCGTGGTGACCGGTCGTATCGAGCGCGGCATCATCAAGGTTGGCGACGAAATCGAAATCGTCGGTATCCGCGATACGCAGAAGACCACCGTGACCGGCGTGGAAATGTTCCGCAAGCTGCTGGACCAGGGTCAGGCAGGCGACAACGCCGGTCTGCTGCTGCGCGGCACCAAGCGTGACGACGTCGAGCGTGGGCAGGTGCTGTGTAAGCCGGGTTCGATCAAGCCGCACACCGAGTTCGAAGCCGAAGTCTACGTGCTGTCGAAGGACGAGGGTGGCCGTCATACGCCGTTCTTCAAGGGCTACCGTCCGCAGTTCTACTTCCGCACCACCGACATCACTGGCGCTTGCCAGCTGCCGGAAGGCGTGGAAATGGTGATGCCGGGCGACAACGTGAAGATGGTTGTGACCCTGATCAACCCGGTCGCGATGGACGAAGGTCTGCGTTTCGCCATCCGTGAAGGTGGCCGCACCGTCGGCGCCGGCGTGGTTGCCAAGATCATCAAGTAAGTGCCTGCGTCCAGCTGCCTGACGGCGGCTGGATCAAACGAATGGCGGGCCGGCTGAACCGCGGTCCGCCTTCGTTGTCTTAGGGTTTGCGGTAAACGAGTACATACGCCAGTAGCTCAATTGGCAGAGCAGCGGTCTCCAAAACCGCAGGTTGGGGGTTCGAGTCCCTCCTGGCGTGCCACTCCTCTTTCCGGCCCAGCGACTCGGGTCAGATCGGTAACTAGAGCCGGATGAATAGCAAAATCGAGCCTTCCAAAAGCGCGTCTGCTGCCAGCGCTGATATCGTGAAATACGTCATCTCCGCACTCCTCGTGGTTGCGGGGTTGTTTGTGTGGTTCTGGTTTTCTGCGCCTGAGCGCGCCACCCAGCTTGGAGCCTGGACGCCACAGTTGCGTGCGCTGGCTGTGATCGTGGGATTGGTGGCAGGCGCATTTGTGTTTTTGGGCACCGGCAAAGGCCGTGAGGCCCGCGAATTCATGTCCGAATCCAGGTTCGAATTGCGTAAGGTTGTCTGGCCGACGCGCCAGGAAGCCATTCGCACCACCTGGGTCGTGATTTTTGTTGTGATCATTCTGAGTTTGCTGTTGGGCGGCTTCGACTTTGTCATCCAGAAGCTCACGCAGTGGTTCCTGGCTCGTTGAGGAGAATCAAGCAGTGAAGCGTTGGTATGTCGTTCACGCCTATTCAGGCTTCGAAAAATCTGTTGCGCAGGCGTTGCGCGACCGCATCGCCCGTACCGAGATGGAAGATCGTTTCGGCGACGTGCTGGTGCCGACCGAAGAGGTCATCGAAATGCGCGCTGGCCAGAAGCGTCGGTCCGAGCGCAAGTTCTTCCCCGGCTACGTGCTGGTGCAGATCGAAACGCATGAAGAGGCCGGTATTCCGCGCATCGACAATGAGAGCTGGCACTTGGTGAAGGAAACTTCCAAGGTGATGGGCTTCATTGGCGGCACCGCTGATCGGCCTCTGCCGATCCGTGACGAAGAGGCTGATGCGATCCTGCAGCGTGTGCAGGACGGCGTCGAGAAGCCGCGTCCGAAGGTGTTGTTCGAGCCGGGCCAGATGGTGCGCGTCACGGAAGGGCCGTTCAACGACTTCAACGGCGTCGTCGAGGAAGTCAATTACGAGAAGAGCAGGCTGCGTGTCGCCGTGCTCATCTTCGGTCGCTCCACCCCGGTTGAGCTTGAATTCGGTCAGGTCGAGAAGGGCTGACCCTGTGGGCGCCGACTAGGCGCTCGCCCAATATACTGCTATAGTGCGCTGCTCGCTGTCCTGGCGAACTGCCGGGAAACAATGGCTGCCGCATGGCGGCCATCTGCGTGTGGTCAACAACGTGAAGCCGGGACACGTGAATTCCGGTCCGATGGGGAGCCTGCAGTTCAGGCGCTAGCACCCGGAGAGTATTGAAATGGCTAAGAAGATTACTGCTTTTATCAAGCTGCAGGTCAAGGCCGGTCAGGCCAACCCTGCGCCGCCGGTTGGCCCAGCATTGGGTCAGCGCGGTCTGAACATCATGGAATTCTGCAAGGCATTCAACGCTGCGACGTCGAAGCTGGAGCCGGGTCTGCCGACGCCGGTGATCATCACTGCGTATTCCGACCGTACCTTCACGTTCGTCACCAAGAGCACCCCGGCCAGCGTGCTGCTCAAGAAGGCCGCAGGCGTGACCTCCGGCTCGAAGCGTCCCAACACCGACAAGGTGGGCAAGGTTACGCGCAAGCAGCTGGAAGAGATCGCTAAGGTCAAGGAAGCCGATTTGACGGCAGCCGAGCTGGAAGCGGCAGTTCGCACGATTGCGGGTTCTGCCCGCAGCATGGGTTTGACGGTGGAGGGCTAAGACATGGCACAGAGCAAGCGCGTTAAGGCCATTGCGGCCGCTGTCGTTCCGGGCAAGACCTATGCCTTCGAAGACGCCATCAAGATCCTGAAGACCGCCACCAAGGCCAAGTTCGTCGAGTCGATCGACGTTGCTGTGCGCCTGGGCGTGGACGCCAAGAAGTCCGACCAGCAGGTGCGCGGTTCGACCGTGCTGCCGGCTGGTACCGGCAAGAGCGTGCGTGTTGCAGTGTTCGCACCGGCAGGCGCCAAGGCTGACGAGGCCCTGGCTGCTGGCGCCGAGGCAGTGGGCATGGACGACCTAGCCGAGAAGATGCAGGCCGGCGATCTGAGCTACGACGTGGTTATCGCCACCCCGGACGCCATGCGCGTCGTCGGTAAGCTGGGCACCCTGCTGGGTCCGCGCGGCTTGATGCCGAACCCGAAGGTTGGCACCGTGTCGGCAAACCCAGGTGAAGCGGTCAAGAACGCCAAGTCGGGCCAGGTGCGTTATCGCACTGACAAGGCCGGCATCATCCACTGCACCATCGGCAAGGCCACCTTCGATGACGAAGCGCTGAAGTCGAACCTGCAGGCGCTGTTGCTGGATCTGGTCAAGGCCAAGCCGGCAACTTCGAAGGGCACCTACCTGCAGAAGGTTTCGGTCAGCTCCACCATGGGTCCGGGCGTGACGGTCGATCAGTCGAGCCTGTCGCTGAAGTAATCGGATGCGTCAGGCGTCATGCGCCTGACGTGCTTTGCAGTACAGCATTGTTTTTCCCGCCCGGGTAACCGTGTGCTGGGAGTCCGTTCCCTCCTTTGGGGTAACGGACATTTTGAAGGCGATCGCCGGCACGTCCGGCGGTAGCCGTCAAAGACCGCAGGCGCGGTCAGCGCAGATCGACGACGGGCAAGGATGCTCGCACTGGCAAGGAGTCGCCGTCGATGCAGCGGGATCGCTTAATCGGTTCGTTTCGAACCGGCCGGCGTAGATGGTGTCGCCCTTCTGGAGCTTTCTGGTTTACGCGCGTCTGGGACATCCCGGATCGAGTCCACTCCAGGTCTAGAACGGCCACCAAAGGAGCATCAGTTGATGTTCCCGGCTTCCAGGAAGGAGGCTGCCCTGGACCGCAACCGGCAGGAGCCGCGAGCGGAGTAGTTTGAAGCGGGGATTAGCGATTCGGTATGTGGAATCTGGCAACGGTGGCGTGATCGCTGTGGCGAATCCCGAATTACCAATCCCAAATCCCTGCTTTAACGGAGGAGTGCAATGGCTCTCAATCTGTCCCAGAAGCAAGAAGTAGTCGCCGAGCTGGCAGACATCGCCGCCAAGGCCCACTCCCTGATCGCTGCCGAATACGCTGGCACCACGGTCTCCCAGATGACCGCGATGCGTAAGCAGGCCCGCGAAACCGGCGTGTTCTTGAAAGTTGTCAAGAACACCCTGGCTGCGCGCGCCGTTGAAGGTACTGATTTCGCTGTCGCTGCTGACAAGCTGGTCGGTCCTTTGCTGTATGCGTTTTCGATGGAGGAGCCCGGCGCAGCCGGTCGCCTGATCAAGGAATTTGCCAAGAGCAACGACAAGCTGCAGGCCAAGGTCGTGTCCATCGGCGGGGAACTGTTCCCGGCTGGCCACGTCGACGTGTTGGCTTCGCTGCCGACCCGTGACCAGGCCCTGGCCATGCTGGCCCGCGTGCTGTCCGAACCGGCTGCGATGTTCGCCCGTGCCGTCAAGGCCGTTGGCGACAAGCAGGGTGGTGGCGACGAAGCCGCCACGCCGGTCGCCGACACTGCCGAAGCTTGATGTCCTAGCGCTCGCTAGAACCCCAATCCAGAAAATCATTTAAAGGTAATCACAATGTCCCTTACCAACGAACAGATCGTCGACGCCATCGCCGAGAAGTCCCTGATGGAAGTGATGGAGCTGGTCAAGGCCATCGAAGAGAAGTTCGGCGTCTCCGCCGCTGCCCCGGTCGCTGCTGCTGCAGCTGGCCCGGCCGCCGTGGTTGAAGAGCAGACCGAGTTCACTGTGGTGCTGACCAGCGCCGGCGCCAACAAGGTTAGCGCCATCAAGGCCGTGCGCGGCGTGACCGGCCTGGGTCTGAAGGAAGCCAAGGATCTGACCGAAGCCGGCGGCATCCTGAAGGAAGGCGTCAGCAAGGACGAAGCTGAAAAGATCAAGAAGGAAATGACTGACGCTGGCGCAACGGTCGAAGTCAAGTAAGCAACACCTTGCATCGCCAGCGTTTCATGGTGATGCACTGAAGGCTGGGAGCGTAAAGCTCCCGGCCTTTGGCCGTTTCGGACGGGAATCGGGATCGGAGAATCGCAAATGCAACATTGCGCGCTCACCTGATTCCCATTTCTCAATTCCCGATTCCCGGCCTTACCGAGTTGGTAGTTGGAAGTAGCAGGAGAAGGCGTGCTGGTGCCGGCAATACCAGCGACTTCCAACTGACAATTTTGTTATTTCAGGGCCGCCGCGACGCGGCCCCCGCAGCCTAGGGTGAAGACCTCATGACGTCTTATTCGTTCACCGAAAAAAAGCGTATCCGCAAAGATTTCGGTAAGCAGCGCTCGATCCTCGAAGTGCCGTTTCTGCTTGCCATCCAGGTGGATTCCTACCGCGAATTCCTGCAGGAAGACGTGGAGCCGAACAAGCGTAAGGACCTCGGTCTGCACGCGGCATTGAAGTCGGTGTTCCCGATTTCCAGCTACAGCGGCAACGCTGCGCTGGAGTACGTCGGCTACAAATTGGGTCAGCCGGTGTTTGACGAGCGTGAATGCCGTCAGCGTGGCATGAGCTATGGCGCGCCGCTGCGCGTGACCGTGCGCCTGGTGATCTACGACCGTGAGTCGTCGACCAAGGCGATCAAGTACGTGAAGGAGCAGGAGGTCTATCTCGGCGAAATTCCGTTGATGACCGGCAACGGTACCTTCATCGTCAACGGCACCGAGCGCGTGATCGTCTCGCAGCTGCACCGTTCGCCAGGTGTGTTCTTCGACCACGACCGTGGCAAGACCCACAGCTCGGGCAAGCTGCTGTACAGCGCCCGCATCATTCCGTACCGCGGTTCCTGGTTGGACTTCGAGTTCGACCCGAAGGATGCGCTGTTCACCCGTATCGACCGTCGCCGCAAGCTGCCGGTGTCGATCCTGCTGCGCGCGCTTGGCTACAACAACGAAGAAATGCTGGCTGAGTTCTTCGAGATCAACACCTTCCACATCAATCCGGATGAAGGCGTGCAGCTGGAGCTGGTGCCGGAGCGTCTGCGTGGTGAAACGCTGAACTTCGACCTGGCCGATGGCGACAAGGTCATCGTGGAAGCGGGCAAGCGCATCACTGCGCGTCACGTCAAGCAACTGGAAGCCGCCGGCGTTGCCGCGCTGGCTGTGCCGGATGACTACCTGGTTGGCCGCATCCTGTCGCACGACGTGGTCGATGGTTCCACCGGCGAACTGCTGGCCAATGCCAACGACGAAATCAGCGAAGACCAGCTGGCTGCCTTCCGCAAGGCTGGCGTCGATGCGGTCGGCACCCTGTGGGTGAACGATCTGGATCGTGGTCCGTACCTATCCAACACCTTGCGCATCGATCCGACCAAGACGCAGCTGGAAGCGCTGGTCGAAATCTACCGCATGATGCGTCCGGGCGAGCCGCCGACCAAGGAAGCCGCACAAAACCTGTTCCACAACCTGTTCTTCACCTTCGAGCGCTACGACCTGTCCACGGTCGGCCGCATGAAATTCAACCGTCGCGTCGGCCGCAAGGACGTGCTAGGTGAGTCGGTGTTGTACGACAAGAAGTACTTTGCCGAGCGTAACGACGAAGAATCCAAGCGTCTGGTCGCCGAGCACACCGACACCTCCGACATCCTGGAAGTGATCAAGGTGCTCACCGAAATTCGCAATGGTCGCGGCGTGGTCGATGACATCGATCACCTGGGCAACCGTCGCGTGCGTTCGGTCGGCGAAATGGCCGAAAACGTGTTCCGCGTGGGCCTGGTTCGCGTCGAGCGCGCGGTCAAGGAGCGCCTGTCGATGGCGGAGTCGGAAGGTCTGACCCCGCAGGAACTGATCAACGCCAAGCCGGTGGCTGCAGCGATCAAGGAATTCTTCGGCTCCTCGCAGCTGTCGCAGTTCATGGACCAGAACAACCCGCTGTCGGAAGTGACGCACAAGCGTCGCGTCTCCGCGCTGGGTCCGGGTGGTCTGACCCGCGAACGTGCCGGCTTCGAAGTGCGCGACGTGCATCCGACCCATTACGGCCGCGTCTGCACCATCGAAACGCCGGAAGGCCCGAACATCGGCCTGATCAACTCGCTGGCCGTGTTCGCCCGCACCAATCAATACGGCTTCCTCGAGACGCCGTACCGTAAGGTGCTGGACGGCAAGGTCTCCGACGACGTCGAATACCTGTCGGCGATCGAAGAAAACGAGTACGTGATCGCCCAGGCAAACGCGCTGACCGACGCCAAGAACATGCTCACCGAACAGTTCGTGCCGTGCCGGTTCCAGGGCGAATCGCTGTTGAAGCCGCCGTCCGAAGTGCACTTCATGGACGTCTCGCCGATGCAGACCGTGTCGGTCGCAGCGGCGCTGGTGCCGTTCCTCGAGCACGACGACGCCAACCGCGCACTGATGGGCGCCAACATGCAGCGCCAGGCCGTGCCGACGCTGCGTTCGCAGAAGCCGCTGGTCGGCACCGGCATCGAGCGTGCGGTTGCGCGCGACTCGGGCGTGACCGTGAATGCGCTGCGTGGGGGCGTTATCGAGCAGATCGACGCAGCCCGTATCGTGGTCAAGGTCAACGAGGCAGAAATTGGCGGCGGCACCGATGCAGGCGTGGATATCTACAACCTGATCAAGTACACCCGTTCCAACCAGAACACCTGCATCAACCAGCGTCCGCTGGTGAATGTGGGCGACGTGATCGCGCGCGGCGACGTGCTGGCCGACGGCCCGTCCACCGACATCGGTGAACTGGCGCTGGGTCAGAACATGCTGATCGCCTTCATGCCGTGGAACGGCTACAACTTCGAAGACTCCATCCTGCTCTCCGAGCGCGTGGTGGAAGAAGATCGTTACACCACGATCCACATCGAAGAGCTGACCTGCGTTGCGCGCGACACGAAGTTGGGGCCGGAGGAAATTTCCGCCGACATCCCGAACGTGTCCGAGCAGGCGTTGAACCGTTTGGACGAGAGCGGCGTGGTGTATATCGGTGCAGAAGTGCGCGCCGGCGACATCATGGTCGGCAAGGTCACGCCGAAGGGCGAAAGCCAGCTGACTCCGGAAGAAAAGCTGCTGCGTGCGATCTTCGGTGAGAAGGCGTCCGACGTGAAGGACAGCTCGTTGCGCGTACCCCCGGGCATGGACGGCACCGTCATCGACGTGCAGGTCTTCACCCGCGACGGCATCGAGAAGGACAAGCGCGCGCGTCAGATCGAAGAGTCTGAAATCAAGCGCGTCAAGAAGGACTTCGACGACCAGTTCCGCATCCTGGAAGCCGCCATCTACGCGCGTCTGCGTTCGCAGATCGTGGGTAAGGTTGCCAACGGTGGCGCGAACCTGAAGAAGGGCGACAGCGTCACCGACGCGTACCTGGATGGACTGAAGAAGTCCGATTGGTTCCAGCTGCGCATGAAGGACGAAGACGCTGCCGACGCCATCGAGCGTGCGCAGAAGCAGATCCAGGCGCACGAGAAGGAATTCGAAGCACGTTTTGCCGACAAGCGCGGCAAGATCACCCAGGGCGACGACCTCGCACCGGGCGTGCTGAAGATGGTCAAGGTGTTCCTGGCCGTGAAGCGCCGCATCCAGCCGGGCGACAAGATGGCAGGCCGCCACGGGAATAAGGGTGTGGTCTCCAACGTGGTGCCTGTGGAAGACATGCCGTACATGGCCACGGGCGAGTCGGTCGACATCGTGTTGAACCCGCTCGGCGTGCCGTCGCGTATGAACATCGGCCAGATTCTGGAAGTGCATCTGGGCTGGGCCGCAAAGGGCCTGGGTCGCAAGATCCAGCGCATGCTGGAAGCACAGACGGCGGTCAGCGAACTGCGCAAGTTCCTGGACGACATCTACAACCACGACAACGCAATCAATGCGCAGCGTGTGGATCTGTCGCAGTTCAGCGATGAGGAATTGCTCAACCTGGGCAAGAACCTGATCGACGGCGTGCCGATGGCCACCCCGGTGTTCGACGGTGCCAGCGAAGCGGAGATCAAGCGCATGCTGGAACTGGCCGAACTGCCGCAGAGCGGTCAGACCCAGCTGTACGACGGTCGCACTGGCGAAGCGTTCGATCGCAAGACCACGGTCGGCTACATGCACTACCTGAAGTTGAACCACTTGGTCGACGACAAGATGCATGCACGTTCGACTGGCCCGTACTCGCTCGTGACCCAGCAGCCGCTGGGCGGCAAGGCGCAGTTCGGTGGTCAGCGCTTCGGCGAAATGGAAGTCTGGGCGCTGGAAGCCTACGGCGCGGCCTACACCCTGCAGGAAATGCTGACGGTGAAGTCCGACGACGTGCAGGGCCGCAACCAGATGTACAAGAACATCGTCGATGGTGAGCACGAGATGGTCGCGGGCATGCCGGAATCCTTCAACGTGTTGGTGAAGGAAATCCGCTCGCTGGCGATCAACATGGAACTGGAAGAGTAAGAGCAGGGCCTGGCCAGGGTCCGGCAACCCGGTAGAGACGAGCGCCCGGTGCGTTCGCTCTTCCGGGGCAAGGTTCCCTGATCTCCGTCCCGATCAAAGCTATTCGCGTTTCATCTCAGATACGAAATTCCTCCGACCCGGAGATATCAAATGAAAGACCTGCTCAACCTCTTCAATCAGCAGCGCCAGACGCTGGATTTCGACGCGATCAAGATCGCGCTGGCGTCGCCGGACCTGATTCGTTCGTGGTCCTACGGCGAAGTGAAGAAGCCCGAAACCATCAATTACCGGACCTTCAAGCCCGAGCGTGACGGCCTGTTCTGCGCCGCCATCTTCGGACCGATCAAGGACTACGAATGCCTGTGCGGCAAGTACAAGCGCATGAAGCACCGTGGTGTGGTCTGCGAAAAGTGCGGCACCGAAGTCACTCTGGCCAAGGTGCGCCGCGAGCGCATGGGTCACATCGACCTGGCTTCTCCGGTCGCGCACATCTGGTTCCTCAAGTCGCTGCCCTCGCGCATCGGTTTGATGCTGGACATGACCCTGCGTGACATCGAGCGCGTGCTGTACTTCGAAGCCTATGTCGTCACCGAGCCGGGTCTGACCCCGCTCGAGCGCCGCCAGCTGCTGACCGAAGAGCAGTACCTGACCGCACGCCAGGAGTACAACGACGATTTCGACGCCGCTATGGGCGCCGAGGCCGTGTACGAATTGCTGCGCACGATCGACCTGCAGTCGGAAATGACCCGCCTGCGCGAAGAAATCGCCAGCACCGGTTCGGAAACCAAGCTCAAGCGGCTGACCAAGCGCATCAAGCTGATCGAAGCCTTCCTGGAATCGGGTAACCGTCCGGAATGGATGGTCATGACCGTGTTGCCGGTGCTGCCGCCGGATCTGCGTCCGCTGGTGCCGCTGGATGGTGGCCGCTTCGCGACTTCGGATCTGAACGATCTGTACCGCCGCGTCATCAACCGCAACAACCGTCTGCGTCGCCTGCTGGAGCTCAATGCGCCGGATATCATCGTGCGCAATGAAAAGCGCATGCTGCAAGAATCGGTCGATGCACTGCTGGACAACGGCCGTCGCGGCCGTGCCATCACCGGCACCAACAAGCGTCCGCTGAAGTCGCTGGCCGATATGATCAAGGGCAAGCAGGGCCGGTTCCGTCAGAACCTGCTCGGCAAGCGCGTGGACTACTCCGGTCGTTCGGTCATCACCGTCGGTCCGTACCTCAAGCTGCACCAGTGCGGCCTGCCGAAGAAGATGGCGCTTGAGCTGTTCAAGCCGTTCGTGTTTGCCAAGCTGCAGCGTCGTGGCCTGGCTACCACCATCAAGGCCGCCAAGAAGCTGGTCGAGCGCGAAGAAGCTGAAGTCTGGGACATCCTGGAAGAAGTGATTCGCGAGCATCCGGTGCTGTTGAACCGTGCGCCGACCCTGCACCGTTTGGGCATCCAGGCGTTCGAGCCGGTGTTGATCGAAGGCAAGGCCATCCAGCTGCATCCGCTGGTATGTACGGCCTTCAACGCCGACTTCGACGGCGACCAGATGGCTGTCCACGTCCCGCTCTCGCTGGAAGCTCAGCTGGAAGCGCGTGCGCTGATGATGTCCACCAACAACATCCTGTCGCCGGCCAACGGCGAGCCGATCATCGTGCCGTCGCAGGACGTGGTGTTGGGCCTGTATTACATGAGCCGCGCTCTTGAGAACAAGAAGGGCGAAGGCATGGTGTTCGCCAACACCAGCGAAGTGAAGCGCGCCTATGACAACCGTGTGGTCGAACTGCATGCCAAGGTCAAGGTCCGCATCACCCAGGTCGACGTGGACGCAGTCGATGGCAAGCGCACCAGTGGTACCTCAATCGTGGACACCACGGTCGGCCGTGCATTGCTGAGCGAAATCCTGCCCGAAGGCCTGCCGTTCCAGCTGGCCAACACCGAGATGACCAAGAAGAACATCTCGCGTCTGATCAACTCCAGCTACCGCCTGCTGGGCTTGAAGGACACCGTCGTGTTCGCCGACAAGCTGATGTACACCGGTTACGCCTACGCAACCCGCGCCGGCGTGTCGATCGGTATCGACGACATGCTGATCCCGGACGAGAAGAAGGGCATCCTCACCGAGGCCGAAGCCGAAGTGCTGGAAATCCAGGAGCAGTACCAGTCGGGTCTGGTCACCGCTGGCGAGCGCTACAACAAGGTCGTGGATATCTGGTCGCGTACCAGCGAGCGCATCGCCAAGGCGATGATGGACACCATCGGTACCGAAAAGGTCGAAAACGCCAAGGGCGAGACCATCGACCAGAAGTCGATGAACTCGCTGTACATCATGGCCGACTCCGGTGCCCGTGGTAGTCAGGCGCAGATCCGTCAGCTGGCCGGTATGCGCGGCCTGATGGCGCGTCCGGACGGCTCGATCATCGAGACGCCCATCAAGGCGAACTTCCGCGAAGGTCTGAACGTGCAGGAGTACTTCAACTCCACCCACGGTGCCCGTAAGGGTCTGGCCGATACCGCGCTGAAGACTGCGAACTCCGGTTACCTGACCCGTCGTCTGGTCGACGTGGCGCAGGACGTGGTGATCACCGAAATCGATTGCGGCACCACCGAAGGGTTGATCATGACCCCGATCGTGGAAGGCGGCGACGTGGTGGAGCCGTTGAAGGAGCGCGTGCTGGGCCGTGTGGTGGCAGAAGACGTCTACCTGCCGGGCAACGACGAAGAGCCGATCGTCACCCGCAACACGCTGCTCGACGAAGCCTGGGTTGCCAAGCTCGAAGACGCCAGCGTGCAGTCGGTGAAGGTGCGTTCGACCATCAGCTGCGAATCCTCGTTCGGCGTTTGCGCACGCTGCTACGGCCGCGATCTCGCACGTGGCCACCAGGTCAACATCGGCGAAGCGGTCGGCGTCATCGCCGCCCAGTCGATCGGTGAGCCGGGTACCCAGCTGACCATGCGTACGTTCCACATCGGTGGTGCGGCATCGCGTGCCGCGGCGGTGGACAACATCACTGTCAAGACCACCGGTTCGGTGAAGTTCAACAACCTCAAGTCGGTGGCGCATGCCAGTGGCTCGCTGGTTGCGGTCTCGCGTTCTGGCGAGCTGTCCGTGCTCGATGGCCACGGCCGCGAGCGTGAGCGTTACAAGTTGCCGTACGGCGCCACCATCACCGCCAAAGACGGCGATGCGGTCAAGGCCGGTCAAAGCGTTGCCAACTGGGATCCGCATAACCACCCGATCGTGTCGGAAGTGGCCGGTTTCATCCGCTTCATCGACTTCGTCGACGGCGTCACCGTCATCGAGAAGACTGACGAACTGACCGGTCTGGCCTCGCGCGAAATCACCGACCCGAAGCGTCGCGGTGCACATGCCAAGGAACTGCGTCCGATCGTGCGCATCGTCGATGGCAAGGGCAATGACCTGACGATCCCGAACACGGATCTGCCGGCTCAGTACCTGCTGCCGCCGCGCTCCATTGTCAACCTGCAGGACGGCGCCGCCGTCGGCGTGGGCGACGTGGTTGCCAAGATTCCACAGGAAGCGTCCAAGACCCGCGACATCACCGGTGGTCTGCCGCGCGTTGCCGACTTGTTCGAAGCACGCAAGCCGAAGGATCCGGCGATCCTGGCCGAGCGCTCGGGCATCATCAGCTTCGGTAAGGACACCAAGGGCAAGCAGCGCCTGATCATCAAGGACACCGATGGTTCGGAACACGAAGAGCTGATTCCCAAATACCGCCAGATCATCGTGTTCGAAGGCGAGCACGTGACCAAGGGCGAGACCGTGGTGGACGGCGAGCCGAGCCCGCAGGACATCCTGCGTCTGCTGGGTGTCGAACCGCTGGCCGCGTATCTGGTCAAGGAAATCCAGGACGTGTACCGCCTGCAGGGCGTGAAGATCAACGACAAGCACATCGAGGTGATCACTCGCCAGATGCTGCGTAAGGTCGAGATCGTCGATCAGGGCAATAGTAAGTTCCTCAACGGCGAGCAGGTCGAGCGCCAGCGCGTCATCGAGGAAAATGCCCGTCTGGTCAAGCGCAACGAACTGCCGGCCAAGTACGATCCGGTTTTGCTGGGTATCACCAAGGCGTCGCTTGCCACCGAGTCGTTCATTTCGGCGGCATCGTTCCAGGAGACCACTCGCGTGTTGACAGAGGCAGCCGTCCGCGGCACCCGCGACAACCTGCGCGGTCTGAAGGAAAACGTCATCGTGGGTCGCCTGATTCCGGCCGGTACCGGTCTGGCGTACCACGCTGGACGTCGCAAGTCTTCGGGTCTGACCGACTCGGAAATGGAAACGCTGTCGGGCAAGCCGGCAGTTGCCGAACCGGTCGCAGCTGTGGCCGACGCCGGCGCGGACGAGGAGTAAGCGCTCCGACGGCGGTCGTAAGCCACGCGAAAAGGAGGGCAGGAGGCCCTCCGTTTTCCGGCCTTGGATGGGCCAGTAGGTTCAGATTCCGTGAAGTTGACGGAGTTTCGTCCTGCCAGCTATACTTCTCTGTCTCGGTGGGCCGGTCTCGGCCTGCCTTTGTTTTCGTGCAGGCCGTCTCGGCCTCTCAATCAGAAGAATCAACTGATGACGACGATCAATCAGCTGGTCCGCAAGCCTCGGCAAGCGACCACCTACAAGAGTGCCTCCCCGGCACTGGACAAGTGTCCGCAGCGCCGCGGCGTCTGCACACGCGTCTACACCACTACCCCGAAGAAGCCGAACTCGGCCCTGCGTAAAGTCGCCAAGGTGCGTCTGACGAATCAGGAAGAGGTCATCAGCTACATTGGTGGTGAAGGCCATAACCTGCAGGAGCACTCCGTGGTCCTGATTCGCGGTGGCCGCGTCAAGGATCTTCCCGGTGTGCGTTATCACACCCTCCGTGGTGTGCTGGACGCCGCCGGCGTCGCAAAGCGCCGTCAAGGTCGTTCCAAGTACGGCGCCAAGCGCCCGAAGAGCTAAGGAAATACTCAAATGTCCCGTAAAGGTTCTACTCCGCAGCGCACCGTCCTGCCAGATCCAAAGCATGGCAGCGAAACCATTGCCCGCTTCATCAACATGGTGATGCAAAGTGGCAAGAAGTCGGTTGCTGAGAAAATTGTCTATGGCGCAATGGACGTCATTGGCGAAAAGAATCCGAATGCCATCGAGCTGGTGCAGAAAGCACTGGACAACGTGGCCCCGGCTGTCGAAGTTAAATCGCGTCGCGTTGGTGGTGCTACCTATCAGGTGCCCGTCGAAGTGCGCTCCTCCCGTCGCATGGCGCTGGCAATGCGCTGGTTGATCGATTCCGCGCGCAAGCGTGGCGAGAACACCATGCCGCGTAAGCTGGCTGCAGAACTGTTGGACGCCTCGGAAAGCCGCGGCGGCGCGATCAAGAAGCGCGAAGAGACGCACCGTATGGCGGAGGCGAACAAGGCGTTCGCACATTACCGCTGGTGACCTCGTGGGCCTTGGTAACGGGGCCCTTCAGCACCATATGAGTGCTGTTTGCGACGCATCTTGCGTCGCATCCAATCCGAAGGCCGCCGAAAGGCGGCGTTCGGCCATCCGAAATCCAAGAAATTGAGAGGCTCCCCGTGGCCCGCACCACCCCTATCGAGCGTTACCGCAACTTCGGCATCATGGCCCACATCGATGCCGGCAAGACCACCACGTCCGAACGCATCCTGTTCTACACCGGTGTGAGTCACAAGATCGGCGAAGTCCATGACGGCGCTGCAGTGATGGACTGGATGGAGCAGGAGCAGGAGCGTGGTATCACCATCACCTCCGCTGCGACCACCGCGTTCTGGTCGGGTATGGACAAGTCCATGCCGCAGCACCGTTTCAACATCATCGACACCCCCGGGCACGTCGACTTCACCATCGAAGTGGAGCGCTCCTTGCGCGTGCTCGATGGTGCGGTGTTCGTGCTGTGCGCCGTCGGTGGCGTGCAGCCGCAGTCCGAGACCGTGTGGCGTCAGGCCAACAAGTATTCCGTGCCGCGCATGGCCTTCGTCAACAAGATGGACCGTACCGGTGCCAACTTCGACAAGGTCGTTGAGCAGCTGAAGGCCCGTCTGGGTGCGTACGCCGTGCCGATGCAGGTGCCGATCGGCGCCGAAGACGGCTTCGAAGGCGTGGTTGACCTGCTGAAGATGAAGGCGATCCACTGGGATACCGCATCGCAGGGCACCACCTTCGAATACCGTGACATCCCGGCCGATCTGGTCGATGTCGCGACCGAGGCACGTTCGTTTATGGTCGAAGCGGCTGCAGAAGCCAGCGAAGACCTGATGGACAAGTACCTCAACGAAGGCGACCTGAGCGAAGAAGAGATCTTGCAGGGTCTGCGCGAGCGCACCCTGAAGGTCGAGATCGTGCCGGTGTTCTGTGGCTCGGCGTTCAAGAACAAGGGCGTGCAGGCCATGCTCGACGGCGTCGTGCACCTGTTGCCGTCGCCGGCCGACCGTCCGCCGGTCGCAGGTATCGACGAAGACGAGAAGGAAGACACGCGCGCTGCGACCGATACCGCGCCTTTCTCGGCGTTGGCGTTCAAGATCATGACCGACCCGTTCGTGGGCTCGCTGACGTTCTTCCGTGTCTATTCGGGCACGCTGAACTCCGGCGACCAGGTCTACAACCCGGTCAAGTCGAAGAAAGAGCGCGTGGGCCGCATCCTGCAGATGCACTCCAACAATCGCGAAGAGATCAAGGAAGTGCGCGCTGGTGACATCGCCGCTGCCGTGGGTCTGAAGGACGTCACCACCGGTGACACGCTATGTGCGCAGGACAAGATCATCACCCTGGAGCGCATGGTGTTCCCGGAGCCGGTGATCTCGATGGCGGTGGAGCCGAAGACCAAGTCGGACCAGGAAAAGATGGGCATGGCCCTTGGCCGTCTGGCGCAGGAAGATCCCTCGTTCCGCGTCAAGACCGACGAAGAATCCGGCCAGACCATCATCTCGGGCATGGGCGAGTTGCACCTGGACATCATCGTCGACCGCATGCGTCGCGAGTTCAATGTCGAGGCCAACGTCGGCAAGCCGCAGGTGGCCTACCGCGAAACGATCCGCAAGTCCGACGTCAAGTCTGACTACAAGCACGCCAAGCAGTCCGGTGGTAAGGGTCAGTACGGTCACGTCGTGATCGAGCTGTCGCCGATGACCGAGGAAGAGCGCAAGAGCGACAACGTCAAAGACGATTTCTTGTTCGTCAACGACATCACCGGCGGCATCATTCCGAAGGAATTCATCCCCTCGGTCGAAAAGGGTCTGCGCGAAACGATTACCAGTGGTCCGATCGCCGGCTTCCCGGTGGTGGGCGTGAAGGTCAAGCTGGTGTTCGGCTCGTACCATGACGTCGACTCCTCGGAAATGGCGTTCAAGCTGGCCGCGTCGATGGCGTTCAAGCAGGGCTTCGCGAAAGCCAGCCCGGTGTTGCTGGAGCCGATTATGAAGGTCGAGATCGTCAGCCCGGAGGATTACCTGGGTGACGTGATGGGCGACGTGAGCCGCCGTCGTGGCGTGTTGCAGGGTCAGGATGACAGCCCGTCGGGCAAGATCATCAATGCGATGATTCCGCTGGGTGAAATGTTCGGTTACGCGACTTCGCTGCGCTCCATGAGCCAGGGCCGTGCGACGTTCTCGATGGAATTCGACCATTACGAAGAGGCACCGGCCAACATCGCCGACGCCGTCACCAAGAAGGGCTGAGTTCGCTCAGCTCCTTCTCACAAATTTTTTAATTAGAGGTAGTTAGTCATGGCAAAAGCTAAATTCGAGCGCACCAAGCCGCACGTGAACGTCGGCACCATCGGTCACGTTGACCATGGCAAGACCACGTTGACCGCTGCGCTGACCAAGATCGGTGCCGAGCGTTTCGGTGGTGAGTTCAAGGCGTACGACGCGATCGACGCGGCGCCGGAAGAGAAGGCGCGCGGCATCACGATTTCGACCGCCCACGTCGAGTACGAATCCCCGAACCGTCACTACGCACACGTTGACTGCCCCGGCCATGCCGACTACGTCAAGAACATGATCACCGGTGCAGCGCAGATGGACGGCGCGATCCTGGTGTGTTCGGCCGCTGACGGCCCGATGCCGCAGACCCGTGAGCACATCTTGCTCTCGCGTCAGGTCGGTGTGCCGCACATCGTCGTGTTCCTGAACAAGGCCGACATGGTCGACGACGCCGAGCTGCTCGAGCTGGTCGAAATGGAAGTGCGCGAGCTGCTGAGCAAGTACGACTTCCCGGGCGATGACACCCCGATCATCCACGGTTCGGCGCGTCTGGCGCTGGACGGCGATCAGAGCGACATCGGTGTGCCGGCGATCCTGAAGCTGGTCGATGCGCTGGACACCTTCATCCCCGATCCGACCCGCGACGTCGATCGTCCGTTCCTGATGCCGGTGGAAGACGTGTTCTCGATCTCGGGCCGCGGCACCGTGGTGACCGGTCGTATCGAGCGCGGCATCATCAAGGTTGGCGACGAAATCGAAATCGTCGGTATCCGCGATACGCAGAAGACCACCGTGACCGGCGTGGAAATGTTCCGCAAGCTGCTGGACCAGGGTCAGGCAGGCGACAACGCCGGTCTGCTGCTGCGCGGCACCAAGCGTGACGACGTGGAGCGCGGCCAGGTGCTGTGCAAGCCGGGTTCGATCAAGCCGCATACCGAGTTCGAAGCCGAAGTCTACGTGCTGTCGAAGGACGAGGGTGGCCGTCATACCCCGTTCTTCAAGGGCTACCGTCCGCAGTTCTACTTCCGCACCACCGACATCACTGGCGCTTGCCAGCTGCCGGAAGGCGTGGAAATGGTGATGCCGGGCGACAACGTGAAGATGGTTGTGACGTTGATCAATCCGGTCGCGATGGACGAAGGTCTGCGTTTCGCTATCCGTGAAGGTGGCCGCACCGTCGGCGCCGGCGTGGTTGCCAAGATCATCAAGTAAGAAATGCCTGCAGCACGGCAGCTTCGGCTGCTGTGCCACAGGAAAGAGAAGGTCGGCGAAAGCCGGCCTTTTTCTTTGCCCGCGTGTTGGCCTAGAACTGGGACAGGCGCGGAATGCGTCGCAGAGGCACTTTGGCATGAAACGTAATGGCCCGGCGCATCACGTGCGCGGGAGCGCCCAGAGCCAGGCAATGCCCACGCAATGGGAGGCCTCGTCTGCCTGACGTCTAACCGCATTCGTGCAACGCCCTGTTCGTGCAGCTCGTTGCGTGTTTTTGTAGCCACTACCGACTCGCGAATGGATGCAAGCCGCTGCAAAGATAAAGACAAAAAGACGGTACCTGTCCCACCAGGAGTCTCTGCATCAGAGAGCATGGGGCGCTGCATGCGCAGGTCGCATCGGCGACGCGATCGCGGGAAGTCGACACAACGATGCCGCGCAGCATGCGCGCAGACGCTGGCGGTCATTAGCGAATGCCGCTGATCAGGCCGCTCTTCGCGTCCTTTAGCAGATCCAGGCCAGGCAAGCCGAAGTTGTCCAACTCCCGTTTGGTGGTTGCGATGTTCAGCCCGACGATGGCCGAGGTATCCGGGTCCACATCCACACCCAGTGGCATGGCGGCGAACTGGACATAGTCGCGGCTGGCGTTCCATTGTGGGCTGCCACCGATCGCTGTAAGGATGCGGTCGATATGGGTGCCGGCCGGCTGCCCGAGCAGGTCGAAGGGTAGGGGCGCCTTCGGATCGGCGAAGGCAATCAGGTTGCTGACACGAGCATTGCGGAATCCCACGGCCAACGCGCTATGGATGAGCTTGCCGGCTGGATGCGGATGCTGGGCCAGCTGCGCTTTGAAATTGCGTGGGTACAGGTACAGCAAGCTAAGCCTGCCTTGATCTGCTGCATCGGTGCGGGTGACATCCGGTTGGCCCAGCGCGGCCCGGACTTGTTGCATGCGCATTCCAAGTGCGACTGGACCGATGCGTTTGCATGCAACGGGCAGGGTTGCCGCGCTGGCGGAGGTCGCAAACGCTTGGTGCAACGCGTCCGTGCAGGCAATGCCGTCCTTGCTGGCGGCGTGGGACTGCGGAACGACCAGGCCAAAAAGCAGCAGGCCGAGCAGCGAGAGCGAGTACTGGGACATGGGGAATCTCCGGTGCGGGATCGTGCAAGAACGAGGCAGGGAGAGCTCCCTGCCTCGCAACAGCATTGAATATGGCTTCGGGGAAAAGCCGTCCTCGCGTCGGCTGGGCTGGTCATAACGCCTTGTCTGCCTCCGCCTGGGTGCGCTTGAAGGCGAGTCCCGGACATGCGCCGAAAGTTCTCGACAGCACGGTGTCGTTCTTCAAGACATAAGCGAGCGCCTGCTCCGCCTGGTTGGATGGCGCGGGCTGCTTGGCCTGTGGTGACCGTTGCGTGGCGATGGCGAGAAATAGCATCACGAACACGCGTGGCCGGCACAGGAACTTCGTGGGAGATCTCCGTTAGGAAATTTGTGTGTTGGTATTCGTGTGCATCATGGTGACGATCAGACCCGCCAGCACGCAGCTAAGAAGCTTGCTTGTTATGAGCATGCTGGAAGTGTCCCAATACTTTGCCGCACCGACTGACGCGTAGAGTGCCCAATCACTTGACGAGAGAAGCGTGGATATGGTTCGCATGCCGGGATGCTCCGGGATGGCGAGAAATCGCCTTCCGGTGTGGAGCGGACGAAGTTGCTCATCAATCTTTTCGCAGGCCGGCCTGCGGCACTAGCGGCCCGGTGAGGTGAACGCGCTGGGTGTGGTGACCGGCACAGAGCCATGCCACGATCACTGCAGCAACTCCAGATCGCCGCGATAGTCCAGAGCTGGACTGGCCCAGACATGCCCCACTAGGGAATCGAGCACCTCGCCGCGGAAAAGCGAATTTCCATTTCGCACTGCCCCGACCTCATCGTTCCGTTATGAGCGCCGCGCCGATCCGGCCCGGTGGTGGCCACCGTGCATCAACACGGCGGAGGTCGTCCCGGCGGACGCTGGCAGGCTTCGCTTTCGCGGTTTTTCGCCGTTGCGGCGATATCCACGGCGGCGTCAGCTAGCCTTGCTGGATGTTCGAGGCATTTCTACGCCGTGGCACTGGACGCGCCGGCGCTATCATGGCACTGCAGTCTGGCCGAGCGATTTCACGCTCAGATCCCGCCCGGAAGCTCATCCAATCGGCTGCACAGTGCAGGTTGCTAGCCGGAGCGCGCTGCCCACCTGTCGGATCCGCTGCTGGGCTGAGTGGAAGCGAGGAAGAATGCTTGCGCACGCCGCAGTAGAGCGCTAAAATGGGCGGCTCGGTGTCCCTGGGTAGGGTGCTGAGTTCCAGCGAAAAGAACGGCAGGAAGCCGCTCGTGTTCGCCAGACCGGGAAGGTCGCGTTGCAGGGAGCGCCCAACAACTCACGTGTTGTTGACGGTGTTCTTGTTGCGCATTATACTTTTCTGTCTGGGCAGGCCGGTTTACCGGGCTGCCTGAGTTTTTGGGCGGAGGAAATGCCCTCGCTTGCAGGACGCACTGCGATTTCATCAACGTCAGGAATATCGGGGCAGGTATCCCAGAGGCCTTGCCCGTCGCTCTTTTAACGAAGGAACCCACCGTCATGGCGGAGCAAAAGACCGGTCAGAAGGCGGATCAGAAGATCCGTATCCGGCTGAAGGCGTTCGATCATCGTTTGATCGACCGTTCGGCCAGCGAGATCGTCGAAACGGCTAAGCGGACCGGCGCGCAAGTGCGTGGCCCGATCCCGTTGCCGACCAAGATCGAACGTTACACCATCCTCGTATCCCCGCATGCCGACAAGGATGCGCGTGACCAATACGAAACCCGCACGCACAAGCGTGTGCTCGATATCATCGACCCGAACGACAAGACCGTGGACGCGCTGATGAAGCTCGAACTCGCGGCTGGCGTTGACGTCCAGATCAAGCTGACCTGAGGACTACGACCATGACGAAGAAATATTCGTTGGGCTTTGTGGGCCGCAAGGCTGGTATGAGCCGCTTCTTCACTGAAGACGGCCGCTCGGTACCGGTCACGCTGATCGAAGCAACTCCGAACCGCATCGCGCAGATCAAGACCGTCGAAGTCGACGGCTACAGCGCTGTGCAGATTACCGTTGGCGCCCGTCGTGCCGCGCTGGTCAACAAGCCGGCTGCAGGCCACTTCGCGAAGGCGAAGGTGGAAGCGGGTCGCGGCCTGTGGGAATTCCGTGTTGAGGATGCCCAGCTCGGCGATTTCGCCGTCGGCGGCGAAATCAAGGCGGACATCTTCGAGGTCGGCCAGAAGGTCGACGTCCAGGGCGTCACCAAAGGTAAGGGTTTCCAGGGCACCATCAAGCGCTACAACTTCCGTATGGGCGATGCAACTCACGGTAACTCGCTGTCGCATCGCGCGCCGGGTTCGTTGGGTCAGCGCCAGACCCCGGGTCGCGTTTTCCCGGGTAAGAAGATGTCGGGCCACATGGGCGCCGTGCAGCAAAGCACGCAGAACCTGGAAGTGGTCAAGGTCGACGTCGAGCGTGGTCTGATTGCTATCCGCGGCGCCGTGCCTGGCGCAGCTGGTGGCGACGTGATCGTCCGTCCGGCGAGCAAGGCATAAGGAGAGATGACGATGGAACTCGTTATCACGGGTAGCAACAACAAGGTCTCGGTCTCCGATGCCGTGTTCGGTCGCGAATTCAGCGAAGATCTGGTTCACCAGGTCGTCGTCGCTTATCGCAACGCCGGTCGCGCCGGTACCAAGGCACAGAAGACGCGTTCGGAAGTTGCGGGCACGACCAAGAAGTCGAAGAAGCAGAAGGGCGGCGGTGCGCGTCATGGCGCGCTCACGGCTCCGATCTTCGTCGGCGGCGGCGTGACCTTCGCGGCCAAGCCGCGCAGCTTCGAGCAGAAGGTCAACCGCAAGATGTACCGTGCGGCCATCTGCGCGATCTTCTCCGAGCTGAACCGTCAGGGGCGTCTGATGATCGTGGACGCGTTCGACCTCGAAGCGACCAAGACCAAGGGCCTGATCGAAAAGCTCAAAGGACTGGACGTGGGCAAGCGCCCGCTGATCGTCACCGAAGAAGCTTCCGAGCACCTGTATCTGTCCGCTCGCAATCTGCCGTATGTGCAGGTGCGTGACGTGCAGGGTCTGGATCCGGTCGCTCTGGTCGGGGCCGATACGGTCGTGATCACCGCCGATGCGGTCAAGAAGGTCGAGGAGTGGCTGGCATGAGCAGCAACGAAAAAATCTTCAGCGTGCTGCGTGCTCCGCGAGTCTCCGAAAAGACCGCGCGCCTGCAGGAAATCTCCAACCAGTATGTCTTCGAAGTTTCGAACGAAGCCACTAAAGCCGATGTAAAGGCCGCGGTTGAGCAGCTGTTCGACGTCAAGGTCAAGGCAGTCAACGTGGTCAACGTGAAGGGCAAGAGCAAGTCCTTCCGTAACCGTGCTGGCAGCCGTGGCAATTGGCGCAAGGCGTACGTCCGCCTGGTTGATGGTCAGTCCATCGACGTAACGGCCAAGGCCTGAGGTCCATCCCATGCCATTGATGAAGTTCAAACCCACCTCTCCCGGCCGTCGTTCCGCCGTGCGCGTGGTTACTCCCGATCTGCACAAGGGCGCACCGCACGCGGCGCTGCTCGATTCGCAGAGCAAGTCCGGTGGTCGTAACCACCACGGCCGCATCACCGTGCGTCACGTCGGTGGTGGCCATAAGCAGCATTACCGCATCATCGACTTCAAGCGCAGCAAGGAAGGCATTCCGGCGCGTGTGGAGCGGATCGAATACGATCCGAACCGTACCGCTCATATCGCCCTGTTGTGCTATGTCGACGGCGAACGCCGCTACATCATCGCCCCCAAGGGCCTGAAGGCGGGCGACCAGGTCATTGCCGGTGCCAACGCACCGATCAAGACCGGTAACACGCTGCCGCTGCGTAACATCCCAGTCGGTACGACGGTTCACGGTATCGAGCTGAAGCCGGGTAAGGGCGCTCAGATCGCACGTGCTGCCGGTGCAGCCGTCCAGTTGGTCGCTCGCGAAGGCATCTATGCCACGCTGCGTCTGCGCTCGGGCGAAATGCGCAAGGTGCCGGTCGAGTGCCGCGCCACCATCGGCGAAGTCGGCAACGATGAGCACAACCTCGAGAAGTTGGGCAAGGCCGGCGCCAAGCGTTGGCGCGGTGTTCGGCCGACCGTTCGCGGTGCGGCCATGAACCCGGTCGATCACCCGCACGGTGGTGGTGAAGCGAAGGCTGGTCAGGGTAATCCGCATCCGGTCACCCCGTGGGGTGTTCCGACCAAGGGTTACAAGACGCGCAAGAACAAGCGCACCCAGCAGTTCATCGTCCGCGATCGTAGGGGCTAATCGACCATGGCACGTTCACTTAAGAAGGGCCCGTTCGTCGATCACCACCTTGCAAAGAAGGTGGAGTCCGCTGCGGGTAGCAAGAAGCCGATCAAGACCTGGTCGCGCCGTTCGATGATCCTGCCCGAAATGGTAGGCATCACCATCGCCGTGCATAACGGCAAGAACCACATTCCGGTGCTCGTCAACGAGAATATGGTCGGCCACAAGCTCGGCGAATTTGCCGTCACCCGGACCTTCAAGGGTCACGGTGGCGACAAGAAGTCGAGCAGGTAAGGAGAGATGACGATGGAAGCGAAAGCAATCCTGCGCACCGCGCGCATCTCCCCGCAGAAGGCCCGACTGGTCGCTGACCAGGTGCGTGGTTTGTCCGCCGAGCGTGCGGTCAATCTGCTGAAGTTCTCGGATAAAAAGGCTGCACACCTGATCAAAAAGGTTGTGGAGTCGGCAATTGCCAATGCCGAGAACAATCAGGGCGCGGATGTCGACGAGCTGAAGGTCAAGACCATCATGGTTGATGAAGGTCCGTCCCTGAAGCGTTTCATGGCGCGGGCGAAAGGCCGCGGTACCCGCATCCTCAAGCGCACCAGTCACATCACTGTGATTGTCGGCGCCGCCAAGTAAGCGGAAAGGAAAAGACCATGGGTCATAAAGTTCATCCGACTGGAATCCGTCTTGGTATCTCCAAAGACTGGAACTCCAAGTGGTACGCAAACAAGGGCGATTTCGCTGCCTATCTGGCAGCCGACCTGAAAGTGCGTGAAATGCTGCGCAAGAAACTCGCGCAGGCAGGTGTCAGCAAGATTTTGATCGAGCGCCCTGCCAAAACCGCCCGCGTGACCATTCACACGGCCCGTCCGGGTGTGGTGATCGGCAAGCGTGGCGAGGACATCGAAAAGCTGCGTAAGGAAGTGAGCGAACTGATGGGCGTTCCGGCCCACATCAACGTCACCGAAGTGCGCAAGCCTGAGCTGGATGCGCAGCTGGTCGCCGAGTCGATCGCGCAGCAGCTTGAGCGTCGCATCATGTTCCGCCGTGCAATGAAGCGCTCGGTCGGCAACGCGATGCGCCTGGGTGCCCTGGGCATCAAGGTCAATGTGGCTGGCCGCCTCAACGGTGCAGAAATCGCCCGTTCGGAGTGGTACCGCGAAGGCCGCGTGCCGCTGCACACGCTACGTGCCGACATTGATTACGGTTTTGCCGAAGCGTCCACGACGTACGGCATCATCGGTATCAAGGTCTGGATCTATAAGGGCGAAGTCTTCGACTTCTCTCAGGTTGGCCAGGAGAAGCAGGACGACAGCCCGCGCAACGATCGTAACGATCGCGGCGACCGTGGTGACCGCCCGTCGCGCCCGGCTCGTGAAGCGAGGTAACGGCAATGTTGCAACCCAAGCGAACCAAATATCGCAAGATGCACAAGGGCCGCAATGACGGCCTGGCATGGAGCGGAAACGCCGTCAGCTTCGGCGAATACGGCCTCAAGGCCACGGCGCACGGTCAGCTGACCGCACGCCAGATTGAAGCAGCACGCCGCACGATCAGCCGCCACGTCAAAAAGGGCGGCAAGATGTGGATCCGTGTGTTCCCCGACAAGCCGATCACCAAGAAGCCTATCGAAGTCCGCATGGGCTCCGGTAAGGGCAACGTGGAGTACTGGGTGGCGCAGATTCAGCCGGGCCGCATGATCTATGAAATCGAGGGGATCCCCGAAGAGACCGCACGTGAGGCGTTCCGCCTTGCCGCTGCCAAGCTCTCGGTGACCACCACTTTCGTGACCCGGACGGTGCGCTGATGGATATCAAACAACTCCGCGAGAAGTCGGCTGACGAATTGAAGGCCCACCTGACCGATCTGCGTAAGGAGCAGTTCTCGCTCCGTATGCAGCAGGTCACCGGCCAGCTGCCGAAGACCCACGAAACCCGCCGGGTGCGCCGCGAGATTGCTCGCGTCAAGCACCTGCTCGGCAGCACCAAGTAAGGACGGCCGCGATGAGCGACAATAACGAAAAGCAAGCGCTGCGCACGGTCGAAGGCCGTGTCGTCAGCAACAAGATGGACAAAACGGTCACCGTGTTGGTGGAGCGCCAGGTCAAGCATGCTCTGTACGGCAAGTACATCAAGCGCTCGACCAAGCTGCACGCACACGACGCCGATAATGCCTGCAACGAAGGCGACGTCGTGCGTGTGACCGAGATTGCTCCGATGTCCAAGACCAAGAACTGGCGGGTGGTCGAAATCGTCACCCGTTCGGCCGAATAAGGGAGATCTGAATCATGATCCAGATGCAGAGCTACCTCGATGTCGCCGATAATTCGGGTGCCAAGGAAGTGATGTGCATCAAGGTGCTGGGCGGCTCGAAGCGCCGTTACGCACGCATTGGTGACATCATCAAGGTGACCGTCAAGGACGCCATTCCGCGTGGCAAGGTCAAGAAAGGCGAAGTCTACGACGCCGTCGTGGTGCGTACCCGCAAGGGTGTGCGCCGTCCCGACGGTTCGCTGATCCGCTTCGATGGCAACGCCGCTGTGCTGTTGAACAATAAGCAGGAGCCGATCGGGACCCGCATCTTCGGGCCGGTGACGCGCGAGCTGCGTTCCGAGAAATTCATGAAGATCGTCTCGCTCGCTCCCGAAGTGCTGTGAGCGGAGGACATACACATGGCTAACCGTATCAAGAAGGGCGACCAGGTCGTCATCAATACCGGCAAGGACAAGGGTAAGCAGGGTGAAGTTGTGCGTGTTGACGGCGATCGCGTGATCGTCTCCAACGCCAACATCATCAAGCGCCACACCAAGCCGAATCCGCAGGCAGGCGTTGCCGGCGGCGTGGTCGAGCGTGAAGCGTCGATCCATATCTCCAACGTCAATATCGTCAACCCGGCAACGGGCAAGGGCGAGCGCGTTGGCTTCAAGGTGCTGGAGGATGGACGCAAATTGCGTGTGTTCCGCTCCAGCGGTGAGGCGCTCGACGCCTGAGGAATGAGATCATGAACACTCGTCTCGAAAAGTTTTACAAGGAAAACGTGGTGCCGGCCCTGATGAAGGAATTCGGCTACACCAATCCGATGGAAGTGCCGAAGCTGGTCAAGGTCACGCTCAACATGGGCGTGGGCGAAGCCGCTACCAACAAGAAGATTCTGGAAAATGCGGTCGCCGACATGTCCAAGATCTCCGGTCAAAAGCCGGTGGTCACCAAGTCGCGCGTTTCGGTCGCATCCTTCAAGATTCGCGACGGTTGGCCGATCGGCTGCAAGACCACCTTGCGTCGCGCCAAGATGTACGAATTCCTGGATCGCCTGATCAACATCTCGTTGCCGCGCGTGCGCGACTTCCGTGGTGTGTCCGGTCGCTCCTTCGACGGTCGTGGCAATTTCAATATGGGTGTGAAGGAACAGATCATCTTCCCGGAAATCGACTTCGACGCCGTCGACGCGATTCGCGGTATGGATATCGCCATCACCACCACCGCCAAGACGGATGCGGAAGCGAAGGCGCTGCTGGCAGCGTTCAAGTTCCCGTTCCGTAACTGACCGTCGAGGAAATCCGAAATGGCAAAGACCTCCATGATTCACCGCGACATCAAGCGTTCAAAGCTGGCGAAGAAATTTGCCGGCAAGCGTGATGCGCTGAAGAAGATCCTCTCCAGTCAGGATGCGTCCTACGAAGAGAAGATCGATGCTTCGACCAAGTTGCAGAAGCTGCCGCGCGATTCGTCGCCGAGCCGCCACCGCAACCGTTGCGAGCTATCCGGTCGTCCGCGCGGTGTCTACCGCAAGTTCGGTCTGGGCCGCAACATGCTACGCAAGGCCACGATGAACGGCGACGTTCCGGGCCTGCGTAAGGCAAGCTGGTAACAGCATCCCGGCCGTCCGCGGCCGGATTGAGCAGGATTGTTCTGTTCAACAAGGGAGTCCGACGCAAGTCGGGCTCTTTTGTCGTATACTTCCGCTTCTGTCTTGCCCGTATGGGCCTGGCATGGCGTCAAGGGTCCTGGCCCGTCCCCAGGAAAACACAAGATTTTCGCGAAAGCGGATATCGGTGCACTCAAAGGTACTCACATGAGCATGACTGATCCCATCGCCGACCTGCTGGTTCGCATCAAGAATGCGGCCGCGGTTGGTAAGCAGACGGTGAAATTGCCGTCGTCCAAGATTAAGGTTGCGATCGCCCAAGTTCTGAAGGACGAGGGTTACATCACCGACCTGCGCGTTACGGCCACCGAAAACAACAAGTCGGAGCTGGAAATCGTGCTGAAGTATTTCGAAGGCCGTCCGGTCATTGAGACCCTGAAGCGTTTCTCGCGCTCGGGTCTGCGTCAGTACCGCGGCAAGACCGAGCTGCCCAAGGTCCTCGGTGGCCTGGGTATTGCCATCATCTCCACGTCGAAGGGCATCATGACCGATGCGCAGGCTCGCGAAGCCGGCGTTGGTGGTGAAGTTCTGTGCTTCGTGGCCTAAGGGAAAGGAATCGAACATGTCCCGTGTAGCCAAGAAGCCTGTCTCCCTTCCGAAGGGCGTTGAACTCAACGTCCAGCCTGAACTGGTCAGCGTCAAGGGCCCGAAGGGCACGTTGACCCTGCCGAAGCCGACTGGCGTCGAAATCGCCATTGATGGCGACGTTGCCACCTTGTCGGCCAATAACCCGTCGCAGATCGCCATCACCGGTACCGTGCGCGCCATCCTGGCCAATATGGTCAGGGGTGTCTCAGAAGGCTTCGAGCGCAAGCTCGAGCTGGTCGGCGTCGGTTACCGCGCTGCCATGCAGGGCAAGGATCTGAGCCTGGCGCTCGGTTTCTCGCACCCGCTGGTGTTCGTGGCGCCGGAAGGCATCACGCTGTCGACCCCTACCCAGACCGAAATTCTGGTCCAGGGCGCCGACAAGCAGCGCGTCGGCGAAGTTGCCGCCAAGATTCGCGGTTTCCGTCCGCCGGAGCCCTACAAGGGCAAGGGTGTGAAGTACGCCGGTGAAGTCATCATTCGCAAGGAAGCCAAGAAGGCCTAAGGCAGGTCCCTCTGCGAAGAGCTCGGCGATCCATGGCCGGACTTTCAATGCAAAGCCTGTTTTCCTTCAGCTTCCGTAGGACACATATCATGAGCATCAACAAGAACATCGCCCGTCTGCGTCGCGCCAAGTCCACCCGCTCGCACATCCGTGAGCTGGGCGTCGCCCGTCTGTCGGTGCTGCGCACCGGTCAGCATCTGTACGCGCAGGTCTTCACTGCCGACGGCTCCAAGGTGATCGCTGCGGCGAACACCCTGCAGGCCGACGTCAAGGACGGCCTAAAGAACGGCAAGAACAGCGATGCGGCCGTCAAGGTCGGCAAGCTGATCGCCGAGCGCGCCAAGGCTGCGGGCATCGAGAAGGTCGCATTCGACCGCTCGGGCTACCGCTACCACGGCCGCATCAAGGCGCTCGCCGATGCAGCGCGCGAAGGCGGCCTGCAGTTCTAAGCACTGCTGCAGATGTGGTCATCGACCACATCTGCAATACCGCCGGCAGGGAGATGCCGGACCGTCCCGTTCTTTTGCAACGGAGCCGGGAACACAGCGTGACTCCACAACCATAAGCGGCTTCGAGCCGTACATACTCAATCAATCAAGGAATCAAGATGGCAGAAGAACGTGCACCGCGGGGTCGTGATCGCGACCGTAACCGCGAAGAGAAAGTCGACGATGGCATGATCGAAAAGCTGGTCGCGGTCAATCGCGTCAGCAAGACGGTCAAGGGCGGTCGCCAGTTCACCTTCACCGCGCTGACCGTGGTCGGCGATGGTCTGGGCAAGGTTGGTTTCGGTTATGGCAAGGCGCGCGAAGTGCCGGTCGCCATCCAGAAGTCGATGGAACAGGCGCGCAAGAACCTGGCCACTGTCGATCTGAACAACGGCACCTTGTGGCATGCCGTCAAGTCAGGGCATGGTGCAGCACGCGTTTACATGCAGCCGGCTTCGGAAGGTACGGGCGTCATCGCTGGCGGCGCCATGCGCGCTGTGCTGGAAGCGGTTGGCGTCAAGAACGTGCTGGCCAAGGCAGTTGGTTCGCGTAACCCGATCAACCTGGTCCGTGCAACCCTGAAGGGTCTGTCGGAAGTGCAGTCGCCGGCGCGTGTTGCGGCCAAGCGCGGCAAGAAGGTGGAGGAGCTCAACCATGGCTAAGGACACCAACAAGACCGTGAAGGTGCGCCTGGTGCGCGGTCTGCGTGGAACCCAGTCGCGTCACCGCCTGTCGGTGCGTGCGTTGGGCCTGAATAAGCTCAACGATGTGCGTGAACTGAAAGACAGCCCGCAGGTGCGTGGTCTGATCAATACGGTTCACTACCTCGTCAAGGTTGAGGAGTAATCCCATGACTCTGCGTCTTAATGACCTCAAGCCGGCCGACGGCGCCCGCACCGAGCGCACCCGCGTCGGTCGTGGTATCGGTTCGGGCCTCGGCAAGACCGCTGGTCGCGGTCACAAGGGTTCGTTCGCTCGTAAGGGTGGCGGCAAGATCAAGGCCGGCTTTGAAGGCGGCCAGACCCCGATGCAGCGCCGTCTGCCGAAGATCGGTTTCCGCTCCAAGATGGCGCGCGATACCGCAGAAGTGTTGTCCTACCAGCTGGATAAGCTGGATGCCGGTGATGTCGACTTTGCAGCGCTGCGTGCGGCCAATCTGGTCCCGAGCCGCGCCAAGAAGGCGAAGATCGTGCTGAAGGGCGAGCTGAGCAAGAAGTTCGTGCTGAAGGGCGTTGCGGCAACCGCAGGCGCCAAGGCAGCAATCGAAGCTGCCGGCGGCAGCGTAGAGGAGTAATCGGCAGATGGCGCAGGCTGGCATTGGTAACCTCGGTGGCGGGCTCGGCAAGTTCACAGAACTTCGCCAGCGGTTGCTGTTCGTCCTCGGGGCATTGATCGTTTATCGCATCGGCTGCTATGTGCCGGTGCCTGGCGTGAATCCCGATGCCATGCTTTCGTTGATGCAGGCGCAGGGCGGCGGCATCGTGGACATGTTCAACATGTTCTCGGGCGGCGCCCTGCACCGTTTCAGTATTTTTGCGTTGAATGTAATGCCGTACATCTCGGCATCGATCGTGATCCAGTTGGCCACGCACATCTTTCCCGCCCTCAAGGCGATGCAGAAGGAAGGCGAATCCGGTCGACGCAAGATCACCCAATATTCGCGTATCGGTGCGGTGTTGCTGGCAGTGGTGCAGGGCGGCAGTATCGCGCTGGCACTACAGAATCAGACCGCGCCTGGTGGCGCTCCGGTGGTATATGCGCCGGGTATGGGTTTCGTGCTCACTGCGGTCATCGCGTTGACTGCCGGCACCATCTTCCTGATGTGGGTTGGCGAGCAGGTCACTGAGCGCGGCATCGGCAACGGCGTCTCGCTGATTATCTTCGCTGGTATCGTGGCAGGCCTGCCGTCGGCGGCCATCCAGACTGTCGAAGCGTTCCGTGAAGGCAATCTGAGCTTCATTTCGCTGCTGTTGATCGTTATCACGATCCTGGCGTTCACGCTATTCGTCGTGTTCGTCGAACGAGGGCAGCGTCGGATTACGGTGAACTACGCGCGCCGCCAGGGCGGTCGCAATGCGTACATGAATCAGACCTCGTTCCTGCCGTTGAAGCTAAACATGGCTGGCGTGATTCCGCCGATCTTCGCCTCCAGCATCCTGGCATTCCCGGCGACGCTGTCGATGTGGTCGGGTCAGGCGGCATCGGGTGGTATCGGTTCGTGGCTGCAGAAGATCGCGAACGCGCTTGGGCCCGGTGAGCCGGTGCACATGTTGGTGTTTGCGGCGCTGATCATTGGTTTCGCGTTTTTCTACACCGCCCTGGTGTTCAACTCGCAGGAAACCGCCGACAACCTCAAGAAGTCGGGCGCGCTGATTCCGGGTATTCGTCCAGGCAAGGCCACCGCAGATTACGTCGATGGCGTGCTGACCCGTCTGACCGCTGCCGGTTCGCTGTACCTAGTGATCGTCTGCCTGTTGCCGGAAATCATGCGGACGCAGCTCGGCACCTCGTTCCATTTCGGCGGCACCTCGCTGTTGATCGCGGTGGTGGTGGTGATGGACTTCATTGCGCAGATCCAGGCGCACCTGATGTCGCATCAGTATGAGAGCTTGCTGAAGAAGGCCAACCTCAAGGGCGGCTCGCGCGGCGGTCTTGCGCGCGGTTAAGTGGTACACTAGATCTTCATTGCGTGAAGACGGCCTAGTTCCCGGGCCACGGTCTTCCGATCAGAAGGGCGGCTCGCGCGACGTCTCGCGCGCGGGTGTGACGGGGTGGTCCTGTGCGGGAGTAGCACAGGCGATTCGGAGCAATTTTCTGGATCAACACCGTCCGGCGCCGGAGCGAGGGCACACTCCCCACGCCGGGTTCATGGAACCTCTGGTTCCACGGGCTTCAAAGCAATCCGAGGCCTTGCTATAATTCCGAGTTAACTTTTGATCCATCCTGCCGGATGGCGCCTGGGCGCTGTCGGGCCATCACTCAGTTGGAGAATCGCGTCATGGCGCGTATTGCAGGCGTCAACCTGCCAGCCCAGAAGCACGTCTGGGTCGGGTTGCAAAGCATCTACGGCATCGGCCGTACCCGTTCGAAGAAGCTCTGCGAATCCGCAGGCGTTACCTCGACCACGAAGATTCGTGATCTGTCCGAACCCGAGATCGAGCGCCTGCGCGCCGAAGTCGGCAAGTATGTCGTCGAAGGCGACCTGCGCCGCGAGATCGGTATCGCGATCAAGCGACTGATGGACCTGGGCTGCTATCGCGGTCTGCGTCATCGCCGTGGTCTCCCGCTGCGTGGTCAGCGCACCCGTACCAACGCCCGCACCCGTAAGGGTCCGCGCAAGGCGATCAGGAAGTAAGGGATAGATCATGGCAAAGCCAGCAGAAAAGAAAACGAAGAAGAAGATCAAGCGCGTCATCACTGATGGCGTCGCTCACGTCCACGCTTCGTTCAACAACACCATCGTCACAATCACCGATCGCCAGGGCAATGCGCTGTCGTGGGCGACGTCCGGCGGCGCCGGTTTCCGTGGTTCGCGTAAGTCGACCCCGTTCGCTGCTCAGGTTGCCGCCGAAAAGGCTGGCCGCGCTGCGCTCGATTACGGCGTGAAGTCGTTGGAAGTGCGTATCAAGGGTCCGGGTCCGGGCCGTGAGTCGGCCGTGCGTTCGTTGAACAACGTGGGCTACAAGATCACCAACATCATCGACGTGACGCCAATCCCGCATAACGGGTGCCGTCCGCCGAAGAAGCGTCGCGTCTAAAGGGAGCGATAAGAAATGGCTCGTTATATCGGTCCTACCTGTAAGCTCGCGCGCCGCGAAGGCGCCGACCTTTCTCTCAAGAGCCCGGCGCGTGCGCTGGACTCCAAGTGCAAGCTTGAGCAGAAGCCCGGCCAGCACGGAGCGGCTCGCAAGGGCAAGCTCTCCGACTACGCTACCCAGCTGCGTGAAAAGCAGAAGGTCAAGCGTATCTACGGTCTGCTGGAACGCCAATTCCGCAACTACTACAAGAAGGCCTCGACCAAGAAGGGCAACACCGGCGAGATCCTGCTGCAGTTGTTGGAGACCCGTCTGGACAACGTCTGCTACCGCATGGGCTTTGCTGTCACCCGTCCGGCCGCGCGCCAGCTGGTGTCGCACCGTGGCGTGCTGGTCAATGGCAAGTCGGTGAATCTGGCTTCGTACCAGATCAAGGCTGGCGATGCGATCACGTTGTCGGAAAAGGCACAGAAGCAGCTTCGCGTGCAGGAAGCGCTGACCGTGGCTGAGCAGCACGACATGACGCCGTCGTGGGTTGAAGTCGATTCGAAGAAGTTCAGCGGCGTGTTCAAGGCCGTTCCGGATCGCGCTGACCTGCCTTCGGATATCAACGAAGCGCTGATCGTCGAGTTGTATTCGAAGTAATTCACATTGGAGAACCTCCGGTACTGCCGGAGGTTCGCAGGAGACCCCGCAACATGACGGTTACCGCCAACCAGGTTCTGCGCCCCCGTGGTCCGCAGATCGAACGTCTTACCGACAACCGTGCCAAGGTCGTGATCGAACCCTTGGAGCGCGGTTACGGGCACACGCTGGGCAATGCCCTGCGTCGTGTGTTGTTGTCGTCGATCCCCGGTTTTGCGATCACCGAGGTCGAGATCGACGGCGTGCTGCACGAGTACACCACGGTCGAAGGTTTGCAGGAAGACGTGCTTGACGTCCTGCTGAACCTAAAAGACGTGGCAATTCGTATGCACAGTGGCGACAGCGCCACGCTGTCGTTGTCCAAGCAGGGTCCGGGTACGGTCACTGCGGCAGACATCAGGACCGATCACAACGTTGAGATCATCAACGGCGACCACGTGATCTGCCACCTGACCAAAGACACCGCATTGAACATGCGTCTGAAGATCGAGCGTGGTTTCGGCTATCAGCCGGCTGCGGCGCGTCGTCGTCCGGACGAAGAAACCCGCACCATCGGTCGTTTGATGCTGGATGCGTCGTTCTCGCCCGTGCGTCGCGTTGCCTATGCCGTGGAAGCTGCGCGTGTTGAACAGCGCACCGACCTCGACAAGCTGGTGATCGATATCGAAACCAACGGCACGATCGATGCCGAGGAAGCCGTGCGCACCGCCGCCGACATCCTTAGCGATCAGCTGTCGGTATTCGGCGATTTCACCCACCGCGATCGCGGTGCGGCCAAGCCGGCTGCCAGCGGCGTGGATCCGGTGCTGCTACGCCCGATCGACGACCTCGAGCTGACCGTGCGTTCGGCCAATTGCCTCAAGGCCGAGAGCATCTATTACATCGGCGATCTGATTCAGAAGACCGAAGTCGAGCTGCTCAAGACCCCGAATCTGGGCAAGAAGTCGCTAACCGAAATCAAGGAAGTGCTGGCACAGCGCGGCCTTGCACTGGGCATGAAGCTGGAGAACTGGCCGCCGGCCGGTGTCGCCCAGCACGGCATGCTTGGTTAATGCATCAAGGCATGGGCGTCTTCGGGCGCCCATGCTGTCTTTTCTGCATCGACGGGCCAGAGCCTGCGATGACATCCGGTCAAAGGACGGCCGGCTCGGACCAACCGCAGTCCATTCAACAGCGCCAGGATGGCGACAACGTCACTCAGTAGTCTCAATATTCCTTAGGAAATCACACTCATGCGTCACCAGAAATCCGGCCGTAAATTCAACCGTACCAGCGCGCACCGCGAAGCCATGTTCCGCAATATGGCCGCCTCGCTGTTCAAGCACGAGCTGATCAAGACCACCTTGCCGAAGGCCAAGGAACTGCGTCGCGTCGCCGAGCCGCTGATCACCATCGGCAAGGTCGATGGCGTTGCCAATCGTCGTCTGGCGTTTGCTCGCCTGCGCGACAAGGAAGCAGTGGGCAAGCTGTTTGTCGAACTGGGCCCGCGTTACGCGACCCGTCCCGGCGGCTACCTGCGCATTCTGAAGGCCGGCTTCCGTGCCGGTGACAATGCGCCGATGGCGTATGTCGAACTGGTCGACCGTCCGGTCGTTGCCGAAGAAGTGGCCGAGTAAGCGGATCGCTTCTGTAAAGATTCTTGAAAAAGCCCGGCGCATGCCGGGCTTTTTTATTGGCTGGTCGAAAATGTACGTTTGCCGAAGGCTGCTGGCTGCACATACCTGCTGCACACATGCCCATGTACATCGATCGGTGCGCCCACGCAGCAGGCAAGACGACATTGCTAGAGCTCATGTTTCGGTGCGACTTCCTATCACTTGCTCGGCCTGTTGCAGCTTCCTTCCGCTGAGTCGAGGACGGCTCGCGGATTTTGGATTGTCGCTTGCGGGAGGCATGCCGTGGACCCTGAACGTCTGGACATCGCATGCGTGTCACCGCGTGTCGCCACGGCTGCGATGCAGATAAGCACCAGGCGCTTGGCGCGGTGCGGCTGCTTGCTCAGACATGCGTGGTCACGGCCGTAGCGATGGCTGATAATCGGCAACTTGACCCTAGGCAAGCAGTGACGATGAATCCATTTCGTTGGAGTTTCCGGGCGCAGTTTTTGCTGGGCTTCCTTGCGTGCGCAGGACTGCTGGCCTACGCGATCTATGTGCAGTTGCACCTGGGTCTGGAGCCTTGCCCGCTGTGCATCTTCCAGCGGATCGCGTTTGCGGCGCTGGCGGTGTTCTTCCTGATCGGCGCACTGCATGGGCCACGAGCTGCGGGCGCGCGGAAGGTGTATGGCATGTTGAGCTTCATCGCCGCAGGCGTGGGCATGGGCATCGCGGGGCGCCACGTGTGGGTGCAGATCCGGCCAAAGGACATGATGTCCTCCTGCGGGCCACCGTTGAGCTTTCTGAGCGAGACGATGGGTCCGTTCGAAGTGTTCCGCACCGTGCTGACCGGCACCGGTGACTGCGGCAATATCGATTGGCGCTTCCTGGGCCTGAGCATGCCGATGTGGAGCATGGTGTGGTTCGTGGGGCTGGCATTGTGGGCGCTGTACGCGGGCTTCAAGGCACGGCGTAGTTTGGTATATCACTGAGCGGTGCCGTGCGTTGCCACGCCTGCAGCCCTGGAGGCAGGCGGGTGTCATCGCGATAGGCAAGCATTGGCTCTGCGTCGCGTGGGCGGCGACGCTACGTGGTTCGCCGGGTGACAGGCGGGCGAAAGGAGGGGCTCTGATCTGCTGCCGGTCATGCGCTTTGAGTCATCGGTACGCAACCGATCTACGCTACATGCACTCTGTGCTTTTGATGCGCTTGATGGGGTTGTTTGATTGCACCCAGCACTGGGCATCTGCCGCCGCTTGCACGCGGCTGCGGCGTATTGCAATGAGTGACAGACAGCCACGGTGTGGCCTAAGGCATGGGTCTTCCTGCCGGCCAGCTCTGGTGGATCGTGGCTCGGCTCGTAGCATCGCTAGACCGACAAGTCGGTGCGAACGCGCCATTCAGACGATGCGCACCAGCCATACAGCCGGTAAGCATCCAACCTGTCCCATTTTGATTCGTCTTCATCGCGGTAACGCCGGCGGATGGACCGGACTGCACCCAGTCCATCCGCTACCTTGCACCGCAATCAGAAGTCCTGCTGCAGGCTCACATAAACGCCGCGGCGCGGTGCCCATTGCGGTGCGAACACGCCGATGCCGCCGCCATCGCGCAACTGGTAGCTGCGATTGAGGACATTGACCGCAGCCAGTTGCACATGCAGCGGATGCGTATTGACGTCGAAGTCGTGGCCGACACTGGCATTCAACTGGAAGTACGACGGAAGCGAAGCGCCGTTGGGCACGGTGTCGGTATCGGTGCGCAAGCCGCTGCCGAACAGATAGTTGAGGCCGACCTTGCTGCCTTCGCTGAAGGCGTAGTTGATGCCGCCGGAAGAGGTCAGCTTCTGATCGTGGTCCAGGTGGATCCAGTTGTCGTAGGCGTAAGCCAGCGCATCCGGGTCGAAGTTATACAGACTGGTCATGACCCGCTTGCCCATGGCCTTGCTGTATGCGACGTTGAAGTAGGCGGTGACCGGCCCGTTGGTGTAGTCGGCGCTAAACTCGGCCCCGCGGATGCGGCCGTATCGGTAGTTGAAGGTGGAATAGACGTAGGCCGCACCGAACTGGCCCTCGTCCTGGAGCCGGTCGGCCTTGCGGTAATAGGTGTCCAGACCTAGCGTCAGATGGTCGGTGACCACTTGCGAGATGCCCAGGTCGTAGTAGTCGCTGCGTTCGCTCAACGGTGTGGTCTGGCCGTTGCCGGCCGACTGCTGATTGGTGGTGCCGTCGTACAGCGCGATGTCGCTGGTGGAGATCAGCTCGCTGGCTGGTGGGGTGAAGTAGCGCGCGTAACCGGCATGCACAGTAGTGCTCTCGCTGGCGCGCCAGATCACGCCCAGGCGCGGGCTGAGCTGACCTTCGGTAGTGCCGAAGGCCTTGTATTTGTCGCCGCGCAGCCCGTAATTGACGGTCCAGTCATCACCGATCTTCCATTCGTCCTGCAGGTAGAGGGCGTAGGTGCTGGCATGGAAACGGCTGCCGTCGGGGATGAACAACGGCATGTTGCTGCTCTGGCTGCCGTCGTCGTTGGCCGGGAAGACGTAAGAGTTGTTGCTGGCGATGGCGTGCTCGAAGTTGCCGTACAGGCCGTAGCGCAGCGTATGCGAGCCACCCCACGGCGTTGCGAAGTCTGCCTGTACAGTATTGGCGCGGTTGCTGCGGTCCACTTGCGAGGCGATGCCGTTGAAGATCAGATCGCCGGCGACGTCGGGCGAGAAGGCCACGCTGCTGTAGCGCTGGCCGGCGGAGATCTGATAGTTGGTGTCGCCGATGGTGCCTTGCAGGGCCAAGGTGCCGAAACGGGTGTTTTCGCGCTGGTTTTCATCCAGCTGCAACGAATCGAGATCGGTGGTTCCCAGGTAATCGAACGCTGGTGTCTGCCCGGGATTGTTGGGAATCTGGAAGCGATTGTTGGCGTAGCCAACCAATACGCTGAGACGGGTGTTCTCATTGACCAAGTAGGTCAGATCGGCGAAGCCCTTGCCCTGATGGCTTTTGTCATGGATCGGATTGAGGCTGTCGACCGGGTTTTCCAGGCCGTTCTTGTTCTGGTCGTAATCGCCGCTGACGAACCAGCTCCAACGCCCGCTGCTGCCCCAAAGCGACGCATTGGGGTTGATGGTGCCGAATGAGCCGGCGGTGATGCCGGCGCTGCCGCCATTGCCGAGTTCGGCACCGCTCTTGGTGGTGATGTCGACCACCGCGGCGGTGCGGTCGCCGAACTGCGCCGGCAATGCGCCATCGAGCAGCTTGAGGTTCTTGATGATGCGCGGCTCCAGGCTCTGGCCGAAGCCGGAGATGGATTCGGGAATCATCACGCCGTTGATGCGGTACTGCAGGTTGGCATGGTCGCCGCGCACGTGGATGCCGCCATAGGAATCCTGCACCACGCCCGGTGCCTGCAGCAGAACCTGGTTGAGCGGGGTCGCCGCGCCAAGCGGCAGGCGATCAATATCTTCAGCGGTGATGGCGAATTGGCTGCTGCCGATATCCGGTGACAGCGCGTTGCGCGCCGCCTCGAGCTTGGCGATCACATTGACCGTATCCAGATCGGTCGTGCGCTCGGAGTCGGCATCGGCGGCGAGCGCCGCACCGACGGGTGCGGCCAGCAGGGCAACGGTGATAGCGGCAGACAGAAGACGAGGAGTCATGGCAGTTTCGCGAGGCGGGTGAGGGAGGAAGTGTTGTTATTTCGTAACATTGGACTGTTTGGCGAGCGCTAGCGTAGGTCGAAAGTCATGGCGCGCAGGGGGGATGTTGCTTGGTGTTCAGGTCGCAGGCGCTTGCGCGCCAGTGCCGCTGCGGGCGCTGCGGTGGCAATCCGACGCGCCTGGCATGCAGGCGCTTTGCGTAGCCCTCCGGCTCTGCCAACATCGCAGACTGCCTAGGAGTCCTTTCATGAATCTTTCCGCCCCCACTCCCGTTTCCGATCCCGCCGTCGCAGTGTGGGCGCCGGATAGCTGGCGCGGCAAACCTGCATTGCAGCTGCCGGTGTATCCGGATGAAGCCGCGCTGCAGACCGCCATGCGCGAGTTGGGGCAGCTCCCGCCGCTGGTGACCTCGTGGGAAATCTTTGCGCTCAAGCGCCAATTGGCGGAAGCGCAGGAAGGCAAGCGCTTCCTGCTGCAGGGCGGTGATTGCGCGGAAAATTTCAGCGATTGCGAATCGGGCACCATCTCCAATCGCCTGAAGGTACTGCTGCAAATGAGCCTGGTGCTGGTGCACGGGCTGCATTTGCCGGTGGTGCGGGTGGGCCGTTTTGCCGGGCAATATGCCAAGCCGCGTTCGGCCGATACTGAGACCCGCGATGGGGTGACCTTGCCGAGCTACCGCGGCGATGTAATCAATGCGCCGGCCTTTACCGAAGCGGCGCGCGTGCCCGACCCTCGCCGCATGATCACCGCGCATTCGCGTTCGGCGATGACGATGAACTTCGTGCGCGCGTTGATCGACGGCGGCTTTGCCGACCTGCATCACCCCGAATACTGGAATCTGGATTGGGTGGGCTATTCGCCGCTGGCGGCGGACTACCAGAAGATGGTCGCTTCGATCGGCGATGCCGTGCGCTTCATGGAAACCCTGTCCGGTGCGGAGGTGTACAACCTCAATCGCATCGACTTCTACACCTCGCACGAAGCCTTGCTGCTGCCGTACGAAGAAGGCCTGACCCGGCAGGTGCCGCGGCAGTGGGGCTGGTTCAATCTCAGCACCCACTACCCGTGGATCGGCATGCGCACCGCTGCGCTGGATGGTGCGCATGTGGAATACCTGCGCGGCGTGCGTAATCCCATCGCGATCAAGGTCGGGCCGTCGGTGCAGCCAGATCAGTTACTGCGCCTGATCGATGTGCTCAATCCCGAAGACGAACCCGGGCGTTTGAGCTTCATCCATCGCATGGGCGCGGCGCAGATCGCCGAGAAGTTGCCGCCGCTGCTGGATGCCGTCAAGCGCGACGGGCGGCGGGTGCTGTGGGTCTGCGATGCGATGCACGGCAATACCGAAAGCACGGGAAATGGCTATAAAACGCGGCGTTTCGACAATATCCGCAATGAAGTGGAGATCTCCTTCGACCTGCATGCGGCGGCCGGCACGCGGCTGGGTGGCGTGCATCTGGAACTCACCGGCGAAGATGTCACCGAGTGCACCGGCGGCGCACGCGAGCTGACCGAGCGCGATCTGGAGCGGGCGTATCGCTCCAGCGTGGATCCGCGCCTTAACTACGAACAATCGCTGGAAATTGCGATGGCGATCGTGCGCAAGCAGCAACAGGTGGCCTCGCAGCCACTGGGCGCATGAGCGGGGTGTGCGCATGACGTGATGCTCATGCCGCGTGCGGCATGCTCTGGCAGCCATCCCTCTCTCCCCCCACAGGAGGAACGGTTTGACTGCCGATTGGAACGTCATCCGCGAATACGCAATTCCGCTCGGTGCCTCGCTGCTGGCGGGCATCGTGACCTGGTCATTGATGCTGTGGCTGTTTCGCCGCATGCAGGGCCGCGACTATCGCCGTGCGCGCATCATTCGCGTGATCACGCTGCCGGCGGCCTTTATTTTGCCGCTGTTGTTTTTGGGCATCGCCACCGAAGCGACCCCATTGGCCGGCAGGGCGCTGGTAGCAGTGCAGCATCTGCTGCACCTGGGCATCGTCGGCTGCGTCACTTGGTTACTGGTACGTGCGGTGGCTGCTGGCGAAGCGGCGATTCTGCGCAGCAACCCGATCGAAGTCTCCGACAACCTCACCGCACGCCGCATCCAGACTCAGACGCGTGTGCTGAGCCGGGTGCTGATGGGCACGGTGATCTTGCTCGGCATTTCGGTAGTCCTGCTGACCTTTCCGCAGGTGCGCCAGATCGGCAAGACCTTGCTGGCGTCGGCCGGCATCATCGGGCTGGTGGCCGGTATCGCGGCCAAGCCGGTGTTCGGCAATTTGATCGCCGGTTTGCAGATTGCACTGACCCAGCCGATTCGCCTGGACGATGTGGTGATCGTGGAGGGCGAGTGGGGCCGTATCGAAGAGATCGGTAGCTCGTACGTGGTGGTGCGGATCTGGGACGAGCGCCGCATGGTGGTGCCGCTGACGTGGTGGATTGAAAACCCGTTTCAGAACTGGACGCGCAGCAGTGCCGACCTGCTCGGCACCGCGTTTTTGTGGCTGGATTACCGTACGCCGATTGCAGCAGTACGCGCGGAGCTGGAGCGTATCTGCCAGAGCGAGCCGCTATGGGATGGCCGTGTGTGCGTGACCCAGATTACCGACACCAGCGACAACACCATCCAGGTGAGGCTGCTGGTAAGCGCGCGCAATTCTGGCGATGCCTTCGATCTGCGCTGTCTGGTGCGCGAACGCATGATCGATTTCCTGACCCGCGAGCATGCGTATGCATTGCCGAGAATTCGCGCCGAAATCGCTGCGCAGGAAAAAGCGCCATCGCGTGCGGCCGAGCCGATTGCACAGGAGAGCGTACGCTCGCCGGGCGCCGAAGACGGCGAGCCTGCGACCAGCATCTAGCGCAGCTCAGAAAAAGACTGTGCCGCCGCCGGGCGGGCGCGGTCGGTGCTCGGAATCGGCATGTACTCCGGTTCCTCTGCACCGTCCGCGCCACGCACCTACCAGGCGACTGCTCGCTACGAGCTGTTGGTCGTTCTTAGTGCGTCGTGTAGCGGTGGCTACCGGCATCTAAGAATCTGTTCACGATCTCCCGAGCAGCAATGTCAGGAACGCAAGGTGGATGAACTGCAAGCTGGTATTGAGCCTTCGCTCGCTGTTCTTCCATAACCTTCGGTTCTTCTCCAGCCAGGCAAAGCTGCGTTCAACAATCCAGTGCTTCGGCAAAACCTTGAAAGTATGCAACTCGCTGCGTTTGGCAATCTGTACGGTGACGCGCTTGCCAAGGATGTCCTGGACGCCCTTGGCGAAGGGATCTCCGCTATAGCCGCTATCGCCCAGCAGGCTTTTCGCCCGACCCTAGCTGCGCTTGCACGCGTCAGTGTGGCGTCGGGCGCCAGCTGCTACGCGTGGCCCTGCGTGGCCCAATCAATCGTTTTTGACCCACATCGGTGCCGGCACGACGGGCGCGACCGCTGATGTGGCTGGATCATGCGCAGCCGGCGCACTGGGCGCATAGCCAGGCGTAAAGCGCGCATGGCTGCGTTGTTCGTACGCATACGCCAGCTCGATCAGGCGCGGCTCGCTCCAGGCCGTGCCCATGAACAACAGACCCAGTGGCAAGCCCTGGATCTGTCCCATCGGCACGCTCAGGCTTGGATAGCCGGCCACTGCAGCGGCACCATAGCCGGCGCCGGGGAAAGTGTCGCCCTTGCCGAGCGTGGTGATCCACGCCGCGCCCGTCGTGGGCACGATCAAGGCATCCAGGCGATCTGCCTTCAAGGCTGCGTCGATGCCTTCCGGCCCGGCCAACCGCTTGGCGTTCGCGCGCGCGCTCAGGTACCCCGCATCGTCGAGACCGGGTGCTGCCTGCGCCTGTTCGAACAGCTCCTGCCCGAAGTGCGGCATCTCGCGCTGCGCATGGTTGCGATTGAACGCAATCAACTGCTGCAGGGTCGCAACGGGCGCGTGGTGGTTTTGCAGGTATGCATTCAAGCCGGCCTTGAATTCGACCAATAAGACCATCTGCTCAGCAGCATCCCACTTGCCATCGGTGACTAGGGCGGTTTCAACCACAGTGGCGCCTGCGGCACGCAGCGTCTGCACGGCGCGGTCGAGCGCCGCGGCGATCGCCGGGTCTTCGCGTAGCGGGTTGCGCAACAGGCCCAGGCGCGCGCCACGCAGGCTGTCGGGCTTCAGGTGGGCGAGATAATCGGCGCTGGCCGCCGGTGCCTTGGCGGTGGCCGGGTCCTGCGGGTCGGGGGCGGCGATGGCCTGCAGCACTGCAGCCGCATCGGCGACGCTGCGCGTCATCGGGCCGGCGGTGTCCTGGCTGCTGGAAATCGGGATGATGCCATCGCGACTGACCAAGCCAACGGTCGGCTTGAGCCCGACCAGGCCGTTGACCGATGCCGGGCAGGTAATGCTGCCATCGGTTTCGGTGCCGATGCCGACGGCGGCCAGGCTGGCCGCGATGGCCGCACCGGTGCCGGCGCTCGAGCCGCAGGGATTGCGATCCAGTGCATACGGGTTGCGGGTCAGCCCGCCGCGTCCGCTCCAGCCGGAACTGGACTGGGTGGAGCGGAAATTGGCCCACTCGCTGAGGTTGGCCTTGCCCAGGATCACTGCGCCGGCGGCGCGCAGGCGCTGCACCAGGAAGGCATCGCGGCTGGGGCGGAATTCGGCCAGCGCCAGCGAGCCGGCGCTGTTGACCATGGGCAGCGCGTCGATGTTGTCCTTGAGCAGTACCGGGATGCCGTGTAGCGGCCCGCGCACGCGGCCGGCGCTGCGTTCGGCGTCCAGGGCGCGTGCATCGGCTTCGGCCCGCGGATTGAGTCCGATCACCGCGTTGAGCGTGGGGCCGGCGCGATCGATGCTGGCAATGCGCTGCAGATACGCGCGCGTGAGTTGCAGGCTGCTGCTCTGACCGCTGGCCATGCGGGCTTGCAGGCCGGCCACGTCGGCCTCGGCCAGATCGATGGTTTTAGCGGTGGAATCGGTGGGGGTACCGGTCGCCGCGCGCGACGAATCATCGGCATGCGCACAGCCGCAGAGCGCAGCAAGCAGCGCGAAAGACAAAGTGGTGGACCGCATGGATGGTCTTCCCCGGGGAGAAGTCGCAGGCTAACGGCGCTGCGTCGGGGTGACAACGGATGACGTGCCCGAAAACGGGAAGGCAAGCTCAGCGACGGCGGCGTCGCACCAGATCGCGTGCCAGCACCCCGACTACAATCAGGTTGATTGCCAGCACGGCCCAGGCGGTCCAGCCAGGGTGACGCACGATGGCATAGATATCGAAGGGCAGATAGATGGCCGCCGACAGGCAGCCCAGCACCGAGGCCCAGGCCTTGGCACGCCACAGACCCCAGGCTTCCACTACGTGCAGCAGGCCGTAGGCCAGCATGGCGGCAGCGGCTAGATGCACCGCATCGGGGCTGATGGTCTTGAGCAACGACGGCAATGCGCCGTGGTCCGGGTCCAGATTGAAACGACGGATCAGTGTGCTGACCGCATTTTGCAGGGGGAGCGGGCCCAGAAGTTCCAGGCCCGTCGCCGCCAACAGCGCAAGTGTTCCCTTGACCGCCTCAAGCAAGGCGATCACATGCAGTCCCGGATGCGCGCGCGGATCCGGGCTATAGGGCTTGGTGCTCACGCGTGTCGGCCTGACACCTTAGCCCGAACGACCAGCGCGCTTACGGTCGCTTTCGGTCAGGAACTTCTTGCGCAGGCGAATTTCCTTCGGGGTGACTTCCACCAGCTCGTCGTCCTCGATGAAGTCCAGGGCCTGTTCCAGCGTGTACTTGATCGCCGGGGTCAGCTTGATCGCATCGTCCTTGCCAGAAGCGCGCATGTTGGTCAGCGGCTTGGTCTTGATCGCGTTGACGGTCAGGTCGTTGTCCTTGGAGTGGATACCGATCAGCTGACCTTCGTACACATTGTCGCCTTCGGCGGCGAACAGGCGACCACGCTCTTCCAACGGCCCCAGTGCATAGGCCGGCGTTGCGCCCGGTGCATTGGCAATCATCACGCCGTTCTGGCGCTTGGCGATCGCGCCCTGTTCCTTCGGACCGTAATGGTCGAACACGTGGAACAGCAGGCCCGAGCCCTGGGTCAGAGTGCGGAATTCGTTCTGGAAGCCGATCAGGCCACGCGCCGGGATCATGTAATCCAGACGCACGCGGCCCTTGCTGTCCGGCTCCATGTTCTTCAGCTGGCCCTTACGGGTGCCCAGCTTTTCCATCACGCCGCCCTGGTGCTGTTCTTCGATGTCCACCACCAGCTGTTCGATCGGCTCCATCAACTTGCCGTCGATTTCCTTGATGATCACTTCCGGACGCGACACGGCCAGCTCGTAGCCTTCACGACGCATATTTTCGATCAGCACCGACAGATGCAATTCGCCACGGCCGGAGACCAGGAACTTGTCGGCGTCGGAACCTTCCTCGACCTTCAGTGCCACGTTGTGCACCTTCTCGCGATCCAGACGGTCGCGCAGCTGACGGCTGGTCAGGAACTTGCCACCGGACAGGTCCTTGTTGCCGGCAAACGGCGAGTTGTTGACCTGGAAGGTCATCGAGATGGTGGGCTCGTCCACGGTCAGCGCCGGCAGCGACTCGGGGTGATCGAGCGCGCACACGGTGTCGGAAATGGTGAGCTCGGCCACGCCGGAGATGGCGACGATGTCGCCGGCCTCAGCGGTGTCCTGCTCGATGCGCTCCAGGCCCAGGAAGCCCAGCACCTGCAGCACCTTGCCCTGACGCTTCTTGCCTTCGCGGTCGATCACGCTGACCGGCATGTTCTTCTTCAGCACGCCGCGCTGGATGCGGCCGATGCCGATCACGCCGACGAAGTTGTTGTAGTCCAGCTGGCTGATGCGCATCTGGAACGGGCCGTCCGGGTCAACGTCCGGGGGCGACACATGCTGCATGATCGCTTCGTACAGCGGGGTCATGTCGCCGTCGCGCACGTCCGAATCCAGGCTGGCGTAGCCGTTCAGTGCGGAGGTGTAGACGATCGGGAAGTCCAGCTGCTCGTCGGTTGCGCCGAGCTTGTCGAACAGGTCGAACACCTGGTCGATCACCCAGTCCGGGCGTGCGCCGGGACGGTCGATCTTGTTGACCACCACGATTGGCTTGAAGCCCATCGCGAAGGCCTTCTGGGTCACGAAGCGGGTCTGCGGCATCGGGCCGTCCATCGCGTCGACCAGGATCAGCACCGAGTCCACCATCGACAGCACGCGCTCGACTTCGCCACCGAAGTCGGCGTGTCCCGGGGTGTCGACGATGTTGATGCGGTTGCCGTTCCAGGTGATGGCCGTGTTCTTGGCCAGGATCGTGATGCCACGCTCCTTTTCCTGATCGTTGCTGTCCATCACGCGCTCAGCCAACACAGTGCGTTCGGACAGGGTGCCGGACTGCTTCAGAAGGCAGTCGACGAGGGTGGTCTTGCCATGGTCAACGTGCGCGACGATGGCGATATTGCGGAGTTTTTCGATAGACATGCGGAAAGGGCCCCTGTCTGGCGCCAGTCTTGAGATGAGGTAAGCCCGACATTATAGCGGTTTCGTTGCGTTGCCGTTGCGGATGGGCAAAAGTCGGTTCAGATCGCCCATTCAGCCAGCGTGACGAGGCCCACGGCCGGGGCGAGGTGAGTCGTTGGACCATGGTCGTAACCACGCGGCCGGTCGCACGCCCGGGTGTATCCTAATGGGCTGTTGATCACTCCAGAACCTGCAAGGATTTCCATGTCCCTGATCGCCACCTTTGACACCTCCCGCGGCCCGATCGTTGTCGAGCTGTACCCGGAGAAGGCCCCGCTGACGGTTGCCAACTTCGTCAACCTGGCCAAGCGCGGCTTCTACAACGGCCTGAGCTTCCACCGTGTCATCGCCGACTTCATGATCCAGGGCGGTTGCCCGGAAGGTTCCGGCCGCGGCGGCCCGGGCTACCGTTTCGAAGACGAGGCCAACAATGGCGTCGGTCACGAGCGCGGCGTGCTGTCCATGGCCAACGCCGGCCCGAACACCAACGGCAGCCAGTTCTTCATCACGCACACCGCCACCCCGTGGCTGGACGGCAAGCACACCGTGTTCGGCAAGGTCACTCAGGGCCTGGACGTGGTCGATAGCGTTGCCCAGGGCGACACCATCAATACGCTTACAATCGAAGGCGACACCGACGCCGTGCTGGCCGCCAAGGCCGACCGCGTTGCGGAGTGGAATAAGATCCTCGCCGCCTGATCGCCTCCCGTCGAACGGCCGCCTTGTGCGGCCGTTTGCTTGTCAAAGCGCGCCGCCAGGCCTTGCGCTCCGCCAGCGCGCTACCCACCAACGCTTTTTAGCAGAGGAAACACCCCATGAAAGCACCTGTTCGTGTTGCTGTGACCGGCGCTGCCGGCCAGATCGGCTATGCCCTGCTGTTCCGCATCGCCTCCGGCGAAATGCTGGGCAAGGATCAGCCGGTGATCCTGCAATTGCTGGAACTGTCCAACGAGAAGGCCCAGGCCGCGCTCAAGGGCGTGATGATGGAACTGGAAGACTGCGCGTTCCCGCTGCTGGCCGGCATGGTCGGCACCGACGACGCCGAGGTGGCGTTCAAGGACATCGACGTGGCCCTGCTGGTCGGCGCGCGTCCGCGCGGCCCTGGCATGGAGCGCAAGGACCTGCTGCTGGAAAACGCCAAGATCTTCACCGCGCAGGGCGCGGCGTTGAACAAGGTCGCCAAGCGTGACGTCAAGGTGCTGGTGGTCGGCAACCCGGCCAACACCAACGCCTACATCGCGATGAAGTCGGCGCCGGATCTGAACCCGAAGAACTTCACCGCCATGCTGCGTCTGGACCACAACCGCGCGCTGAGCCAGCTCTCACTCAAGCTCGGTAAGCCGGTCGGCGGCATCGAGAAGCTGGTGGTGTGGGGCAACCACAGCCCGACCATGTACCCGGACTACCGTTTCGCCACCTCCGATGGCGCGTCCATCGGCGATGCGATCAACGACCAGGAATGGAATGCGTCCACTTTCATTCCGACCGTGGGCAAGCGCGGTGCGGCGATCATCGAAGCGCGTGGTCTGTCATCGGCAGCGTCGGCTGCCAATGCCGCCATCGATCACGTGCGTGATTGGGTGCTGGGCAGCAACGGCAAGTGGGTCACCATGGGCGTGCCGTCGGACGGCTCTTACGGCATTCCGGAAGGTGTGATCTTCGGCTTCCCGGTCACCACCGAGAACGGCCAGTACACCCTAGTCAAGGATCTGCCCATCGACGACTTCAGCCAGAAGTACATCGACAAGACCCTGGCCGAGCTGGAAGAAGAACGCAGCGGCGTGTCGCACCTGCTGGGCTGAGTTTTTCGGTCACTGCTGTGATGAAAGCGCCGGGCATTGCCCGGCGTTTTTTATTGCGTGTCGCGGGGCGCATGTCTGCGCTGTCAGGTCAGGCCTTCCGCCTTCAGTGCGGCCTGCACATCGGCATCGGCCAACATGCGTTGCACAAACGCCTGTAGCGCATCCAAGCCATCCAGATTCACGGCGACTTTCTGCGCCCACAGCAAGGTCACGAACAGATACGCATCGGCACCGGTGTGGTTGTCGCTGGCAAGCCAGGTGCGACCTTGCAGATGCGCATCGACGCGCTCGTACAGCGTGCGCAACTTGCTGCGTGCATCGTCTTGACTGCGCGCAATCAGCGCGGGGTCTTGCAGATACGCCGTGCTGCCGAAGATCGGCTTGAACGCGGGATGCACGTCGGCATTGACGAAGGCGATCCAGCGATTGATTTCGGCACGGCTGCGCGCGGTGCCATCGCCGGACAGGCCGCTCAGCGGTGCGATGTCGGCGATGTAATTGAGGATGGCGGCATTCTGGGTCAGTGCCCAATCGTCGATCAACAGCAGCGGTACGGCGCCGGCTGGGTTCAGGCGCAGATACTCGGGAGATTTCATCGTCGCCGCTTCGACCACGCTCAGGTCGAACGGCAACCCCGACCAACGCAACACGATGTGATCTGCCAGCGAACAGGCGCCGGGCTTGGTGTACAGCTTCATGGACGATCCACACGGGAATGAGGTCCTAAGCTTAGCGGGCGGGCGACGCCGTGTGGAGCGTGCAGTTGGTGATTGAAAGCTGCAGCAGGGGCCGCGCCACTGGGCCCGGCGGTCGCGCCGGTTGCGGTTGTGTCGATGCTAATGCGGGCGCCAAGGTGGCCAGCGCGCGGCAGTCGGCGGCTGCGGCTCCTGAGTGATCAGGGCCATTTTGCAACCTATCCAGGTGAGGGAGTGCATCGACGTGTGACACGGCTTTATGCCGTGCTGATCAATCGTCATGCGGCGCTGTATTCGTCGCGCTGCAGCGACATGAGCATCTCGACGACGGTGTCTAGAGACGCGCCGAACGCGTCGGCAGTGCATCGCAGCGGCAGGACATCTTCGTGACACAGAACTAAAAGGCACGCTGCGACATTGCGCGCTCAGGACGCGTTGCGCGGGCGCAATGTCTGCACGCGATAGAACGTGTGGTCGCCGATGGTCGCCACCTGATAGGCATTACGCCAGCTGGGGCTCGCAATTGCGCTTGCGGCAAAGTGACTGGCACCCGGCACGATCTCTTTGCGCTGGCCAACCGGTAGTGCCCAGTTGCGCTGCGCCGCCAGTGCCACGTCCAACGCCTTGTTCCAGGCATCGTCGTTCTTCAGCTGCGTACCCGGCGCCACAATTGTCGGTGCGAACTGCTTGCGTGCAGTGACCACCTGACACATCGAATCGCCCCACAAACCGCTATCCAGGCGACGCAACGCAACTTCCGCAACGGCCTGTTGGCCACGCAAGGTCTGGTCGCGCGCCTCCAGATAAACGGTGGTACTCAAACACAGTGAATCTGCGGCTGGCTGCGGCAACACATGCGACAGCCAGAGTATCCAAACAAGTTTCATAGAACTCCTTGCTCCGTATGGGCCGTTCCGCAGAGCATCCAATGTGGATGCACCAGTACAGAGGGCTTGGCGTCATGGGGAGGCGACCTGCAAAGGGGCGCCAAAGTTTCCGGCGAAAGAACATCTGCCGAAGGTGCCCACCAAATGCGGTGGGTCAAAAAGTTGGCGCAAGGTAGGCGCCCATCACATAATCGTGGCTGAATGAGACGGGTTGACGATTGCGATTGCTTGCGATGTCTAGCGATGCGCAACATCGCGCCGTGCACTGCAGTATTGGATCTGCGTCGCATCGTTGCAGCGACTGTTGTGTTGCGTTACTGCATCGCCGTTTCGCGCGCGTTGATGCCATTACTTGCTGGCTTGAAATGTCGTTGGAATGGACCAAAGAAAGCGGATTTCATAGCGTGTGAGATTTGTGCACGCACTCATCACGTGGTGTTGTGTTTTCGAAGTTGCGTACTGCCGTTTCGCACGTTGCTTCGTGTGGATGTACTCGCATACAAGAGCTGTGGAAGCGCGGGGAGTAGCGGAAGTGCGAAGTGCATGAGATGCAGTTGTCGTGGGTGCTGCACGACTGATGATCTATGCAGCATCCGTTGATGCGGGAAGATGCGCAGTCTTGACGCATGTTTCCGATGGCAGCAGCAGAGGCAGCAGAGACGCAAGTTGTTGCATGAAAGCTAAGTTGCCATCACAACGCGGTTGCCGTCATTGGATGAGGTCGAAGGTTACTTGGCGATAGGCTGAAAGAACCTGTCGATCATTCGATGTGTCGATGATGTATTCGACTGCACTATGTTTTCCAAGATTGCATGCTTATAAGCGTAAGCGTGCGAAGGCGCGGAAATACGGAAGCGCAGGAGAAAGAAGCCTCGAGGCACGTCTGTACCAAAGAAAAGAGGCATCGGCATGTCAGGTGCGATAGCCAGTGCAACATGGAATGGCATCAGAAACTCGCATCCACCTTGCAAAATCTCCATCGAATGACGAGTAGCGCAGTGCGATCGCATCTTGGGGCGACACCTATGCTGTAGCGAAAATTGAAAATCAACAACGCACGCAGCAGGTATTAAGCAAAGCGCACTCTTGGTATGTAACTGCACATACAAGAAAAATTGCGCACATCAGGTTTGCAATTCAATCAATGACGTTGCGCAAATCGCGAGTTGGCACTGTTGTGCTTCTTCCGGAAAACACTGCAGCACCATGCGCAGCGCAGGCGATCAACAGGCAAAGTGTGCCGCACACGATTGGGCCCAGCGCCATTGCCCAAGTCAGATGATGGTGTGCGCCGACGCGGTGGCTGCATGCACTCAGCAACAGACCAATCAACGCGCTGCCCGCTGCCAATGCGAGTTGAGCGCTCGCCGTGAGTACGGCGAACCCTCGTGCTTGTTGCGCAGCTGTTTGCGTAGTCACGAGTTCTGCGTGGCGCGCCCACACCCATTGGTTGATGCTACCTGCCGCCATTCCCATGGCGCACGCCAGCACTGCATCCCACAGTGTGCTGCGGGTCGTGGCGATGGCGAACACCAACCCCGATAACGAGAGTGCAGCGCCACAGCTGACCAAACGACCCAGGGTTGCGGTGGGCCAGCGTGCCGCCAGTGGTTGCACCAGCATCGTGCCCATTGCATAGCTGATCAACACCGCACTGCTCCATCCTGCGGCGCCAAGTTGTGATTGGGCTAGGTACGGAGCCAGCTTGGTAAAGGTCGGCAAGGCCAGCGTTAGTGTTGCCAACACTGCCAGCGGTAGCAGTTCCGCGCGCTGCCACTGCGCTGCAGGTATGAGTGCCGACACTTCCGCAATCGGGTGAACGTGCAGTTGCAGCGTTTGGCGTAACCACCACGCCGAAAGCAGCGCGATACTGCTTACCAGTGCGACGATCAGTAATGCTGTCGACGCTGCATTGTGATCACCGGCCTTCAATACCAGCCCGATCGCTGCGCTGACCAGTAAAGCTGCCAAGCCGCTTCCGATCAGGCGCACTGCGCTGACACCACGTGCACCGCGCCAGGGCCAGCGCGCAAGCCCCAACAGCGTATTTTGCGCGACATCGCCCACCGCATATGCAGCGCGAAACGGTAGGCTGAGCAGCAGCACGCTGATAAGGCGGGCAGCGGGTGGAAGCAGCGGAGTTACGAACACCAGCGACAGCGTAACTGCGGCCAACGCAATGCCTTGCCACTGTGTCCGTCCCACCCGTGCCAGGTTAGTGTCAGCGCGCCAACGCTGTGCGGCAATCAGCCCCATCATTGCGCTGACGACCAATCCGCCCGCCACCGAAAACCCGGCTGCGACCGCACTCAGGCCAACATGTTCGGTCAACGCAAAAATCAGTAGCAATTCGCCGGTGAACCAGAGCAGGCTCTTGCCGAAATGGGCTGCAGCGTAGGCAAGCAGTGCAGCCGGCGGGAGCGCAGTGGGTAATGCGTGCGGTGGCGATGACATGCGACCAGTTATAGCCTAGCCGCACGACAGGAAAAAGAGCGCAGCCGGTGCAGACCACGGCATGTGCAACCATGCCGGCGCTGCTCACGCTGCATGCAGGTCAGGAATGCAGTCGAACCTCGAGCGCAGCGGCGTCAGCGTAGTGACGTCGTGCTGGCGAATCCCTTACAACGCCGCCGCCAGCCGACTCGCCTGGTTGATCGCGCGTTTGGCATCTAGTTCAGCGGCGACGTCGGCGCCACCGATCAGATGCGGCTGCTGGCCATTGGCTTGCAGCGCGGCTAGCAACTCGCGACGTGGCTCCTGCCCGGCACACACCACCACGGTGCCGACGTCGAGCAACTGCTCGCTACCTTCTACGCGAACGCGCAGGCCAGCATCGTCCACGCCTAGATATTCCACGCCGCCAAGCATTTTGACGCCCTTGGCCTTGAGCGTGGCGCGGTGGATCCAGCCGGTGGTCTTGCCCAGGCGGGCACCGGGCTTGCCGGGGCTGCGCTGCAACAGCCAGACCTGACGGGCAGGGCGCTCGGGCTGCGGTCTGGTCAACGCACCGCGTGTTTCGAAGCTCGGGTCCACGCCCCATTCGGCCATCCAGCGTTGCGGGTGCAGCGACGGCGATTCGCCCGTGTGCACCAGAAACTCGCCCACATCAAAACCAATGCCACCCGCACCGATGATCGCCACCCTGTCGGCGGCCACGTGGCGGCCCAGCACAACGTCGAGATAGCTCACCACCATCGGATGATCGGCGCCGGGGAAATCCACCTTGCGCGGCTCGATGCCCGTCGCCAGCACGATCTCGTCGAAGTCTTTCAGATCGGCCGCCTGCACGCGGGTGTTCAAGCGCAGCTGCACGCCGGTCGCTTCGATGCGATGGCCGAAATAGCGCAAGGTCTCGTTGAATTCCTCCTTGCCCGGGATGCGTTTGGCGACATTGAACTGCCCGCCAATCGCATCGCTTGCATCGAACAAGGTCACCTGGTGGCCACGTTCTGCTGCCACCGTCGCGCAGGCCAGGCCGGCCGGGCCTGCACCAACCACGGCAATGCGCTTGGGCGTGGTGGTTGGCGTGTAGTTGAGTTCGGTCTCGTGTGCGGCGCGTGGGTTGACCAGACAGGTGGCCAGCTTGTTGTCGAACACGTGATCCAGGCACGCCTGGTTGCAGGCGATGCAGGTGTTGATGGTGTGCGACTGCCCGGCGCGCGCCTTATTGGTCCACTGCGGATCGGCCAGCAGCGGCCGTGCCAGCGACACCATGTCTGCCGCGCCGTCGGCCAGGATGCGTTCGGCCACTTCGGGCATGTTGATTCGGTTGGTCGCTACCACCGGAATGCGCAGATGCGGCTTGAGCTTGGCAGTGACGCCGGCAAACGCGGCGCGCGGCACTGAGGTAGCAATGGTGGGAATGCGCGCTTCGTGCCAGCCGATGCCGGAATTGATGATGGTGGCGCCAGCCCCTTCAATCGCCTGCGCCTGCGCCAGAATTTCTTGCCATTGGTTGCCGTCTTCGACCAGATCCACCAGCGACAGCCGGTAGATGATGATGAAGTCCGGCCCACAGGCTTCGCGGATGCGCCGCACGATCTCCACTGCAAAGCGCATGCGCTTGGTGGCATCGCCGCCCCAGGCGTCGCTGCGCTGATTGGTGCGCGCGGCGGTGAATTCGTTGATCAGATAGCCTTCCGAGCCCATCACCTCGACGCCGTCGTAGCCCGCCTCGCGTGCCAGCCGCGCGGCGCGCGCATACGCGCCGATCTGCCGGTCGACTGCACCAGCCGACAACGCGCGCGGAGTGAACGGGTTGATCGGTGCCTTGAGTTTGGATGGCGCCACCGACAGCGGGTGGTAGGCATAGCGCCCGGCATGCAGCAACTGCAGGCAGATCTTCGCGCCGTGTGCGTGGACCGCGCGGGTCACCTGGCGATGCGGGCGCACTTCCCACGGCCACGACAACTTGCCGCCAAATGGCTTCAGCCAGCCCACCACGTTCGGCGAAAACCCGCCGGTCACGATTAGGCCCACGCCCCCGGCTGCGCGCTCGGCGAAATACGCCGCCAGCTTGGGGAAATCGCGCGCACGGTCTTCAAGACCCATGTGCATCGAGCCCATCAGGACGCGGTTGCGCAATTGCGTGAAGCCCAGATCGAGCGGGGTGAACAGGTGGGGGAAGGGCGAGGCGGACGGGCCGGTGGCGGGCGACATGATTTGGATACGCTGGCGTACGGAGTGCGCACGATGCCGGCAAACGGGCTTGGTGGCAAGTCCTCCGGCATCAGCGCTGCCGCAGGGTGCCGCGGGTTTGATCAGAAATACGCCTTCGCTACCGCCTGCACGCACCGCGCCCCGATGCGCAGGTGCTGTGCTCTGCGCACCCCGACGCATCGCGTCTGCGAACCAACCCGGCCGGCTTATTACCAGCCGGCCAGCACCAACTTGCCGATCATGCTGCCGCTTTCCAGCCGACGGTGCGCTTCGCGCAGCTGCTGTGCATTGATCGGCGACAGCGTTTCGGTGTGCGTGGTGCGCAGCTCGCCGGCATCAATCAGGCTGGCCGCCCGGTTGAGAATGCGGTGCTGCTCGACCATATCGTCGGTCGCGTAGCGCGCGCGGGTGAACATCAGTTCCCAATGGACGCCGATGCACTTGGATTTGTACGGCTCGCCTATCATCAGCGGCCCGCGCGGCTCCACGATCAAGCCCACGTGCCCCTGCGGCGCCAGCACCTCGCCCAGTTGCTGCCAGTAGCGGTCGGTGTCGGCCAGATTGAGCGCTGCATCCACTGTGTCCATCCCCAGCGCCTGCAGTTGCGGTTGCAGCGGTTGGTGATGATCAACGAAGTGGTGCGCGCCCATCTGGCGTACCCACTCGATGCTCTCCGGGCGCGAGGCGGTGGCAATCACCGTGAAGCCGGCATGCCGCGCCAACTGGATCGCGATGGAGCCCACACCACCGGCGCCGCCGATGATCAACAGATGCCTGCCGCGATTGCGCGCACCGTCGAAGGCAAATGGCATGCGCTGGAACAGCAGCTCCCACGCGGTCAGGGTGGTCAGCGGTAGCGCGGCTGCCTGCGCGAAGCTCAGCGAGGTCGGCTTGCATCCGGCGATGCGTGCATCCACCAGTTGGTACTGCGCGTTACTGCCTTGCCGCCCGATATCGCCGGCGTAGTAGACCTCGTCGCCCACGGCAAAGGCCGTGACCTCCGGGCCGACCGCCTCGATCACCCCGGCAGCGTCGTAGCCCAGGATCTTCGGGGCCTGCAGCGGCTGCGGCTTGGGCGCGCGCACCTTTGTATCGACCGGATTCACCGAGATCGCTTCCACTCGCACCAATAAGTCATACCCCGATGGCGCTTCGGGCATCGGAAGTTCCATGTCAAGCAACGACTCCGGGTCGTCGATCGGAAGGTGGCGAGTGAGGGCGACAGCTTTCATCGGGACGCTCCTGGTGGGAAGTTCAGGGTGCGTTGTGGAGTAAGTCCACTGCAACTACCAACCCCACAATTCAGCTCGGACGAGGCTTGGCGTTCACTAACGTACTTTTGGGTTGAGCTTGAAACGCTGAAAACCAGTTAGTTAGGAACCGTATTCAAGTGACTTAAGTGGGCTGCGGTTCATGCAGGTGCGCTACTCGAATTGAGCACCCGTTCCTTTCCTTCATGAAGCTGTATACGTAGTATTGCGTGGGATTGCGGGACGTGGTGATTGCTTTCACATGTTATATGACCGTTAACGCGATCTTCACCGAGGCCGGCTTAATCTGCGCCCCGATGGCTCTGGATGTGACGAGCATCTTTAACAAGCACAACGCCTCTATCGGTTTTATCTCCCAAAGAAGGAGCTGTATAAATGAACAAGAAAATTCTCACTGCCGCGTTGCTCGGCGGTCTGGCAGTTGCCCAGGCTGCTTCCGCGCAGGAGTTCGATGACCGTTGGTACCTGACCGGTAGCGCTGGCTTCAACTTCCAGGACAGCGATCGCCTGACCAATGATGCCCCGTTCGTCACCCTGGGTCTGGGCAAGTTCGTCAGCCCGAACTGGTCGATCGATGGCGAACTGAACTATCAGAACCCGAACTTCGATGCCAACCAGGATCTGAACTGGAGCCAGTACGGCATCTCGTTCGATCTGCGTCGCCACTTCATCCAGGAAGGCCGCGGCTGGAACCCCTACCTGCTGTTCGGTCTGGGCTATCAGCGTTCGGAAGAAGAATTCGACGCGACCCCGAACCCGGTGTCCCCGGGCCAGCAGAAGGACGGCAACTTTGCCGCCAAGGCTGGTGTCGGTCTGCAGACCACCTTCGACAAGCGCGTCGCCGTGCGTGCCGAGTTGGCCTACCGCGCTGACTTCAACGACCAGAGCGTTGCTGCCCCGCGCGAAGACTGGTTCGGCGACGTGCTGGCTTCGGTCGGCGTCGTGATCCCGTTGGGACCTGCTCCGTCGACCGCTCCGCCGCCGGCTCCGGCTCCGGTTGCTCCGAGCTGCGCCGATCTGGATGACGACGGTGACGGCGTCAACAATTGCGACGACAAGTGCCCGAACTCGCAGCCTGGCCAGACCATTGGTCCGGACGGTTGCCCGGTTCCTGTCTCGATCGACCTGAAGGGCGTGAACTTCGACTTCAACAAGTCGACCCTGCGTCCGGATGCGATCTCGATCTTGAGCGAAGCGACCGAAATCCTGAAGCGTTACCCCGACCTGAAGGTCGAGGTTGCCGGTCACACCGACTCGAAGGGTACCGACGCGTACAACCAGAAGCTGTCCGAGCGTCGTGCGACCACCGTGTACGACTACCTGACCAAGAACGGCGTCGATGCGTCGCGTCTGGTCGGCCCGATCGGCTACGGCGAGAGCCGTCCGATTGCTCCGAACACCAACCCGGATGGTTCTGACAATCCGGAAGGTCGTGCGAAGAACCGTCGTACCGAGCTGAACGTCCAGAACTAATTGGACCGCTAGCTTTGCTGCAGACAAAACCCGGCCTTGCGCCGGGTTTTGTCTGTGCAGGCCCTGGAAAAGCGCGCTCGAGCGCCGCTGATGCTGTCTGTGTTGTCACCCAGGCACGGTTCCTGTTGAAACAGCGTTCATCGCTGCCTACACTCGCCGCGTCAACACCATACTCATACTTGGAAAAACCCCGATGCTGCGTACCGCTACGGCAGGACTGCTCTGTCTCGCTCTGATTCCCGCCGCCTACGCCGCTCCGAACTGCGCTGGCAGCACGGTGTCCCAGCCGCTGCCGTTGCCCGCTACCGTCGTCGCACCGGCGGCTGCCGAGTTCTACACGCGCAGCGTGCAGCTGGGTATGCCCACTGGCGTGCTGGCACAGCCCTATAGCAGCGATCAGTCGGTGGACCGCGTGCTGCTGCGTTTGCGCGTGGAAGGCTGCCAGGACTTGGCCAAGGTCATTCCGCCCGGCGGCGCCGTCAACCCGAATGATCCGGCGGCCTACAAGGCCAAGACGGCGTTCGATAACACCCCGTGGCGCTTCGACATGAGCCAGAACGGCAAGCGCATGACGGCAGAAGAATTCGATGCCTGGATGAAGTCGCGCGGTGTGCGCGTGGTCAAGGCACGTCCGGCCGCTGGCGCGGCACCGGCAGCGCCCGCCGCACCTGCGGCCGACGCTAAGCCGGTCGAGAACAAGTAAGCCGCGCGGTCGGGACGGCATGCCCCGGCGGCCTGCGCCGGCAACGTCCCGGCAACGTCAGCGTGGTCTGGGTGCGGCAGGCGCAACGCGTGCGCCCGATGCGGCACCCGGCAATGCCGCGCCACGCCATGGGCTGGCGCGCGTGTTGTCCAAGCTTGGGGTTTGTTCGCGCACCGAAGCCGCGCGTCGGATTGCCGATGGCCGCATGAGCGTGTCGGCACGCGTGGTGCGCGACCCCGAATTTCCGATCCGCGCCGATCAGCACTCCTCCATCACTGTCGACGGCTCGCCACTGGCGGGGCCAGCGCGCTGCTATCTGATGCTCAACAAGCCGCGCGGCGTGGTCACCACCGTGCGCGACGAGCAGGGCAGGGACACGGTGTATCGCTGCTTCGATGGTGCCGGGCTGCCGTGGATCGCCCCGGTCGGTCGCTTGGACAAGGCGAGCGAAGGCCTGCTGCTTTTCAGCAACGACCCGAAGTGGGCGGCGACGGTGACCGACCCGACGACCGGGCCGGACAAGACCTACCACGTGCAGATCGATTGCCGGCCCAGTGCCGCGCAACTGGCGCAGTTGCAGGCCGGTGTGGTCGATCCGGATCTTGAGGGCGAGGGCATGCTGTTGTGCGCCAAGCGGGTCAGCGTGCTGCGCGAAGGCGAACGCAATGCCTGGCTGGAAATCGTGTTGGACGAAGGGCGTAATCGGCAGATCCGCCGGTTGTTGGCTGCGGTGGACATCGGTGTGCTGCGGCTGATACGCGTGGCGATCGGCCCGCTGGCGATGGGTGAACTAGGCAAAGGTGCGTGGCGAATGCTCAGCGCCGAAGAATTCAGGGCGCTGCTGCCGGCGCCCGCCAGCGCGCCAGACGCGCGCTGAGCAGGGCGCTCACCACTTCGTAAGCGCGCGCATCGCCGGCACCGTTGGCATCGTGACGGCGGCCTTTGGCGTGATTACAGCCGGCACAGGCCAGGGCGAGATTGCGCGCATCGTTGGCATCGTCGCCGACCAATGCACACAGCGCCGCCGCCGCGTGCCGCCCGAACCAGGCTTGCGGCACCACGTGTTCCAGCGTGGTGTGGCCAAGCGGCTCGCCATCGGCGCGTATCTGCAGATGCCGACGGCAATGCAGGCAGCGCGTATCCCAATGACCGTCGAGCAGTTGCGCCTGCGCATCGGTCTGCGCCGCCAGCAGCAGCCGTTGGCGCAGGACCGTGCGCATGCTCAGGCGTCGATGACCTTGAGTTCGCGCCCGATCTTGATGAAGGCCTCGATCGCTTGATCCAGGTGGTCGCGCGTATGCGCCGCGCTGATCTGAGTTCGGATACGCGCTTGCCCCTTGGGCACCACCGGGAAGAAAAAGCCGATGGCGTAGATGCCTTCTTCCAGCAAGCGCTCGGCGAATTTTTGTGCCAGCGGTGCGTCGTACAACATCACCGGGCTGATCGGATGCACGCCCGGTTTGACATCGAAACCGGCGGCGGTCATGCGCTCGCGGAAATATCGGGTGTTTTCGACCAGCTGCGTGCGCAGCTCGCCGGCGGCATCCAGCATCTCGAAAGCCTTGATGCCGGCAGCCACCACGTGCGGCGGCAACGAGTTGGAGAACAAGTACGGACGCGAACGTTGGCGCAGCAGTTCGATCACTTCGCGCTTTGCGGTGGTGAAGCCGCCGAGTGCGCCGCCCATGGCTTTGCCCAGCGTGCCGGTGAAGATATCGATCTGGTCGAGCACGCCCTTGACCTCGGCCGAGCCGCGGCCGGTGGCGCCAAGAAAGCCGGTGGCGTGGCATTCGTCGATATGCACCAGCGCGTTGTATTTGCGCGCCAGGGCGGTGATTTCGTCCAGCGGGGCGATGAAGCCGTCCATCGAGAACACGCCGTCGCTGGTGATCAGCTTGGTCTTGCACCCGGCGGCGTCGGCGGCCTGCAGCTGCGCTTCCAGGTCGGCCATGTCGCAGTTGGCGTAGCGGAAGCGTTTGGCCTTGCACAGGCGCACGCCATCGATGATGGAGGCGTGGTTGAGCGCGTCGGAAATGATCGCGTCGTGCTCGCCGAGCAGCGGTTCGAACAGACCGCCATTGGCATCGAAGCAGGCGGCGTAGAGGATGGTGTCTTCGGTGCCGAAGAACTCGGCGATGGTGCGTTCGAGCTGCTTATGCAGATCCTGGGTGCCGCAGATGAAGCGCACCGAGGCCATGCCGAAACCGTGGCTATCCAGCGCGTCCTTGGCGGCCTGGATGATGCCCGGGTGGTCGGCCAGACCGAGATAGTTGTTGGCGCAGAAGTTCAGCACGCGGCGGCCATCGGCCAGGGTGATTTCGGCCGACTGCGAGCCGGTGATGATGCGCTCGGACTTGAACAGGCCCTGGGCCTGGATGGCGTCCAGTTCGGCGGCGTAATGGGCGGTCAGCGCGGCGGGAGCGGTGGTCATGGCGGTCGCAGTGGCAGAAAGAAGCGCAATGTTAACGATCACCGTGGCATACCACTACGTCATGCAAAATCGGCATAAGCAGCGGCGCTGATGTCATTTCACCGCCTGCGTGCCGCTGCGCAGCATGGCATGCTTGCTGTTCAGCTGTGCTCAACCGGCCAGGAGATCGTCGTGACATACCCCCGTTTCCGTTTTGCCTCCCTTCTTTGCGCCTTGCTGGTCCTGGCCGGCCCGGCTGGCGCACGCGAGATCGGGCTGCTCAACGTGAGCTACGACCCTACCCGCGAGTTCTATCGCGACTACAACACTGCCTTTGCCGCGCACTGGAAACAGCAGCATCCGCAGGACACCGTCACCGTGGAAACCTCGCATGGTGGCTCGGGCAAGCAGGCGCGCGCTGTGATCGACGGCATCGAGGCCGACGTGGTGACGCTGGCGCTGGCCTACGACGTGGATGCCATCGCGCAGAAGTCCAAGCTGATCGATACCGATTGGGAAAAGCGCCTCCCCGATAACAGTGCGCCGTACACCTCGACCATTGTGTTTCTGGTGCGCAAGGGCAACCCGAAGAACATCCACGACTGGCCAGACCTATTGCGCTCGGGCGTGGCGGTGGTGACACCGAACCCGAAGACCTCCGGTGGCGCGCGCTGGAACTATCTGGCCGCCTGGGCGTACGCCGACCATATCTTCAAGGGCGACCGCGAGCGCATCGTGCGCTATATGCAGGCATTGTTCCGCAACGTTCCGGTGCTGGATACCGGCGCGCGCGGCGCCACAACCACGTTCGTGCAGCGTGGCATCGGCGATGTGCTGCTGGCCTGGGAAAACGAGGCGCTGCTGGCGCGCGAGGAACTGGGCAAGGACAAGTTCGAGATCGTGGTGCCGAAGTTGTCGATCCTGGCCGAGCCGTCGGTGGCATTGGTCGACAAGAATGTCGACAAGCATGGCACCCGCGATGTGGCCGAAGCCTACCTAAGCTATTTGTACGCGCCGGAAGGGCAGAAGCTGGCAGCCAAGCATTTCTATCGCCCGCGGCATCCGGAATTTGCCGACCCGGCAGACATGGCGCGTTTTCCGGATATCAAGCTGGTGACTATCCAGCAGGCATTCGGCTCGTGGGACAAGGCGCAGCAGGAGCACTTCGCCGACGGTGGCGTGTTCGACCAAATCCAGGCCAACAAGTAGGCGATGTCGATGTCGGTTGCACCGCACCCAGCGCCCTCATCGCGCCGCCGCGTGATGCCGGGACTGGGCCTGAGTTTGGGGATCACGTTGACCTGGCTTGGTTTGATCGTGCTTATCCCGCTGTTGGGCATCTTCATCAAGACCAGTGGCCTGGGCTGGGAAGGTCTGTGGCGGGTATGGAGCGAGCCGCGCGTACTGTCTGCGCTGCGGGTGAGTTTCGGCACCGCGTTTGCGGCTGGCGCCTTTAATGCGGTGATGGGCACCTGGGTGGCGTGGGTGTTCGTGCGCTACCAGTTTCCGGGCAAGCGCTTCTTCGACGCGGTGATCGATCTGCCGTTCGCGTTGCCGACTGCGGTGGCCGGCATTGCGCTGACCGCGCTGTATGGAGGCAATGGCTGGGTGGGGCGTTGGCTGGAGGCAATCGGTATCAAAGTCGCCTACACGCAGCTGGGTATCGTGCTGGCGCTGGTGTTCGTCGGCTTGCCGTTCGTGGTGCGCGTGGTGCAGCCGGTGCTGGCCGAAAGCGATCGTGAAATAGAGGCTGCCGCTGCCACATTGGGTGCCTCGCGCTGGCAGACGGTATGGCGAGTGGTGCTGCCCGGCGTGTGGCCGGCGGTGCTGACCGGATTTGCGCTGGCATTTGCGCGGGGCGTGGGTGAGTACGGCTCGGTGATCTTTATCGCCGGCAACCTGCCCAATTCCACTGAGATCGCGCCGCTGCTGATCACCATCCGGCTGGAGGAGTTCGACTACGCCGGCGCCACCGCCATTGCCGCGGCCATGTTGTTGCTGTCGTTCGTGATTTTGCTGGTGGTCAATACGTTGCAGGCATGCCTGCTGCGCTATCAACGGAGGCCCGTATGAGCGATGCTGTTTCCTCGCTGCCCTCCATGTTGCCCACCCATGCCATGACCAAGCAGGCGCGTCGCATCACCGATTCGGCCACCAATGAGTCGCGTTGGGTGCAATGGCTGATGATCCTGGGTGCTTTGCTCTTTTTGCTGGCGTTTCTGCTGCTGCCGCTGGTGCTGGTGTTCGCCGAGGCGTTGCGTGGCGGTTGGGAGACCTTCCTGCGCGCGGTGGTCGACCCCGATGCGTTGTCGGCGGTCAAACTGACCTTGTTGGTGACGGCGATCGTACTGCCGTTGAATCTGATATTCGGCGTGGCTGCTGCGTGGGCCATCAGCAAGCATCAGTTCTGGGGCAAACGTCTGCTGGTCAGCCTGATCGACCTGCCGTTCTCGGTGTCGCCGGTGGTGGCGGGCTTGATTTTCGTGCTGATCTTCGGCCGCAGCGGCTGGGCCTGGCCGTTGATCGACGAAGGCTGGCATGTGCAGTTGCCGGCGCTGGGCGAATGTGTGATTCAGCTGCCGCGGATCGTGTTTGCGTTGCCGGGCATCGTGCTGGCGACGACGTTCGTGACCTTCCCCTTCATCGCGCGCGAGTTGATGCCGCTGATGGAGCAGCAGGGCAGTGACGAAGAACTGGCGGCATTGAGCCTGGGTGCGAGCGGCTGGCAGATGTTCTGGCGGGTGACCCTGCCCAATATCCGCTGGGGCCTGTTGTACGGCGTGCTGTTGTGCGCCGCGCGTGCGATGGGTGAATTCGGTGCGGTGTCGGTGGTGTCCGGGCATATCCGTGGACGCACCAACACGCTGCCGCTGCATGTGGAAATTCTCTACAACGAATATGCCTACAGCGCCGCGTTTGCCTGCGCCTCGCTGCTGGCATTGACTGCGCTGCTGACGTTGGCGCTGAAGACGTATCTGGAATGGCGGCACGGCGATTCGCTGGCCGCCAACCACCGCCACTGAGGTGACCATGGGCATCCGCATTCACCACCTGCGCAAGCAGTTCGAAAGCTTCACCGCACTGGACGACATCAGTCTGGAAGTGCGGCAGGGCGAGTTGCTGGCGCTGCTTGGGCCCTCCGGCTCGGGCAAGACCACGCTGTTGCGGATCATGGCCGGGCTGGAGCATGCCGATGGCGGGCAGGTGCTGTTCGGCGATGAAGATGCCACCCGCATGAGTGTGCAATCGCGCCGGGTTGGCTTCGTGTTCCAGCACTACGCGTTGTTCAAGCATATGGACGTTTTCGAGAACATCGCGTTCGGTTTGCGCGTACGCCGTGGCAATGAGCGTTGGGCCGAGGCGCGCATTCGCGCACGCGTGGAAGAACTGCTGGCGCTGGTGCAACTGCAGGGTCTGGAACAGCGTTATCCCACTCAGCTCTCCGGCGGCCAACGGCAGCGCGTGGCGTTGGCGCGTGCGCTGGCAATCGAGCCGCGCGTGCTGCTGTTGGACGAGCCGTTCGGTGCGCTCGACGCCCAGGTCCGGCGCGATCTGCGGCGCTGGTTGCGCGCGTTGCACGAGCGCACCGGGCTGACCACGGTGTTCGTCACGCATGATCAGGAGGAGGCCTTGGAGCTGGCCGATCGGGTCGCCATCCTCAATCATGGCCGCATCGAACAGTTGGATACGCCGGCGGTGATCTACGATCGCCCTGCGTCGCCCTTCGTTTACTCTTTTGTGGGCGCGGTGAACCGCATTCCCGGCGTGCTGGCGCAGGGCCAGATCGACGTGGCCGGGCACGCGCTGCCTGCCAACGACAGCGGTCTGGTTGCCGGTCCGGTCGATGTCTACGTACGGCCGGAGGACCTGGTGCCGGATCCGGCAGGGTGGCCGGCGACAGTGGAGTGGGCCCAGCGCAGCGGTGGGCGATTGCGCTTGCGCGCCACGTTGCAGCCGGCCGGCAACGAGGTCGAGGTCGAACTGCCGGCTTCGGCAGGCGGCTACCAGCCGGGCGAGCCGCTGCGCCTGGCTGCGCGCCACTACGGCGTGTTCCCCGCCAACTGACGACCACCGCCCGGGCCCAGCAGCGCGGCCAGGCATCGTACGGTTTGCAGACCGCATGACGTGGAGCTCAGCCTTGGGTTTGCTTCGTTTTCTCCCGACACCGTGTGGGGGAACGGGCATCTTTGTGTGCGCCCTGTCTCAAGAAGAGCCCGCCTGAGTCGATTACGTGGCCAGTGACACACCAAGCGGATCCGTGGAGAGCTGCGCGGATGTGCGCTGTGTCAAGCGAGCGAAATAGCGATGTTGCACTGCAGGGACGACTGAATTAAGAAGTCATGGCAGGCCTCGCTTCGCGCAATCCGACCGCCCTTCGTTTTTGGAGATGCCCTATGAAGCTGTTTTCGCCTATGTGCTGTGCCCTTTTGTTGAGCAGCGTCGCCCCGCTCGCGTACGCAGAGGAAGCAAGCACCGCCTCGCCGTTGTCCGGTACCTTCGCTGTCACCAGCGACTACGTGTTCCGCGGCATTTCCCAGACCAATGGCGATCCCGCATTTCAGGCCGGGCTGACCTATAAGCACCCCTCTGGCTTCTACGTGGCTGCTTGGACATCCAACGTTGATCCCGGCGCGGGAGATCCGGACTGGGAAGTGGATGGAACGGTTGGCTATGGCGTCGAACTGGGCAAGCAGTGGGACCTCGATGTCGCCCTCACCCGCTACAACTATCCGGGGGCGGGCGAGACGAACTACAACGAACTGGTCACCAAGACGACATTCCTGAAAACCTACAGCCTGACCGTCGGGTACACCAACGATCTGTACGGCAGCAAGACCGACGGCTATTACTACGCGCTGGACGCAGTGTGGCCGCTGCCGCACAAGTTCAGCGTCGGAGCACACGTCGGGCACACCATCTACACCTCGGCATTGAGGCAGGTAGATCACGATTACAACGATTATGCGATCACCGTCGGCAAGAGTTTCGGCCCGCTTGCGTTGAGCGTCGGCTACTACGACACCAGCGAGCCTGCCGAATTCGGGTTCGGTCGTCCCAATACCGAAGGCCGGACCGTCGCCACCGCCACGGTGACGTGGCCATGACACGACCACGCTGAGCGGACCGGCAAAAGGCGCCTGGCGGCGCCTTTTGCGTTTGCGTTTCGATCTGCGCTTGGATCAGTTCCAGCTGAGCACGACCTTGCCGGCCTTGCCCTGTTCCATCAGGTCGAAACCTTTCTGGAAATCGTCGATCGGCAGCTGATGGGTTAGCACCTTGTGCAGCGGAAAACCCGACAGCACCAGCTGCGTCATCTTGTACCAGGTCTCATACATCTTGCGGCCGTAGATACCTTGCACGGTCAGGCCCTTGAAGATGATCTTGTCCCAGTCGCAACCGGCACCGCGCGGTATGATGCCGAGCATCGCAATCTTGCCGCCGTGGTACATGCAATCGAGCATGTCGTTGAACGCGCGCGGGTTGCCGCTCATTTCCAGGCCTACGTCGAAGCCTTCCATGTGCAGGTCGGCCATGACGTCCTTGAGCGAGGTCTTGGAGACATTGACCACGCGCGTGGCGCCCATGTCGGCCGCCAGCTTGAGACGGAAATCGTTGACGTCGGTGACCACCACATTGCGCGCACCGATGTGCTTGCAGATGCCGGCGGCAATGATCCCGATCGGGCCGGCACCGGTGATCAGCACATCTTCGCCGATGACGTCAAATTCCAGCGCGCAGTGCGCGGCATTGCCGTAGGGGTCGAAGAACGCGGCCAGCTCGGAGGGAATCTGGTCCGGGATCGGCCACAGGTTGCTGGCCGGCATCAGCATGTATTCGGCGAAGGCACCATTGACGTTGACGCCGATGCCCACCGTGTTGGGGCACAGGTGCGGGCGGCCGCCGCGGCAGTTGCGGCAGTGGCCGCACACGATATGGCCTTCGGCCGACACGCGCTGGCCAACCTGGTAACCGGTCACCGCCGAACCGAGCTCGGCCACGCGACCGACGAACTCATGGCCAATGGTCAGACCGGGCTTGATGGTGCGCTGGCTCCACTCATCCCACAGGTAGATGTGCAGATCGGTGCCGCAAATGGCGGTCTTTTCCAGCTTGATCAGCACATCGTTGGGGCCGGGCGTCGGCACGGGCACCTGTTCCAGCCAGATGCCTTTGTTCGCTTCGCGCTTGACCAGCGCCTTCATCGTCTGCGCCATCTGGCGGAACCTGCTGAGTGAAAGTAAGGCGGCGATTATAGGCGTCGGGGCCTGTATGCCATGCGGCGGTGCGGGAAGGAGCTTTATCGAGCGGCTGAGGTCCGCCGGGAGGGTGGGCTAGGGGAGTTCCTTCTCCATTCCGGACACGGTGCCGCGTAGCGCCGGGAGAGGTCGGCGCTACGCGGTATGTTGCCGCCTAAGATGGCAAGCGCGTCGCCACGCATTGCCAAGGTGAATCATCGGCCTCACCCAATCGACCTCAGCTTCGTGCCGCGGTCCTATCCGGTCCGGGGTGCGTTGCGGCACAGACGCTTCTGGGCAAGCACGCCAGTGGCGCGCTTGCTGTGCCTTTTCGCCCCCACGTGAGAAGGGGCAATTGCGGAGCAGTCAGGCGCTGCTTAGAACTTCACATCCAGACTCAAGAAATACTGCCGCGGCGCGCCCACCACCATGGTCTGGTTGTAGCCGTCCGGATCGGAGGCGACATAGCCGTTGGTGCCGGTGCTGGCGAAGTAGCGTTTGTCGGTAAGGTTGGTGACGTTGAGCGCCAGCGCCACATCCGCCACACCGCCAACACGGCCGAAGTCGTAACGCGCGCCGGCATTGAACAGCCAGTACGACGGCACCTGCGAGTCGTTGAGGAAGGTGATGTAGCGCTTGTCCACGTACTTGCCGTCCAGATCCAGAAGCAGGTTGCCGATCTGGTAGCTGGCGCTGGAAGAGAACATCAACGCCGGGATGCCGACCACATCCTTGCCGGACGTCGCAACCACACCGTTGTTGAGGTAATCGTCCTGGTAACGCGAGCGGTTCCACGAGAGCGAATTCAACCAGCTCACGCCTTCGGTCGGCCGCCACATCAGTGCCAGATCCGCACCGGCGCTATGCACCGCGCCGACGTTGCTGAGGATCGAGGCGCAGGTCTGCACCGCGGTGCACGGCGAGGTGGTCAACAGACGGTTGGAGAACTTGGTGAAGTAGGCATCGGCCGACAGCTGGAACTGCGCGTCCTGCACGCGATAGCCCACCTGCACGGTCTGCGATTCTTCCGGCTCCAGCGTGGCGCGGCTGCGGTCGAAGGCGGCCTGCGAGGTGGCGAATGGGGTGAAACCGAAGGCGGCGATGTTCTTGCTGTAGGACGCGTAGAGGTCCTGGCGCTCGTCGAGTTTGTAATTCACGCCCACCTGCGGCAGGAAATTATCTTCGGCGCGGATGCGGCCTTGTGCCAGTGCGGTGGTCGGTACCAGCGATTGCGCGCGCGTGGTGGTGCTGAGCGCCTTTGCACCGTAATTCAGCGTCAGGCGGTCGTCGAGCAGGTGCACGGTGTCCTGCAGGTACAGCATGCGTGTCTGCGTGGTGTAGCGCTGCAGGAAGTCGCGGCGGAACGGGGTCTGTGCTTCGTACACGTTGTACAGCGAGGTGTAGCCCTCGTTGCCGAGCGCGAAGTAATTGCGGCCCTGCGAGGTACGCGCGTTTTCTGCCCATGCGCCCACTTCCAGATCGTGATTGCCCCACGACCATTTCAATGCGCTGGTACCGCCGAAGCGATCCAGGCCGTAGTCGGTGGTGCGCATCGACAGCGGCATCTGCGCGGAGGTGGGCACATACGGTGTCACCCATTGGCCTTCGCCACGATTGCCGTGGTAATAGCCGCTGGCATCGAGCGTGGCACCGCCGAACACGAACGTGCCCGACAGGCCTGCCAGGTTGTCGCGACGCAGGCCGCCGCCGGCGTAATAGCTGGCATCGAGCCAGCTGTAGTCGCTGGGCAGGCCGGCCAGCGATTGCGGGTAGCCGTTGGCCACGCCGCTGGTGGCCCCGGTGTTCTGATACGCGCGTGCCATCTGCACGGCGGTGGCCCAATCCGGCTGCAGGTAATCGTAGTCCCAGCCGAGCGCGCGCTGGCTGGTCAACGACAGATCCATGTAGTCGTATTCCTTGCGCCGCGAGGTATCGACGAACAGGCTCAGGCGGTTGCCGTCGCCCCACTGGTACACCGTCTTGAGATTGGCCTGTTCGGATGTCTGATCGCCATAGCCCTTCCATTTGTCGGTGCTGGCATTGGCATACGACAGATACGCCGACAACCCATCGCGATCACCGGTGTCGGCGCGCACGAAGGTGCGGCGCGTTGCATCGCTGCCCACCGTCTGCACCAACCGTGCGCCAGGCGTGGTCTGCGGGTCGGCCGAGTAGAACTGCATGGTGCCGCCGAGATTGGTGTTGGACGCAGTGCCTAGTGCACCGGCGCCCTGCGCAATTTCCACCGAACCGAGGTTTTCCGAAATGATGGCGCGCGTGATGTGCAGGCCATTGGTCACGCCATAGCTCATGTTGCCCAGTGGAATGCCATCGAGCGTGTAACCCAGGCGGCTTTGGTCGAAGCCATGCAGGGTCACCTGCGTGGACCATTCGTAGGTGCCGAATGGATCGGCGGACTGGAACTGCACGCCGGGCAGTTTTTCCACTGCCTTGAATGCGCTGCTGCCGGGCGTCAGCTGCTCGATGTCCTGCTGGCTGATGCGTTGCACCTGGCGCGTGCTGCCTTGCGACACCACATTGATTGCATCCAGTTGCGTTGCATTGGCGGCGTCGGCCACAGGTGTCGCTGCCTCCGCTGCCGGAGCAACGGCAACCGGCTCAGCCGGCGACGCGGCCTGCGAAATGACGGGAAGCAGCGTTGCCAGGGCAAGCGCCAGCGGTGTGACATGAAAGCGACGAGCGGAAGTCATGGGGGAGTCCTGTTCGGCCACGGCTGAGGGCGGACGCACGGTGCAAAGCCGGCGTTTCGCGACGCAGGGTGTCAACGGCTCATGAAACATTGATGACGGTCGCTGTCGCAAAACTGTCGCGCTCGCCCGCTATACGTGTCGTGTCCAGCCGCGCTGCGCGGTGAAAAAAGCGTCACTTTTTGCAGGTTCTGCCGCCATGACCTCTTCCTCTTCGCGTCGCGATTTTCTCAAGCGCGTCGCTGCGCTCACTGCTGCCGGCGCCTTGCCGTCTTCGATCGGTCGTGCGCTCGCGCTGCCGGCCAACGCGCGGACCGGCACGTTGCGCGATCTCGAACATGTGGTGATCCTGATGCAGGAAAACCGCTCGTTCGATCATTATTTCGGCGCGCTACGTGGCGTGCGTGGCTTTGGCGATCCGCGCGCGCTGCAACTGCGCGATGGCCATCCGGTATGGAGTCAACCCACGTCCGATGGACGACGCTTGCTGCCGTTCGCGTTCGATTCGCAACATACCTGCGCGCCGTTGATCAAGAGCCTGGATCATTCCTGGAAGGCCGGTCACGGGCAGGACCCGGCACGCTGGGCCGAATACGATGCGTGGGTGCCGTACAAGGGGGAATTGACGATGGGATACTTCCAGCGTCACGACATCCCGTACTACCACGCGCTGGCCGACGCGTTCACCATCTGCGACGGCTATTACTGCTCGCTGCACGGGCCGACCAATCCCAACCGCATGTATCTGTTCACCGGTACCAGCGGCCCAAGCGTGGGCAACGTCGGCGCGCAGGCGGTGACCAATGCTGACGATGGCAACTGGACCGCCGACATGGCGCGCGACAAGCTCGGCTACGCAGCACTGCAGTGGACCACGTACGCGCAGCGTTTGCAGGCTGCCGGCGTGGACTGGCGCGTGTATCAGGAATACGACAACTTCGGCTGCAACTCGCTGGCGTACTTCTCGCACTACCGCGATCTACGCACCGACGACGAACGGTACCGGCGTGCACGTGCATGCGTGCCCGGGTCCACCGCGGACAATGCCGCCACCACCCAGGCCGAGCATCTGGTCGCCGCGATCGCTGCCGATGTGCAGGCCAATCGCCTGCCGCAGGTGTCGTGGGTCATCCCGCCCACCGCGTACTGCGAACATCCCGAAGCGCCGCCTGCCTATGGCGAGTCGCTGGTGGCGCGTCTGATCGATGCGCTCACCGCCAATCCCGAGGTGTGGGCCAAGACGGCGCTGATCATCAATTACGACGAGAACGACGGCTTCTTCGATCACGTGCCCGCGCCGTTGCCGGCAGTGGACGCACGCATGGGGCGCAGCAATGTCGACACGCGTGGCGAGGTCTACGACGGCGTGCCGATCGGCCTGGGCATTCGCGTGCCGATGCTGGTGATCTCGCCGTGGACGCGTGGTGGCTGGGTCGACTCGCAGGTGTTCGATCACACCTCGGTGCTGCGTCTGCTTGAACGCCGCTTCGGCGTGGCCGAGCCGAACATCAGCCCATGGCGGCGTGCGGTCAGCGGCGATCTCACCAGCGTGTTCGACTTCCGCAAACCGGACGATTCGGCGTTGAGTGCGTTGCCGTCGGTCGACGACTATCGCGCACGCACGGCAGCTGTGCGCGATAAACCGCTGCCTGTTCCACCGACCGCCGCAACGATGCCGAAACAGGAGCCAGGACAACGACCGGCGCGTGCATTGCCCTACGCATTGCAAGTGCACGCACGCGTGCACGACGCAACAGGCGTGCAGCTGCAGTTCGTCAATGGCGGCGCGGCTGCAGCGGCGTTTAACGTTTACAGCAGCGCTGCCAGCGGCGGCCCGTGGTACTACACGGTGCTACCCGGCACGCAGCTGGATGATGTGCCGGTCGGGGCAACTTATAACGGTGCGTACGCCTTGCGCGTGCATGGACCAAATGGTTTCCTGCGCGAATTCGCTGGCGAGGTTTCACCGACCTCCACGCCATCGGCAGCACCGTGGGTGGACGCGCGGCAGGATGGCGACGCGTTGGTGCTGGAAATCGGCAATGCGGGGCAGCGCGCATGCACCCTGCAGCTGCGTGCGCTGGACTATGCAGATCCAACCTCGCGCACGTTGCAACTGGCTGCAGGTCAGCGCGCGACCATTCGCCTGGCGCTCGCGGCCAGCGATCACTGGTACGACCTTGTGGTCGAGCAACCGGGTAGCGCTTTCCGTCGCCGGCTGGCCGGGCATCTGGAAACCGGCAGGCCCAGCCGTAGCGACCCCGCGTTCGGCCGCGTCTAAGCCGACGCTCGCCCGGTACGCTGCAGGCCGGTCAGCTGGCGCGTACTGCGCGGCCCGAATACCTGCAGGTCGACAGGGGCGCGCAAACCCTGCCATCAGTCATGAAGTGCGCCGCAGATACGAGAGTTAGACTGTAACGAAAATGACTCTGGGGCTGTCGATGCGTCCGAACCTGTTCGCTGTTTCCATGCTGGCCACGCTGGCAGTGGCTTCATCTGCGCAAGCCGGCGAGGGGATGTGGGTTCCACAACAACTGCCGGAGATTGCCGGACCACTGCAACAAGCCGGCTTGCGTCTTTCGCCGCAGCAACTGGCCGACCTGACCGGCGATCCGATGGGCGCGGTGGTGTCGTTGGGCGGCTGCACCGCCAGCTTCGTGTCGCCGCAAGGGCTGGTCGTGACCAATCACCATTGCGCGTACGGCGCGATCCAGCTCAACTCCACTGCGCAGAAGAATCTGATCCGCGACGGCTTCAGCGCCGCCAGCGCCGGGGCGGAACTGAGTGCCGGGCCAAACGCGCGCATCTACGTGCTGGACCGCATCACCGACGTCACCGAGCAGGCGAACGTGGCGATCGCCGGCGCCGGTAGCGATGCGCTCAAGCGCACCCAGGCGCTGGAAACGTTCGACAAGGCCCAGGTTGCGGCCTGCGAATCCGAGGCCGGCTACCGCTGCGAGCTGTACAGTTTTTCCGGCGGCAACACCTATCGGCTGTTCCGCACCCTGGAGATCCGCGACGTGCGCCTGGCCTACGCGCCGCCGTCGGGGATCGGCAAATTCGGCGGCGACGTCGACAATTGGATGTGGCCGCGCCACACGGGCGATTTCTCCTTCTACCGCGCCTATGTCGGCAAGGACGGCAAGCCCGCTGCCTATGCCAAGGACAATGTGCCGTATCGGCCCAAGCACTTCCTGAAATTTGCCGACCAGCCGCTGGGCGCTGGCGATTTCGTGATGGTGGCCGGCTACCCGGGGCGCACCAATCGCTACGCACTGGCCGCCGAATTCGACAACACCGCCAACTGGGCGTATCCCACTGCCGGACGTCAGTACCGCGACCTGATCGCGCTGGTCGAGCAGGCCGGCAAGCAGGACCCGGACATCCAGGTGAAGTACGCCGCGACCATGGCCAGCTGGAACAACGCAGCCAAGAACTACGAAGGCCAACTGCAGGGTTTCAAGCGCATCGACGCCGCCACGCAGAAACAGACCGAGGAGCGCGCGGTGCTGGCCTGGCTCAAGCGCCAGGGCCGCGACGGCCGCGCAGCGCTGCAGGCACATACGCAACTGCTGGCGCTGGATGAGCAGGCCAAGGCCACCCGCGACCGCGACTTGATCCTGCGCCAGATGCGCCGCACCGGCGTGCTTGGCAGCGCGCTGTCGCTGTACCGCCTGGCAATCGAGCGCGCCAAGCCTGATGCCGAGCGCGAACCAGACTACCAAGAGCGCGACCTGCCGGAGATCGAGGGCGCGCAGAAGCAGATGGAGCGTCGTTACGTCGCCGCGATGGACGGGCAGTTGCAACGCTACTGGTTCGATCAGTACCTGAAGCTGCCCGCTGCGCAGCGCTTGCCGGCGCTGGACCAGTGGCTGGCCGGCGCCGACGCGCAGGCCGCTTCCGCGCGACTGGCCGGCACCAAACTGGGCAGCACTGACGAGCGTTTGAAGTGGCTGCATGCCGACCGTGCTGCGTTCGAGGCTAGCGAGGATCCGGCGCTGCGTTATGCGGTGGCGCTGATGCCGTCGCTGCTGCAGATCGAACGCGAAGAAAAGCGTCGCAAAGGCGAAGAATTGCTGGCGCGCCCGCGCTATTTGCAGGCGCTGGCGGACTACAAGAAGAGCCAGGGCGCGTTCGTCTATCCGGACGCCAATTCCTCGCTGCGCATCACCTTCGGTAACGTCAAGGGCTACACCCCCAAGGATGGCGTGGCCTACACACCGTTCACCACCTTGGAGGGAGTGGCCGCCAAGGACACCGGCGCCGATCCGTTCGATTCGCCCAAGGCCCTGCTGGAGGCGGTCAAGGCCAAGCGCTATGCCGGCCTGGAAGACAAGCGCCTGGGCACGGTGCCGGTCAACTTCCTGTCGGATCTGGACATCACCGGCGGCAACTCCGGTTCGCCGGTGATGGACGCGAAAGGCAAGCTGGTCGGGCTGGCGTTCGACGGCAATTGGGAGTCGGTGAGCAGCAGCTGGGTCTTCGACCCGGCAATGACCCGCATGATCGCCGTAGATAGTCGCTATCTGCGCTGGATCATGACCGAAGTCGCCCCGGCGCCACACCTCTTGAAAGAACTCGGCGTGCGCTGACGCGGGCGGCCGGTGGGCGGTGGCAGGGGTTATGATGCGGTCCGGTTTCGCTGCGGCGAGCCGGTCCCTCCCCCCTAGGAACCCCCAGCGCATGCGCATCCTGCTTGCTCGTCACGGCGAGACGCCGTGGAACGCCGAAGGCCGTTACCAGGGCCAGATCGATATTCCGCTGTCGCCGGTGGGCGAAGGCCAGGCGCGCGCGCTGGGCGAACGGCTGCACACGCTGCAGATCGACCGCGCGGTGGCGTCGCCGTTGTCGCGCGCGCAGGCCACTGCCAAGGCCGCCTTGGGCGCTTCGCGCGAGGCACTGCTGCAGACCGATGCCGACCTGCAGGAAATTGCGCACGGCGAATGGGAGGGCCTGCTGGCCAGCGAGATCAACGACAAGGATCCCGCACGTCTGCGCGCCTGGCGCCAAGAGCCCGACACCGTACTGATGCCAGGCGGCGAATCGTTGCGTCAGGTGCTGGACCGCAGCTGGCGTGGCCTGGTGCGCGTCGCCGAGGGACTGGGCGCCGACGACACCTTGCTGGTGGTCGCGCACGATGCGGTCAATCGCGTGATCCTGTGCAAGATCCTGGGCCTGCCGCTGTCCAAGCTGTGGAGCTTCCGCCAGGCCCCGACCACGCTGAACCTGCTCGAAGGCGATGACGTGGAGCATCTGGAAGTGGTGCGCCTCAACGACTGCGCCCACCACACACCGTTCTTTGGTGAGGCAAAGCATCGGGCGTTGTAAGGCGAGGCAGAGCAGGGGCGCTGGATCACGCAATTGACGCGCCATGCCGTCGCAGTTTCTAAGTGGCCCAAAGTCGTCGGATACACGCTTTGGCAAGTGTGGTTGGCTTGTTGGTACTAGGGGCGTTCTCCGATTTTATTCCCGCGCCTTTTCTGTCCGGGCAACGCTGGCTCTTGCCGATGTGGCTGCTGGGCGCCGGACTGACGGCGCTTGTTATCGCGCCGATGGATGGAAGGCGGTCTTCGGCAAGCACCCGGTCAATACCGTTCTGGCGCTCTGTCTCGCGCCACCGTTACTGGGATTTTTGTGCCGGCTGGCGTTGGCCAGAGGCGGGCCATGGGTTTACACGCGCACTGCAGGCACCGATTTTGAAGAAGTGCATGTCATGCAGACCGCATACGTGCGCACTGCGCGGACCTGTAAATACCGCTTGAGTGGCGGGCCGCTGGAGCATCGGTTTCCAAACCATCTATGCATCGACGAACACCTGTATCGACGTCATCCGGAGCAGCAGGTGCCGATGCGGTTGCGTGGTCAACTGTCGGTACTGGGCATGCGGATTGCGGCGAGTGCTGAAGACCCTTGAAGCGCGTTTGACTGCGTTCCATGCCTGCGCCCTGCACAAGCGCTGCTTCGGCCTCACAAAGCAAGAAATCGCAATGGATCGAGCACCGCTGTGGCATGCGTTTCGCAAGCGTAAATGGCGATAATGTGCCCCTCTCTGCGCGGCGCTCCCCATGAACGCAACGAACTCTCTCTCCGACTGGCTCGCCTACATCGAGCAGCAGCATCCCAGCGCCATTGCGATGGGCTTGGAGCGTGTTCGCGAGATCGCCGCGCGGTTGCAGATCACCGCGCCAGCAACGCACGTCATCGTCGTGGGTGGGACCAATGGCAAGGGCTCCACGGTGGCCTTCATTGAGGCGATCGGGCGTGCCGCCGGTTGGAAGGTCGGTGCCTACACCTCGCCGCATCTGCTGCGCTACAACGAGCGCGTGCGCATCGATGGCGAGGAGGCTAGCGACGCGCAACTGGTGGACGCGTTTGCTGCAGTCGAGGCGGCACGCGGCGACACCGCGCTGACCTATTTCGAGTTCGGCACGCTGGCGGCGCTATGGCTGTTTCAGCAGTCCGCGTTGGAGTTGGCGGTGCTGGAAATCGGCCTCGGCGGGCGCCTGGATGCGGTCAACATCGTCGATTCGGATGTGGCGGTGATCACCACGGTGGATATCGACCATACCGATTGGCTGGGCGAAGACCGCGAGGCCATCGGCACCGAGAAGGCCGGCATCATCCGCGCCTGGAAGCCGGTGGTGCTGGGTGAGATCGACCCGCCGTCCAGCGTGTTACGGCGCGCCTACCAGTTGGGTGCCAATGCGATCCGTGCCGGCAGCGATTATTTCTTCGAGCCGATCGACGCAGGGCAGGTTGAGACCCCGCAATCCGGTGCGCCGCAATGGCGTTGGCGCGATGTGGCAGTGACGCTGGAATTACCGATGCCTGCATTGCACGCGCCGGTACAGCTAGCCAACGCGGCCGCGGCGATCGCCGCATTGCAGACCTTGCCGGTGGAGGTGCCCGATGCAGCCTGGGCGCAGGGCATCGGCAACGCGCAAGTGGCCGGGCGTTTGCAGCGGCTCGAGGTCGATGGCGTGCAAGTGCTGTTGGATGTCGGCCACAACCCACAGGCCGCGCGCGCGCTGGCCGCCGCGCTCGGTGCGCAGGCGCATGCCGGCAGCACCTACGCGATCTACGCTGCATTGGTCGACAAGGACGTGCTGGGCGTGGTGGAGGCAGTTGCTGGGCAGATCGACCAGTGGGCACTGGCGGGGCTGGAAGGTGCGCGCGGCCAATCGGCGCAGGCATTGCAGGCCCGTCTGCAGGGCAGTGTCGCCGCGCAGGCGCCGTGTCATCGGGATGTTGCCAGTGCGGTGCGTGCGGTCCTGGACGCGGCCAGCCCCGGCGACCGCGTACTGGTGTTCGGCTCGTTTCACACCGTGGCCGACGCATTTAGCGCACTTCATTCAGCCCGCTGAGGTCGTCGGGGTGGCGCCGGCCTTATAATCGCCGCGGCACCCCGCCACGCCGCCTCTCGTCTCTTCCGTGGATACTGCTCTGAAACAGCGACTGATTGGCGCCATCGTTCTGGTGGCGCTTGCCGTGATCTTCCTGCCGATGCTGGTCAAGGGCCCTGCGCCGTCGAGCGGTGTGGCCGATGTGCCGCTCGAGGCACCTGCAGCACCCGCCAATGGCGAGTTCGAAACCCGCGAATTGCCGCTGGTCACCCCGGGCAATGCGCCGGCCGGTGGCGCGCTGGGCATGGCCGGTGCGCCAGCGCCGGTGCAGAACAATCCCGATGCGGCCGATCTGGCCGCTCCGTCCAGCACGCCCTCCGCACCGGAAGTGGCCGCTGGCAATTACGCGGTCAATTTCGGTGCCTACGCCACCAGCGCCGATGCCGATGCGGTGATTGCGCGGCTCAAGCAGGCGCAGTTGCCCGGCTTCAGCGAAAAGACCCAGATCAACGGCCGCCCGGCCTGGCGCGTGCGCGTTGGACCGTATGCCGACCAGGCCCAGGCCGAATCGGCCCGCCTGCAGGCAGTGAAGGTGCGCAGCGACGTCAACGCGCAGGTAGTGACATTGGATGCCAACGCCGCCGCGCCGGCGCCGGTCGCCAGCACGCCAGTGCCCGCAACCACCGCGAAGCCTGGCAGCAGCGTAGCCGCCGCCAGCACCACCGCACCCACCAAGACCGAAAGCCTGCCGCCGGAGCCCGCCAAGCCGGTGGCCGCCGCGCCCAAGCCGGCCGCCGTGCCCAAGCCCGTGCCGGCCAAGCCCGAAGTCACCAAGCCTGCCACCGCCACGCCTGCAGCCGCCACGCCTGAGCCTGCCAAGCCGGTGGTCACCGCGCCGGCAGCGCCTGCGGCCAGTGCGGTCGGTTTCGCGGTGCAGCTGGGTGCGTTCGCGCGCGCCGAAGATGCCGATGCCTTACGCGACCGCGTGCGCGCTGCCGGCTTCAGCGCCTTCGTCGAACAGGTGCGGACCGACAAGGGCGCGCTCAGCCGCGTGCGTGTTGGCCCGGTCGCCAATCGTGGTGATGCCGAACAGTTGCGTGCCCAGGTGGCAGCCAAGGTCGGTATTTCCGGCATGGTGCGGCCACATCCGTAACGTCTGTACCGGCCGCAAGCAAACGCGGCCGCTCGTACACTGCAACTGCTGTCGTACCGTTATGTGGTCGCTAACTGCCTGCACTGCGCAACCCGCAGCCACGGGATTTCCGAACGCCTCGCACCCATGGAGGGGAGGGCAATGAGTACCGAGCCAGATTGCACCAACGGCGCACGCGTCGCGCGGAGAGCTTGCCGATGATCGACATGGTGCTGGGCGTCATCATTCTGGTGTCGGCGTTGTTGGGCTTGTTGCGTGGTTTTGTCGCCATCGTGGTCGGCACCTTGTCCTGGTTGCTTGCCGGCTGGGCCACCTTCATGTTCGGCGGCGCGGCCGCGCACTGGCTAGCCAATGGCAAGCATCCCTCTGCCACCGAATCTTTCGGCGGTTACGCCATGGTGTTCGTCGGGGTGCTGATCTGCGTAGCGGTGATTGGCATGGTGATCCGCGCGGGTGTGGACGCGATCAAGCTCGGCGGCATCGATCGCATGCTCGGCTTCGGCCTGGGCGTGGTGCGCGGGGCGTTTCTGGCCAGCGTGCTGGTGCTGCTGATGGGCTTCACCCCACTGCCGCGCGAGCCGGCGTGGCGCCAGTCGGTGCTGCTGCCCATGCTGCAGCCGGGCGCAGGCTGGATGCGGGCGCAACTGCCGGCCTGGCGAATGCCGTCGATGGACATGCCATCGATGGAACTTGGCAACTTGCCAACGGAGTTGGGGAAGTTGCCTTCGGCAGGCGATAATACGGACCTGGGCAAGGCACTTGGCGGTTCCGGGCTGAGCGACACCATCACGCGTGCGCTTGGCAAACCCGGCAAGACGGCTGGCGACGGGCGCGATCCGACGCGGGCGATGCCGGCCAACATCGATCCGGCGCAGGTTCGCGGCGGAGAAAGCGACCCGGCTCGGGTCGAGTCCCAAGGCCAGGCACGGCCACCTTCACAGTAACGGCGCAAGCCGAAGCGGAGAACGCGCACCATGTGTGGCATCGTCGGTATTGTCGGCAACCAAAACGTCGCCGGGCAGCTTTATGACGGCCTGACCGTCCTGCAGCATCGTGGGCAGGACGCCGCAGGCATCGCCACTGCAGATGGCACGCGCCTGCGGGTGCAGAAGGCCAATGGCCTGGTCCGCGACGTCTTCGACGAAAAGAAGATGGCGGTGCTGGAAGGCCGCGTCGGCATCGCGCATTGCCGCTACCCAACCGCAGGGTCGGAAGGCATGGACGAGGCGCAGCCGTTCTACGTCAATTCGCCTTACGGCATCGCGCTGGCGCACAACGGCAACCTGATCAACACCGAGGCCTTGCGCCAGCAGGTGTTTGAAGCCGACCGCCGCAACATCAATACCGATTCGGACAGCGAAGTGCTGTTGAACGTGTTCGCCTACGAGCTGGACGCGCAGCGCATGCTTACCCCCGAAGCGGCGATCCGCGCGGTGGCTGGCGTGCACCGCCGCTGCAAGGGCGGCTATGCGGTGGTCAGCGTGGTGCTGGGCCTGGGCCTGGTGGCCTTCCGCGACCCGCATGGCATCCGCCCGCTGGTGCTGGGCAAGCGCGATCACGCCGAAGGCACTGAATACATTGTGGCCTCCGAATCGTCAGCACTGGACATCCTGGGCTATCAGCGCGTGCGCGACGTGCGCCCGGGCGAAGCGTTGGTGATCACTGCGCGCGGCGAGCTGTTTTCGGAAGTGTGCGCTTCGCCGACCAACAACGTGCCGTGCATTTTCGAGTACGTGTATTTCGCGCGTCCCGATTCGATGATCGACAACATCTCGGTGCACAAGGCGCGCATGCGCATGGGCCTGAAGCTGGGTGAAAAGATCCTGCGCCTGCGCCCGGATCACGACATCGACACCATCATTCCGATCCCGGACACCTCGCGCGACGTGGCGCTGGAAATGTCCAACGTGCTGGGCGTGAAGTACCGCGAGGGCTTCGTCAAGAACCGCTACGTGGGCCGTACCTTCATCATGCCGGGGCAGGGCGAACGGCAGAAATCGGTGCGTCGCAAGCTCAATCCGATCCACCTGGAATTCCGCAACCGTGTGGTGTTGCTGGTCGACGATTCGATCGTGCGCGGCACCACCAGCCGGCAGATCGTGCAGATGGCGCGCGACGCCGGCGCACGCAAGGTGTATCTGGCCTCGGCCGCGCCGCCGGTGCGTTATCCCAACATCTACGGCATCGACATGCCGGCCGCCGAAGAGCTCATCGCGCATGGCCGCAGCGAGCTGGAAATCCAGGAGTTTCTGGGGTGCGACTGGCTGATCTACCAGGATCTGGAAGACCTGGAAGTGGCGGTGCGCGAAGGTAACCCGGACATCAAGCAGTTCGATTCTTCGTGCTTCAACGGCGAGTACATCACCGGCATCGAACCGGGGTATTTCGAACGCATCCAGCAGCTGCGCTCGGACGATGCCAAGAAGCGTCGCCGCGCCTGAGTTACCGCGGCGACACGGCCGATTGGCCGCGTTTGCCGGGCTGGCGCTGTCGGCAGGCTGTGCAGGACGAAATGCCTGGGAGCGCATGCGTGCGCACTGGGTTTCTGCAGCGAGCCCTCACCTGTTGTGGTCGGCAGCATGAGCATCGGCTCGTTTGAAAATACCGAGTTGTTCGACGCTGCGCGCTTGTGCCTTGCTCAGGCCGACCCGCTGCAGAAAGTTGCGTTGACCCAACACTACGCAGCGGCCTTTCGCGCAGGCGATCTTGCGATCGATCCGGCAGCGCCTGCGCCGGAGCCGATCCGCATGCCGGGCCGTCCGCCCACGCTGCTGCTGGTACATCCGCGCGATTTGCCGCGTCGTGGATTAGGCACGCCAGAAGGGCGCGCTGCGTTTATCCACGCGATTGCGCATATCGAACTCAACGCGATTGATCTAGCCTGGGATGCGGTGTATCGCTTCCGTGGTTTGCCGCAGGCGTTCTATGCCGATTGGGTGGCGGTGGCCGATGACGAATCGCGCCATTTCATGCTATTGCGCGCGCGCTTGCAGGCGCACGACCACGATTACGGCGACTTCGCCGCGCATAACGGGCTGTGGGAAATGTGCGAGAAGACCGCGCACGACGGGCTGGCACGCATGGCCCTGGTACCGCGCGTGCTCGAAGCACGTGGGCTGGATGTGACGCCAGCGATGATCGTCAAACTACGTTCACTCGGCGATGTGGCGACTGCCGAGGTACTCGAGATCATCCTGCGCGAAGAAGTGGCACACGTGGCCGCCGGCTCGCGCTGGTACCGCTGGTATTGCGAGCAGGCCGGCGTCGAGCCGCGTGCACGTTTCAAGGCCCTGCTACGCGAATACGCCGGTGGCTATCTGCATGGGCCGTTCAATCTGCAGGCGCGCATGCTTGCCGGTTTCGACGAAGACGAGTTGGCCGATCTGGTGGAGCAGGCTGGCTGAGCGTTGCTAAGGTCTGTGCGTCGTGGATAGCCAGTCGTGGCTGGTGGCCTGAATCTGCATGACGCATACGTGCGCTGCCTCCGTGCCCACGCACGTCCAGCGATGCTTTCTTGCACGTTTACAGCCAACTGGGCGTACACCAATGCACGCATCGTTACGCATTGATGACGAGGCAACACATGTCATCTGCAGTGATATGACATGGCGCCGCGGTGTCTGCAGATGAAGATTGACGCAATCAATCGCGTGGCCGAGGCAAGCATGTGTATGCAGATCGATCTTCTTTGCGACGCGATCGCGCACCTGTTACGTCTGACTGCGGCAAGCGCTTGTTCGATAAGCCACTAAAGTGGAGCGCACTCTTCCGCAGACTGTGCGCTGGTTCCTGCGTAATAGCTGCTGGAATCGCATCCAGGTATCGGCAAACATCACATAAATGTAATTTACCTTTGTAACAACTTGCATTCTGTTCAATGCAACGCGCCCTAATGGCGTCCCGGGGGCAGGGGCCCGGTGTTTCACATCCGTAACTTTCATGTCTTAGGAGAGAAAGACCATGAAGTCGAAGTCGATGTGCGCCACGGTGGGTCTGATCGCCATGTGCCTGGCCGGTTCCGCCGCCGCTGCTGGTAAACCGCTGTATCAAACCGGCCCTGCGCTGAGCCGCAGCGCCACCGCCACCGTAGCAGCCGAACCGTCGCTGCAACGCCTGTTGAGCGCCCCCTCCACTGCCAACGCGCAGGTGGTCCAGCTTGATGCCGGCGCGGTGACCGCCTCGGAAAAATTGCTGGAACTGCAGCTGGATGGCCAGACCATCACCGCCACTCAGGCCAAGGTCGATGCGCTGGAGGGCGGCGACAGCGTGTGGTACGGCAACCTGGGCCCGCGTGCCGGCAGCCGCGCACGCACGCTCTCGGGCGTCGATCCGCTGAACTCGGCCATCCTGGTGCGCAGCGGCGAGACCGTCACCGGCACCATTCGCTACGCCGGCAAGCTGTATCGCCTGCGTCCGCTCGCCGATGGTCGCCACGTGCTGGTGCAAGTGGATGAGCAACGCATGCCGCAGGAGCATCCGGCCGAATACAGCCTGCTGCCGAAGTTCGACATGCCCGGCGATGGACGCGTCACTGCCGCAGCTGCCTCATCAGGCAGCCCGGCGACCATTCGCGTGCTGGTGGTGGCCACCAACAAGGCCGTGACCGCTTACGGCGGCAACATGCAATCGCTGGTGCAGCTGGCGGTGGCCGAAGCCAACCAGGGCTACATCAATAGCAATGTCGGCATCACTATGCAGCTGGCGCGCTACGAGACCACCAGCTACACCGAAACCGGCAACTTCACCACCGACCTGCAGCGCTTCCGCGTGACCAACGACGGCTACATGGACAGCATCCATACCAGTCGCAACACCTACACCGCCGATGTGGGTGTGATTGTCCTGGACAACAGCAGCTACTGCGGTCTGGCATCGGGAATCGGCTCTAACGCCGCAAGCGCGTTCGCATCGGTGTACTGGGATTGCGCCACCGGCTACTACAGCTTCGCGCATGAAATCGGGCATCTGCAGAGCGCACGCCACGACGCCACCAACGACCCAAGCACATCGCCGTATGCCTATGGTCACGGCTACCGCTACGGCAACAGTTGGCGCACCATCATGGCCTACGACTGCTCCGGAGGCTGCCCGCGTCTGAACTACTGGTCCAACCCCAACATCAGCTACAACGGTGTGCCCATGGGTAATGCCAGCACCGCCGACAACCAACGCGTGCTGGTTAACACCAAGGCCACGATTGCCGGCTTCCGTTGAGTCTTGTTGATTGATCCAAGCCTGGCCCGGCACCGCACGTGCCGGGCTTTTCTACGCTACACCCGCGCGCGTTGATCGCGCAGACTAGGCGCACCGCCGGTGACAACCGGCCCTGTCCCGTCGAGCGGAGCTTTCATGTCCACGTCCCTGCACTTTGTGTTTGTTTTCCTGGCCGCGCTGACGCTTGCCGGATGCAAGCAGCAACCGGCCGAGCCCGTTGCCACACAGCCCACGCCTGCCGTTACCGCGCCTGCAGCGCCCGCCAGTGACGACGCGCAAACCCGCGCGCTGAATGCGCTTGAAGCCCGCTTGCAGAGCGACCATGTGTACCCGGACAACTGCATCGGCATCATGGCCGAGGAAGGTGATGCGCCTTCGCCGGAGTCGTTCGATTTTGCGGTACGCGAACGCCACGGCGACGGTTGTCCCGGCGACCCGCAGACCAGCCCGGTACGCGACCGTTTCCGCGTGCAGGCCGATGGCACGTTGCTGTGGTACGACGTGGTGAACGGCGATTTCGTCGACTATGCCGAGCGTGCGCGAAGCATGCAGTGATGCGTTGCGGTCGTCGATCGGCGTAGACGCGCGGATCTGCGTGCGTGCTTCAAGAAGAAGCACTTGAGACATCACTTCATAGAGCCGTGAGGCGGTGGCGTGTGCCTCGGATGCGCTTGGATGATCCTGCGCGCGCATTGAATGCAGCATCGCCTTGCCAGTGCAAGCACAGCGCGCTACAGCGCCAACTGTTCCAGCGCCACGCCATCGGCATCCACACGCAAGACCGAGCCTTGTTCGTACCAGTCGCCCAGCACGATGCGCGTGCAGGTATTACCGCCGGCCTGCACGGTGTGGATGGCAGGGCGATGGGTGTGGCCGTGGATCAGCCGGTCCAGCCCGTAACGCACGAAGGTGGCTTCCACTTCGGCCGGCGAGACGTCGGTGACGGTCTCCAAGCGCGCCTGGTCGCCCTGCCTGAGTTCTGCATGCCGCGCCTGACTAGCCGCGCGCGCCTGCTGCGCGAACGCCACGCGTGCGGCCAGCGGCTGGGCCAGGAACTGCGCCTGAAACGCCGGGTCGCGTGTCTGCGCGCGAAACGCCTGGTAGGCCGTGTCGTCGGTGCACAGCAAATCGCCGTGCATCAGCAGCGTGGTGTGCCCGTACAGATCGATCACGGTGGGGTCGGGCAGGATGCGGAAGCCCGCGCGCTGCGCGTAGGTGTCGCCCACCAGGAAGTCGCGGTTGCCGGCCATGAAGAACACTGGCACGCCGGCATTGGCCACCCCATACAGCGCCACTGCCACTGCATCGGCGGCAGTGGACGGCGTGCCGTCGCCGATCCAGGCTTCGAACAGATCACCCAGGATGTAGAGCGCGTCGCTGCCGGGTACCTGCGTGCGCACGAAATCCAGAAACAACTCGGTGATCGCCGGCCGGGCCGGGTCCAGATGCAGGTCGGAAATGAACAGGGTCGTCATTGCGTCATTGTACGGCGGGAGCGCGGGGCGGTCAGGGGCGGGGATGGGAGATTTGTGATTCGGGAGTGGAGATTCGAGATTGGCGGATCATGGCTGATGAGTGATTTGGTATTAGACGTTGGGGCTTGTCGATCTGCTATTGGTGGTACACGTCAGTCATTGGCTTCGAAGCCACTGGCGATCAGTTTGAGTTGCCCAATGCCCGACGTCCGATGTCTCTGATCAGTGGTCACGCAGGCGTGGCGCTCGTGAGCATTACTCGGCACCAGAGCGTTACGCGCGGCGGCTATCATCAAGAGCGAAACGCAGCTCGCCCCTGCGGAAGAGGAATAGGGGTGAGGGTACGGGGCGAAGCCACACGCTGAAGTCGCACAGCTGCGCTATGTGGTTCCATTATCAACCTACGTGCAAGAGCAATTGATCGTGCAAGAACAATCGACGGTAAGTGCATCAAGCCTCGCACGTGCCCGTATCCGCCCCCTGCGTGGCGCCTTCTCCCCCATCAAGTAGGACAATATCCCGAAGGGAGAAGGGTGAGGCGAGGACGCGCTGCTGCCTGCTTGGTTCCGTCCCGGTTGCGCGTCGGTCTATCTTTCCGCCTGCCTGTCAGTAAGCCGCGCCCCGCCAATGGCTAGCGCTTACCCCAACACCACCGGCAGCCCCCACAGCGACAAACTGGCCAGCAGCACACCGATCACGGTGGCGGCCAGCACGTCGCTGGGATAATGCAATCCCAGCACCACGCGCGAGAGTGCCACGCCGGCCGAAAATGGCACCAGCAAGGGGGCGAGCCAGGGGTAGTAGGCCAGTGCCACGATGCTGAAGGAGACCGCGTGCAAGGTGTGGCCGGAGGGGAAGCTGAACTCGTCCAATGGTGCCACCCAGGCGCGAATGCGCACGTCCGCCGCATAGGGGCGCGGGCGGCGGGTCCAGCGCTTGAGCGCCTTGTACAAGGTCAGTGCGAGCACGCCGGTGGCGGCCATGTGCGCCGATGCACGCACGCCATCCATGCCGTCGAGCACCACCAACAAGCCCATCAAGGCGTACCAGAACACGCCGTCACCCAAGCGGCTGATGGTGGAGAACGCGCGCCGTACCGGGTTGCGCCGGCACCAGTGGTTGGCGCGTCGGCACCAGCGCGCTTCGTGGCCGCGCAAGACCTCAAGCCGCGTTGACGACATAACGCCCCCGTGCAGCGCTGATGTCCAGCAACAAGCCTTCGAAGTCGGAGACCACATTGTCCGGATGCAGTTTTTTCATCGATTGCGCCGCCGCGTTGCCGATGCGTTGGCGCAGTGCATCGTCTTCGGTGAGTGCGACAGCGGCCTGGATGAAGGCCTCGTCGGTGTCCACCGCCGCGCCGGTCTGACCATTGTGCAGATATTCGCGTGCGGCGCCGTAATCGAAAGCGACCGTCGCCACGCCGCTGGCCATCGCTTCCAGCGTCACATTGCCGAAGGTTTCGCTGCGGCTGGGGAACAGGAATAGATCACCGCTGGCGAAGTGACGCGCCAGTGCATCGCCACGCTGGACGCCACAGAAAATGAAGTCGGGATTTTCGTGCGCAATCTTCTCGCGTGCCGGGCCATCGCCTACCCACACGAAGCGTGCTTTCGGGCGGATCTGTTGCAGCTTGCGAAAGGCGCGCACGGCCAGCCGCAGATTCTTTTCGTTGGCAATGCGCCCGACGTAGATGGCGGCAAAACCGTCGCCTTCGATGCCCCAGTCCGCGCGCAATGCAAGATCGCGACGACCTGGATCGAATTGCTGGCTGTCCACTGCGCGCGCCAGCAATTGCACGCGCTCGAAGCCGCCTTCGCGCAGAAATTGTTGTAATTCGCGCGTGGGCACCAAGGTGGCATCGGCCTGGTTGTGGAAGCGCCGCATCCAGCGCAGCGCGGTGCCCTGCAGCCAGGCGGCGCCGTAGTCGGGCAGGTATTCGTCAAAGCGGGTGTGGAAGCCGGTAGCGACCGGGATGCCGAGCCGGCGTGCTGCACGCATTGCCGACCAGCCCAGCGGGCCTTCCGTGGCCACGTAGATCGCATCCGGTTGCGTGCTGCGCCAATGACGTACGAGACGGTGCGTGGCCGGCAGGCCGAATTTCAATCCCGGGTAGCGCGGCAGTGATGCCCCGCGCACCAGTAGCGCATCGGTCGTTGCGGTGTCGGTGCTCTGGCGTGGCCGCACCACATCCACGTGATGTCCGCGCGCGCGCAGGCCGGTTTCCAGGCCGTGCACGGTCAACGCAACACCGTTGACCTCGGGGGGATAGGTTTCGGTAACCATCGCGTAGCGCATGCCCGTTCTCCCGTTTTCGCTAGCTTCCGGGAGTGCGATGGCATTGATGTTGCGCTAGTAAGACGTGGCGGTGACAGCTGTGACGGGAATGGAGAATCGGGAATCGGGAATCGGGAATCGCAAAGGCAGCGTGCTGCACCGGTTCGGCGCCATCGACACCAGTCAGAAACTTCTAAGAGCCCCGTGGTGGTCTATTCCCGATTCCCGTCTGATGCCTCTGGCCTCAGGTCACAAACGGTTTGAACACAATTCCCAGGCCGGCCATGCTTTCGACTTCGCCGATCAGGTCGGCGCGTAGCAGTGGACGCGAGTCGATCCAGCTTTGCGACAGGATCAGCGATAGCCGGGTGTCGTCGGCGGTGAGTTCCAGGGTCGGAATCGGGTCCGACTCATGCGCGCGGTGCAGCAACACTGCCAGCCGCAGCAGTGCGGCATTGCGCCGGGTTGGCAGCAGCAGGCGGTCGGGCAGCGCATCGAACGCGGTCTTGGGTACATTGCGCCGGTGCGTGCGGACAAGCGCGGCCAGTACTTGCTGTTCCTGCCGGGAAAAACCGGCGATATCCGAGTGTTCGAGAATATAGCTGCCGTGCACGTGGTACTGGCTGTGCGCAATGATCAGTCCCAGCTCGTGCAGGCGCGCAGCGCGGCGCAGCACCTGCGCATCGTCGCCATCCAGTTGCCAGGATTCGCAGACCTGGTCGAACAGCCGGCAGGCGGTGGCTTCCACGCGTGCCGCCTGGACTTCGTCGATCCCGTAGCGCTGCACCAACGATGCTACCGAACTGTCGCGCGGATCATTTTCGCCACCGCGGCCAAGCATGTCGTACAGGATGCCTTCGCGCATCGCCGCCTTGCTGACCATCAGTTTCTCCAGACCCAGCGCCTGAAATGCCGCTTCCAGCACCAAGATGCCGCCAGCGATGATCGGCCGCCGTTCGGCCGCCAGGCCGGGCAGCTGGATGTCTTCGATGCGCTTGGCCTTGAGCAGCTCATCGCGCAGCGCCGGCAGTGCCTGCGCCGTGATCGCGCCCTTGGTCAGCTTCATCGCCGCACACATCTCGCCAATGGCTTTGTGGGTGCCGGACGAACCGATCGCCTCGTGCCAGCCCAGTGCCTTGTACTGGCCGGCGAATTGCTGGAACTCGGCGCCGATCTCGGTCAGCGCATCTTTCCATTTCTTCTTCGACAATTTGCCGCCGGGGAAAAACCGCCGCGTGCTGGCGATGCAACCGGCCTGCAGACTTTCGCGTTCCAGCGTCTGAAACCCGCGGCCGATGATGAACTCGGTCGAGCCGCCGCCGATGTCGATCACCAGCCGGCGTTGATCCGACTTGGGCGGTTGCGCATGCGCAACACCGAGATAGATCAGGCGCGCTTCCTCCCGCCCGCTGACCACTTCGATCGCATGGCCCAGCGCGGTTTCGGCGGGCATCAAAAACGCTTGCGGCGAACGCAGCTGACGCACTGTGTTGGTGGCCAAGGCGCGCACGCGCAGCGAGGGCACGTCGCGAATGCGCTGGCCGAAGCGCGCCAGGCATTCGAGCGCGCGCTGACGTGCTTCGTTGGAGAGCCCACCTTTGCCATCCAGGCCATCGGCCATGCGCACGGTTTCACGCAGGCGATCGACGACGCGCAGCTGACCCATCAGGTAGCGCGCAATGACCATGTGGAAACTGTTGGAGCCTAGGTCGATGGCGGCGAGAAAATCGCCATCGCGCAGGGGCGGAATCGTGGAGGAGGGCATTGGCATGGCCGCATGGTAGCCGATGGGCCGTTGGCCCGTGAAAGGTCATGCGTGGACCCATCAGGGTCAGGGCGCAGTCGGTGCTCGGAATCGCTGGATGCCACCTGCAGGTCACCGTTGCGGGCATGCCGCTCGCCTTCGCGGACGGCTTCCCACCTTGCGTGCTGCGGCGTTGCTCAGATCCGATCGAGCAAGGTCATCTGCGCCGAATGGGGTGGCTCGCCCGGGGCAGGCGTGCGCTTGTGGTACACGCCTTCGGCGTCCAGCTCCCAGGCGCTGACGTTGTCGTCCAGATAGTTCTGCAGTACCTCGCGGTAGACGCGCTTGGCCAGGTCCGGTTCCAGGATCGGGAAACAGGTTTCCACCCGCCGCAGCAGGTTGCGTTCCAGCCAGTCGGCGCTGGCGCAATACAACTCGGCGGCGCCATCGTTGCCGAACCAGTACACGCGGCTATGTTCCAGAAATCGCCCCACGATCGAGCGCACGCGGATGTTGTCCGACACGCCCGGCACGCCGGGACGCAGCGTGCAGGCGCCACGCACGATCAGATCGATCTGCACCCCAGCCTGCGAGGCGGTATACAGCGCACGCACCACTTGCGGCTCGTTGAGGGCGTTCATCTTGGCGATGATGCGGCCCGGGCGACCCTTGCGGGCCAGTCGCGTTTCACGATCGATCCGCTTCAGCACGCCGGCATGCAGCGTAAACGGAGACTGCAGCAACTGTTCCAGCTTCATGCGCGGGGCAAGCCCGGACAACTGCTGAAACAGCATGTGCACGTCGTTGCCGATCTCCACCTCGGCGGTGATCAGGCTGATGTCGGTATACAGGCGCGCGGTGCCGCTGTGGTAATTGCCGGTGCCCAGGTGCACGTAGCGTTTGAGCTTGCGGCCCTCGCGCCGCACGATCAGCAGCATCTTGGCGTGGGTCTTGAAACCGACCACGCCATAGACCACCTGCACGCCGGCTTCCTGCAGCTTGTCGGCCAGGCCCAGGTTGGCTTCTTCGTCGAAGCGCGCACGCAACTCCACCACCACGGTGACGTCCTTGCCGTTGCGCGCGGCCAGAATCAGTGCATCGACAATCAACGAATCCTTGCCGGTGCGGTACAGCGTCTGCTTGATCGCCAGCACGTTCGGGTCGACCGCAGCTTGACGGATCACGTCCAGCACCGCAGTGAACGCATCGAAGGGGTGGTGCAGCAACACGTCGCCCTTTTTGACGATCTCGAAGATGCCCTCGCTGTCGCGCAAGGTGCGCGGATTGAACGAGGGGTACTTGAGTTCGGGACGTTGCACCAGGTCATAGACCTGCGTGACGCGGCTCAGGTTGACCGGCCCGACAATGCGGTACACCGCGTTTTCGTTCAGGCCGAAATTCTGCAGCAAGGTGCGCAGTATCGGCGCCGGGCAATCGTGCGCGATCTCCAGCCGCACCGCCGGCCGGTAGCCGCGCGTGACCAACTCGTCACGCAAGGCCAGCGCCAGGTTTTCGACTTCTTCCTCGTCCACCACCAACTCGGAATTGCGGGTGACGCGGAACTGATACGAGCCCATGACTTGCATGCCCGGGAACAGTTCGTCGACGAATTCGGACAACACCGAGGACAAAAACACGAAACTCTGCGCGCCCTCCGGCGACAGGCTTGCCGGCAGCTGGATGATGCGTGGTAGCGAACGCGGTGCGCGCACGATAGCCAGATGCCCGGCGCGGCCGAACGCGTCCTGGCCTTCCAGCACCACCACGATGTTCAAGGTCTTGTTGAGGATCTTCGGGAACGGGTGCGCCGGATCCAGGCCCAACGGCGACAACACCGGCATGATCTCGTTGCGGAAGTACGCACGCAGCCAGCGTTTCTGGCGCGAGGTCCAGGCCAAGCGGCTGAGCACGGCAACGCCGGCATCTTCCATCGCCGGGCGTAGCACTTCATTCCATGCGTGGTATTGCTGCTCGACCAACTTGGCAGCGCGATCGTGCACGGCATTGAGGATGGCGGTCGGGCTCAGACCGTCGGGTGCCGGCGGCAGCCCGAACTCCTGCGCATGCCGCACGGTGGCTGCGCGGATTTCGAAGAATTCGTCCAGATTGGTGCACGAGATGCACAGGAAGCGCAGCCGCTCCAGCAATGGCACCTGCTCATCGAGCGCCTGCGCCAGCACCCGGAAGTTGAAGTCCAGCTGCGAGAGCTCGCGGTTGATGTACAACGCCGGATCACGCAACGGATCGCTGGCGATATCGTCACCGGGTGTGATGTCGTGCAGTTCTTTGGCGTGGCCCATGGAATCAATCATCAAGACGGGTTATGTGCGTGGTTACCGCGCAACTGCAGCGCAGGCGATGCGGCGCGCGCTGAACGCGACCATCGCGCCGCGTTGTGGCGCGCACTGACTACATATCACGCCGAGCGTGACAGTGGCACCGATGGTTCGCGCTGCACGACACGCGCGGCGACGAAATGACACGAAAACTCGCTGCCGCGTCCCACTTCGCTTTCGATGTCCAGACGCGCCTGATGCAGCCCCAGGATGTGCTTGACGATCGATAGCCCCAGCCCGGTGCCGCCGCTCTCGCGCGAGCGGCTGCTGGACACGCGATAGAAGCGTTCGGTGATGCGCGGCAGATGCGAGGCGGGAATGCCGTAGCCGGTGTCACGCACGGCCAGCGCTGCGCCATCGCCTTCGCGCACGAAACGGATCGTCACCGTGCCACCGCCGGGCGTATAGCGCACCGCGTTGGTGACCAAGTTGGAAAATGCGCTGTGCAGTTCCTTGTTGGAGCCGAGCAGATCCACGCCGGCCTCGTCGATCACGTCCACGGTGTGGCGGCCCTGGCTGTGCGCCTCGGCCTCGCGACGCAAGGTCGACAGCATGGGCGCCATCGCCACGTGTTCTTCGCCAAGTTCTTCCTGCGATTCCAGACGCGACAGCGTCAGCAGATCTTCAACCAACTGCGCCATGCGCTGCGATTGCTTGCGCATCTCCGCCAGCATCGGGCCCGAATCGGGGAAGTCTTCCGGGTCGAGCATGTCCAGATAGCCATGCACCACCGTCAGCGGGGTGCGCAGTTCATGCGAGACGTTGGCCACGAAATCGCGACGCACCTGCTCCAGCCGCAGCAGCTTGCTGACATCGCGCGCCACCAGCAGCCAGTAGTCGTCGGAATAGGGAATCAGGCGCAGATTCAGGCGCAGATCCGGATCGGCCGGCGAGGCGGCATCCAGCATCGGCTCGGCATTGCGCCCGGCTGCCAGCCAATGCGCCAGCGGCAACGGCTGCAGCCGCTCCACTATCGACACGCCCATGTCGCCGGGATGGTGCAGGCCGAGCAAACCGCCTGCTGCCTTGTTGAACCACTGCACGCGCTGGCTGTTGCGATCGACCACCACCACCGCATCCGGCAGCGCCTGCGCGGCGGCGCGGTAGGTGCGCAACATCTCGATCAAGCGCCGCTTGCGCCCGCGCATTTCCGCCTGGCTGCGATACAGCAGCCGGTCCAGTTCGTTCCAGGCGCCAATCCCGGCGGCAGGCTCGGCACGTTGACGCGCGGTGAGTCGCCGCAGCACCTGGCGCAGCCGCCAGTAATGCCAAGCCAGCACGCCCAGCGCGGTGAGCGTCAGCGCCATCCACACATGCTCGATCAGCACGCCCACCACGACGGCAGCGCCCAACAGCAGCGCGAGGGTGCCGAGCGTCTTGAGCCAGGCGGAACGGATATGTTGGGGCATGGAAGGCGTTACCACGAAGCATCAGGTAGACGGCGCCCCGGCCAGACTGCGGCCGGGCGGCTTGGCGGCACGTCAGGTCGCCGAAGAAAAACGATAGCCCGAGCCACGCACGGTCTGCACCATGTTTTCCAGGCCGAACGGTTCCAGCGTCTTGCGCAGGCGGCGGATATGTACGTCGATGGTGCGCTCTTCCACATACACGCTGCCGCCCCAGACATGGTCCAGCAGCTGGGTGCGCGTATACACGCGCTCCGGATGGGTCATGAAGAAGTGCAGCAGGCGGTATTCGGTCGGGCCGATCGGCACCGGCGCATCGCCAGCGAACACGCGGTGCGCGGCGCCATCGATACGCAGGCGTCCCACCGCCACGCTGCCGTCTTCGTCGTCTTCGCGGGTGCGCCGCATCACCGCGCGGATGCGTGCCAACAGCTCGCGTGCCGAGAACGGCTTGACCACGTAATCGTCGACGCCGGCTTCCAGACCGCCAACACGGTCGTTTTCCTCACCACGCGCGGTGAGCATGATGATCGGAATCTCGCGGGTCAGCTGCTCCTTGCGCCAGCGCCGCGCCAGGTCCAGCCCGCTGGTGCCCGGCAGCATCCAGTCCAGCAGGATCAGATCCGGCACGCGGTCGGCAATGGCGGTCTGCGCCTCGCGGGCATCACCGGCATGGATGGGCTCGAACTCGCCTTTGCGTAGCGCGAACGCCACCATGTCGCGGATCGCGGGTTCGTCATCGACGATCAGAATGCGTTTCTGCACGCGGGGCTTACCGTCTGGCTTTGGTGATCGCCAGTAGACTACGGTTTTGTGACTCTAATGTGACATCGCCGGCATCGCCTGCGCGATGGTGATGGTTAGACGAAGCGGACTCGGCAGTTCCACTGCCGGCAGGCGGCCACCCGACACGCTGCTGTCGCATACAGCCGGCAACGCCGGTCAGCGATCAGCGTGTGGATAAATCCGGGTCGCGAATGCCTTGGCGCCGCAGCTCCAGCACGGTCGGCGTAATGGCGGCGATGCGCGCATCCACGCGCGCCCGTGTCACATAGTCGAGATCTTTCTTTTTCAGTGCTTCCAGCTGGATCAAGGCCTGTTCGGCGCGGCCGTTCAAGAACGCCGCTTCCGCATACGCTTCGCTGGCGAGCAGTTGGTCGCCGGAGAGCTCGCAGGCACGGGCGTAGCTCTGTTGCAGCAACGGGTCGTCGCTGCTCCGGTGCAACAACGGCTCCAGCACCTGGCGCGCGCGCTGGCCGGACTCCTTGCTGGCCTGCTCGTTGAGCGCGCTGGCATACGTCAGCGCCACCGCGCGGTTGTTCGGCAATTGCTTGAGCAACGCGTCAAAGCGCGCATTGGCCGCCTCGCGCTGGCCGACGCGCGCCTGCGCCTCGCTCAAACCCAGCGCCAACCACAGATTGTCCGGATGCGCCTCAAGCAGGCTGCTCAGCTCGGCCACCGGCTCGCCCGGCCGGCCGCCGCTGTTGCGCAGCTTCGCCAGCGCCAGGCCGTAGCGCTGCGCATCGCTCAAGCCTTGTTTGGCGCTGCGGCGCAGGGTTTCGTATTCGCGAATGGCTGCATCGGGTGTTGCCGCGCTGAGTACGCGCAGGCGCTCCTTGGCCCAATCGAAGCCTTGCTGGTCGGCACCACGGCTGAGCGCGTCCACCGGCAGCCGCAGGGCATAGGGAAGCAGTGCGTTGCCATTGCGGCTGAGCGGTTCCGACAGCGACGGGTCGGACGGGTCCACGCGCTCCTGGCGGCTTCCACCCGGCACCGAAGTGGTCAGCACCACGGTGTTCTTCTTCATCTGCTCGGCGCGTGCCTTGGCTTCGCTGATGCGGGTGACGGTGACAGGGTGGGTCTGCAGGAAATCCGGCGCGCTGTAACCGCCTTCGTTGGCCCGCATCGCTACCGACATGCGCTCGAAGAAGCCGGCCATCGCATCCACGTCGTAACCGCTGCGCGCCAGCGTGCGGATGCCCAGCCGGTCGGCTTCGGATTCGTTGGAGCGGGTGTAGTCGATCTGCCGCTGCTGCATCAGCCCCATCGCGCTGGTGATGGTGGCCATGGTGGCGTCGCCCTTGGAGTTGCCCCCGGCCTGCTGCGCTGCCACCACCGCTGCCAGCATACCGAGCAGGATCGGGATCTGGTCGCGCTGCGCACGCTCCACCCCGCGCAGCACATGCTGCTGGGTGACGTGGGCGATTTCGTGCGACAGCACCGCCGCCACTTCGTCCTCGCGCTCGGCGGTCAGCACCAGCCCCGCATTGACCGCCACATAGCCGCCCAGCGTGGCGAACGCATTGATCTGGCGGTCGCGCAGCATGAAAAACGTAAACGGCTGCTGCGGCTGGTCGCTGTTGGCGCCTAGCCGGGTGCCCATGGTCTGCAGCCAGTCGGTGATCAGCGGGTCGTCCAGCACGTAGTCGTAGTTGCGCAACTCGGCCAACATCATTTTGCCGTACTCGGCCTGACGTGCCGGGGTCAGCAGCTCGCCGGCCGACGAACCGATGTCGGGCAGACGGTTTTCCTGCGCAGATGCCACACCCATGGCAACAGCCAGCGTGAGGGCAGTGGCGAGCGGTAGCAGGCGCAAGTGGAACTCCCAGGTAGTGCGCGGAGCATGCGGGCAGCACGGCGCGATGGCGTGAATCATCGGTTAACCCACAGTGTTGCGGTGACGACATGGAAATTCCAGTCGCCCGGTACCATGTGTCAGACCTCATGCCAACCACGGAGCTTCCCGTGAGCCAAGACCATACCGATCAGGACGCGGCCTCCGGCCCGCAGATCACCCTGTATTCCTCCGCCATCTGCCCGTATTGCGTGGCGGCCAAGAACTTCCTCAAGAGCAAGGGCAAGACCTGGACCGAGGTGCGGATCGACCTGGACCCGGCCGAGCGCGACAAGATGGTTGCCCTGGCCAAGCGCACCAGCGTGCCGCAGATCTTTGTCGGCGACATCCACGTGGGCGGCTACGACGATATGATGGCCATGCACCGCGCCGGCAAGCTCGAGCCACTGCTGGCCGGCAGCGCGGGCGGTCAGGCATGAGTGGTTCCGACGACGGCAGCACCGACCGCCTGCGCGAATTCACCGAATTCCGTCAGCGCATGAATCAGCGCATCCTGGCCGAGCCGAACCAGGTGGTGCGGCGCTTCTTCGCGCTGGACACCCAGACCTACCAAGCCGGCGCCCTGGACGTGAAGACCAAGGAGCTGCTCGGCCTGGTCGCCTCGATGGTGCTGCGCTGCGACGACTGCATCAGCTACCACGTGGCCCAGTGCAAGGAAGCCGGCGTGAGCCGCGAAGAGTTTTTCGAAACCTTCTCGGTCGGTCTGGTGGTGGGCGGCTCCATCGTTATTCCGCATCTGCGCCGCGCGGTGGACTTCCTCGACCAGCTCGAAGGCGGCGCGCAGGCGCCGGCCCAGCACGCGCACGACTGAGTGTGTCGCTGAGGTGCGGGAGTGGGGATTTGGGATTCGTAACAGCCGGCAAGACGCACGCGCCGCTCATCGAGGCGGCGCGTTGCGTTTGGGCGCCTGCCGTTCTGAGAGCTGTTACCACAACGGAGCGAACAGTCGTCAGGTACGCGCGGATGGCGCAGAAGCGCAGTGCCCGAGTGGTACATGCCGATTCCTAGCATCGGCCACGCCCGCCTGGTGACTGCGCAGTCGTTTCGGTAGTCACCCTTAGACCAAGGTCGTTTGGGTGCCTTCACCGGCATCGGGCATAATTGCCGGTGAAACCTCAATTGCGCCGATCTGCCGGGTTCGACGGCTGGCGCTCCCCCCTTCAAGTTCGGAAACCCAACGTTATGACGCAGACAATCACGGTCATCCGCGGCGACGGTATTGGCCCGGAGATCATGGATGCCACGCTGTTCGTGCTCGACGCGCTGCAAGCTGGCCTGACCTACGAGTACGCCGACGCCGGCCTGGTCGCGCTGGAAAAGCACGGCGATCTGCTGCCCGAGTCCACCCTGGCCTCGATCACCAAGAACAAAGTGGCGCTGAAAAGCCCGCTGACTACGCCGGTGGGCGAAGGCTTCAGCTCGATCAACGTCGCCATGCGTCGAAAGTTCGACCTGTACGCCAACGTGCGTCCGGCCAAGTCGTTCCCGAACACCAAGTCGCGTTTCGCCGATGGCGTGGACCTGATCACGGTCCGCGAGAACACCGAAGGCGCGTACCTGAGCGAAGGCCAGACCGTGTCCGAGGACGGCGAGACCGCGTTCTCCGGCACCCGGATCACCCGCAAGGGCTCCGAGCGCATCGTGCGCTACGCCTTCGATCTGGCGCGCGCCACCGGCCGTAAGAAGGTAACTGCGGTGCACAAGGCCAACATCATCAAGTCGACCTCGGGCCTGTTCCTGAAGGTGGCCCGCGATGTAGCCGCGCAGTACCCGGAAATCGAATTCCAGGAAATGATCGTCGACAACACCTGCATGCAGTTGGTGATGCGTCCAGAGCAGTTCGACATCATCGTGACCACCAACCTGTTCGGCGACATCATCTCCGACCTGTGCGCCGGTCTGGTCGGCGGCCTGGGCCTGGCGCCGGGTGCCAACATTGGTCTGGACGCGGCGATCTTCGAAGCCGTGCACGGCTCGGCGCCGGATATTGCAGGGCAGGGCAAGGCCAACCCGTGCGCGCTGCTGCTGGGCGCCGCGCAGATGCTGGACCACATCGGCCAGCCGCAGAACGCCGAGCGCCTGCGCGAAGCCATCGTCGCCACGCTGGAGGCCAAGGATTCCTTGACTCCCGACCTGGGCGGCACCGGCAACACCATGGGCTTCGCCAAGGCCATCGCCAGCCGCCTCTGAGCGCACTGGTTGATCGCACAAAAAGATAAGGGCGCCTAGGCGCCCTTATCTTTTTGCTGGGAATTGTCTGAAGCCACACTTGGTCATCGATCGTGGGGGACGCTCTTGCGATCCCAATCCCGATTCCCTGCCTTAATTGCGCGACTGCAGCTTCGACAGCAGACGCAGGAACTCGATGTACAGCCACACCAGCGTCACCATCAGGCCGAACGCGCCGTACCACTCCATGTGCTTGGGCGCACCCTGCTCGACGCCGCTCTCGATGAAGTCGAAGTCCAGCACCAGGTTCAATGCGGCCACCACCACCACGAACAGGCTGAAACCAATCCCGATCAGGCCCGAGTCGTGGATGAAAGGAATGTGCACGCCGAAGAAGCCCAGCACGATGGTCGCCAGATACACCAGCGCAATGCCGCCAGTGGCCGCGACCACACCCAGCTTGAAGTTTTCGGTAGCCTTGATCATGCCGCTGCGATACGCAAACAGCAGCGCGAACATTGTGCCGAAGGTCAGCAGCACCGCCTGAAACACGATGCCGTTGAAACGCGCTTCGTACACCGCCGAGATCGAGCCGAGGAAGAAGCCTTCGATCAGTGCGTAAAGCGGCGCCGTGATCGGTGCCCAGGTCGGCTTGAAGCTGGTGGCCAGTGCAAACACCAGGCCGCCGATCGCGCCGGCGATCATGTAGATGCGCGCGGCAGGCAAAGGCATGCCGTCGGCACCGATCGATTGCGACCAAGCGAAGACCGCGGTGATCACCGCCATCAGCAACAGCGCGCCGGTTTTGTTGACCGTGCCGTTGAGGGTCATCGTCTGACCGTCGCGGGTGACCACCGAGCCGGAGCCCGAGTCAAGGAATGTTGATTCCCGAAGGGCAGGGTTACCGCTACGCATGCGTATTCTCCATGAGAGGTGTGCTCACTCTACTGGCGAGCCTTGTCGCGAGGATAGCTGATCGTTCAATTTACACAGGGTGATTGACAGCGAGGCCAATCGTTCCCAAAATAGCCGACCTTTCGAGCCTTCGGGATTGAAAGGTCCCGCCGGGGTATAGCGCAGTCTGGTAGCGCGCCTGCTTTGGGAGCAGGATGTCGGGGGTTCGAATCCCTCTACCCCGACCATTCCGAGCTCCTGACGGCGTGGGAATGCGAAGTTCGGTCCGGGCGCCCGTAGCTCAACCGGATAGAGCACCGGCCTTCTAAGCCGGCGGTTACAGGTTCGAGTCCTGTCGGGCGCGCCATCGGCGGTACGGTAGGAAGTAAGTTTTCAGTGGTGGCTGTAGCTCAGCTGGTTAGAGTACTGGATTGTGATTCCAGATGTCGGGGGTTCGAGTCCCCTCAGCCACCCCACTGATGACAAGCAATTGCGGGAATGTTTGACCCGATGTGTCACCGGGTATTGCAACGAAGCAAAAATGCACATAGAATGTGCGATCAGTTTCAGGGCCGTTAGCTCAGTTGGTAGAGCAGTTGACTCTTAATCAATAGGTCCAAGGTTCGAATCCTTGACGGCCCACCAATTAAAACAGCCACTTAGCGCGAGCAAGTGGCTGTTTTTTTTTGTGTCGGGAAAATTGCCGGGAAAATTCCGCTAGGCGCTGCCCTGAAAGCGCCGCCCAATAGCTCGGGCAGCGAAGTGTTCAGCGGTTGGTGGGCAGGATGGGTGGCTGTACCAGCGGGACGTCGTGCGCATACCTGTTGGTCATCTGCTGCGTCGCATGACCGGCAGCCTCCTGCTTGTCGGCGCGGGTGCCGGCAGTGTCCGTGATGCCGCGATGCTTCAATCCATGCAAGCTAAACCGCTGTTCGGTCGTAATGACACCATCCTTGATGGCTAACGCAATCATCCGCTGCCAAGCGCTGTCGAGCGCAGACTTGCTGAGGGGCGTGCCCGACTGATTCACCAGCAGCCGGCGCCGCTCAGGTTTCATAGGCACGGGGCGCCCATACGCATTCATCGCTCTTTGCCGATAGGCTGCCAGCCAGGCCCACGCTTGGCGAAGGTCGTCGTTCCAGGCGGTGACCGTATCGCGTGAGCCTTTGCGTCGGCTGCTCCGTATGCCTTCGGCCTCTGCATGTGCATCCGTCAGATCGGTGACCTCGATACCGCGCAGACGTAGGTTGTAGGCGAGCAACATCACCGCGTGGAGGTAGGGCGGTACGCTGCCACGTGTGTGGGCCTTGAGGCTGCCGCGTTCGAGCGCGAAGGTCAGCGCGGTGGTAAATACATCGGATTCGGGCATGTTGTGCTCGCCGCGCTCCTTCGCCTGGCGGACACCCTTGGCAGGGTTGTGCTCGCATAGGCCCATGCGAATGCCCCAGCCGAAAGTGCGGCGCAGGTAGCGCAAGACGTGGTTGGCTTTGCTCGGGCGCGGTTCGATTGCCGGCTGCAGTTTGGTTGCTGGCCGACCTCCCGCTAGGGTCTCAACCAGGCGCTGCATGGCCGGCACATTGATGCGCGCAATCTGCATCTTGCCGAGCAGCGAACCATCCTTGAGCACATACGTAGTCGCTGTCTCGGCGCACCAGCGGTAATCCCGCTGTGTGTCCCTGGACAGCTCTGCAAATTCCGTGGACGCCTGAAAGCGCTCCGCGAGGTAAGCCAATGTGCCCCGGACCTCATTGCCCGCGGCGGCTTCAGCAATGCTGTGGAGTTCAGAAAGCCGGATGTCAGCATGAGCAACCGTCCGCTTTCGCGGACGGCCCCCCTCGGGATGAGCCTCTAAGAGATACCAGCGGTTGTCTTCCCAATAGATGCCCTTTGGGAGTGCTGCCTGGTCAATATGCGCCGGAATATCTGGGTTGAACTTCCGTTTTCTACCGCGTCCCATCAGATCAGCTCCATGGTATTTGTCGTATCTCCCTCAGCGCTATGTAGGCCAAGCGCAGCGTTGAGTGCGTCCACAGTTGTCCAAATGCCGCCGCGACCGTCGTATCTGTAGCGAATGCCTTGATCGCGTGCCCAACGCACTACCGTGGATGCGCGTGGGGCAGGACCGGCTGGCGCGCAGAGGCGACGCAGGTCCTCGAACGTAATGACCGGACTGCTCACGCGCCTTTTCCCTCGATCCACTGCCGCCTGTGACGCCATTGCTCGCGCATTTCCTCCACGAGCAAGTCAGCAGCCGCATAGCCGCGCTGGGCGGCTATGCGGGGCCTCAGTTCTCGCACCCTGACCGCGTCCACGTAGCCCTGCCTTAGCCAGTGTCGCGCCTCGCAAGCCCTGCGAAACCCTTCGATGTTTGCGCCATCGATCATCGCTGACGCGTGCCACTGAAGCGCAGGCCGAGCTGCACGACGTTCTGAGCGCAGGGACGTGGCTGACGAGTGGTGCGGATGCGATGAGCACGCCGCCATTCGGTCATGGCCAACTCAAAGCTGGGGTGCTTTTGTGTGCGCCCACACACGCACTCGATGAAGTGCCCACCGCCCGCCTCGGGGCGGCGGGCGTCGAGCATATGGCGAGCCAAGTGCCCGTTCGTGCAGGGTGGCAAAGGACTATCGTGGTTGACCTGACGTTGCGTCATGGCCCCTCCTGGCGCAATGCGCGCTCGGCATCTCGCAGATGCTGCACGGTGTCGGGGTCGATCCGGTCCAGGGCCTCGGCGATGGTGTAGTCCATCTCCGCCAGCCAATCGGCACGATTCAGCACCAGAGCGGCGGTCAGCGCCTCCCCAGTGGACAAAGGGCTGGGCCCTCCCATACGCGCAGCGGCGCGAGCAACCTCAATCGTGCGCTGCAGGTTCATAGCTGCGTCCTCCATGCGGCGCCGAGCTGAGCGCGTGCTTCCTCAACACGGATGAGGCGCAACCCCCAGCGCACCGACCAGGTGCGCGCCTGCTGTTCGTCGCAGGTCAGAATCAGTTGCCCGGAAGATTCCAGGCGATCAGCGCGGAACGTGAACAACATTTCGTCCGGCTCAATGACCTCCTGCAGGCCGAGTCTCTGGCACAAAGCATCGGCGTTGAGAGATTTGCCGCTGCCCTGGGGGCCGAGAAGGATGACCGACTCAGCCATGAGCAGCCTCCCGCCGCACAGCCATGCGAGTGCGGCGACGCAGGCGCTGTGGCACCTGTCCAACGGCCAGGCCGGTCTGGGTGAGGCGCGGACGGCGCGTCGACCACAGCTTATAGACCAGCGCGCCACCGGCCGCCGGCGCCAGGACCACCACCAGGGCAAGCAACTCACCCATTGGCCACCTCCCGTGCGGCCTGCGCTACCGCAGCTGCAGCAGCTGCAGTCGGCCTGCGCGGCAGCATGTTGGCCAGGTCAAAGGGGAAGTCCAGGCCATCCATGAACTCGGCCAACTCCGTGCTGATGCGATCTTCCGCCGTGGTCCACAGGCGGGGGCCGTCGACGAGCTTCCAGCCGGTACCGGTGCCGCGACGCCGCTCCCAGGACTGACGCACCTGGCGAAGCGGTCCCATGTTCAGGACGGCAGTGACCACGACCGCACCATGTGTGACGTGCATGGTGATGGTCGCTGAGCAGTCGCCCATGCTGCGATCGTAGGCGACGACGGCCGGCGTGGTAGCCTCCGGGCCGGGTCCGGTGCCCGAAGCCAGCAGACGTGCTGCCGCGGCTGGACGTGTTCCAGGGTGCTGTTGCATATCGACTCTCCAAAGTTGCGTTGGTGGAGGGCCTTGGGGCGGTGTTCGAGCACCGCCCGCCGGCCCGCTGGTGCGGGTTAGATCAGGTCGGCGCCGGATGGTGGGATGCTGGGGTCAGGCTCGCGCAGGCGCTGCGCGCCATTGAGGACATCGAGCAGTTCATGGCGGATGTACTCGGCCACCGCTGCTGGTCCGTCGTGGTTGATGCCTGCTTCGATCGCGATATCGTTGGTCAGCGCGGCAAGCAATGCGGCCGCGTGGTACGCGCGCCAGAGGCGATATTGCTCTTCTTCGCTGATCGAGAAATCAGCGTCTTCCGGCAGCTGTGCGTGTGGGCGAGCGGCGTCCATCAAGCCACCTCCAATGCGGGCATGCGCTCGATCACCCATTCCTGCAGGGCGGCGGCCTCGGCTTCCGGCATGACCACGTGCAACGAGCCGATGACCAGGCCAGTGCCGTCATTGACCGGGAACAACTCGCAAGCGTCTTCAATTGCGCTGCAGGCGAACATGACCGGCGCGCGATCATGCAGGCCATCTGCGTACAGTTCGGCCAGCACGTCGGTCTTTCGTATCTGCAGAAGCAGGTAGACGCCGGGGGCCACGCGCAGCGATTTGTGCATGTCGCGCCGGCTCACTGGCGCACCTCGGCCAGGTCGGCGTTGATGCTGGAAATGGCGGCCTCAACGTCGGCCAAGGTCAGGGCCTCGGGCGCTTTGCCCATGGCCTGCAGCTTCGCCTGCAGGGCGAGCCAGGCGGTGTGATTCCAGTCGAGGGTGTCGGCGATCAGGCCGAAGTAGTGGGCGATCTGACGCGCGGCATTTGCCGGCGCTTCTTGAGCGTCGTAGGACATGCAGGACTCCGTTTGTAATTTGGAGTCCGCCGCCCCGACGCCAATCGGGGTGGCGGACGGTGCGGGTTGGCGTACCGGACAAACGGAACCGGTGGGCCTCGCGGCCCCCACGCACCGCCCGCCATAGAACTGGCAGGCACGCGCCCGAGCGGAAGCCGGGCGAGAAAAAAGCGCCGGGCATCGTTCGATGGGCGCTGTTGCGCCGTTTGAAGTCGGGACGCCAATCCCGGCCGCCGATTTTGCGGCGACGCGGTAATAGTTGCTCCGCTGCCAGGTAGAAGTCAACGAAAATTTCCCAAAATTTCCCACATGTGCGAGCGTGCTCATTTGGCGAACACCCAGCATTTCACCGCGCGCCCGATGGCCGGGCTGTTGTAGACACGATTGACGTGCAGCAGTCGCGGACAAGCGCGAAGCGCGCCGGTCAGCGCGGTGGATTCGGGCAACGCGATGCCACTACGGGCGGCGAATTGCCTGACCTGCGGCAGGTTGAGTGCCAGCACATCGTCGCGGCGAGCGTGGTTGTGCAACTGGCCGGCGGCTAGGCCGGCATCGACTGCCAACCAGAACCTCGTCAGCGTCCCCTGGCCGTTCTGCAGCGCAACCGCCGCCGCCGGCAGCTCCGGCCGAGGCAGATCCAGCGCCAGGGAAAGCTGCGTGGCCTGCGCATGCAGAGCGGCCAGCTCGGCGGGGTGTACAGCGCGGTACAGCCTGGTGACCGTCTGCATGCGCACTCGGTGTAAGGCAGCGGTGGCCACCATCGGGCGGCTCTCATCATTTGCCGTGATCAGGGCGTCGTAGGCCTCAATCACCGCCAAGTGGAATTCGGGGGACACCCACATGGCATACGCATAAACCAATGGCTTGAGTGCATAGGTGCCTGGGGCCGCGCCACCATGATGGATGACCAAAGCCGGAATTCCGGCTTTGCTTTCCACCAGGATTGCGAGGTCGCGAGTCTGCTGGTTCTCGGCCCATCGCGACGGCCGCAGCCTGGGCGTATACCTGCCGCCTGGTGCAGGTCATTCAGGCAGTAGCGTCCGGCCTTATCGCGCCGGATCTGTAAATTGGCAACGATCAATGAGGATCCAGTCATTTGGCGAACACCCAGCACTTCACGGTGGTACCGACGCCGGTCAGATCGTCCTTGAGGACGGCACTGTTGACGGCCACGTTCGCGCCGATGAAATTGTGCCGGCGCGAGTCCCCAAGCAACGCACGCAGCACCTTGAGGTCGGGGACGGGCTGACTGAACTGCGCGGCCCGTGCCGCGAAGTGATTGAGGTTGATCGCAATGCGCTGCGCGTCGCGGCTGTGGTTGACGACGGCTTTACCGTGGCCGGTGGCTTCGAGGTATTCGTAGACCTCCCAGAACTCGTTGACCATCGCGTGGTCGGCGCTGATCGCCTTCTGCCGTTCCAGCGCCATGTCCAACAGCGCCAGCCGCGTCTGCTCGACCATTTCGTCAGGGATGGTGATGACCAGGCGCAGGCAGTCGAACAGCGCCAGCATCTGGGCGTGGTTCTTGATGACACGTTCCAGGCGCAGATCCTGCTGCGCGCGTAGCTTGGCCTCGAACACCTTCACCCGCTCGGCGAACAGATCGAGGATGGCGCGCTCCTGGCGGATGGCACGCACGAGGAAGTGGCTGACTTCTTCGACCTGCAGCGCGTTGAGATTGTCAGCCGCGATACGGCTTTCGGTGGTGACCTGCGGCCGTTTGAAGTGCAGCTTCACAATTCGCGTCAGAATCGCTTCACTGGCGTCCACCGCAGCGTTCTGGGTGATGACGATCGTGCCGCGAAACGGTGGCTCGTAGGTCTCGTTGCCGCCATTGCGCACGCCGCGTGTTGCCAGGGTGCCGCCACCAAAGAAGTCTTTCAGCTCATCCCACTCGAACGTCTTGGAGTGCGCTTTGTCCGGCTCGCTGCGGTCGGCCTCCAGCAGGACGACGGGCATGCCGGATACCTGGCCCATGGCGCGTGCACGGCCAGCCTTTGATGACTTGGCCGGGTCGAAGCCCTCGTAATCGGAGCGGCCCAGCAGCTTCCACAGGAACGTCAGCAGCGTGGTCTTGCCGGCGCCGGCTTCACCGGTGGCTTCGAGGAATGGGAAGCTCTTGTGGCCGGCGCGGATCTGCTCGGCGAACAACGAGCCAAACCAGAACGTCATGGCGACCATGCCGTGCGTGCCGAAGCACTGCCAGAGCCACGGTAGCCAATCCACGCGGAACGCCTCGGCATCGCGTTGGATCTCCAAGCGGATGGACTTCTGCGTGGTCTTCAAGCGCAGCTTGTCGAACTCGAAGTAATCCTCTTCGTTGGCCGTCACCAGCTCGCCGTCGCGCACGGCCATATCGCCGAGCAGGTAGGCGCGGTGCTCTTTGCTGTAGCCAACGAAGTCGATGGCGTCCACCGTCTTGATTGCCTCGGTCTGTTCCTCAATCAGGCGGTCCAACTGGTGGCCGGTACCCGTGAACATGGCGCCGGCCGCCAGGGAGATCAGGCGCTTCTTGAACTCGGAGGCGCTCGCGACATGGCCACCGGTAAAGGTGCCCTTTACGCTGGGGCCATCGTGCGGAAAATCGACGCGGAAGTAGTACCAGCTTTCGTCGGTGACCTCTTGGCGCTGGAAATACAGGGCCTCCGGGTAGCAGTTGGCGATCTTCTGCACAGAGCATGCGGCGCGCTTGATCTTGCTCAGATCCTCGGCTGCGACCTCGTCGCCGTCATCGGCATCAATATCGCCCAGCTTCTCCTTGCGCAGTTTGTCGAAGCGTTGTGTGTCGAAGTCGAACCAGTACAGGCGGGAGCGATACTCCAGCCAGAAGTCGTTGCGGCCGTCGTGCTCGAACATCAGCAGGCCTTTGTCCACTGCTGTGCGGGCGACGAGCAAGTCGCCCTGGTAGCGAGATTCCTTGACGTCGTTGTCCCACTGCTTGGGATCATCGGACGCGATAGCGCGCAGATGCAGGTCGTTCCAGTCGGTCTTCTTGCCGTCGCGCTGGACGATCTGCGCGACCCGCGAGTCGAAGCCCAGTGCCGCTGCACGCTTGATGTGCTTGTGCGTATACGCACGGGCCCCTGGCTCGTTGTCCAGCGCCCACACGAGCGTTGGAAGATCGGCCATGCGCGCCTTGGCCAGCTCGCGTAACGATTCTTCCGGAAACGCGTTGGAAGACATGGCCGACACCGCGCACATGCTGTGCTGCAGGAGCGCGATCGCATCAAAGATCCCCTCCACGATCCACACTTCGCGCGCCGTCTGCATGGCTGTCAGCGCGGCAGGCGCGGCCCACCACACGCCCGCATAGCTCTGGCCTGGCGCAAAGCGCGCCTTCTGCTTGCCGAAGCGGTGCGGGCGATCGATCAGGCGCTCCCACCAGCCGCCCTTGACCAGCGCAAAGCGCACCGTTGCGGTGCCGGCACTGATTTTGCGGTCGTAGTGGCTGTCCTGGGTGTAAAGGCCTTTCAGCGGTGCCAGGTCAAAGCCACGGGAGAACTGCAGGTAGGCATCGGCCGCAGCGTTGGGAGCCGCAGGCGTTGCCTGGAAGCGCTTGGACCAGTCGTCGAACAGGTCGTCGTACAGATCCTTGACGTGCAGCTCGCGCCCGCACTTGGATTGACGACCGCACTTCACCACCCATGGCTTGAGATGGTTGGTGTACAGCTCTTTCTTGCTGCACGACGGGCACTTGCCACCGCGCATGTACTCGGTACCGCTCCGGTGCTTGAGTCCGTAATCCCGCTCTAGTCGGGACAGCACCTGTTGTCGCAGATCCTCTTGCATGACCTTCCTTAGACGCCGAGCCAGCGCTTAGGCGCCTGCGGAGATGTGGCGTGGTCGATCACGACATAAGCGCCGCCGGCACGGCGGTGCGCGTCAACGGCGGCAGCGAGCAGGCGTGCCTCTTCGTGCTTGGCGTGCGGCGCGATGCGCTGCGGCGCATTGCTGGCCGCATCAACGAATCGCGGCTCCTGTGCGGTGAACCAGCTGTTGGCATGCCTCACGAGCCGACCTCGTTGTTTGTGTGTTGTAAATCGAATAAAGCGGTGGCGGCATCGGTCAGCACGACCAGGCGCTCATCGAAGGCGTCAGAGGTGGCTAGTCCCTCGCGCATGAGCGCGGCAACTACAACCGCGCCGAAGCGTTGCTCTGTCTCAGGCGCGGCAGTGCGGCCGATGTAGCCGTGCTCGGTCTTCACCAATCCGCCGTGGATGAGCGCAACTTCCAGGCAAAGCTTCGCCGTGGGCGGCAGTGCCGCCCAATCAATGGTCTTTCGCATTCGGGTTACCTCAGAGGTGAGGGAAGAACGGCTCGCCGCCCATGGGGATCAAGTCCAACTGGCGGTCGCCCAGCGACTCGCGGTACGCCTGCAGCGCTTGGGCGCGCTGATAGCCAGGTGTTGGTGGAAGCTCGCTGTGTGCGGTGGGTACGCCGCTGGGGCTGGCAATACCCGTCAACTCCGAATGGCCCGTGTAGGTCGCGCCACACATCGGGTTTTCACAGACATACGAATCGTGCCGCAGGAACTTATGTGCAAGGACGCTGGTGCGTTTGATGAGCCTTGCGCTGCATGCCTCGCAGCGAAAAACGATCTTTTTCCGACCGAACATGCTCACCCCCTTGAGCTCTTGGCGGTTGGGATTTCTGTGGCACTATTGGGTGGTGCCTTGAGGCCCAGGGCGATCGCCGCCTTGTGGGACTCGCCATATTTGCCTTGGGAACGGCCACGGAGCAGGTCATGCACGACCGACCGATCCACGCCGTTCTGCCTGGCGAATGCCGAGACCGTGATGCCATTTGCTTCAAGCCACTGTCGCGCCTGTTCCGGGCTGCGAGGCGTGAACTGCTGCATCTGACTCTTCGGGGGCATGAGGCGGTTCCGTTTACTTTTTGGGAATTTTGTGGACTTAACTCAACATTGTCAAGTAAGGGAATGCCTGTATGACTGTAGGGAAACGCCTTAAAGAAGAGCGCAAGCGCCTTGGTCTTACTCAAGAGGAGATGGCTTTGCAGTTCGGCCTGACCCGATACGCGCAATTGAACTTCGAGAAAGACATCAACCTGCCCGGCGGAGCGTATCTCCTGGCCGCGCTAGACCGCGGCGTTGATGTCATGTACGTGCTCTCTGGACATCGCGCGCAGTTGGATCCTGCTGACTTGCGTCTGCTCTCGGCGTTTAATAAAGCTTCACCGATTGCGCGCAGCAAGGCGCTTGCGGCGTTGGGCTTGCTTGCAGATGCGTCGCCTTCCGCAGAGAGTGCCGCCCCAGTGTTGTCTTTCAGCGGCAACGAAATCGGCTCTGTGATTTCTTCCAGTGCACCTATCGATCAGAGCAACATGCAAATTGTTGTTGGCGGGCGCAAAAAAAAGGGCAAGTGATCAGTATCGGGATTGGACAGCTGCTCGTGCGAAATTGGCCGTTATCGGCTATATCAGCGTGAACTGTAGGCCTTAAGTCATAAGCAACAAATAAGCCGCCGGTCTAGAACCGGCGGCTTTCGTTCACCTGCACTTAAGTCGGCGCACTCATCTGTAAGCTTCGGTTCTAGCACCGAAGATTCTCGGTGCAAGTGCGGTTAGGTCAGACCGAGTAATGATCCAGGTAGCGATCTGCTCCATCTTGGCCAGGAAGATCGCGCGCGGGTCTGCTTGCTTGTCCCTGCCCTCGACGTCGCAGAACATCAGTTGCATGGATGACTTATCAACGTCAGCGCACGGTGTTGCGCATCTGAGGCGTTGTTCAGACGTTCCCTGCTGGCCCCGGATCGGGCCTGGTCAGCTGCGGGAGGGTTCCTGTTTTTCGTCATCGCTTCGCGGGCATTGGGGCAATCATAACGGGAACCCTTCAATACTCGGCTGGCTTTCTCTTGAACTCAGGAGTGACCAATGGCTACGACACGGCTTTCACGTCCAATCGCAACACCGCCCGCTGTTCACTCGGAAATCCAAGCTCCGGCCAGGCCAGACCAGCAGTCCGAGCCACATTCGTATGGAAATGCCACATCGTGTGGCCTGCTGGCAGGGCTGTCGCGACGGCCGCTGCGCGCGCGCAGCAGTACGTCTTCGCTGCCAGCTCCGCGTGCTGGCATGGATCAACATTCACGCGATGCGCAAACCGCTCAGCCAGCGAAGGCCAACGCGACTTCGGTTGATTGCGCCGATGTACTCGCTCGCTTGAAAGCAACATTTGGCAGCTCTGCCCACAGGGCTCCTTCCGATACAAGCGTTTTCATGAAGAGTCATCGACTTGGCTTTGCACAAGACAAGAAGACACTCGAGACCGTGTTCGAAGGCGACGAAATGGGGATTAGCGGCGTGTGCGCTGGATTATCCGCTTTTTGGATGATTTTGCATTGTGCCGTGCCCGATGGCAGCGTGGAAACGAGACTGCGCACGCTAGGGTCGTTCGATGGCTTGCACCACGCCCTCGCCTACAAAAAATGTTATGCGCTGAGCCTCAAGGAGCGGTGGGACCGTAGCGTTGTCATCAGCAAATCATTGGACTCCAAGGCGAGAACTGAGGCCGATGAGATTTATGGCATAACCAGGGACAGGCAGGTGACCAAAAGCACGTCGTCTGCGGCGAAAATGGCCGACGCAATGGCGCGCGTCGATGGCTACGCCAGCATAGTGTACAAACACTATGATAAGGACGCGAAGCCGATCGGGCATGAAATGGGCATGCACCGAAATCCCGAAGACGGCATGATCACATTCTTCGATCCTAACTTTGGCGAGTTTAGATTCAGATCTGACGAAGCTGCCCAGTTCCTGCGAGCGTTGCGAGAGAGACACGAAACGAGCAGTAAAGTGGAATTCAACTGGTTATTGACAAAGGTTCGACCGAACATCGTCGGCAAACATACGCCAGTTGACCTTTTGGTCGACGTCGTGAAGGCGGATCATGCCAGCTCGTCACGTACCCAGGAAAACTCTGGATCAATCGAGGGTCAAGGGGAAACCCAGTAATCTCGCCAGAGGGCTTGTCACGTTCGATATGGCAGCGCGGTCTGATACCGTTTTTGGCTAAGCCTACCGCGCTGCCAATGATCATGGCTTCGTCAGGATGACTACTCGGGCGGCGCGGCCTCAAGCTCCAATGATGTGGTGAAGCCTCCGGATGCATCCACTGAGTGGGTCGTCTTTGCGATTAACCAGCGCCGTGTGTCTATCTCAGGTTTGAATCCGCTGACCGTCACGCTCTGCTCTGGAAATAAGCCCGCCCGCCCGATTGCCAGAGTGTAGTCAAACTTGGCCGTGCCGCGCCTCACGCGTTCGAGTTCTGCATGGGCATGCTGCCGCGCTGTCGACTCGTCTGCGTACGACTCGCGCATGCTTTTTGCGTTGTCGTCCGTGCCGACCAACACCGACTGCCGCCGCGCCTTGCCTTTGTCGACCCAATACGCACGCACGCCGGTGTATGCATCACGGTCGGCCACCGAGTAGCGGTGTTGGTCGCCTTCGCGACGCGTCAGCGTGACGCTGGGCAGCGGTTTGCCGCTGGTCGTGGTGCCGGCGCCGATCGGTGCAAACAGTAGCGAGCCAGCTTTGACCGTCGCTACCGCATCGAATCTTTGCCCCAGCCGTGTGAGCAGATTAATGTCACTCTCGTTGGCCTGGTCGAGGTGCGGCAGCTTTGTACGCGCCAGCGCCTCGGCGATACGTGGCGTCAGGGCATGTTCCCCAGCCAACGCGTTGAGCACGGCGCCCAGTGTCGTGTCGTGCCAGCTGCGCTCTCGGCGTATACGCATGTCGGCGGTGAGATCTGCACTGCGCGCACGCACGGTGATGATGTCCGGTGCGCCGCTGTATTCCACCTCGTCCACGACGAAGGTGCCTTTGTCGACCAGGCCGGTAGCTTTCCAGCCCATCGCAACAGACAGGCGCACGCCGCGCTTGGGCAGTGCCATCTTGCCGTCGTGGTCATGGATGCGCAGATCCAGCTGATCGGCTTCACCGCCACGGCATTCGGTGAGAGTGAGATCGAGCAGACGCGGTGCGATGCGCTCAGTGAGGTCTATGCCATCAAGCACCACGCGCCACTGCGGAATCGGGTGGCTCATGCGGCGGTCGCCTCCGGCGTGATGTCGTCTGCGCGGCGCAGGCTCAGCTGGAACTCGATCCGTCGCGGGGCGCCGTCCTCGAAGAACAGCGAGGCGGTCTCGTTGATCGATAGCAGCAGATACGGCCCGTAAACCACGCCTGCGCCATCTACCAGCGGTAGCGGCTCACCATCGGCTGCAAGCTGGCGCAGCGTGTCCAGGGACGCGCGGGTGCCGGTGAGTTCGGGAGCAATCAGACCAGATAGGTCGATGCTGTCATCGCCTGGTCCGAGGAACTGGCTGGCCGGCCGCGCGCCTACGCGCTCGCTGGTGGCGTGGCGCCAACTCATCTGCCGCTGCAGCTGCAGGAATGCGGCGCTGTCGAGGGAAAACACGAACGTGCCGTAAGACATCATCATCGGGGTGGATCCTCAGTCGTCGCGCAGGCTGGAGCGGCGGGTGGCCGCCGTGCGCCGCTCGCGCTCTTCAAGTTGGCGGGCGACTTCGCGCGCCAGTGCGTTAGCGTCCATGCCCGGTGCGGCATGGACGTGGATGACGTAGCTGTTGCCGCCTGCAGGCGCGCTGGCGGCGCGCACGGGGGCCGACAGTGGCGCACGGCTGTCGATCGCCGCCACCGGCGCTGTGGCTGTTGCCAAGGCCAGTCCGGCCCCCACCGCCCGCATCCTGTTGCCGAGCGCCGTGACGGCCTGCACAGGCGCGCCCTGGCCGCGCTGCAGGCCCACGGTGAGGCCCTGCATGGTGAAGTCGCCCAGCTGTGCAAAAACGCGCGAGGGGCTGTGGATGCCCAGCAGGCCCTTGAAGCGATGGACCACGCCGCTGCCGATGCTGGCGATCGCATTGTCGGCGTCGCCGAGCTTGGAGCGGATGCCCTGGACAAGGCCGCTGATCATGTCCGCGCCGGCCTCCAGCATGCGGGCCGGCCAGTTGGCCAGCTGCAGGTTGATGCCGGCCCACAGCTGCAGCAGCCCTTGGCGGATGCGATCGCCGTTGCCGGTGAACACGCCCACGATGAGCGACCACGTGCCCTGGACGGTTTGCCACACGCCGCCGAGGATCTGCTTGACCACCGGCAGCACGAACACAAACGCCTGCACCAGCCAGCCGATCGCTTTGACCGCCAGCTGCAGTTGGGTGACCAGCACCGCGCCCAGGATCTGCCCAAAGCCGCGACCGGCGTCAGTTGCACCGTGCAACTGCGCTGTGGTGGCCTCGAACGGCGTCAGCAGCTGCTTGACCCACGCCCAGGCCTGGCCCATCGCCGCCGCCACGGTGTCCCACACCGGCCCCAGCGGCGCGAGTGCGGCCTGCAGCTCGGAGAGCACCGGCGCGGCGACATCGACGATGCCTTGCCAGACGCCGATGGCGAAGGCCTTGATCGGCCCCCAGTACTTCCACACCAGCAGCGCGACCGCCGCAACGGCCGCACCGATCGCCAGCACCGGCAGGCTGACGCCGCCGAGCAGCGGCAGCAGCAGGCGGGCACCATTGGCGAGCATGGGCAGCACGCGGCCGCCGAACGCCAGCCCCTGCCGCAGCAGCGCACCGAAGCCGCCACCGCCCAACAGCAGCGCCACGGCGCCATGGATCTGCGAGAAGGCCATCGCAGCAACGCCGCCGGCCACCAGCAGCCCGCCCAGGATCGTGACCAACATGGCGCCGGCGATCGCGGTCTTGGCGATCGCACCCACCAGCAACGGATTGGCGCGGATCCACGTCGTGACCTGGCCGACCACAGCAGCAGTGCGCTCGGTCAGTTCCTTGAACTGCGGCAGCAGGGTCTGGCCGATCGATTGCGACACCACCACAGCGGTGTTCTTCAGCAGCTGCAGCGAGTTGGCCGAGGTGGCCACCCGCGATGCGTATTCGGCCGACATCGAGCCGCCATAGCGTTGCGCATCGGCCACCTTGGCGAAGTTGCCCTGCAGCAGCTCCAGATTGGTCAGCAGCGGCGCGATCGCACCGATCGACTCGCGGCCGAACAGCTGCGTCATCGTCGCGGCCTGCTCAGCCTTGGGCAGTGCGCGCAGCTTCTGCAGCACCGACATGATTGCCCCGCCTGCGTCCTCCTGCATGACCTGGGCCATGGAGGTGGCCTTGATGCCCAGCTTGTCGAAGGCCTCGCGTTGGCTCTTGGTGGCCGACTCGCCCGAGGCCAGCGTGAGCAGCATGTTCTTGATGCCGGTGGCCGAGACTTCCGACTCGATGCCCATGCCGGCGACGGTGGCGCCCAGCGCGGCCAGTGGCCCGCTCTGCAGGCCGGCGACTTCGCCCAGGGCACCAATGCGGTTCACCACCGCGCTGATCTTATTGACGCTGGCAGGGCCGGTGTTGCCGAGGTAGTTGATCTTGTCGGCCAGCACGACCACCTCCGCCTGGCCCATGCGAAACGCGGTGCGCCAGGTGGCCATGGTCTGGCCGGCTTCCTCGGCGCTGCTGTCGAAGGCCACGCCCATCTTGGCCGCGTCCTCGGCGAAGCGCACCAGCTCCTGACGCGGGATGGCGGCCTGGCCGGCAGCGGCGACGATCTTGGCGATATCGGCTGGCAGCATGGGCAGGCGCATGGAGAGGTTTTCGACATCGCGCCCCATCTGCGCAAACTGCTGCGGCGTCTTGAAGTCCACGACCTTGCGCACGTCGGCCATGGCGGACTCGAACTCCATCGCATCGCTGATCGGCAGCACCGCGGCGCCCAGTGCACGCTTGCCGGCGAACGCCATGCCGGCGCCGTAGGCACTCGCCTGCAGGCCGGCGCTGTGGATCCGGGCGCTGCGACGCTGTGCAGCGTCGATCGCCGCCAAGCGCTGCTGCTGAGCGCGCATCGCGGTATTGGTGCTCTCGATCTCGCTGCGCAAACGGCGCTCATGCGTGACCAGCTCACGCGTGCTGATCCCGGCCGTTTCCAAGCGACCACGCAAGCGCTGCAGGCCGGCCTCCTGCGCACCGTGCGCAGTCTTGAGTTCGCGTGCGGTGCGCACGGCGCGCTCGAATTCGGCATTCATGGCAGCGGTAGGCGTGCCGGCGGCCTTGATCTGTTGGGCAAGCGTGCGCACCGATTGCCGCTGCGCATCGAGCGCGGCCTTGGCGCGCTGCGCCGTGGCCACCTGCTCGCGGTAGGCGCCGATATCGCGGTGCTGGCTGTTGAGCTGACGCAGCGCGTCGCGCTGATTGCGCAGTGCGGTGGCAACGCCACGGCTGCCACTGAGTACACGTTTGAACGGGCCGGTGGCGCGATCGACGGCGGCCAGGATGACCTGCAGGCGCAGGTTGTCAGAGGCCGCCATTTAGGCGGCCTCGGGATTCGGGTGGGGCATCATTCGGCTCCGCTTCGCAGGCGGGCACGCTCGCGCCACGCCGTGAGTTCGTGCAGCGACCAGCTGTCCATTTCAGACGGCGGCCAGTGGAAAATGGCCGCGATGTCGGCCATCGCATCCTCTACGCAGTCGGAAAATCCGTTTCCCTCTGGGCCTTCGGCAAGAAAAAAACCTGCACCTCCTGGCCTACCGCCAGCAGGTCGGCCGGATCCATCGCATTGACGTCGGCGTTGGTCAGCGTGGGCGAAGAAATGCGCGGCAGCAGCGTTGCCAGTGCGGTGACATCCAGCTGCAGCACGTCGGTGAGTTTCAAGCCACGCAGCTCGCCGGCACCGGGCTTGCGCACGTTGATCTGGGTGATAGTCTGCTCGCCGCGCACGATGGGCTGGTCAAGGGGAACGGCTGGGGAAAAGGTCGGGGTCATCGGAAGCTCTCAAGGCTGTGGCCTGGCAGCGCCAGGCCGGAAGGGTCAGGCGCCGATGGCGCGGCGTTGGGCGGCGAGCAGATCCACGCCGTTGACGATCTCGGTCATGTTGACCAGATCGATCTCGATAACGGTGGCGCCGTTGATGGTCAGCTTGTAGTAGCTGGCCGAGGTCTTGACCGAAAACTCCGTGTCATCACCGGACTTGCCAGTGCCCGGATCAATCTCGCTATGGCGGCCGCGCACGACCACTTCTACCGCATCCACCTCGGCAGTGTCGTCGCGTTGATATGCGCCGGCAAAGCGCAGCTGCACGGCATTGTGCGTGGTGGCGCCGTACTGGTTGAGTACACCGCGCATCAGCCCGCCGCACTTCCATTCGAGCTCGATCTTTTCCTGGCCGAAGTCGATATCGACCGGCCCATTCATGCCGCCGCCGCGATATTCCTCCATCTTGCGGGACAGCGTGGGCAGCTTTACTTCGACCACTTGGCCGAGATAGCTCTCACCGTCGTTGAACAGGTTGAGCGCCTTGAGTTTCTTGGGCAACGCCATGGGGTTCTCCGGGAATCAGATCGGTGCGTTACGCGTTGACGCGCTCGGCGAAGTCGGCCAGGTAGCTGGTGGTGATCTTCTGGTACAGCTGCAGGTTCTCCAGCGGCGGCACTGGCGTGTAGTCGTAGTCGATCCGCAGCGCGCCATCGGCGAGCGTGGTGGCGCTGTTGACGGTGCCGTCGTACCAGGCGTTGGCATCGATCAGATAGCCCGACGACTTCAGGTCGCGGAACTTGGCGTTGATCGTTTCTAGCAAGTCTTTGACCAACGAGGGATGCATCGGCTTGTCGACGTAGAACGCCACGCCCTCGGCGATGGTGTCGGCCAGGATTTGCGCGGTGCGCGTGGCCGTCTCGAACGCGAACATGCTGTCCTCGGCGCACGTGCGCGATCCCCAGAAGCGTTGGCCGTTGAAGGTCACCAACGTGGTGATGTCGCCTTCGTTGAGCACGCCGGCATCGGTGGCGGGATCCTGCAGATCCCAATGCACATCTTTCGAGATGCCGGTGACGCCAGCCACGGGCACGTTGGACAGGCTCTTGTGCCAGCCTTGCTCGGTGTCGATCTTGGCGCGTAGGCCGAGCGCACGCGCGGTGGCATACGCGGCGGTCGTGGTGCTGGTGGCAGTGTCGAAGGCCAGGAAGTCCGGCCAGATCAGCATCAGCTCGCGGTCGCCGAACTCAGCGCGGTAGGTGATGGCATCGGCGACGCTCTCGGCAACCGGGCGTGCGTAGGCCATCGCGCGCAGCTTTTTGGCAATCGTCGCCAATGCTTTCGCCACCGGCAGCGCGTCCAGACCCGGCGCGCCCAGGATGCGCGGGCGCACGCCCAGCTGCGCTTGCGCGGCGAGCAGCGCATACAGGCCGGTGTAGCCGCTGGGCTTGGCCTCGCCGATGACATTGCTAGTGGTCTTGGCCGCGTCCTCGTCTTCGGCCACACGCACGACGATGGTCACCGGGTTGGTCTGGTCTGCGATGCCCCGCAGCGTGGCGCGCAAGGTGCCCTTGGTGCCGGCGCTGGCGATCGCACCCAGCACATCGGTGATCAGCACCGCCTTGTTGAGTGGAAAGACCTTCTCATCCGCATCGGAAGCCGTGGCGACCAGGCCGACGACGGCGGTGGAGACGGTGCGGATGGTGCGCGTGCCTGCGCTGACTTCGATGACGCGGACGCCGTGGTGGTAGGCAGTGGACATAGATTCCTCGATCAGGACGAGCGGAAGCGGAGCGGGATGGTCATACGCGAGCGCGCATTGGCGGGGGCAACGTCGGTGCGTTCGCCTTCGATGGTCAGTACGAAGCTGCCAGGTGCGTCACCGAGCACCAGGTCGACGTGGGTCAGGCGCAGGCGAGGTTCCCAGCGCATCAATGCGGTGGCGGTGGCGCCGTAGAGCAGCGTGCGGGTAGCGCCGTTAAACGGCTGGTCGATCAGTTCGGGCAGCAGCGAGCCGAAGTCGCGGCGCTGCTCGCGCGTGCCGATGGGCGTGGTGAGGATGCAGGCGATCGACTGGGCCAGATGCTGCTCGCCATCGATCACACGCCCAGTAGTGGCATCGACGCCGATCACTGCGGTCCACCGCTGAGCGCGCTGCCGGCGGTCACGCCGGTGGTCTTGTGGTTCTTGAGGCTGATCCCGCCGCCGAGCACGTCGGTGTCGACCGTGGCCGTGCCGGTGATGCCGGCGTCGCCGTTGATCTGCGTGTTGCCGTTGACGGTCAGCGGACCGTTGAGGGTGATGCCGCCATCGGCGGTGATCGTGGCGGTGCCGCCGCTGGGCAACGTGGCCTGCAGCGCGTGCGCGTCGGTGTCGTACTGCAGCTGCGCGCCATCGGCAAAGCGCAACACGTGCAGTGTGTCAGAGGCGGCAGGTGCTGCGAATTGGTCGGAGTACAAGCCGCGCAGCACCATGCCGTCGGCCAGGTCACCGGCCGGGGACAGCACCACGACTTGTTCGCCAATTGCCGGCGCCGACCAGATGATGGTGGTGCCGGCCAGCGTGACCACCCAGTGCAGATAATCGGTCAGCATCTCGCCGACCTGCACGCGACATCGCGCGGTGGCGAGATTCACCTCGGCCACAGTGCCGAGGCGAATGGCGTTACTCAGTGCGGAGGATGCGGTGCCCATGCAGCCATGGTCAGCGGCTGCGTGCTGTGGCGCACTCGAATTGATGCGTACAACGCGTACCTACACGGATCGCGGTCGGGTGCATCCAATCAAGCGAAGGCACGCGCCGCACTCTGCGATCCAGTATGCGCTGGACCAAGCGTCAGGCGAAGCCTACTGCTTCGGCGACGAACGAAATGGCAGTGGTAGAAACATAGCCAGTGGCATTGTTGCGGATCCGAATCGTCAGTTTGCCTTCCCCATAGCACTCGTTGCCAGATCCCGACAGCGCTGTGGACGTGATGCTGCAACCGTAGTCACCGGTCATTGCCGAGTAGTTCGCAGCCGAGTTGGAAGATGACCCATTGCGATTGCCACGCAGCCAGGAAACGGCAAAATCTAGCTGCACAGAATAGTTGCTCGCCGGCTGACCGCTAGGTAGCCACGTTCCGGAAGTTGGAGAACCGCTCACCGCTTTACCCGAGAGGCCGAGCCCCCACGTCCCATTGGCCCGAATCGAGAACGAAACGCTTGCCGTCTGGCTACCGCCCTCGGACGTGGCTGCCTGGCTGCCTGCGTAGTAGTGAACCCCGTTGTTGGAGAGCGTATAGACGGCGCTGCCCTTGCTAGCCCAACGGTTGCTGAGATCCGAACCGGCATTGTCGCGGTAGCCGACGTCCGGCGCTCTGCTGCCGAACGCCAATGGCGCATACCGACGGTGCAGATCGTTGCCGTCGCTGGAACGGTAGCCCGACACGCCGCCGATATCCCCTTGCACGTAGAGGTCAAAGACATCGTCGAAGTCGAGTCCCGCACCTGAGCGGTATCCCGTCGCCATGACTAGGCGACCGCTGGCGGCTGCACCGCAGCTGCCTCGTTGTGGAGGCGGTCATAGACGGCCTTCAAATACACGACCACGCCGGCAGCGCTGACATTGGATAAATCCTGGCCGGTTACAGGATCGACGAGATCGGTGGCGAACGTGCGGGTCGCAATCGCATCTGAGGTGGTGGTGAGCGGCTCCCGGCCGTCCAGCATCTTGTTCACAGCACCATCCAGCAGCAGGAACTCCATGCCTTGGAAAACGACGTTTGCCACACCGGTCAGCGGGTCGTAGAAGAAATGGGACTCCACCGCGATGCGCTCAACGTCAACGCCTGGTGCGAGTGTGCGAATTCGAGAATTGGTCATGGGTCAGCCTATGGATCAGTGGATGGGTCGGAGGTCAGCGAGGTCTGCCTGCAGCCGCCGAACGGCGGTGGACAGTTGCTTGATGGCATTGAATGCGACCGGCAGGAGCTGATCGATGTGGACCGATGGCACCAGCTCACCGTCAAAGCTCACGCCGTGTGCGTCCACTGTCTCGGGCATGAGTTCCAGCAGCTGCTCTGCATCGAAGAACAGGCGCATCCGTCCATCCGGGTTGTACTGTTCCTTGTAGCGCCCCAGCAGCGTGGTGACTTGTTCCACCTCGGCCAGGCCATAAGGCAACGCGCCAATGATGTTTTTGAGCTTGCGAGACGAGCCGAAGTCAAAACCGCCCACTGCAGAAAGCGCGCCAGACGTGGTCAGCCCCATGCGCTGCTGCAACGCCCCATTGTTCGTCGCCATGCCGATACGGAGATGACCGTTCTCGCTCCAAAAGCCGATGTTGTAGGCACCATCAATCAGGCCGAAACCGCCCCCGAAGCTGCCTGAGCTCAGGTAAGCAAAACTGTTTATGCCATTGCCTGGTTGGCTCACAGTTGGGCGCAATAGCAGGCTGCCTGCCGTGTTTAGTACTGCTTCTGCCGTGGCGTTGAACGCGCCATTGGGACGAAGATAGACGCTTGCGCCGCCCTCAGCTCCGAGGACAGTCACATTGCTCTTGCTGATGAAATAGCCCGATGCAGAGCTAAAGCTATCTGCATGCACGGATCCGCCAAACGAGCCTGCACCCGTGACGGCGACCTGCGTAGTTTCGAGGTAGAGCGGGTTAGCGCCGGTCCGAATGCGACCGGCAACCCAAGCGTTGTTCGCCGTATTGACGAAATCTACTACTGGCGTGCCATTGCCATAGTCGCGCATGAGCACGCGCCCGGCGCCTGAAATGACGGCATCAAATGCGCCCTGTGCGCCGCCGCTGATGTTGATCCCCAGACGCGTGACGGTGAGCTGTCCGGTCATCGTGTCCCCTGACTTGGCCACGTAGTTGGTGTGTGAGTGGTCCGCAGGTGTGAAGGTTTGCGGCTTGTTGCCGACTTGGTCCCACGATGGCCACTTAGTCGCTGTGGTAGGGACGCCAGTCAGATTTTCCCACGCGCGGTAGTAAACGCCGTGCTGCCCGTCGAGCTTGTCAGCATCCAAATTGTTGCCGGCACCTTCGTCCTTCAGGGCTGCGCCCTTCAGTTCGAGTGCGGTGCGCAGCAGCGCAGCGCTTGTCAGGCCGAGCAGTCCTCGAATGAACGCGGATGGAGCGCCGGCACCCAGGCGAGCGTCCAAGATCTTCTTCAACAGCCATGCGGTAATGACGCGGATCTTGTCGTTGCCTGCAGCGGCTTCTTCTTCAGTCGCTAGCTCGACGATCCCGGCCACGTCGGTCGTGGCGGCCGGGTCGGTGAAGTTGGTGCCGCCGAACATGATTTGCTGTACGTCGATGTCAGCAAACACCGCATCGAGAGCGAGCAGCATCATGGCTGCGGCGGCCTTGCCCAGTAGAAGCGTCGGCTGGCTATAGACGGCGAACAGTGTGCCGTTGGACAGGTACAGGCCGAACCCGTAACAGTCATAGACGGCATCGGACTCATCGCGGATGGACACGTGGATGGTGTCGTCAGCGGTAATGGTCCCGCCAACTGCTGCTACACGCATGATTTCGCCGGGTAACGCGGTCAACGCGGCTGAGGCGCTAAACGGCGCGTTTGCGATGCCAACATGGCTGATCAGCACCGCATTGGTGCCGGTGTTCGGTGCATTGACCAGCGCGGCACGGCCAGCGGTGGTGACTTGGAGTTTGAGACCGGGCATGTCGGTGTCCAGTTACTGGGCGTCCATCAGCAACCGTCGGTAGACGGCTGGCCGCGCAACGGCCAGCATGCCGATGCGGGCTTCTGCTTGGAATCCCTGGGTGAAAGTGAAGTGGGAGCGGACAGGCTTGGTGCGCTCGACTTCGGCAATGACTTCATTGACGAAGCGCGACGTCGCGGTCTGGCCATCGGTGCCGGTCAGCGTCAGCGTAAGCTCGAAGGTGTGCGGCTGGCCGCGTGGCTCGGTCTGCCACCACTCGCGGATGGCCACCGCGCCGCCGAACGACTCGACGACCATGCGCACGCTGTTGGCTGTGCCTTTGCGGCGTTGGATCGCCATGGCGCTACGCAGACGTGAGCGTTTAACCGCATCGCTCCAGTCGGCCTTCCAATCATCTACCGATAGCGTCCAGGCCAGCCACGGCAGATGGCCGGCCGGGCATGTGTCTGGGTTCCAGAGGTCCGGGTACGGCAGCGGGATGGCTCCCAGGCGCTCGGTGACGGCGGCCAGGGCGCGCTCCATCGGCGTGGCGTTGGGTGGCAGCGGGGAGTTACTCATCGATGCCGGCGTGCACGATGTCGATCGCGGTGCAGTACGCAGCCTGCGTGCGGCTGATCCGAATGTCGGCTGCAGGCGCGTCCAACTCAACACGCTGCACGCCGTCTGCGAACAACTTGGCCTTGATCGCTGACTCCGGCACGTCGCGACCGATGCGATGTGCCTCATCCAGATACGCCTGCAGGCTGCGCAACGCCTCGCGCATGACGACCGCCGAGTCGGGGCCGGCGTAGGTGTAGACACGCCCACGAATGGCATACGGGACGATCTGGGCGCTCAGGACCGTGACACTGTCGGTCAGCGGGCGCACGTCGTCGTTGGTGAGGATCGCCGCGACCTGGTCCAGCAATGACTGGGGAGCCGTGCCATCGCCGGTGCGCGATTGCACGGTGACCAGCACATGCCCGGGTGCGGGGCTGGTGGCACTGGCGTCCATGACATCGGCTGCCGCGCTGAGTGCGTGATAGATGTAGGCGCCCTCCGGGCCGGCAACGCTGAAACCCTCCGGCGCGAGCTGGATGCGGCGGCGGAAGTCCACGTCTGACTCGTAGGTCGGCGCAACGCCCGTTTCCTGTTGCCCCGGATCTAGCACCAGGCGCGCCACTCCGAATAGAGCGCCCAGGTGATCGAGGTTGGTGCCGGTGGCGAAGGCCAGCATCGTCTGCTGCGCCTTATCGTTGGCGCGCTGGCGGATCAGCAACTCGCGGGCTGCGAATAGCTGCAGGAGCTTGTAGACCGGGTCAGCTTCCGTGAGCGCTGAAAATTCCGGTAACAGTCGACGAAACTGGGCAAGTGCCTCAGCGAAGATCGTCTCGAAGTCCAGCGCCTCGATCAGGTCTGGTGCTTGAAGCCTTGATAGATCTACTGCAGTAAAAGAGGCCATCTCAATGCTCAGGGTTCTATAAAGTATGATCAGGCGTCGTGATCCGCTCGTGCTAGCGGGACGGCGTGTACGCCAGCGTTATACTTGCGACGATTGTCACTCTTATTTGGGGGAGAGATGGAGATTAAATCTGGTGATGTCGAAAATGCAGTTCAGCAGCTGGAAAAGACTTTGCCTCAGGTAGGTGATGTCTTGGTAGGCAAACTAATAACCAAATCTGCACGCATTAAAGGCCTTCTAAATAAGAATTCGACTAAGCCGGTCAGCATGAAGAGAGGTGGCTTTTCTGCATACTCCCTGCCCGAAAGCCTTTATATTCGAGTCGTAAGATTTTATAGTCCTGATCCAGAGGCGTTAGTTAAGTCTTTAGTTGTTAAAGCGATTGGAGTTGACGGTGCTCTATCAGAGCGACGCAAACTGTATCGCAGCTCCGGCTCTACTTATGCGCATGCATTTTTAGATCAGTTTTGCAGTGGTTTCGAGGTGGAGATAATTGGCTCGAAATCACTGTTGACTATTGTTAAAATTGAGGCAACCGGATATTCGTTAAAACAACTCGAGTCTGCGGCTGAGGACTTGCGCACTGGCCTGAAAATCAGAGACGGTCTTGACGAGTATGTCACCACTTTAAAGTCAAACATTGAAGAGTCAGAGGCCGCCAGAGATGCGATAAATGGAGAGGTGGAGGCGGCTGAATCAGAAAAGGCTAATCTTATTAATGAAGTTGATAGACACGGCTCTCAGCTAACGAAGCTCAAGGAAACGGCAATCTTGCTTGCTTCAGAGTTGGAAAAGGTTCGAGAAGAAGCGAGGATAGCTCAAAATACAAAGCAACAAGTCGAAAGCGAGCTTACTCAGCTGAACGCCAAAGTTGGCGAAACCAGGCATGAGTTAAAAGACCTTATTAAGGATCGCCGTCTAATATCGGATGAGTATTCTGATTTTGTGCTGGAAGGAAGGAAGCAGTCGTGGTGGTATGCTGGACTTTCAATAGTTCCATTGTGTGGGGCGATCACGGCGCTGGGCTTTCTTCTTACTGCCGGCTGGAATTTTGCAAAGATTGCTGCAGCCACTCCAATTCAAGCCTACTCTAACCTCTTGCAGCGTGCGCCATATACAATTGCGACCGTTATTGCCTTCACTCTGATGGTGAAAATATCGCATATTTTACTTAGTAAGTTGATCGAAATACACGGCGAGCGACTAGCTCTGGCGAAATTGCTGGTGGTCGCCAGGGACACTACCTATGCAAGCGCGGAAGATTTAGATATGGATGAGGATGAAATATTCAAAGAGCGCATGATCTTGAAGATGCAACTGCTCAAAGATCATCTGGGCATGGAAGATAAGAGTAAGAATGCTTTAAATTCACTTATCACTGAGCACCCAGCTACTTCTCCCAAAGAGGTCGTGGAAGCGTCCGGGGCTTCAATGTCCGGGACTCGAAAAATATAAGATATGACTCAGGAGGGATCTGCTTATCAGCTGACGATCTTCTCGTGTTAAGCCTAAGATTTCACGCTTGCTAAAGCGTGTCCTGGGGCCATTAGGGCGCACCCTCTCCGTAAGGCCCTCTTGATGCACGCGAGCGATACGAGAAACGCGCCCTACAAATCCCACACTCACAGCATTAGGACTGGCGCTGACCTTGAGAAACCTCGCTTGCCGCAGCTTGGCAAACATCTTGGTGCGTTTGACCCGGCCGGACTTCTGCCGCAGCTGCTGCTTGCGCGGGGCGTACTGCGAACCGTCAGGCGCCTGCTGTTTACCGATGCGCTGGCTTTGCGAGCGCCGTAGTTCCGTTCCTATCTTGCGCGCTAGCGTTCGGCGTTCGCCCGGCTGCAGGCGCGCCAGTAATGGCGCGGCCCAGTTCTCCAGTGCGGTCAGCTCATCCATGTCGGATCGATCACCGGCTCGGGCGCATGGGTCATGTCATAACCGCCGCCGGCTTTTGCTGTGACCACCACGCGCTCGGTCAGCGGCAACTTGATCGACAGGTCCACCGCGTCGTTGGCGAGGATGTCGGCCTCGAAGGTGATGTCGCCACGGCGCGCCGTATTGGAGAGCAGCTCGGACTGATTGGCCTGCACCCATTCCAGCAGCGGCAGCATCACGCTGTTGGGATGGCCGGCGTAGTCGGTCAGGATCAGGTTGAGCGTGTACTGGTATTCGAACGACAGCCCCGGCTGGTACGTGCTGACCAGGCTGCCGGCGTCGATAAACACCAGCAGCCGGTCGGCATCACGTGCCAGGTCTGGCAGCGCCTCGACCAGATGCGCGCGCAGGCTGGCGGGCTTGATCATGGCGCCGGCTCCGGCAGATGCAAGTCGATCCAGTCCTGCAGCGCGCTCAGCTGCGCGGCGGTGGCGTGGCAGCTGGTGTAGTTGTCGGCGACGGTACCGGCAATGCCAGAGAGCGTAATGCCGGGGGCCGGCGCATCAGGATCTGCGGTGGGCGGCCCGGCAGGGTTGCCCGTGGCGGCGGCGTCGTGCAGCCGCACAAAGCCAGCAGGGATAGCGCAAGCAGCATCGGCTTTCTGGGTGACATAGATCGGGATCTCGCGGGTGATGGTGGCGCCGGCTTCGCGCACGATCTGCACGCGGTCGACGTACTGCGTCACGACAGTGGTGGAGCCTTTGGCGCTGTCGCGTTCCGCCTCGGCCCGACGCTTGGCCTGCAGCGCGGTATCGCGGTCTTGCTGCGCTGCGCTGACACGCTGCTCTTGCCACACGCAGCCACCGACGAGCACTGCAATCAGCGCCAGCAAGACGATCAAGCGCGTGACCATCAGGGCACACCCAGGATCTGCAGGGCGCGCTGCGTCCGCGTGACGCGATCGCTGTGGCCTTCGGGCAGGCGCTTTGCTCGCACGTTGCCCAGGTTGATCTTCCTGTCGACTCCCCGTAAAATTGATCCATCCATAGTTAGAGGTCTCCGGCACACTAGCCACCAAGGAGACCAACGATGCGCAAGAGCAAGTTCACCGAGAGCCAGATTGTCGCCACGCTGAAGCAGGTGGAGGGCGGCCGCCAGGTCAAGGATGTGTGCCGTGAGCTGGGTATTTCCGACGCCACGTACTACGTCTGGAAGTCCAAGTACGGTGGCATGGAGGCCGCTGATGTGCAGCGCCTTCGCGACCTGGAGACCGAGCACAGCAAGCTCAAACGCATGTATGCCGAGCTCGCGATGGAAAACCATGCACTGAAGGATGTCATCGCAA